>PLBE01000159.1 GCA_003134435.1 Acidobacteriaceae bacterium
GGCTTTGAGCCCCGCCCCGGGAGCGTACTCCTCGACCGCCACGGTAAGTCTGTCGGACGTAGCCTCTGGTTCAGTCATTCACTACACCACGAACGGAAGCACGCCGACGGTCAATTCTCCGACCTACAGTGGCCCGATTTCGGTGACTTCGACCACCACCAGAACGGAGAATTGACCGTCGGCGTGCTTCCGTTCGTGGTGTAGTGAATGACTGAACCAGAGGCTACGTCCGACAGACTTACCGTGGCGGTCGAGGAGTACGCTCCCGGGGCGGGGCTCAAAGCCGGTGGCGCCACGGTCGGAGTCGCAGGCGGAGGCACGTAGGTGGATTCACCGATGCAACCTACAATGCCGCCCACGCCGGACTCGTCATAGGTGAACTCAATTTCGGATGTTCCGTTGTCAATGACGCCGGTCATCGTGAACACGCTGTAGCTGCCGGCAAAGCTTCCAGAGAACGTTCCATCGCTGTTTACGGTGTAGGTTCCGGTGTAGGGACTATCGCCATAAGAGCCGTTGTAATAGGCATCGACGCCCGTCAGCGAACCATTGCCGTTAAAAGTTACATAGTTGAGGTCGACTTCGCTGCCGCCGCACGAGGCCGAATAGGTGCCGTTAAGGCTGGCCAGGTTGTATTTGGTGGCTGGCAACTGAAGCTGGCTTTGCAGATCGATGGTAGCGTACGCGGAGCCGTCATACTCGACCCCGAGCGCCTCGTTGCCGCCTTCGGCAACGCCGACCACGTAGGTTTGCGCGGTCGATTGGTTAGCGAGATTCAGCGTAATAGTGACCGTGTTGTTGCTGTTCACGACGTAAGTTCCGGTGCCCGTCGTGGTGGTGTAAGTTGAGCCGCTTCCACCCTGAACGTTGGTGGCGGTTAACGAGCCGGCGCCATTGAAGTAGACGGAGGCTGAAAGATACTTGCCGCCACCGCTAACCTGGAATCCATCAACCACCATGCCGTAATAGCCCTGGAGGTTGGTAGTCGTCGATTGCTTGCCGGTGCAGGCCAGCACGCCCGATCCCGCATCTTCGTAAATGTATTCGATCTGGGTTTGGCCGTTGTCGATAACGCCGTTAAAACTGTATTGCGTAAATCCGCTGCTGGTCAAAACGCCGGAAAAAGTTCCGTCGGAGTTCACCGAATAATTGCCGCTGTAGTTAGCCGTGTTGACCGTGCCGCTTTGGTCGTAGACGTCGATGCCGGTCAGGCCGCTGCCGTTGAAGGTAACGTAGTTCAAATCGGCTGCGCCGTCGCTAAGGCAGGAAACGGCGTATGTGCCGTTGAGACTCGACGCGGTATACCCGCCCGTCAAGGTTGTCAGTTGCGAGGTCAGATCGATGGTGGCTCCGACGGTACCATCGCTTTCGACGCCGCGCGCCTTATTGCCCGATTCGCTCACGCCGACGATATAAGTTTGCGCGGCGGATTGGCCCGCGAAGTTCAGAGTAATGTTGACGGTACTATCTGAATTCTGGCCGTATGTGCCGGAGACACTGGTCGTGACGTAACTTCCGCCCAGGGTGCCCGTGATGTTGCTGCCCGATACGTTGCAGTTGCCGTCGAAATGGACTGCGCCGGTGAGATATTTGCCGTTTCCGCCGACGAGCATGCCGTAATAGCCGGAGAGGACCGAGCCACCCGTGCAAGCGGCGCTGCAAACCGCCGAAACCAACAACAGCATCACAGCAATGGAGGATACGCGAGCGATAGTCTTCAAAAGAGTCTCTCCTGTGGCTTTCATTTTTAAATTGCGGCCAAAATATTGGGGGGAAGCCCTCAGTACGTGACTAAAGGCGTTGTCCATAAGATACAGTACGGCTTTGCAAAGTCAAGGCTGAAGCGATCAAAATCCTGTTAAAAAATCGAGCCCTATGCACATACTTGCACACATTAGGCACTCTCTTTCCCGGCCGAAGGAAGATCGACGAAAAGTCGCGCTGGGCGGACCTTTAAAGCTGCGCCTGATGGGTTTTGGCCCTATGAAAGTCCGTTGTATCTGGAGTGCATGATTACCGAAGTAATCTCGGCAAGGACAGCTAACTAGCTCTTTTGGAGGTAACGGGAAAGCACGGAGGCCAGTGCTTCGTGATGAGTAGTCATGATGCCGAGGTGGTCGCCGGGCACAGTTTCCACCTCGAATTCTTGCGCCAGGCGGGACCAGATGGCGGCGGGATCAGCGGGGAAGTCAGTGGGGATTGCGGCGCGAACAAAATTTATTCTTCCCGGATAGAAACGCGGCCGATAACGTTCCAGCGCCAGACGATCACTGTCGCGGAAACGCTGCAAAGCCGGCGAGGGCGGCACGTCCAGGGTCGTCCGGTAAGGCGGGCTCACTCCCAGCCATTGCAGGCGACCCGCCATCCAGCGCCACGCCAGCCGAGTTGCCAGACGGGTGCGTTGCCCGATCGGGATGTAATTCGAATGCGGATAGGAATCAAGCATCGCCAGGAGTCCGATCTTTTCTCCTTGGGCGGTCAGCTGTTGTGCCATTTCCAGGGTGACCAGCCCCCCCAGCGAGAAGCCGATGAGAAGATAAGGTCCGTGTGGCTGCACTTCCCGGACGGCCTCGAGAGAGAATCGGGCCATATCTTCGATACGATCGAGCGGTTCTTCCACAACGTCAATGCCCTTGGCCTGCATGCCGTAAATTGCATTGGGGGCGCGAATGCGCTTCACGATCTGAAAAAAATCCATGGCGCTGCCGCCGAGCCCGTGAGCGATAAAAGCCGGCGGCTCGGAACCTTCCTTTAACTGAACCAGAGGAGGAATCCGCGGGCTGGTAGGCTGCTCCAAAAGAGCAGCCAGAGCGGAAATCGTGGGCGCATGGTAGATCACTACCGGCGGCAATTCGCGTCCGCAAGCCAGCGCCACTTCGTGGAACAACTCCAGCGCCAGCGCGGAGTCACCGCCCAGATCGAAGAAGTTATCGTCGATTCCAACCGACGGAAGTTGCAGCACGCGCTGCCAGATGGGGGTCAGGACCTCGACCATCGTGGATGTGGGCATAGGGTTCACGCTACACCTTCGCGATGTTCTGCCAATCTCGGTCGGTCACGAATGTGCGAATGTCCAATAGAGTTCTCGCGCTTGGGCATAGAGGGGGCCGAATGGGAGGGGGCGGCTGCCAATCCGCGTTACCGGGACGACCTTGGAATAATTACCGGTAGCGAAGATTTCATCCGCCGCTTCGAAGTCCGGGTAGGTGAGCGTTTTCTCGACCACACTCACGCCGCTTTGCCGCAGCAAGCCAATGACTCGTTGGCGGGTGATGCCGTTGAGAAATGTTCCATTCGCCACTGGAGTAAACACCACTCCCCCCTTCGCCATGAATACGTTGGAAGTGGCCAGTTCGGCGACATTTCCCAACATGTCGCAAACAATCGCATTGTCGAAGCCTCGAGCCTGCGCTTCGAACAGGCAACGGGAGTTGTTGGGATAGAGGCATCCAGCCTTGGCATCGACCGGCATGGTGTCGAGGGTTGGCCGTCGATAAGGAGACAAAGTGATAGAGAAACCCTTGGGCGCGCGCATCGCGGCCTCGTAGATGCAAAGACACCATTGCGTCGATTCGGGATCGTGAGACTGAACCCACGGCGCTTCTTTCTCTCCCCAATACATAGGCCGAATGTATAGCGCGGCATCCTTTTCAAAGCGTGTCATCCCCTCCCGCGCCAACTGGACCCAGGTTTCGGTTGAGACCACAGGCTTGAGGAAGAGTTTCTTCGCCGAGTCATTGACCCGGGCGCAGTGGCGATCGAGATCGGGAGTGACGCCCTCAAACGCACGGGCGCCGTCAAACACCACCGAGCACAGCCATGCCGCATGGGTGCGCGGGCCCATAATTCCGATGTTACCCTCGCGCCACTCCCCTTGGAAGAACGTCCAAGTTCTGGACCACCCGCTTCCGATCGTCAATCGACTCCCTTCCGTCTGGCGTCCCACTTGTCGCCGAGGACGCGACCAGTGAGTTCGTCAACTTTGTGCGTTGGCGAGGCGTCCCGCTGGTTGTAAGTTACGCCAGTGGAATTTAGAGAGTCAACCAGCGGAAGGCGATCGATCATGGGCCAGGGGAGTGGGTCACTTTCGAGCTCGAAACTATTGGAGCGCTTCGGGTCAGGCGGTTACGGAATTCTGCTGCGCAGCCCGTAACTGGTTGGTTAACTCTTTTGCAAGACAGGAAACGTTCGGTTCGAGGAGCATCGTTTCCTGATGGCCGGGCACGTCGCAAACTTCCAGTGTGCCATGCAGAACTTCCTTCCACCCGAGATTGGAGTCTGCCATCAGTCCCGACAATTGCCGACGGGCGCGAAACAGCACCACCGGCCCGTTGTAGGGACGCATCACGTAGCGGGTGCGCGCCCGGTCGTGCTCAATGGCAAGCACCTCCAGCGTGTGCGCCATGGAAGTGGTTTTTCGGGAATCGTGGCCGTTGCTCATCAGATTGTCAAGCGTGATGGCAGTTCTCGCCAGTGCGATGTCTCGCGTGCGCCGGAACCGTTCCAGGATATGGTTCGCTCCCCGGTGTCGAAGATAAGCCAGTTCGAGATCGATGCGCTTGGTTGCACGGTACCAGCCGCGCTGAAATATCGTGAGATCGGGGTTGAAGCGCGCATAGGTGGGATTGATGGTCTGTATTAACACGACTAAAGCGACTTCCTGGCCCAATTCGGAAAGCTGCCGGGCAGCTTCCAAAGCCAGTAGTCCCCCCAGGCAATAACCGCCCAAAAAATAGGGGCCCTCCGGTTGCAGGCTGCGCAACTCATCGAGGTGAGATGCCACCATTTCCTCGAACGATTGATCCTTAATAATGTGCCCGTCCAGACCGCGAGCCTGAAGAGCGTAAACCGGCTGGTCGGCCTCCAGTCGTTCCGCCAGCGGGTAGTATTCCAGCACGTTGCCACCATGGCTGTGCATGAGGAACAGAGGCGGCTTCGATCCCCCGGCACGTATGGGTACAAGAGAAGACCAGGAAGGCTTCCAATCTTCTTTTCTCAGCACATCTGCCAGATCGGCGATGGTTGGGGCCTGCAGAAACGTGGCGAGGGGCAGGGTTTTTCCGAGGTTGCGTTCGATCTCGGCCACGATGCGAACCGCCAGGAGCGAATGTCCGCCCAGATCGAAAAAGTTGTCCAGGATGCCGATCTTTCTCACTCTTAAAATCTTCGACCAGATCTGCGCCAGCGTCTGTTCCAGCGGGTCGCGCGGGGCAACCGATCCTGGCGAGATCTCGGTTCGCGCGTGGTCGGGGGAAGGCAGCGCCTTCCGATCGATCTTGCCGTTGGGGGTCAACGGCATTGCCCCCAGGATTACGAAGAAAGGGGGAACCATGTGGGGCGGCAGCTTTTCCTTTAAGAAGTTGCGCAGTTCGTCAGTCGAGGGAGTTTGCTCAGCATTCGGGACCACATAGGCCACCAGTCGTTTCTCGCCAGGCGTGTCCTCCCTGGCCAGGACCACGGCCTTCTGCACGGCGGGATGCCGGCCCAGTACCGCCTCGATTTCGCCCAGTTCGATGCGAAAGCCACGGATCTTCACCTGGTAGTCATTGCGGCCCAGAAAATCGATGGTGCCGTCCGGCAGATAGCGAGCCAAGTCGCCGGTCTTGTAAATCAGATTGCTGGTGCCGGAAGCATCGCGGAAGGGGTTGGGAATAAATTTTTCGGCGGTCAACTCCGGCCGGTTGAGGTACCCCAGCGCCAAGCCGTCACCGCCGATGTGCAGTTCCCCGGCGACTCCAACCGGAACCGGTTGCAAGTGAGGGTCAAGCAGGTAGATCTGCGTGTTGGCGATCGGCCGGCCGATGGAGACGGCGCCGGTCCTCGATTCAAATTCAGAGGCTGATTCGAACTCCACGTGATGGAGCGCCGACCAGATCGTCGTTTCGGTGGGACCGTAAAGATTCCAGAGCGATCCGCCCTTTTGCAGTAGTTGACCCGCCAGTGCGCGATCCAAAGCCTCGCCGCCGCACAGCATTTTCAGGCCCGGATTGCCCGGCCAGCCGGCTTCCAGCAGCAGTCTCCAAGTAACCGGAGTAGCTTGCATAACCGTGGCCTTCGACCGGGCCAACTGCTCCGACAACCGCTCTCCATCCGAAGCGACTTCGCGGCTGACCACCGCCAGTCGCGCGCCCACGGTAAGCGGCAGAAAGACTTCCAGCGCGGCGATGTCAAACGATAAGGTGGTGACGGAGAGGAGCGTATCGTCCGGGGTCAGTCCCGGCTGTTCTCGCATGGAGTTCAAGAAATTCACGACCGCGCGATGACAGATTTGCACGCCCTTCGATTTTCCCGTCGATCCCGAAGTGTAGATCACATAAGCCAAGTCATCGGCAGTGGCGGCGCCAGTCGGGTTTGCGTCGCTTTCCCGCGCAATCTCTTTCCAATTCGAATCCTTCACATCCGAGCCGATGCGTACCGTCCTGGCCCGATCCGCCTCAAGAGCGTTGGCCGCATCGTCTCGCGTCAGCAGCACCCGTACCTGAGCGTCTTCGACCATGAACGCCAAGCGCTCCTTTGGATACGCCGGGTCCAGCGGCACATACGCCGCACCCGCCTTCAGGATGCCGAGAAGCCCCACCACCATCTCCAGGGAACGGTCCATGCAGATACCGACGAGCGTGTCCACGCCAAGGCCCAGTTTGTTCAGATAGTGCGCCAGCCGATTTGCCTGCTGATTCAGTTCCTGATACGTGAGTTGCTTGCCCTCAAACTCCACCGCGATCGCCGCAGGGGTCCGCTCGACCTGGGATTCGAATAATTGGTGGAGCATCACGTCCCTGGGGTAAGCGGCTCGCGTGTTGTTCCAATCGATCAGAATCTGCTGTCGTTCGTGATGGCTCAAGATCGGCAATTCCGAGATGCGCTGCTGGGGATTCCGAACCGCGCCTTCCAGCAGGACCTCGAAATGTCCGAGCATGCGCTGGATGCGATCGGCGTTGAACAAGTCCGTGTTGTACTCGCATGTGAAGCTCAGGCCGGCGGCCTCTTCGATGACGTACAGAGTCAGGTCAAATTTCGAGGTGCCGCTGTCCAGCATCGTCCGGCGGTGCTGCAGACCGGACAACTGCAACGGTGGCATGGGCGTGTTGAGCATCGACAACATCACCTGGAACATGGGCCCATGACTGCTGTCGCGTTTCGGATTGAGCACTTCCACCAGCTTTTCAAAAGGCAGATCCTGATTCGCGTAAGCGCCGCGCGTGGTTTCCTGCACGCGCCCCAGAAACTCCCGGAACGTGGGATCGCCCGACAGGTCGGTACGCATTACCAGCGTATTCACGAAGAAACCGACAAGTTCCTCGGCCTCGGTTCGATTCCGGCCCGCAATCGGCGCTCCTACAAGGATGTCGTCTTCTCCCGTGTAGCGATGCAATAGAACCTTGAAGGCGCCCAGCAATATTGCGAACAGGGTCGCGCCTTCGCGGTGGCTCAATGTCTTGAGCTCCTCCGTCAGTTGCTTCGAAAGCACCGAGGTGACAATGGACCCATGATAGGACTGGACGGCAGGCCGCGGTCGATCGGTCGGGAGCTCCAGTGTGGGCAGGACGCCGCTTAGCTTCTTTTGCCAATACGCCAGTTGTTGCTGCAGGATCTCGCCCTGCAGCCACTGCCTTTGCCAGGCAGCGAAGTCCACGTATTGAAATGGCAAATCGGGCAGCGGCGAGACTTGCTCTCCCCGGAGAAAAGCCCCGTAAAGAGTTGCCAGTTCTTTTTCGAACACTCCGAACGACCACCAATCGAAGGCGATGTGATGAACGTTGAGCAAGAGGACGTGCTCGTCGGGCGCCAGTTTCAATAGTTGCGCTCGGAGCAGCGGAGCCTTGGCGAGATCAAAGGGCTTCCGGGCATCCGCCGCAGCCAGGCGGGCAACTTCTCGTTCGCGGTCCGACAACGTCAGATTCTGTAAATCGACTATGGGAACCCGGAACAACTCCGGTGGTGCGATCTTCTGGGCAGGAACCCCGTCGACTTTCAGGTAAGACGTGCGCAACACTTCGTGCCGGCGAATGATCTCGCTCAAACTCCCCTCGAAGGCCGACAGGTTGAACGGACCCTTGAAGTCGTGGCGGACAGGTATGTTGTAGGCGGTGCTGCCAGGCTCCAACTGATCGAACAACCAGAGCCGCATCTGCGCGGAGGAAAGCGGCAATTTGCTGTCCCGGGAAATGCGTTTCAGGGCAGGCGGCTGAGGAACCCCTTCTTCATCCAGTAGGCTGGCCAGCAAAGCGAGCTTCTGCTCGGAGAAATCACGGTGCTTGAACGAGTCCTTACTCATGACCTCCGACACCGATTCTCACCTGGAAAGCAAACTGCGCGTGACTTCCTCTTCAGTCATGCCTTCGATTCGTTTCAAGACTGCGGCAGTTTTTTCAGCCAGCCCGGGGCGTGCTTCGTGCGCAATTATATAGTGCGCCAGCTTATCGATGGTGGAAGCGTCGAATAAAACAATCGGGGGCAAATCCATTCGGAACATGCGAGACAATCGGGAGATGATCTGCGTCGCCAGGACGGAATCGCCGCCCAATTCAAAGAAATCGTCCTCGATCCCAATCTTTTCGATTCCGAGAATACTAGACCATACCGTTAAAATCACCTCCTGCAAGGTGGTTTGCGGCGCAACGTAAGCGTTCGGCAGTTCCGGGCGTTGGGAACCGGCTGACAACGCGGCGGACTGTCCTGCGCCGGCGCTCTGACCGTTGTGCTGGTCGTTCCCGTATTGATCCTTGCCCGTCATTCCAACGCTTCCTCCACTTCAACTTCTGCGTCCGGTCGCATGACGCCACTTCGGATACCAGATCTAACGTCCGCGCCGGGTAGCCTTTCGGAAGGCTAGCATCCGCAGCGCCTCGCGGGCGTTCCTGCTCAAGTTTAGCGCGAGGACTCGGCCAGAACCCTTCGATATCCCGCCCCGAAGTGACTGCCGTAACCGCCCGGGCCCAGGCGCTCGGAAACCAGTCCCGGTAAGCCTAGCCCTGATAACGCTAGCCGTGATAACCAAAGATCGCTTTCAGTTCCAGGTACTCATCCAGCCCTGCCGCGCCCCATTCTCGGCCGTTGCCCGACTGTTTGTAGCCTCCGAACGATGCGGCGAAATCCACCCGCGCGCCATTCACGTGCACGTTGCCGGCTCGTATGCGCTTTGCTACCCGTGCCGCGCGGTTCCGGTCTCCCGATGTTATAAAACCGGAGAGCCCATAAGGAGTATCGTTTGCGATTCGGATTGCGTGCTGTTCGTCCTCATACGCGATCAGGCAAAGTACCGGCCCAAATATCTCTTCGCGAGCGATGGTCATGTCGTTTCGAACTTCGGTGAACACGGTTGGTTTCACGAAGTAGCCTTTGCTGAGACCGGCCGCGAGACCCTGCGGTCGGCCCGGCCCTCCGGTGAGCAACCTTGCCCCTTCGTCGATCCCGGTATGAATCAGGCGTTGCACTTTGTCGAACTGCGCCTGGCTGGCCAGTGGTCCCATGCCAGTCGTTTCCAGGAACGGATCGCCAACTTGAATGCTCTCTGCGGCCAGCTTTGCCGCCCGCTCGGCCTCCGCCAAATTCGACCGCGGAACCAGCATGCGGGTGGGCGCGTTGCAGGATTGCCCGGTATTGCGAAAGCATTCCTGGACGCCCTGCGCGACAGCCCGTTCGAAGTCGGCATCATCCAGAATGATGTTGGCCGACTTGCCTCCGAGTTCCTGCGCTACCCGCTTAACCGTGGGCGCGGCGGCCACGGCCACCGCGACCCCGGCTCGCGTGGACCCGGTAAAGGACACCATGGCGATGTCGGGATGGGACGATATCGCCGCCCCAACCGTCGGCCCATCGCCATTCACTAAATTGAAAACCCCCGGCGGCACACCCGCCTCGTGCATGATGCGCGCAAATAAATATGCGGAAAGAGGCGCCATTTCACTGGGCTTGAGAACCATCGTGCATCCTGCCGCCAGCGCCGGCGCCACTTTGCAGACAATCTGGTTCATGGGCCAGTTCCATGGCGTGATCAGTCCGCACACGCCGACGGGCTCTTTCCGCATCAGTGTCGATCCTTTGATTTCTTCGAACTGAAAGGGCTCGAGGACCTTCACGATTTCCAGCCAATGCGCCAGGCCAGCGGGAGCCTGTGCTTTCCGCGACAGTGAGCACGGGGCGCCCATCTCGAGGGAGATCGTGTCGGCCATTTCCGCCATCTTCGACCGATAAACCTCCGTAAGCTGCCGGAGGAGTTTCAAACGCTCATCCCGGGTGGTTTCGGAATACGACTCGAAGGCGCGTTTCGCGGCAGCCACCGCGCGATCCACATCCGCGTCAGATCCCAGCGAGATCACGGCAACAGGCTCCGCGTTTGCGGGGTTGTTGACCGTAAAGTCGCGGGCTGCG
Organism: Acidobacteriaceae bacterium; assembly: GCA_003134435.1. Lineage (GTDB taxonomy): Bacteria > Acidobacteriota > Terriglobia > Terriglobales > Acidobacteriaceae > Acidiflorens. The sequence goes on from PLBE01000159.1 coordinate 10,372, forward strand.
GTTGGATCGGCCCACTGTCCATCAATGTAAAACTGTCGGCAGTCCTGCATAATTTCCCGGAAAGCTGTCCCAGAGCTGTTCCAACGATCGGTTTTGGAATGACGCGCCGTTAAGAAGCTAATAAAGGCGAGGGCCTTGTTGATGCTGAAGGAATCGAGTCCTGTAGCAGGGTATCGCTTCAGCCGTACCGCAGTTTCCAATGTTCATGCCCTCAAAGGGCTGGGCGCGGAGAACGTTCCGCGCGTCCATCACTCATCCATTATGACAGCATTCGGACGGCTGCGGCGCGATCCTGATTTCAATTCACCGTCTGCGTCAGCGTTCCCGAACTGCCGACAAAGTAAGTGCTGCCGTTGTAAGTGGCCGTGATACTGTGGGTGCCCGCGGTCAATTTTGCAGTGGTGAAGTTGGCCGCGCCTCCGCTCGGGGCGACTGTCCCCAGAACTTTAGTCCCATCGTAGAAAGTCACGAGTCCTGTGGGTGTCCCGCTAAATTGTGGGGTGACGGTCGCGGTGAACGTGATTGGCTGTCCCGGGTTCGACGGGTTCAGGGATGAACCGAGGGCGGTCGTGGTTGCAGCCTTGCCAATCACCTGATTGTCAGCTTTCGACGTGCTGGCGGTGAGGTTCGAGTCGCCGCCGTAGACGGCTGTTACCGGCTTCGGGCCCACTCCTGGAGGAGTCGTGGATAGAGTTGCAATTCCTCCGCTCAGCGTTCCAGTTCCCAGGGTCGTGGTGCCCTGCTTGAAGGTAACGGTTTCTCCATCCGGAGGGGCTCCCATGCTGGAGTCAACTTTCGCGGTGAAGAGAACGGGTTGACCGTAGACGGATGGATTCGGCGAAGACGTCAGAGTTGTGGTTGTCGCCGCCAGCATGACCTGGTTGAGAACCGCCGACGTGCTGCCGCTGTTGTTGGCGTCGCCACCGTATACGGCTGTAATCGGGTTTGAGCCCGCCGGCAATTTCGCGGTCGAGTATTTTGCGACCCCCGACTTCAAAGCCACTGTCGCCAGTACGGTTGAGCCATTCAGCAATTGAACGCTGCCCGTGGGTGCAACTGCCGGAGAAGAGACCGTAGCCGTGAAGGTAACCAGTTGTCCGGAGTTCGCCGGATTGAGCGAAGAAGCCAGTGTCGCGGTAGATGGAGCCTTGGTCACGACCTGCAGCAAAGGAACTGCAGCGCTTCCACCAAAGTTGGCGTCGCCACTGTAGGTCGCGCTGATGGAATGAGTGCCGATAGCGAGTGCGCTGGTGCTGAGGCTCGCCACGTTGCCGGTCACCGCAACCACGGACAACGTCGTGGCGCCATCCTTGAAAGTGACGGTCCCGGTAGCTTGACCGCCATTCTGTGGCATGATCGTCGCCGCCAGGGTTATCGGCTGATCCAGCGCCGACGGGTTGCTGGTCGAGGTCAGAACCAACGTCGTGGTTGACTGATTGACCGTGGCTGCCTGTGATACTGGAGAGGCAGCGGCGTATTGTGTGCTCCCGGACTGACTCGCCTGCACCGTCACCGAACCCACTCCCGTGATCGTCAAAATGTTTCCGGTGAGCGTTCCCGGACCGGAGAGCACGGCGTAGCTAACCGGCAGCCCGGAACTAGCGGTCGCATTCAGACTAACCTGCTGCGCAGGATAGGTCTGGTTTGGGATGGTTGGGAAAGTGATGGTCTGACTCAAATTCCGACCCGCGAAGTAAGTTCCGGCGGCGATGGCGCTGTTGCTGTAGCCGCTGGCCACCGCGATCGCCTGGATAGAAGCGGTCGCACTCACCGCTACCGGCCCGCTGTATACCGGAGACCCGATGCTGGGAGCGCTTCCGTCGGTGGTGTAATGAATGACCGCGCCCGCGGTGGTGTCCGACAGAGTTATGGTCTGGGGCAAGGCATAGATTCCTGGGGCCGGGCTGAAGCTTGGGGTAGCCGCAACTGGGTTCGCGCCTACAGGACCGTAGGTAGACTCGCCCACGCAGGCGACCACGCCGCCTACTCCGGACTGATCGTAAGAGAATTCAATCTCGCTGTTCCCGTTATCGATGACGCCGGTCATGGTGAATATGCTGTAGATCCCAGAGAAGTTCCCGGTAAACGTGCCATCGGCGTTCACCGAATAGGTTCCAATGTAAGGGCTATCGCCGAAGGCGCCATCGTCATAGGCATCCACGCCGATTTGGCCGCCGTTGCCATCGAAAGTCACCCAGTTGAGATCGACCTCGGACCCAGAACAAAACGCCGCATACGTGCCGTTGAGGCTGGCATTGCTATAGGCTGGCGTGCCGGAAGGTGGAAGCTGGTTTTGCATGTCGATGGTCGCAATCGCGCTGCTGTCGCTCTCGATCCCGATCGCTTCGTTCCCGGATTCACTCACGCCGACAACATAGGTCTGTGCCGCCGTCTGGTTGGCGAGGTTCATGTTGATGCTGATCGTATTATCGGGATTGAGGCTATACGATCCCACCACGCTCGTGGGCCCGTACTGTCCGTTCATGCCGCCGTTGACGTTTGCGCCGCTCAGTTGGCCGGCGCCGTTGAAATAGACTGAGCCCGACAGATATTTCCCGCCTCCGCCACTTTGCGCCGTCCCGCCCACCACGAAGCCGTACCAGCCGAAGAGGTTAGTAGCGGAATACTGCTTGCCCACGCAGGCCCGGTTCCCCTGTCCGAACAAGGCATAGGTGTATTCGATCTCGGAGACGCCATTGTCGATGACACCTGCGAAAATGCGGCCACCGCCGAGGTTGCCCGAGAACGTCCCGTCCCCATTGACCGAGTAAGTTCCGCTGATGGAGTTACTGCTTGCGCCACCGGCACTGTCCGAGTCATCCAGTCCCGACACGTTTCCGTTGCCGTCGAATGTCAGATAGTTAAGTTCCGCCGCGGCGTTCCCGTAACAGGATGCCGCATACGATCCGATGAGACTCGCCGTGGTATATCCCGAGGTCTGAGTGGTGAGCTGTGACTGCAAATCGATGGTGGCTTCAATCGTGCCATCGCTCTCGATGCCGCGCGCTTTGTTGCCCGATTCACTGACGCCGACCATATAGGTCTGGGGTGTCGATTGGCCCGCGAGGTTGAGCGTGATGGTGAAAGTACCGTCCGAATTCTCCCCGTAAGTCCCCGCGACACTGGTTGTGATGTAGGGCCCCGGTACGCCTCCGGTAATGTTGTTGCCCGACACATTGCAGTTGCCGTCGAACAGGAGCGCGCCGGTCAGATACTTTCCGCCCCCATTTACCAGCATGCCGTACCAGCCGGAGAGGCTCGCGCCCCCGGCGCACGCTCCCGTAAGCTGCGCCCCAGAAGTTCGCGGAGTGGCGGCGGTTTTGCTGGATGCTGCGGAAGCGCTCAAACAAGCCGCCAGCAAAAGCATTACGACAACGATCGATGCGCGCCGGGCTCTCTTATCCAAAGCATCTCTCCTGCAAAACATATATCGAATGTAACTGCTGGGAACTGGCTTCATGATCCAATTTAGGGTCTGTTGTCTAGAGTTATCAGGGCGCTGTCACGCCGTCAATACAACCAGCGTGTAGGTTACTACCGAATGGAGGGGGTAATAGCACAGAAGGGCTATAACCAGAAACTGAAAACTGACCTTACCGCTGTCGATTCACGTTCCTGGTGCTACGAATCGCTCCAATCCGCAACCAGCGGTATCCTAAAGAGATTATCCTTTGTAGGGCCTGCCTGCCAACCACCACGACCCATGCCACTCTTCCGATCGAAGGCTGGCTGGCGGCTTTCCACATGGAACCCAGCAATTGCAGGCGCTCCCGGTTCGTGATTCGAATTTCCACTCCCTTCGAATCGATCATTTCGTAGGTCTTGCATTCCAGATACGCCGAACGGATGTCTTTCCCCAGGCACCCTATTAAAGACAAAGAGATGGAATGTTCAACGACCGCATCGGCGACGAACAGGGGAAGCTCGTCGCGCTTCATTAAATTGGCCAGCAAGAGAGTGTCCTCACCTCTCTGCGCGACGGGATCAAACAGACCGTCCCGGTTTTGCGCCCGGGCGCGTCGGATGGCGAATCCTGCGGTGTTTAAGTATCGAATGCGGCCGTCGGGCTGCAGGGCGTGCTCCTGAAAGGTCGCGAGCCGCAGTTCCTCGGCTCTCCCGACTACGGTCGATCCACTTCCGGTGAGCCGGAGCTGAAAGCAATCGTGCTGCGGGGAACGGGCGATGGTGGAGGTGAGCGTTGCCAGACAGTTTTTGCGGAGCCTGCAGTCGGCGTCGACGAATAAGAGCACTGGTTCGGTCGCCGCCATGATTCCGCGATTTCTGGCAACGGAAATTCCCGCGTGAGATTGTCGAACGATGTGCAACGGGAAGCGGCCTGCCCATTGCTGAATATTTTCTGGAGCGGACTGCTCACTGCCATCGTCCACCACAAATACCGCAAAACTCGGCGCATCCGCCTGCTGGGCGATGGAACGCAGACACTCATCCAGCGCGACCCAGTCGTTGTAGACCGCTATGATGATTCCGATGCCGATGCTGGCGCCAGTCGTCTCCATCCCGAACGTGGCCCATCTGTGAGCCAACCCTCCCGGCCTCTACGGCCACGACGTTACACGAAGGGAAGGCCTGAGGCAAAGGGGACTTCCAGAGAAGGTTCGGGGCTCAACCGTGGCTCACCTACTGATCGGCCGGAGTGAGTGGCGAGAGCGTGTGGGACGGCGAAATCCGCTCCGCGTGGGCCACACCCTGGGCATCAATTTCGGCCTGGACCCGAAGCGCGCGGCCCATGGTCAACAGAACCGGTCGATGTTGGGCAAACGCCTCGCTGATGTCGATCGAAATGCTTCGTCCGTCCCGCAATGCCAGTTGCAGTTGATGGTGATTCAGATGACACACGGTTCCCCAAAATTCGTGCATCGATCCTGCTGGGCCGGGTAGCGCCTTTGCCACCGGCTCAGACTGGGGACAGGTGACCGCGTCGGGCTGCGAAGGTTGAAGACCGTGTGCCAGATTCTGGTTGGCTCGCCCTTGGACCTTCCCCGCCGGAAACAGGCCAAAAATCTGTACCTGCTGATTGCTGGCGACAAAAACCTTGCCGTTGGCCACGGTGGGAACGAGGTTCGCGTTGCTGTTGACCGCATGGGTCCAGGTTCCGGCTGGAATCGACAGTAGCTGGTGCTGCAGATTCATCGCGTCAAACGCCTGCAGTGTCACCGGCGTGCCGGGATTGGAATCGGAAGAAGTCAATGGCTTTTGCACAAACCAGACAATAGCTGACCCGGGAACCGTCCCATTCGAGGAAACCACCGGAATCGTTCCACCCGAGTCGGGCAGACCAAAGGACGAGGAAGCAAAAGTCGTTTCAGTCTGCAGCAGTTGCACCGCGGGAAAAGTTAGCTGCCATTTGGCGAGGTTGTTTCCTCCGCCGGTGACCACATAGGGACTGCCGTCCGAGCCCACGAAATAAGCTGGCCCGCACCAGCAAGCACCCTGATTCACGGTCTGCAGCACGTTGTCCGGTCCATCCGACGTGTAGCCGCCGAGGCTGTCACGGTTCAGCAGGAACGCGCGTCCATCCTTGCCGCCCGCGACCGCCAGATGTGGAGTGGAACCAGACTGGTCGGGCAAGAGCATGACGCCGCCCGATCCCAGGTCGAGGTCACCCTCATCCATTTCAAGGTAGTTGCTCGGAGTGAAGCTGTCGACCAGCGTCATCAGATCGGGAGACATATGAACGACGCTATCCGGCCGGTTAAACGATGGCGAATAACTCGGCACGCTGGGACTGCTGTTTCCGGTGGAGAAGTAGATATCGCCATTGGCGTCGGCCGCCACTCCGTATCCCGATTGCCAGATCGAAGTCATATAGAAGGGATCTGGACTTTTGTTCAGGGTATTGGTTACGTCGCTGCCCAAGAAAGCGAGAGTCGTCGCGTCGAAGCGCGCGATGCTGCCCCGCGACTGGTCCGGAGCCGTGTCGTTGGTACTGCCAAACGCCACGTAAATGCTGCCATTGGCCTCCAGCAATCCCGGGCGCTGGACGTGATATCTGGGGTTGAAATGCCATATCGTACCGTCCGACAGTCGGGCGCTGATCCGAAAGGACGAGCCCATCATCGCGGTCTTTAACGTCGTAAGAGAGGCTGCATGGAGATGAAAGACGTCCGACTTCCCGTTGTACGTGTCGGCGACCAGATAGATCAGTCCCGCCGCGAGGTCAATCACCGGGGTGCCGAGAATGCCCATGACTGGAAATATGGAATCGTCGTAGCTTTTGTATTGGTAGGGAACCGGTGCCCCAAAATTGCGGTGCGCCAGGATGACCCCGGTGTCGGCATCGATACTATACAAGCTGTTGTTCTCAGTGGCGATAAAGATGACGTTATGCACGCCCTTTTTCGGAATCGACAGCTGCGAAACATACAGGGGCTCGGCGTCGACTCGTCCATCCACCACCACCGTGTGCAGCAGTCCAAACGAATTCGAGTTGACGTTGTTGACCGTTAACTGAGTTTCGGATGAGAACCACCCAGTACGCAGAGTGTCTCCATGGTAGGTCAGAACATTCTGGGCCGCCGCACTTTGCAATCCGGCACCCGGCAATCCAATGGACACGATCAACGCCAGGAAATAACCGCAGACACACCGATTCCGGAGACTGTTCTTGATCATAAGGGACCTCGCAAGCGGAGGGTCTGCCGCCAGTCGACAAGGGTCGCGTGCGCTTGATGATACCGCCCCTTCCCCCGGCTTCCGGCAGGAATCTCGGGTTACAATGTTCCGATCGTAACTCGAACTGCGGTCGTAACTATGACGCGAGGGGCTGCAAACCTTGGATGAAGTCAGCGTCCTAACCGGCGAACCGAAGCCATACCCTAGCAACTTGTGGACGCAAGCCCTTTCGCCGCGTACGTTTCCCTCGGGCCGTGTCGATGTCTGGAGAGTTCGCCTTGACCAGTCCGAGCGGATCGAGTCCGCGCCGGACGATCGTCCCACCCCGACTCCAAGCGCCACGGTTCTGTCGCCCGATGAGTTGGCGCGCGCCCGCCGATTTCACTTCGAAGAAGATCGATCTCGCTTCAGCCGATGCCGTTCCGCGCTTCGCAGCCTGCTGGCCGAATACCTTTCCATCCCAGCCGCCGAAGTCCGTTTCGAATATCAGCCCAACGGCAAACCCCAACTGGCGACCGTGCAGAATCAACGCGCCTTGGAGTTCAACGTATCTCACTCGGGCGACCTCGCGCTGATTGCGGTGAGCAGCGAGCGCAGGCTGGGCGTTGACATCGAGAAGATTCGGGCCGATGTCGATACGGTTGCGCTCGCCGAACGATTCTTCTCGCGCCGCGAACGCGCCGGCCTGCAAGCTTTGGCGGACCATCTCCGCGTTCCCGCTTTTTATGCCTGCTGGACCCGCAAGGAAGCCTTCCTGAAGGCAACCGGCAGCGGCCTGTCGTTTCCCCTGGCCGATTTTTCCGTCACCACCCACCCCGACCAGGAACCCGAAATCGAGGAGATCAATGGCCAACCGGAGGCGGGCAAAAAGTGGTACTTGGCCGATCTCCCCGCGATTGCGGGCTACCGAGCCGCCCTGGCCCTGGAAAGCGATGGCCCCCATCCTCCCATCGAAGCCCGCGCCTGGAACTGACCACAGCCTCGGCAAGGGCGACGGCAGGCCAGGTGGCGAGGCTGCCGGAACGAGCAGCCCCTCGGGCCGGAAAGTGAGTTCGACCAAATCTGCTTTGCGCCCGCCGGCGTTACCACGGTAACCGCCACCTACAACGACCTAGCCAATCTCAGTGGCAGTTCAGTTCGGTGGCGCAGGCCGTAAACCGAAGCAAGGAATGGCTGGAAGCGCTCACGCGAGGCCGTGAAAAGGCAAGCTGGTTGCCCGATTCACTCCATCAGTCCGGTTTCTCCAAGCCGCAAAAAACTGCTGGTTGTACGCCAATGATGTGCTAAACTCTGTGCTCAGTTCTCATACTCCCCTCCCCTTATTCAAATATTTATGCTCGGTAGTCGCTCGTTGTGCGCGCAGGCAAGCACATCTTTCGTCAGGAGTCATCCGGCATGACGCCCCATCGCCCCGCGGTTCGGTCCTTTGCACTCGCGGTTTTCGCTGCTTTCATTATCTCGGTCTCGGCCGCGAGTCTCGTTGCTCAAGTTAACGCAGTACCGTTCGTCAATCAGCCCCTGGTGCCCACCAGCGCCGCGCCGGGTTCGACGTCTCTGACGCTGACTGTGAACGGCGCGGGGTTCGTTCCGGCCTCGGTTGTGAACTGGAATGGAACTCCGCTGAGCACGACTTACGTGGGTGTCAACCAAGTCCAGGCGACGGTTCCGAGTTCCGCTCTGGCCGCGGCTAGCACGGCATCTGTGACCGTTTCCAGCCCTGGGCCCGGTGGAGGAACGTCCAACGTTGTGCCTTTTACCGTCTCCGTCGCGACCGATTCGCTCTCCTTTGCCAAGTCTACGATCAGAGTAGGCGACAACCCTGGCGACGTGGTAGTCGCGGACTTCAACAATGACGGCAAAGCCGATCTGGCGATCATCAACCAGAACCAACCCGATTCGAGGTGTTATCACTATGGCGGAGTTGGAACCATTTCAGTTTTTCTGGGCAACGGCGACGGAACTTTTTCCGCCAAATCAACTTTGTGTTTTTTCGATGGTTTTGGGACGACTGCGCTGCCCCAACTCGTGGCCGGCGATTTCAACGGCGACGGCATACCCGATTTAGTAATTACTGGATCGAACACGGCTTGCGTGCTTCTCGGAGGCGCTCTACCGGACTTAACCACAGCCGTAAGCCGCGGAACGGGTTTTACTCAGGGGCAACAGGCAGGCGCATACACCATCACGGTGACGAATGTAGGTGAACATTCCACATCCGGACAGGTAAAGATGGCCGC
>PLBE01000023.1 GCA_003134435.1 Acidobacteriaceae bacterium
CCGATCAGGCCCAGCCGCAGCATTGTGGGCGCCGGCCAAGAAAGCCGCAACCCGCGCCAGCGGCACCATCCGAGCAGAATGACCCCGGCAATCGTGAACCGCGTCCCAGCCAGCAGAAGCGCCGGCATCTCCGCCGCCCCGATCCGAATCGCAGTATAGGTAGAGCCCCAGAAAAAGTAGACGCTGGCAAACGCCAGAACAATCGAGGCCGTTGAGGCAGCCGTCTTTTTCGGATTGGCGGGCGGAACCATGGGATTCGCCATGACGATGATTCAATCCTAGCCCGAGTTGGATTGAAGCGTTTGTCCGCCTTGCATGGCTCACGAGGATTGTCGGCGCCTAAAGACCTGCGGGGACAGGTGGCCCCTGCTGTGGTGTTCGTTGAGCAACCGAGGAGAAATAACGGTCTGGTGTACTCCGTCGCGCATCGCTGGGAATCCGGAGCGTGAAGACAGCCCCTGGCGGCGGTCCGACTTCCAACTTTCCGTTCAGCTGCTTTGTGAGCGCCTGGACGATCGTCATTCCAAGTGACTTCGATTTCCTCCAATCGAAATCGACAGGCAGTCCGGCACCCGAATCTGAAACCGTCATCTTCACATCCCCGGCATCCGACGAAAGACTGACAACAATCTCGCCCTTGCCCTTGGGATACGCGTATTTCAGTGCATTGGTGATCAGCTCGTTCAGAATCAAGCCGCAGGGAATGGATCGGTCGAGCGTCAACTTTGTCGGTTCCAGGTCAAGGCGCAAACTGACCGGGTCAGCTCGTTCATACGATGACAGTAATCTGGGCGCAAGGCGCTGGATGTAGTCGGCAAAGTCGACTGAGCCAATGTCCTTTTGGTTGTAAAGCTGCTCATGAATCAATGCCATCGACTTCACTCGATGCTCGGTATCTTTCAATTTATCGACTGTTTCACGGTGTTTTACCAATCTTGCCTGCATGGAAAGAAGCGAAGCAATGATTTGCAAGTTATTCTTGACCCGATGATGAATCTCCTGAAACAACACGGCTCTTTCGTTCAAAGCCAACTCAAGCCTGTCGACGGTCATGCGCAGGTCTTGCTCTGTCTGCTTGAGCGGGGTAATGTCTTGCGCACAAATGAGAACCTTGCGATTGTGGCCCAGGACAAGGGGAGTAGTGGAAAACAGAAGACATCGATCCTGAGGCACATCCCCAACGAGCAATTGCTTCCATGTCTCAATGGAGTGGTGGCTTATGTCATTTCCGAGCGTATCCGACACAGCCTTCCGAACAGCGCATTCCTTGCAACCCGGTCCTGCCCCGCACCCCCCCGGATTGCGCAATGCAGTGACGCAGCCGATCAATTCCCCCGGCGTCTCTCCCATCGGTTCGTGAGCGGGGCGCCCCGTGACTTGAGAGGCCAGTTTATTCACTTTTTCCACGCGAAATTCTGCATTCACGACGAGCAGCATGACCGGCGCGTTGGCGTTGATTGCGGCCAATTCCGAATATGCCGCATTGCGCTCCTCTTCAGCTTGCCGCTGCCGCTGGCGGCTTCGGGCCTCACGGATTTCACGAGCCACTGCCGGAGCAAGTCTCTCCAGGCGGTCTTTGAGCAGATAGTCGTGGGCGCCAGACTTCATTATGCTCACCGCGGTCTCCTCGCCAATGGCGCCTGACACTACGATGAAAGGAATATCTTTGCCCGTCTGTTGGAGAATGCTCAATGCTGACGGCGCATCGAACTTGGGCAGACGGTAGTCTGCGACAATGACCTCCCAGCTCTGCCCCTCCAACGCGCCGCGCATCTGCTCCGCGGTCACTACTCGTTCCGCATGGACATCGTACCCGTCTTTCTCTAGCAAGCGAACGATAAGCGCAGCGTCGCTCTCCGAATCCTCAATCTGCAGAACGCGCAACCGCTTGCTCATTGAACTTCGCCTCTCTCGTAAGCCGGTATGTTCAAAATCAGCCAATACAGGCCAAGCTCCTTTACGCACTCTACGAATTGGTCGAAGTCGACAGGCTTGCGAATATAGCTGTTTACATTGAGATCGTAGCCTGCGGCGATGTCGCGGCTCTCCGCCGAAGTTGTGAGAATCACAACAGGGACCCGCTTCAGATTGTCGTCCGCCCGGATACGCCGCAGCACTTCAAGGCCCGGCACCTTGGGGAGTTTGAGATCGAGAAGCACCAGGGCGGGCATGATGGAGATATCCCGGTCCGCATACGCACCAGAACCGAACAGATAGTCGAGGGCCTTCTGGCCATCTTCCGCGACGATGAGCTCGTTCGCGATCCTGCTCTTTTGAAGCGCGCGCCTGGTGAGTTCTACATCGCTCTGATTGTCTTCCACCAAGAGAATGTCCCGGCTGCTTTTCATTGTGGTCCTCCTATTGTGAAGTGGAAAGTGGCTCCCTGATCCGGCTTCGACTCGGCACTGATCGTCCCGCCATGCCGATGGAGAATGCGCTGCACCGTGGCCAGGCCAATGCCCGATCCGGGGAACTCACCCTGAGAATGCAATCGCTGGAAGGGAGCAAACAATTGGCCGGCATAAGCCATATCGAAACCTGCCCCGTTGTCTCGTATATAGAACTGCGGCCCAGGCTTGCTCTGGGCGAATCGATCGTTTGCACCAAATTCAACGCGCGCATGCGCACGCTTGCTGCTGAACTTGACGGCATTATCAAAGAGGTTGGTCAGCGCGATCTCAAGCAGTTGCGGATCGCCAGGCGCGCTCAAATCGGGCTCAATGACAAACTATGTATCCCGGCCTGGATCGGAATCCCTGAGCCGGGAGACGATGGTGCGAGCCAACGCTGTCAGATCCACGCACGTGAAGGACAGCTCACTGCGCGCGATTCGGGACAGATGCAACAGATCGTCGATCAAATGCCCCATGCGCTGCGCTTCCGAACGGACCCGGTTGAGATATTGGCGCGCTCGCTCGTCGAGGTTGCTTCCGTAATCCTCCATCAGCGCGCAACTCCAGCCGTCAATGCCCCGCAATGGCGCCCGCAGATCGTGCG
>PLBE01000156.1 GCA_003134435.1 Acidobacteriaceae bacterium
TCGTCAGCGGCAATCACAAGCATGACTGCTGCGACGCAACCCGCGCCTGCAAGCATGTTTCGGATAAACAGGCTGTGGCCGGGAACGTCGACAAAGCTGATGCGAACCGGCGATCCATCAGGCGAGTTCATCTCGAAAGAGGCGTAGCCGAGATCGACGGTGATGCCGCGTCGCTTCTCCTCGGGAAGCCGGTCAGCATCAATGCCCGTGAGCGCACGCAGCAAAGTCGTCTTGCCGTGATCAATGTGGCCGGCAGTCCCGATGACCACCGACCTGGCAGCGTTCGTCATTCAGATAGTCCCATAAGAGTGATTTGCCGTCCTGAGTTCACAGGGTCTGCAACATCGATGCAAGTTCCGCATCAAAGCGCGGTGGCACGGTCCGCAAATCCAGAAGAACTAAGTCATCCGCAATTCGGCCGATTACTGGCGGATCGAGTTTGCGCATTGTGTCTATCAGTTGAGCGGCATTCAACGACGCGTGTCGCAGAGAAATTGCGTAACTGGGAAGAGATGCCTTCGGCGCGGTTCCTCCACCTACAAGACTCGCCACGGGAACAACCTCGAGAACAAGGTTAGCCGAACGAGTGCAATCAACCACATCGCGGCACCTGCGCATCAACTCTTCAGACGGGATGCTCAACATGCGCTGTGTGGGAATTGAACCGTCGTCTTCAGCAAGATACGCAAGCAGCGTCGCTTCGAGGGCCGCATAGGTCAGCTTGTCCACGCGAAAAGCTCTCAGCAGCGGATTCTTACGGATCCGCTGTATCAGGTCGATTCGGCCAACAAGAATTCCGCACTGCGGACCGCCCAGTAACTTGTCTCCGCTGGCTGCAACCAGGTCTACGCCGGACGCCAACGATTGCCGCAGGCTTGGCTCTCCGCAAATACCAACCTGCTCCAGAGAGCCAATCAGGCCGGTCCCCAAGTCTTCAAACACAGGTGTGGTTGACCGTTTTGAGAGTGTAATCAGTTCACCGAGCAACGGCCGTTCCGCAAAACCTTCAATGCTGAAATTTGACTGATGTACGCGGAGTAAAAGCGCTGTATTTGGACCAAGCGCCCGCTCGTAATCCGCCAATCGGGTGCGGTTGGTGGTGCCAACCTCGATCATCACTGCCCCAGATTTCTTCATGATCTCCGGGACACGAAATCCGCCGCCAATCTCAACAAGCTCGCCTCGCGAGATAATCACTTCCGACTTCTCTGCAATGGAATTGAGCGCAAGCAGAGTGGCGGCCGCACAGTTGTTGACAATCACGACTCCGCGCTTGATGTTCTCTCCGGTGCCCCCAATATCTTCGGCAAGAACGCGCAGCACGAGGGCCTCAACATGATCGTCCCGTCGGCTACGCAAGCCGTTATCAAGATCGAACTCAAGATTACAGTAATCGCGTGCAATCTCAACAACATGCCGAAGCGCCGCATCGCTTAACGGTGCGCGCCCAAGATTGGTGTGAAGAATCACCCCGGTTGCATTGATGACCGGGCGCAGCGAGTAGCGCATTCCCAACACCAAGTGATCGGATATTGTTTTCGGCAATTCGTCCACGCACTTTTGCAAGCTTGCTTCCGTATGAATTCCGGATGAGACTTCCTCACGCAACACCGCCACGGCAGCGCGGCACGCCGTCAAAACCACCTCGCGAGTGTATTTGCTTTGCAGTGCCTGGCAAACCGAAACCAGTAAAAGCTCGTTCACGGAAGGCAGCAGTCGGAAGAGTTGTTGCTGCGTCGCGTCCTTTTGCTGAATATCTGTCATTGCCATCGGCGTCACTTCTCGACCAGAGTACCCATCATCGCAGAACGATGGCCGGCGTGCCAGAACCCTCGACAAAACGGCTTGGGACGCGGCCAATGATCGCAGCCGGTATCGCACTGGCTTGAAGCGATTTGAGCAGTTGCGGAGCATGAGTTGAGGCTACAGAGACGAGCAGTCCACCCGACGTTTGAGGATCGAAAAGAAGCGTGTAGATTTCCTCTGGAATGGCTGTCCCGGCCGCAGACTGCACCAGGCACTCGGCGAATTCGCGATTCGAAATGAGACCTCCCGGAATCGCGCCGGCGCGAACAGCATCAATTGATCCTTCGATCAACGGTACAGAGGCGGTTTCAATCTCCAGGGTTACTCCACTTCCCAGAGCCATCTCACGTCCGTGGCCCATCAGTCCGAAGCCGGAAATGTCGGTGATAGCATGCACGCCTTCACAACCTGTCGCAATAGCCGCTGCCGCTCCATTGAGCGTCGTCATCGACTCCACGGCTTGTCTCACCCATTCCGATTCCGATTTTCCCTGCTTCAGCGCTGTCGTAATAACACCAGTGCCGATGGGCTTAGTCAGGATCAAGGTGTCCCCTACAACCGCACCGGCGTTCGTGAACACCCGTTCTGGGTCAATGATGCCAGTTACCGCGTAGCCGAATTTCATCTCCGCATCGCGTACCGAATGCCCGCCAACAACCGTGCAATTGGCTTCAACCATCTTTGCCAGGCCGCCACGCATGATCTGCTCAAGAATTCCAAGATCTGCGTCAGGGGGAAAGCATACAACATCTAGCGCCGTAAGTGGGCGTCCGCCCATTGCAAACACATCGCTCAATGCATTTGTTGCTGCAATCTGACCAAAGGTAAACGGATCATCGACCAATGGAGTGAAGAAGTCGATGGTCTGCACCAGAGCCTGTCCGGATCCGATGCGGTAAATCCCGGCATCGTCAGAAGTCTCAAACCCAACCAAGAGATCAGGGTCGGTCTGCGCCGGAAGGGCGGACAATACCTGCCGGAGGGAGCCTGCCGGAAGTTTGCTTGCGCAGCCGCCGGCCTTTACTTGCTGCGTCAAGCGAACAGTTTGGGGATGGTCCAAGATCATCTCCTCATTTTCTCGAACGTTGCTGGCGCGGCGTGTACGATGGGCAAGTAGCATTTGAGAAAGCGATGGGACGGAAGTGCTTAGGCTCCGGTGATCCTCCCGGTCTTCAAAACCGGCGGTCGTCCTTAACGGGCGACGG
>PLBE01000215.1 GCA_003134435.1 Acidobacteriaceae bacterium
GGCTTTGAGCCCCGCCCCGGGAGCGTACTCCTCGACCGCCACGGTAAGTCTGTCGGACGTAGCCTCTGGTTCAGTCATTCACTACACCACGAACGGAAGCACGCCGACGGTCAATTCTCCGACCTACAGTGGCCCGATTTCGGTGACTTCGACCACCACCATCCAGGCGATCGGAGTCGTCAGCGGTAACAGCAGCGGCATCACCGCCGGCACCTACTTCATCTCCAACGGACTGCCGACGGCCGCGGCTCCAACATTTAGCCCGGCGCCGGGTTCTTACAGCACAGCGCAATCGGTAACTCTGTCGGATTCAACACCGGGCGCGACCATCTATTACACAACTAACGGCTCGGCTCCGAATACGAGTTCTTCGGTCTACAACAACTCTCCGATTCCGGTGAGCGCGACCACGAACCTCCAGGCCATTGCGGTTGCCAGCAGCTATGGCAATAGCGCCGTGACCAGCGGAACATATGTCATCGGCTCGGTCTCCGCGGCTCCGGCTCCGACCTTCAGCCCCGCGCCGGGACCCTATAGCTCGACTCAGTCGGTAACTCTTACCGATTCGCTTTCGACCGCGACCATCTACTACACGACCGATGGAAGCATGCCTACTACGAATTCGGCAGTCTACGGTTCGCCGATCCAGGTGAGTTCGACAACTACGATCAACGCGATTGCTGTGGCCTCGGGCTACGGCAACAGTTCGGAGACCAGCGGAACCTACACCATCTCTGCTGGCAGCGGCGGTCCAACTGTCAATCTGTCCGGCTTCTTCAACGTCTACGGCATTTGGACGGCGGGATCCTCACCGGCAAACGGCGGCTTCGACAGTGATGGCTACGGTTACACTGCCAGCCTCATTGGCAACTCGGTCACTTACCAGGGCGTCACCTTCCCGTTAGGATCGGCGAACGCCGCCGATGCGATCAGCGCGATCAGGGTGTCGGTGCCGTCAGGAGCTTACAGCCAACTCTTCCTGCTCGGCGCGGCCGCCAACGGACCGCAGTCGAACCAAACCGTTACCGTCACCTACACCGACGGCACCGTCAGCACCTTCACTCAAAGCTTCAGCGACTGGTGTCACTATTCGAACTTCACGGGAGAAACGTTGGTCTCACAGACATCGACTCGCGTTACTCCGGGCGGAGGAAATCAATCTGGCACCATCAACGTCTACGGATATACATTCCAGCTGACTTCGGGCAAGATCGCCGCCTACGTGACCGTACCCCGCAACCGTAACGTCGTGTTTCTGGCGATGGGCTTTGGTGGCTCGGCCGTTGGAACCCCGATCACTCCGTTCGTCCAAGTGAATAACGGAACCTGGCAACAGAGCTCTACCATCACAGTGAGCGCCGGTGCCTCCGTGAACCTGGGTCCGCAACCGATCTCCAGCGGCTACTGGAGCTGGACAGGTCCCAACGGTTTCACGTCCAATCAACGCCAGATCAACAACATTCCACTGAGCTCGGGTAACAATACTTACGTTGCTACTTACACGAACTCGGCTGGATTGAAGACTACGCAGACGTTTACGATTACAGTTTCCACGGGCTGGACCGAGATCGGAACCAGCGTCAATTCCATCGCTTGCGCCTCCGACGGAACGCTCGTGGTCGCGAACAACTCGAACCAGACAGTCTGGGAATACTTGTCCGGCAAATGGACCCAACTGCCCGGCCAGATGAAGCATCTCGCGATTGTCAGCAAGAGCAGCGTCTGGGGAATCGGGCTCGACAACAACGTCTATCGCCTGAGCGGAAGCAACTGGATCAAAGTCGGAACTAATGCCGCGGATATCGCGGCTGCCTCCGACGGAACGGTGCTAGTCACAAACGCGTCCAACTACACCATCTGGAAATACGTATCGGACAATAACTGGACGAGTGTCTCGGGCGGAGCGAGCATCGTGGCAGCGGTCAGCAACAACAACTACTACGTGGTAGGCGGCAGCAACTACGTCTTCCATTACAACGGTAGCTCATGGTCGGTGGTGGGCAGCAACGCCCTCTACGTCAAAGCCGCGTCAGACGGAACCGTGCTGATGACCAACAGCTCGGGGCAAGTCTGGCAGTACGTTTCCGGTACAACCTGGGTGCAAGTGCCTGGGACAGTGGCCGTCGCCGTCCCAGTCAGGGCGAACAGCTACTTCGCTATCGGCACCGACAACAACGTCTACAGCTACGGCTCGCACTAAGCCGACGCAAGCACGGCGCGCCTTCCTTTACCGGAAGGCGCGTTTTTTTTTGCCTTTTTTCATCCAGCCCGGAGTGCGAAACTCTGGGAAAGTGCAAGACTTTGCATTCTTTCTGTTAAATCTTCTTGAATTGCCCAACATATTCTTGACAGCACTTCGTGTGTATAAGAAGCTTGTTGTCATTACGGTCAGGTCTCCCCCCGACGAGCCAGACCTTTGCGAGCTTCCCCAAAATACACTCGAAAGGCATTGGGCACGAATGAAGAAACCTGAGTCGTTTTCAGCTATCCGCAGGCTTGTGCTTGCGTTCTCCTGGGTCCTTGCGTTAACCGCAGTTGCCTCTTCTCCAACCGGCGCTCAGACCTTCAGCGTCATCCACAGCTTCGCCGGCGGAAGTGACGGGGAGAATCCTGTCAACGGACTGGTGCTTGATGCGGCAGGAAACCTATACGGCACCGCCAGTGCCGGCGGCTCTTCCAACCGCGGCGTAGCGTTCAAGATAAGCACCAGCGGCGTGAAGACTGCGCTGCACGTGTTCAAGGGTGCGAAGGACGGTTCCAATCCACAAGGTTTCCTGGTCTGGGACACAGCCGGGAATCTCTACGGCACGACCTCCGCGGGAGGCGCTTACGGCGCCGGAACGGTCTTCAAGATTGAAGGAACGACCGAGACCATCCTCTACAGCTTCACAGGTCGCGGGGACGGAGCAAGTCCCTTGGCTGGGTTGGCGATCGACGCGGCCGGGAATCTTTACGGCACGACCTCGTCGGGCGGAGCGAACTACAACGGCGCCGTCTTCGAACTTTCTCCTCCGGGTCAATTGGGTGGGAAGTGGACGGAGAGCGTGCTCTACAGTTTCGGCACCGGTACAGACGGGGCAGTTCCGGTCGGTGGCGTCAGCTTTGACGCTTCCGGCAATCTTTACGGTACGACTTCCGCCGGGGGGGGCTACGGATTTGGCACGGTGTTTCAGTTGATCCCAGGAACGCCTTGGACGGAAAACAAGCTACATGATTTTCAGAACGGCGATGATGGGGCGGTTCCCTATGCCGGCCTGGTGGCTGACACCTCGGGCAACTTTTACGGTGCCGCGACCGAAGGCGGCAGCAACGGAGGCGGAACAATTTTCCAACTGACGCCCTCGAACGGCACTTGGAATTTCAACGTCATTTCCAGCGTGCCTGGCTGGGGAATCTCGGGGAGTTTCCGCAACGTTGCTGTGGATCCATCTTCCGGCAATCTCTACGCCACCACTCACTGCGACGGAAACTACAATTCCGGGACCGTGTATGAACTGACACCCTCGGGTGGAACCTGGGATTACAACCTGTTGTACACGTTCACTGGCGGCAAAGACGGGCTGTATTCGTTCAGCAGCCTAGTGTTGGATCAGGGGAAACTCTACGGAACGACGAAGTACGGTGGCACCAAGCAAAAAGGCGTCATCTTCGAGGTTACGCCGTAGCTTGAAGCTTTTCTGACATCCGGCGCCGACATCCTTAAGACGGGATGTCGGCGTTTGTTTTGGCTTATGCTTCGAAGCTCGATGCCTTCGCAAGCGGGGCTTGAAGGCCAGAGGGAGCTGCGATCAAGCGTTTGATGAAGGAATTTAGGGTCGTACGCGGGTTTGCAACAAGAATCGCGCTGACTTTTGGGTTTCTGCTCCTGTCGCTCGGAGCTTTCGCTCAAAAAGATCCTGGCCCACGAGCGGGACAGCCAGGAGCCGGATTCCCTTACCCCACGCTCAATGCCAATGAAGTGTCCCTGTTTGGCCAGGCATTTCTACGGTTCGTGAAGCCCGTGTCCGTGTCGGGAACGATTGAAAAGGGGAAGGGATTGGGGCCAACCTTCAACGGCAACAGTTGCGCCATGTGCCACGCCCAGCCGTCCATCGGGGGCAGCAGTCCAGGACTCACCAGTCCGGAGGAACCGCACCCGAATCCGCAGGTTGCGCTGGCCCATCTGGACGGAGCCACCAACGCCGTCCCTCCCTTCATCACTGCCAGCGGTCCGGTGCTGGTCGCGCGCTTCCTGCACAAGGCGGACGGCACGCCGGACGGCGAGGTGCATGGCTTGTACACGATTGCCGGACGGACCGATGCCAGGGGCTGCAGCTTGAAACAGCCTGACTTTGCGCGGCAACTGGCAGACAACAACCTCGCTCTGCGCATCCCAACCCCAGTATTCGGCTTGGGCCTGGTAGAGAACACGCCCGATGCGACGCTCCGAGCGAACCTGGAATCCACGGCCTCCGCGCGGTCTAAGCTCGGCATCGGCGGTATTTTCAACATCAGTGCCAATGATGCCACGATCACTCGCTTCGGATGGAAGGCGCAGAATAAGTCGCTCCTCATGTTCGCGGCCGAAGCGGCCAGCATCGAAGAAGGGGTGTCGAACGAACTGTTTCCCAATGAGCGCGATGCCGCGCCGGGTTGTGTCTTCAACAGCACGCCTGAAGATGCGAGCAATCTTCTGAACCCCAATCCGCATAGTTCGAATGCGGGGACGCTGGTCGGAACCGCGTCGGAGATGGCGTCGGACATCGTGAATTTTGCGATATTCATGCGCCTCTCGGCGCCCCCGAAGCCCGCGCCTCCGACGCGCTCGACTGAGAATGGCGCCAAATTGTTTGAGAAGGTGGGCTGCGGTCTTTGCCATTCACCATCGTTGACGACCGGCACATCGAGCTATACCGGGATGAGCGGAGTGACTTATCATCCTTATTCAGACTTCGCGCTGCACCACATGGGCGCGAGCCTGACGGACGGCGTTTCTCAGGGTATAGCGGGACCGGATCAATTCCGCACCGCTCCGCTATGGGGCGTTGGGCAGCGTCTTTTTTTTATGCACGATGGGCGAACGTCCGACCTGCTGCAGGCGATACAAGCGCATACTTCTGAGCATGCTTCTGAAGCCGACGGCGTGATCCGCAATTTCAAGTCGCTCAGTCCTTCGCAGATTCAGGATATTTTGAACTTCCTGCGGTCGTTATGAACGGGGTAAGGTGCTTACTTCGGTGATCCATAACCGCTTGCCATCCGCTACAATTGTCTTTTAAAGACACATAATCAAGGCACATACTCAAGCTATGACCACTTCCTCCACTGAGAAGCTTAAGCACGCGTTTGTCAGCGCCCTCGGAGTCAGCCCCGACGGCGACTTCGATTCCATGGCCTACGGTCAAACTCCCGGCTGGGACTCGATCGCGCATATGGCCCTGATCAGCGAGATTGAGACAGCTTTCGACATCATGCTGGCTACCGACGACGTCATCGGAATGAGCAGTTTTTTGAAGGCGAAAGAGATTGTCACGCGGAACGGAGTCAGCTTCGCTTGATCTTACGGGATAAGATCTCGTTCATAACCGGTTCCACGCGTGGAATCGGATGGGCAACGGCGCGCGAATTTGCCCGGCAGGGAGCGACCGTAATCCTCAACCATCGCGGCTCCGCGGCGCTCCTCGAAGAACGCTGCCGGGAACTTGAGGCTGAGTTCCATGGAACCGTGATCGGGCTGGCCGCCGACGTCACCGATGCTGCCGCCGTGAAGAATTGTTACGTCGAGATTTTTCGCCGCTTTAAGCGCCTGGACGTACTGGTCAACAATGCGGGCATTCTCCAGGATGCGCTGCTGGGCATGATCAGTAACGAAACCATGCGGACCGTTATCGACACCAATCTTGTCGGCAGCCTGGTGCATCTCCAGGAGGCGTCGCGATTGATGACCCGCAACCGTCAGGGTTCCATCATCAACGTTTCTTCCATCATTGGGCGGTTTGGCAACGAAGGCCAGACGGTATACGCCGCTTCCAAGGCCGCAGTGATTGGAATGACGATGGCGGCCGCCAAAGAACTGGCGCCTAAGAACGTCCGCGTCAACGCTGTAGCTCCCGGGTTCATCGACACAACCATGACGCGCCAATTGCCGCCGGACAAGTTCCAGCAACGCATGGCAGGCATTCGCATGGGCCGAATCGGGACGGCGGAGGAAGTGGCACAGGGCATCGTGTTCTTAGCCAGCGACATGTCTTCCTATGTGACCGGCCAGGTGCTCGGCGTCGATGGCGGGATGATTATCTGAATGATCTTTTCCATCGATGATAACGCCCGGCGGAATCATGTTGCCCTCATCGACGGGGACGCTTCCTGGACGTATGACAAGCTTTCGGATGAGGTGGCTTGGCGTCGCGAAGCGCTCGCCGGCTCCGAAAAACGCCTGCTCTTCCTGTTCTGCCGCAACGATCTGTCTTCGGTCGCCTGGTATCTGGCGGCAGTCGAGGCGGGACAATCCGTCGCCTTGATGAACGACCAACTGGATGCGCAGTTAGCAGCCAACTTGATCTCGCTATATCGTCCGGAGTGGGTGCTGGGCTCGGCGCCGGTCGATTCCGATGAGTACGAGAGCCCCAACGCGGCAGGTTTTTGGCGGCGCCAGCGGATGGACGGCGGACCGATTCATCCTGAACTGGCTCTGATGCTGTCGACCTCGGGCAGCACGGGCAGTCCGAAGTTTGTCAGGCTGAAACGCGGTAACGTTGAAAGCAATGCCGACTCCATCCGGCAGGCGCTTTCCATCAGCGAAAGCGACGTACCCGTGGCTCATCTTCCGATCCATTATTCCTACGGTCTGTCGGTCATCAACAGTCATCTTCTGGCTGGAGCCACGATTGTGCTGGCGAGAGAAGGACTGGTGAGTCCCGCATTTTGGGAGTCGATTCGCCGCCACGACGTGGATTCGTTCTCGGGCGTACCCTACACCTATCAGATGCTGCGCCGCCTGGGATTGGACAAGGTGAATGCGCCAAAACTGCGCATCATGACCCAGGCGGGCGGCAAGCTGGATACCGGCAACATTGCGCACTTCCACCAGTGCATGACTGAACGCCAGGGACGCTTCTTCGTTATGTATGGACAAACGGAAGCCACGGCACGGATTTCAATCTTGCCTTCCACTGACCTGCCTCGAAAGCTTGGGTCCGCCGGCCGCCCTGTTCCGGGCGGGGCGATCCGCATCCACCACGAGCAAGAAGCTCCAGTTGGCGTCCCCGACATTGAAGGCGAGTTAGTCTATACCGGACCCAACGTAATGCTCGGCTATGCGACCCAGCGCGAGGATTTGACCAAGGGGGACGAACTCGGCGGTTGCCTGTTTACCGGCGATCGCGCTCGCATCGATGCCGAAGGATATGTCTTCATCCTCGGCCGCTCCAAGCGCGACGCCAAACTTTTCGGGCTGCGCGTCAACCTCGACGAGCTTGAAGCGTTTGTGAAGCGGAACGGTCCGGCGGCCGCGGTAGCGAGTTCCAATCGGGTCGTCATTTTCTGTGAATTCGGCTCGGAGGCTGCGCACAGCGAGATTCGTGCCGCTCTGGCCGCGGAGCTGAGAATTCACCATAGCGCATTCGAATTCCGGCGCGTTGACAAGCTGCCTACGAAAGATACTGGCAAAATCAACTACGAGGACCTACTGGCACGCGTATGACGCTTGACGATCTCATGCAGCTGCCCCAGTACTCCGTGGCGCAGGCGGATAAAGAGGCGGTCCTTTTGGCCGAGTTGACTCGTCTCGGCAAGCACCATCGCCAACGATCCCCAGAATATGCCCGACTGGCGCGCATAATGTTTCCTGGCAGCGCCGACCCTCACAACCTGGCCGACCTTCCCTACCTTCCGGTCGCGTTGTTCAAGGAGCACCTTCTTTCCAGCGTCCCCGAAAGCGAGGTCTTCAAAATCCTCCAGTCGAGCGGGACCACCGGGCAGACGCCGAGTCGTGTCGTGCTCGACCGTGAAACCGCCCAGTTGCAGACCCTGGCCCTGAGCCGCATCATGTGCAGCGTCCTTGGCCCCAATCGGCTGCCCATGATCCTGGTCGAAACCGCGGACCTGATTCGCGATCGGCGGCAATTCAATGCCCGGGCCGCCGGACTGCTCGGCATGCTCAATTTCGGCAGGGACCACTTTTACGCGCTGGACTCCAATCTGGAGCTGCGCCTGCCCGAACTTAAAGACTTTCTACGCCGCTTTGGCGGCGCGCCTTTTCTGATGTTCGGGTTTACGTTTCTGGTTTGGTCCCGATTCTATCAACCGCTCGCCGATGCCGGTCTCGACTTCTCCCATGGAATCCTGATCCACAGCGGCGGATGGAAAAAACTCCAGGAAGAGTCGGTTAGTGCCGCTGACTTCCGAGCCGCGCTGCGCCAGGCCCTGGGGCTGACGCGGGTCTATAACTTTTACGGCATGGTGGAACAGGTCGGCAGCGTCTTTCTTGAGGGCGATGATGGGTACCTGTACCCTCCAAACTTCGCCGATGTGATCGTCCGCGATCCGACCACCTTCGAAGAGCTTCCCAACGGACAGACAGGTGTGCTGGAGGTCCTCAGCGCGCTGCCCCGCAGCTATCCAGGGCATTGCCTCCTCACGGAGGACCTTGGCGTCGTGCATGCGGTCGACTCTCCCTCCTGCGGTCGTTTGGGCAAGGCATTTTCCGTCCTCGGCCGAATCCCCAAAGCTGAACTGCGCGGCTGCAGCGACGTCATTGCTGCCAAGGTGAGCTGATGCAGGTCGAAATGTTGCTTCCTCAAAGAAGGATGATGGAACTGGAGGAGTTGCCTGTCCATCTGCGTGGCTCCGCGGCGGCGGAACCTTTCCATGAATCGGTTGTGAACGCTGCCATCGATCTCTCGCAACGCACTTTTCGCGACCCGGAGGCGCGCGGCTACCCGGAATTGCTGGCGCTGGCGTATTGGATGCGTAAGGCCGAGATAGTCCGGCTGGCTGCCCAGTTCCGCACTCTTCAACTCGATAACCGGATTCTCGCTCCCCGCGGCCTCGTCTTTCATTTGCCGCCGCGCAATGTGGATACGATCTTTGTCTACTCCTGGCTTCTGGCAGCGCTCACTGGCAATCGCAGCGTCATCCGCCTTTCGCCCCAACGCTCCGAATCGACCAATATCCTGTTGCGCCTTCTTCGCGAGACCCTGGCTGCGGCTGCCGAGCCCGCCAGTAGCGGCACCACCATCGTCAGCTACGGCCACGATGTGGAACCGACGGAGATCCTGTCGGGCTTGTGCGACGCACGCGTAATCTGGGGCGGCGACCAGACCGTGGACACCATCCGGCGCACGCCTCTGCCTCCTCACGCGAAGGAAGTCACATTCCCGGATCGCTATTCGTTGTCGGCCATCCGCGCCGACACGTATGCGGACCTCCCGGAAGAAAAGCGCGACTATCTGGCGGATCAGTTTTTCAACGACTCCTTCTGGTTTGACCAGTTGGCCTGCTCTTCTCCGCGCCTCGTCGTCTGGTGCGGAACTGCAGTCGAGACCCGCGCCGCTTCCGCGGACTTTTTCCACCGAGTAGCCGGATGTGTGGAACGCCGCAGATATCTTCTCCCCCCCGCCGCTTCCATGCAAAAGCTGGTGTACGCTTGTTCCGCGATTCTCAACTCTCCGGTGGAGGAATGCCGCCGGTACAAGGGGCTGACCGTCTTAACCTTGGACTCTCTTTCCGGATTCAAGCGCAGTCATCCCGGAGGCGGACTGTTCTTCGAGGCTCATCTGGAAGACCTTCTGCATCTGCCCGAATTCCTTGGCCGTCGCGACCAGACTCTAACCTGGTTTGGTTTCACATCGGAAGAACTCCACGCCTTGGTGCGGAAGCTGAACGGCCGCGCCGTGGATCGCATCGTGCCCATTGGCCAGGCTCTGCAATTCCACCGTTTCTGGGACGGATACGATCTGCTTCAGGAGTTCTGCCGCTGCGTTTACATCGAATCCGCATTCCAGGACGCCCGGCCAACCGGGGCCAGCGGATAATCGGCGCGGTCTCACTTTCGTTTCAATGGTCTCAGCCCGGCAACGAACCGCTCATACGAAGTATGCATGGTAAAGGCGACGGTGACGCTGGCCAGCGGCTTCGCTTTCTCGTTGCCGACCAGAGTGTGGGCTGGAACATCCGAAGCAATGACCGACGAAGTGGCAATGACCGCGCCCTCTCCAATCGTTAGCGTCGCGCCGGGGGAGGCACTCAAGACACAGTTTGCTCCGACAAAGGCGTCCTTCCCTACCACGATCCGGCCCGATCCGCGGGAGTGCGCGATGAGAACGGAGCGGAGGCAGATTTGCGCCCCCTCCTGAAGTTCGATGCATTCGGGGTATTCATTTTCGATGTAGACATCGTCGCCAATGAAAACCTCGCCGGTAATGCGAACTCCGCGAAGCTTATGCAGAAAGGGCCGTAGCGAAGTCGCTCCGGGCGCAAATCGAGCCAACATCCCCAAAATGCGATTCGAGACCCGCCTCAGAGCAGACTTCCTTTTCATGAATCCCCCGTGACTTTTAATCTCCTGACGACACTCTGGGCAACTTCCAGCAGTCCACCGTGCCGGGCAAGTGTGTTGTCCCTGAACTCAGAGAGACCGCGCCGCAGCAGTACCCGGGCATTGTGGGCTACTCCAAAACCGGGGGTCGACTGACGCGGTTGCTCGCGATCCACAACTTCAACGTTCCGCACCTGACCCGGTTCTGCGTTGACTTCCAGTTTTAAGAATCCATTCTCGACAGAAAATGGCACGCTGGCTCCATCGACGAGCACTCCCTCGATCGCCACCGGATCCGGTTCGTCCTTACTTAACAGAAAATGACCCGCTGTCAGTTCGCGATTGGCAAATTGGAATTGCCTGGTGAAAAACTGGACCTCGACCGAGCCGTTGGACAGGTTTCTCATCCTGCAGTTCCGCATCAATTGCGTGGTAAGAGTTGGCCAGGACAAGTCCGGTTCCTGCTGGTACAGTTCGGCCACCAAATCCTCCAGCGCCCTGCAACCCTCGCGGAAGTAGTCGTGGTGCGCCACAATGAGCGCTGGTCTGCCCAGAAAGAGATCGAATGCAAAATCAAACAGACGGCGCGGATAGTGCCGCAGAAAGATCGGGAAACCGTTGTACCGGGTAATCGCCGGACGGAGAAAGTCCCCGACCTTGAGGTCGTCGCGGCCAATGTCCTGGGGAAAGCAAGTGGAGTTTACCGCCGCGAGGTAGTGATTGTCGCGCAATGCCATGATCGCAGCTCTGGAAAACCGCCCCTGCGGAAACACCATCACCGGCTCAAACACGGCCCCGGTGCGCTTCCGCAGGGACTCCATCCTTCGCAGCGCTAAGCCCGCCTTCCTCCCGAGAAGCGCCGCGTCCCGCGCCTCAAATTCCTTGTTTGTGTGGTCGCAGCCATGAACACAGATCGAAAGCCTGGAACTTTCGCCGGCAAGTCGTTCCGTATTCCGGCGAGAAGTGCGCCAGTAATTCCATGGAATAAAAGCCATCGAGGTTCCATACCGGGCGCGCTGCATCGATTCCGTCAAGATCCCGTAATCGAGAAACCCATATCTCTCCGAGAGTAGCGGATCGTCAATGATGAGCCGCGCCGTGCTCTCGATGCCATGCCAGCAGCTTTCTCCGAAGCAATGTCGCAGAAAGATCATTACGGGAATCAGCTCATCATAGTGTTCTTCGATCCCGTGCTCCCGAGTCAAGGGCTCATCGAGGTCCGGCAGCGCCGTTGACACAAGAAAGAGTTCGCACGACCCCCGATTCATCTGGACAAACACGGGCCGTTGATTGGCTGTCATGATCACTTCTGCGGCCGTCGCCGCGCTTGACAACGTAAAGGTGGATACTAACTGGCGACATACTCCGGAAAAACTAAGTCCGCCTAGCTGCTTACTGAAGGAGATCGCTTCTCGCGGTAACTCAAAATCCACACTTTGGCTGGGCAGGGAGATAATTCCTGAAATCGCTCCGGATGTGAGCCACGAAATTGCATTCGTCTCCGGCTCCGAGTCTGTGCAGCCAAATACCAGCAGCGCGGCCGAGTATTCGTCGATCAGCCTCTGCAGCTCGGAACGCGAGGTGGACGTGTCATTGATATGGGCCAGGGTCTCCGCGCCGACCGCGAGGCAGAATGTTCCGGGCTGGAATTCATCGAGGATGCGCTGTGGAAAAGAGCTGCCCTCTCCGCTTGAGACGCTCTGGGGGGAAACGCCCATGGATGACGCGAATGCCATGAGGCGCCGATCCCCTGCGGTCAGTTCCTGGCCGGTCAGTAGAATCAAGTGATTGAGCGAACGCATAAGTCTGGAAGCGTGTTCTCCGATATCCTAAGTTTTGCGTTTGAATCAATCGCGCGATGATAGCATTTGACGTATTCGGCGCCGGCACTGCTGCTTCATCCTGATAAATTGTCGCACAGATGACCGCTTATAATTACGAAAATGACGATGAATGGCGCTGAGAGCCTGATCCGCACCCTGGTGGCTGGGGGCGTTCAAACCTGCTTCGCAAACCCCGGTACCTCCGAAATCCATATCGTCGCCGCGCTGGACCAGGTTCCTGAGATGCGTTGCGTACTCGGCCTTTTTGAGGGCGTAGTCACGGGAGCGGCGGACGGTTACGCGCGCATGGCTGGGAAACCGGCGTGCACGCTGCTTCATCTCGGCCCCGGACTCGGCAACGGCCTGGCAAACCTGCACAATGCCAGCCGGGCACAAGTACCCATCATCAACCTGGTAGGCCAGCATGCCACCGGCCACCTGCATTACGACACGCCGCTCACTTCCGACATAGAAGAAATCGCTCGACCTTATTCGAAGTGGCTGCGCACTTCGCGAACGGCGGCGGAAGCGGGGCGCGACGCAGCCGACGCTATTGTGGCTGCGCGCACGGCGCCCGGACAGATCGCCACACTCATCGTCCCCGCGGATGTCTCCTGGAGTGACAGTGGGGCCATCGCGGCCATACCCGCGTTCCCTTCCCCTACCCAGCCGGATTCTCCGTCCATCGAACATGCGGCGGCGATGCTTCGGTCAGGCTTGCGAACCGCCATTCTGATGGCGGGAAATGCGCTCTACGGGCACGGACTGGCCGTCGCTGGGCGCATTGCAGCGGCAACTGGCGCCAAGCTGCTGGCTCCCTATCCCCTGACCCGGATGCAGCGGGGTGCGGGCCTTCCGCGGGTTGATCGTGTCCAATATGTGCTCGAAGCGGGAATCGAGCAGTTCAAGGAATTTCGGCAGCTGATACTGATCGGAGCGCGGGCTCCCGTCGCCTACTTCGCCTATCCCGGAAAAAGCAGCGAGTTCACTTCGCCGGAATGCGAGATCCACACAATGGCAAGTCCCGGCGAGGATTACGTAGGCGCGCTCAATGCGCTGGCGGCAGCTCTTCCCTTGCGTGGTGATGAGGCCACGGTGGAAAAGGCGGAACGGCCGCCGGTTCCCAGCGGAGAAATCACGTTGCCCGGACTGGCAACGGCAATCGGCGCGCTGCTGCCCGACAATGTCATCGTGGTCGATGAATCGATGACCTCCGGGCGGGGGCTGATGGCCACAACCAAGGGAGCTCCGCCCCATGACTGGCTGGTAAATACTGGGGGCTCCATTGGAATTGGCTTACCCCTGGCGGTGGGCGCGGCGGTGGCTTGTCCGGATCGCCGCGTATTGTGCCTGAGTGCGGACGGCAGCGCCATGTACACGGCACAAGCCTTGTGGACAATGGCGCGGGAAGGACTCAGAGTTACGACAGTCGTATTTGCCAATCACGACTATGGCGTCTTGAAACGAGAGTATTCCTATTTGGGAGTTGGCAGTCCGGGAAGGCGCGCGGCAGCGCTGTTCGAGATTGGACGTCCCAATCTCGACTGGACTCTCTTGGCGAAAGGAATGGGAGTGCCCGGCACCCGGGTCACCTCACTGGATGGGTTCGGGAAGGCGCTGCGCGCGGGATTCGAAGCGGAAGGACCGACGTTGATCGAAGTACCGGTGTGAGAAGTACCGGTGTGAGAGGTTCCGGTGTGAGGTGGCCAGGTGGGCTTACGCAGGTGGGTAGACGGGGCTTTGCCCCGGACTACCGGCTTCCGGCGGCTTGGACCAGTTTGGCGAGTTCCCCTTTAACGACTTTTCCGGTAGGAGTCAGCGGCATGGTCGGGACGATCAGAATTTGCGAGGGCCGCTTGTAGGGGGCGAGATGTTGCGCGGAGTATTGTGCTAAGTCAGCCTCCGAAGCTGCCGACGCTGTTTTGAGTTCGACAAAAGCGACCACTTCTTCCCCGCCCTGCGTTCCTTCAACAGTGCGGCCAATGACCGCGGATCGCAGGACGGCGGGATGTGCGTTCAGCACCGCCTCAACCTCCGCGGGATAAACGTTCATGCCAAAGCGCACGATCAACTCCTTGGTGCGGCCAACGATAAAAAGATATCCATTTTCCAGGCGGGCTAGATCGCGAGTATTGAACCATCCCTCGGGGTTGATGGCCGCAGCCGTCTCTTCCGGCGCATGATAATAACCCTTCATGACATTGGGGCCGCGCACCCATAACTCGCCAACCTCTCCTTCGCCTACCGGCTTCTGATCGGGCCCCACCAGCTGAACTTCCACTCCCGGAAGAATCCTGCCAACGGAGGTGTCGGTGCGGTGTTCGCCAACAACCGCCTGCGAAATATTGGGCGAGCATTCCGTAACGCCGTAGCCGTTGTGCAGCGGCATGCCAAACAAAGACTCAACCTGCGCCTTGAGCGCGGGCTGAAGCGGGGCTCCGGAGGTGGAGATAATGCGCAGGCGCGGGAACCTGAGTGAGTTCAATCCCTTGAGTTTTGCATAATCGGCCAACAGGGAAAACACCGACGGCGCGCCCAGAACCACCGTCAATTCAGCTTTTTCCAGTGTAGCGAGAGTGCCCACTGGATCAAAGCGCGACGCCAGGTAGAGCGTGGCTCCGCTTAACAAGGAACCCAGAAGAACCACCGAAAGGCCGACCGCGTGCGACATCGGTAAGACACCGTAGAGCCGGTCCTCGGGAGTTAAAGAGCGGATCTTCGCCGACGCGGCCGCTACGAACAGGAGGTTCCGATGGGTGAGCATGACGCCCTTAGGAAGACCGGTTGTGCCGGATGTATAAATCAGGGCGGCTACGCGCTGCGCAGCATCTCGGTCGAGTGCCTCCGGTTGCACACTGTCATGCAGTGGCCCTATGGCGATCGGACCCAACCCGGCGGCCTCCTGCACAATCGCACCGTGTCGCTTGGCGTGCTCGCGGGCCTGGGGCGATACCGCGGTCGTATAGATAACGCGCCGCGCACCACAGTGCTCCCGGATTTCATCGACTTCGCGCGCCGAAAGACGCGCATTGACCAACACCGGCCACGCATCGAGACCGGCCAACGCCAGCAGAAGCGCCACGAACGCCCGGCAGTTCTCACATACAATCATGACCCGGTCGCCCGGCCGTACCCCCGAGTCGATAAGCCAGCGCTCCGCGTCTGTTATCGCGGATGCCAGTTGCTCGTAACTCCAGGCGCCCGCCGCTTCCACCAGCGCCGGATGCCCGGGCATGCGCTCGCACCAGGGTTTGATCACGTCGCAGATGCGTTGCGGAAGCTCCGGCGTGAGATTGGCCCGAACAAATTCGGATGGAGTGGCAGTTGGAGCTGGGGTTGTTTCTGACATTACGGAATTGTACCTGCGGGGACCTTCAAGCGGTGGGGACTTACAGCTTACGAATGCCTTGCTGATGAATCAACGGAGGCACATAAGGGTACTTGTGCAACTATAAGTGTCTGATTCTCACACTGTCAGCGGCTGCCCGGCCGGATCACAAAGCCAACTTGCTCCCAAACCCCGCCAACCGTACCAGCTTTTTCCACGCTTTCAGGCAGAATCCCAATGGGCGTCCCACGTTCTCCTTCAGAACAGCCACTTTTCTGAAGTCATCGCCTACCCGCCACGTTCGGGTTGTACCGGCAGGAAAGAAACCTATGTCTCCCGGGCCGAAGCGCCGTTCCTGCCCATGGTCACTCATCATGAAAGCTTCGCCGGAGATCACCAGAATGGTCTCATCCTGGCTGTAGTGCCAGTGGAACCGGCCCGGCGTACAATCCCACACCACAATCGAAGATGTCAGGTCGCGGCTTCTTGAAAGACTCCGGCTACGGGCAACGGGATTCCCGCTCAGGATCCAAGCTTTCGGGATAGGATGAGGCGCTAGCTCGACCGTGCTTGCCGAAGCCATCAAGATAGCCTCGGGTTCGCGAACTATAGTTACCGGCGCATTGGTTACTACCGAATCCAGAACGATCGATTGCACGGCATTCCCCCGAGTGGTTGACAGCTACTAACTTGCATCAACCATCGCGGAATGACAAGATTACGTTCGAGATATTCCTTTCTTGCTGATTTAAGCCGTCGAGTAACTTGCCTTAGCCGACATTTTCTGAGATAGCCGCCACGGCTGACAGCTTCGAGATATCTGCCTTCTTCGATATCACGTAGCGCAGCCAGTTGCGATAAATCGCCGTAGCAGACGACTGCCACGTTCTTTGCAGAGTCCCAGCCAGAGCCGCGTCCGGGAACCCTTCCATGAGTTCCTCGCCTTTTTCGGAATTCCGGCCGGACCGCACGATCTCCTGAACTTTCTCCTGAACTTTCTCCTGAAATTCCCGCACCCGCCTCTCCGACGCTTCGTCAAAGTACCCTTTCGGCATCGAGGGGTAGGTCTCTCGTTCTTTTCTCAGAAATCTTCTTATATCCCGGCGGTATTCCTTCAGCAGGGTTTCGGCGCCGTACTCGGGATGGCCCTGGAAATGTAAAAACAGACTCTGCTTCTTCTGCTTGATGAACGTGTCCACTCCACCCGCGGTTGATTGTGTCAAGACCTGATAACCAGAAGCCGTCAGCGCGCTTGCCTGCACTTCGTTCCATCTTGAATGCGGGAAACGTACCGGCTCTGCGATGCCACTGATTAGCGGATGGCCGGCGGACTTGCTGAAGTCAAACACACCGAACTGTTTGTCACTGAGTGGATGCCGACTGATGCCATCGCTATGGAGAACACTGGCATGGGCGGCCAGACAGGACAGAATGGCCGACACTGTATTGCGTTCCGCCCAATCGAATACATCGGCCAGAACTCTCCAGTACGGCTCATCTTTGAGGTTGGGCTGGCGCGGTTCGGTGCCGGTGATGATGACGCCATCGAGTCGACTCTGCCAAAGCTCCCCGAGGTCGCCATAAAAGCTGTTGAGATGACGCTGGCCCCGGTCGGTTCGCGGAATTCCCGTCAGTGAGTAGAGCTTCAGGTAAACCGGCAGATCGCCCGATGCGTCGTCGAGCAGGTCAAAGAACTGCAACTCGGTGTCCTCGAGGGCGCCATCGGGCATGTTATTGATGAGCGCAACGTCGAGGCGTAACTGCTCCGCTTGTCCGCAATTCCTGGAAGCGGCCGAACGGCAGTTCCCTTCCATCGCCCAGCGCGGCGGCACGCGGCCGCCTTCAACAATCAACGGCATGTTACCCCTCCCCCAACCACGATGCGCGCCTGACTGTCAAAACCTGCCTATCTCGCACTTTCCAGGGCTTGGCCCAGATCTTCGAGAATATCGTCAATGTGCTCGATCCCCACACTTAGTCGAATCATCTCGGGTGTAACTCCAACCTTCGCTTGCTCCTCGGGAGTCAACTGCCGGTGAGTGGTCGAGGCCGGATGACACGACAGCGACTTGGCGTCACCCATGTTGACCATGCGCTTGAACAACCGGAAAGCGTTGAAACACTTTCGTCCTCCCTCGTAACCCCCTTTCACCCCAAAAGTGAGGAGCGAACAGAAGTTGGAGCCGAGATAGCGGTGCGCCATCGGATACAGCGGATTGTCGGGAAAGCCTACGTAGTTCACCCAATCGACCAGCGGATGCGCGCGCAGGAATTCCGCGACTTGGCGTGCGTTCTGGACGTGCCGCTCGATGCGGAGGGCGAGCGTCTGAATTCCCTGCAGAAAAAGAAATCCGTTGAACGGAGACAGAGTGGCCCCGGTGTTGCGCTGGCATACTGTCCGGCAACGGGCGACGAAGGCCGCGTCTCCGTAATGGTCCACATAAACCACCCCGTGATAAGCAACCTCCGGGACATTCAACATATAGAACTTTTCGGGATATTTTCGCCACGGGAACTTGCCGCCATCGACAATCATTCCCCCAATACTGGTGCCCCCGCCGCCAATGAATTTGGTCATGGAATGCACCACCACGTCGGCGCCGTACTCGATGGGCCGCAACAGGATCGGCGTGGCCACGGTGTTGTCGACCACCAGCGGCACACCATGCTTGTGCGCCACCCGCGCCAAGCCTTCGATGTCGGCCACGTTGCCCGCCGGATTGCCCACACTCTCGCAGTACACCGCCCGGGTATTTTCGTCGATCAACTTCTCAATATCCTCGGGACGATCAGTCGCGCCGAACTTCGCCCCAATGCCGCGCTTGCGAAAGATATGCGCTAGCAGCGTATAAGTCGCGCCGTATAACTGCGGAGTCGAGACGACGTTATTCCCGTTTTCGCAGATGTTAATAAGCGAATATTCGATGGCGGCCATCCCGGAACTGACGCTCAGTCCTTCTACTCCACCTTCAAGCGCCGCCACGCGCTTTTCCAGCACAGTATTGGTGGGATTGCCGATGCGGGTGTAGATGTTGCCCTGGACTTCAAGATTAAACAAAGCCGCGCCGTGCTCCGCGCTGTCAAACTCGAAAGCTACGGTCTGGTAAATCGGCACGGCGACGGCTTTGGTCGTTGGATCGCCATCGTAGCCGGCGTGAATTGCGAGTGTTTCCCTTTTCATACGTCTCTTTTCATGCCTGATCCCGACATCCGTGTCTCATCGAACCGAGGCGATTCACTTCGCGCTTGTCGCCACCCTTGGGACTCTGACGGGCGCCGGACTCTGCGACAGAGTTCTGGCCATGGCAGCAGTGATACGGCGAGCGGCAAAACCGGCTCCGAACGCGAAGCGCATGACCGGACCGAAGGTATTCGCGGACGCGATTCCCGAAAAATAAAGGCCCGGAACGGAGGACTCAAAAGTCGACGAAAGCACCGGGGCGCCATCGACCGCCTTCAGCGTCGATCGAATCTCGCCGCTCAGAAACTTCAGCCGCTCCAAATCCACCTGGTAGCCGGTGGCCGCGATGATGTGCTCCGTAAGCAGGTCGCGCTTGCTTCCATCCTGCGTCCGAAGGTGCAGACGCACTTTCCCATTCTCGATCTCCGCGCTCTCCGGGCTGCATCCCAGATGCAGAGGCACCCGTCCCGTCACCTTGTCCCGGATGAACCATCCACCGGAAGGACCAAGCGCCTTGCGGACAATCTCGAGACGGAGGGACTCGGGCAGATAGCGGAACGCCCACGGCGCATCCGCAAAAAATCGGGAGCGCATCCCCGGCCCCAGGCCCGATTTTGGATGCCGAATCTCCTGCCAAAGGGAACGCGGTTTGCCAGTAGGAGCACTATGAAACTTCAGCTCCTTATGGCGGGCTACGAGTTGAACGTCGGCGCCCGCTTCGTGGAGCAGGCCTGCCATATCAAGGCCGGAAGCGCCGCCGCCGACCACCACAACGTTGCGGCCGCGCCACGTCGCAACCTCGCTATGGCGGGCGCTGTGCGACAGAAACTCCGGCGGCAGGTTCCTCAAACAGCTCGGGATATGCTCGAAGTGGGTGATCCCCACCGCCAGCACCACATGCTGCGCGCTGACCGTTTCACCGTCTTCAAGGCGGAGACTGAAGCCTTGCGCCGCACGATCCACTCCCACAACCACCTTCTCTTCAAGCTCCGGCACCATGCGCGACTGAAATGCCAGACCGTAAGCGTTAAAGGTATCCAAGTGCACCGGGATGCCGGTGTCGGCATACTTGATACCGCGCTCGGCACAGAAGTGGCTCAGCGTGTATTCGCTCTCCGGGTCGTAGAGATTCGAGGCAAAGCCGTCCGACTTCAGCATCATGCCTTTGGGCATGTGGTTCCGCCAGGTATCCATCGGCCGGCCGAAGATGCGGAATGGAATGCCACGATGCCGAAAATGCGCCGCAATGGAAAGTCCGTAGGGTCCCGCCCCTATGATCGCAGTATTTAGCATGGCTCGGTTAATTACTCCTTATCATTTATATCGAAAAGTTAAAGCTGAAGTTAAACCTAACGACGAACGCTACATTGGTAAATTTAACGCTCACAGATACCGATAAATCAAGTCTCCGAGAATGGCCGTAACCCGCTCCGGCAAAGAGATCCAGAGCTTTCGGGCCGAATCCGCGATGATCCCGCTGGAACCAGGTCTTTCTTGCCGGGCGGGATCGTAATAGCGAAACAAGGGCCGGGGCTGGGTGCCCCATTTCCCCTTGAATTGGGCGAGAGATTGGTTGTCGGAACTGACTTCGCCAAAGTCATACCAGCGGTATCCGCCCTTACAGGCATCGCGAATGGCTTCGAGTTGAATGATGTCGTGCGGATGCAAACCCAGGTCGCGCGGATCGCATCCCGTGAAGGCATAGAAAACGCTCTGTCCGAATTTCAAAAAGATAGAGCCAGCAATCAGCCGGGTCCGTCCATCGTGTCTTCTTTCGGCAAGCAGCAGGCGCATCTGTCCCCGGGGACGGAGAGTCGACCAGAGGCTCTGGAAAAAACGGTAGGGTCTGGGAGGCACCGCCTTATGCCGCATCGTCTGCAGATACAGCCCGTACCATTGCTCCAGATCTTCTGCGCTTTCCGCCTCGCGAACCTCCAGGCCGAGCTTCGCCGCCTTGTTGACCGCCCAGTTCAC
The DNA here is from genome assembly GCA_003134435.1 of Acidobacteriaceae bacterium. Classification (GTDB taxonomy): domain Bacteria; phylum Acidobacteriota; class Terriglobia; order Terriglobales; family Acidobacteriaceae; genus Acidiflorens. The sequence goes on from PLBE01000215.1 coordinate 20,823, forward strand.
ACGATGCTGCTGCTTTGCGTTGCCAAATCGAAGGCGTCGGCATTGTTTGCAGGAGCCGCAATCCCGGGGTAAACGCAGATTTTCGCAGAACTGATCCCAACCCGTCCCCTCGGTGGATGAGGGGAGTTCTTCGACATAGGTGAATCTCCAGGGCACGCAGCCCAATCCCGCAATCCGCCGGTCGAGCCCCGCGATCTGGGTCTTGATTTCGAGTTGGACGCGTCGAGCCCGCGCCAGTGCCATGGCGGCACGGATGATTTCCGCCCCCGACGCCGGGTCATCGGCGAGCACGCCCGCCACCGGAGTTCGCGGCAGCGACGAAAGCCGGCGGCGCGTCGAGTATCGTCCGATCGCAAAAGGGAGCCCGCGCGTCGGAAAAAGCGGCAGCACGGCGCGGATCTGGCCGCCGGAATCGGCGCAAGCCAGGCTCACACATTTCTGCCCGTATTCTTCTTCCAGCGCGATCAGCCAACTGGAGTGGTGATAAATCAGGCCGTCCGGATGCCATGAGACAAACGCGTCCCAGCGCGGGTCGTTCCGGTAGTCCAGTTCGAAGGTCTGGAGAAGCTCGGGCGCGGAGGAGGTTGCCTCTTCCGATGAAATCACGGTCTTGTCGATCTTGATCGGTTCGCGGTTCGCGATGCTCCCCGTTAGCTCCGCTATACGGACTCGCGCGGACCGGCGCCGGCGTTGCGGAACTCCCGGCTCGACGACAGGACCGCCGACATCGGCATGGCGGCCGACACCGTTGGCCGACAACAAGGTGGGATTCAAATCGCTTTCTTTCATTCGACTAACTCCCCTGATTCAGCCGATTGCACTGCCCTGCGGCATCGAAGCGCAAGATGTTCGTTGATTCAGCTCAGTTGGGGGAGTCTTCTGAAAATGACGTTCGCTCAGCGCTTCTGGAGCTGACATACGCCAGTCCAGGGAAAATTTCCAGGGTTGCCTTCCGGTTCGGGCAGCAGGGATAGAAGTTCTGCCGGCGCCCGCTTGAACTCCGCCGCCGTTTTCAGCATGCCTCGCACCTGGACCGCTTCCCATCCGTGCGGCGCAAAGAAGTTGACTCCCTCGGGAGGACCAAACTTGAAAGCAGCCCCGGCCTCGCTCAGTTGCTTACCCGTAGTGCGCTGCATCAGTCGGAGTTGGCCCGGGGAAGCGAGATCGATGATCCAGGTCTGGAAGCGGCTTTGGGCGGCCAAATCGGTTGCCAGGGACGCCACCGCCTCGGTCGGGAAGTAAATAAGCAGACCCTCGCTGGCGACGACTACCCGGCGGGCGCGGGCGTTGAGTTGCGCAAAAAGTTCGCGCCGGGCTTTAAGGTCTGACAAATCGAGCGCGATTCGTTCCAGCCGGCAGCGTGGTTTCTCACTGGCAAGGACGCCATCTTTGTAGGCAATAATGTCCGGAAAATCGATCTCCACCCATTGCAGCGCCTCGGGCAAATTCATGCGGTAGGGCCGCGCATCGAGCCCGGCAGCGAGGTTCAGAACCAGGTCAGCCCCATCCTGAATGGCGCCCGCCAGGAACTGATCAAAAAGATAAGTGCGTGTCACCCAGGCCCATTCCTGCTTGTTGCCGTGGGGCAGAGTGTTCGCGATCCGGAAGCCGTGCTCCCCAGCCAGACGCTCGGCATAGGGGTCGTGAAACAGAGCGTCGGCCCGCCGCGATTCGAGGGCGCGGAAATACGCCACCCAGAGCGCTGTGTCGGATACACCCCGAACTGCATTTGGCGGGTTCATGTCGAAACTTTGATCGTTTGAGTGCAATCAATTGGTCTTAATCGCCGGGAAACTTTGAAATAAATTCCGGATATTGTGATCTAAATCACTGAACGTTGTTAGCGACCATCATAGTATGGGAACTCGAAAAGAGGTGGCATGCTCTCCCCAATTCTATTAGTCGCGGCGGCGCTTTATACAGGACTCGGCGTGGTAATCGTCCGGCGACTGCGCAAGCCGACATGCCGCGTCTGCCTCTTCCGCCAATACTGCCCGAGTCGCGATCGGGGCCACGCGAAACTCGCGCAAACCTGCTGGAGTTGCGGTCAAACTACGGAGTGTGCCGCATCCGTGCCTGAGTCCAAAGCATCCTAGGACCTCGGCTAACGCGCCTTTTCTGAACTACGGTTGTCCTGAACCGCGGCCTTCCACTGCTCTGACGAATTGCTTGCCCTCGGTCCCCGTGCCGGCATTGTCAAGAAGCTCGGGCGACAGTTCTACGGCTGGCTCGCTCTCCATCATAAAGACCAGTTTCCCCGCCTCTTCAACCGCGTAAGCCACCCGGGCCCGTTCGCTTCCCTCACCTTCGATGCGCCATCCGTCTCCGTCTTTGACCAATTCCATCTTGGAACGCTGCCTCCACCATCGGTCGATCTCGCCCGGGGCCGTGACCCATACGCTCTTCCGATCACGAAGCTCGGCCAGATAAGCCAGCAGTTGCTGATAAAGATGGTTCTCCCGCCCTTTCGTGATGTAATCCGGATGCACGATAAAACTGATGAGACCGTTCTGCTCAAGGATGGCATCGATCTCCCGCTTCCAGAGATCGATCGAGAAACTTCGCAGATAGTTGAACAGCGAATAATCCTGCGTGGTGGTAACCGGCAATTCCAGCAGCTTGCCCACAAAGTAGGGCATCACGGTGCAACATCCCCCCCGTTGCGGCTCCAAGTGGGCGGAGTTGGGAACCGACATGTCGTAGGAGAAATCAAGATCCGAATACCACTCCTGGCGACGGTACAAGATCGCGGAGCGGAAGCCCTGCGACCGGTAAAGCCGGCCATACTCGTTGATCTTCGCCGCCCGCCGCGCAAATTCGTCGCGATTGTTATAGAGTCGGCCGTCGTGGTTCAAGTCCTGCACATTGATTTCGAAACCAGCTTGCCGGATCGAATCCAGATACCTTTCGCTCACCTCATAACGATCTTCCGGGACGATCTGAAACGAGGCCGGGATTCCGAATCGCTGGTTGAGCCGCATAAGCGGTTCGCAGAAATCCCTTCCTGAAGCCGTCTCCACGTCGTGCGTCATGCACAAGGCGCCGGGAGCGCCATCCGGCCAGAACCAGATGAACGGCATTTTTTTCAGCCCCTGAGCGCGCAGCAACAGCTGCATCGATCCCCGCACAATGCTGTCGACGGTGTGATCCACCGGCCAGTTCGGAAAAACGATCTTGCTCCAATCCCCCAGGTACAAGCGCTGCAAATGGCGGCGGAACCCAACCGTGAGAAACGGCCGGAGCGCATAATAGACTCGCGCCACCACCCCGTCTTCTGAACTGCCGTACTGGCAATTCTTGGTATAACGTTCCAGCCGGAGATTCTCCACCACCTCTTGCAAATCAAACGGCAAATGCACGCTTCCCGAACTGCAATCCACGTCTGCCCACCCGTCACGCAGAGGGCCGCGAGGAGTCTCCGCGGGATCGTGGCCGGCATATCTGCCATAGCCCAGCACTCCCTTCCCAAAGCTGAAAAATCCGCAGTCTTCGGAAAGCCCGCCTTGCGCCGCCAACTGGGCGTAGCGCTCGGGGCAGCGAAAATAATCGAGAACAGTCTGATTCATGCGCGCGCGGTGATTTCAGTCCCTGAAGATGATTTCACGAGATTCCCGATTGATCAATCCCTTCGTCGATTATCGTCACTGACCATTCGTGGATGATCAACCCTTGATGGACTGGGACCAACCATCAAACCCGGCGCTTTGCCACCCTCAACCAATGTGGCGGTAAAGCAGACTTCCCGCCGCAATCAGCACGCGATCGGGGGCCATTCTGACGATTCGCCCTATGATCGACTGCTTCATCGAGCTGTGGTGATGAGATGGTGGACGATTCGGATAACGCCAATAACGAAGATCTGAACGAATTCCGCCCCAGTGTTCTTTGAAAGCCGCTAATCCGTGGTTGTCAATGTCGCTGCGCCCCAAATCCAGCGTCTCACAACCTGCCGCCTTGGCTTGTTGGATTGTATTCCAGAAGACCAGAGCAACACCACCCAAAGGATGCATCCGTTCGTCGCTGCTCCCGTATTTGTAGGTGACCGTTTTCTTGTGACTTAAGGTTAGAATGCTCGCAATCGGCATGCCGTCCTTGAACGCCACCCGGATCTTCAGGTTCGCACCCAGACTGGCGATCAAGCTGCGAAACCACTGCTTCGGTTGCGGAGGCAGATGTTGCCGCCGGCGCGTCGCAACCACCAGCTTGTAAAAATGTTCGAGAAGCTGCTCCGAGTTGCCTTCCTCGTAGACTAGCGCTTCGCGCTCGGCGCGCCGGATTTTGCGTTGCACCGAGTGATGCAGACGACGAAAAATTTCATCGATGCCAGGCCGCAGATCGACGGCATGCAAGAAGTATCGCTCACATTGCCCAAACCCGGTCGAGACACCGGGCTCGAAGCCGAGCGGTCGAATCTCGCCGTACTTCCAGTGCCCCGGAGCCAGGTTCTCCCGCACCAGCAGCAAGAGATCGTCCAGTTCCTCGGAACTCCCAACCAACGGTTCGCAGTGATCCGAAAACGGCAAGGATACCAGGCGCCGTCCTGTCAGCCAGCTGGTGACTCTGCAGAACACGATCGCCGAAGCAATCGCCACCGACGGCTCACAGTCCGTGTACGCCACCGCTTCGTAACCGTAGGCTGATCGCAGGGCATGTAACCACTCCGTACTGTGAAATACCGACGATGCCGGATGTCTCTCGATCAGTTCGCGCCAGCGCTCATCCCGCAATGGATCCACTGCGAACAACCGCTTCCGCGTCACGACCGGCATGCCCCGATTGCTCTTGCCCGGCGACACCACTCGTTGACTTTCGTCGGACAACTCACGAACCCGTAACTCCCGCCTTGGTTCCACTCAGCTTTTTCTGGCCGCGAATGCCCGCTGATTCTGCGGCTCGGAAATCCGGTTGTAAGCGCCGATGAGATCTGGGATGGAGTACTGCCAGGCCAGCCGGGCTTCGATTCTGCGCCGCCCCTGTTCTCCCATCGATCTTCGCAAGCCTTCGTCATCCATCAGAACCGCAAGCCGGGCGGCAAACTCCTGGTATTGGTTCGGCGACGCATACAAGGCCGCATCCTCCGCGCTGAAACGGCTCTCCGGAAGATCGAACGCAACCACGGGCTTGCCCACGAGCATATATTCCATGATCTTCACAAAAGTGGAACGATCATTGTATGAATTGGAGGGCTCGGGTGATACGCAGATATCGGCGGTCGCGAGGTATCGAAAGTAGAGGTCCAGATCGGCCACCCAGCCAAGAAATAGAATGTTTTCTTCAATGGCAAGCTCATGGGCGAGCTTCTTGATGTCCATCAAGGCGTCGCCGTCTCCGATCACGATGCACAGGAAATCCGATCTGCCTAAATCGCAGCGCAGGCTCTGCAGCGCTCGGCAGAGATATTCGAGTCCATCCTGATAGCCCGTGATGCCCGCAAACGCAATAATGTGAGCAGACTTGCCGCGCAACGCCGCATCGGCGCGCAAGCCTCGCAGCCGTTCCAGTTCCGGGCCGTTTCGCACCACCGTGATATCGCCCTCCGGCAGTCCTCCCCGGCTCATGGCAATCCGCCGATAGGATTCGTTGGGAACAATCACATGATCGGCAAGTTTGTAGGAAAGCGACTCCAGGCGAAACTGCAGTTTCAGCAGCAACCCGCTCGACCGGGAAAATCTCGCCAGGTAGAGTTCGGGAGCGAGATCATGCTGGTCGTAAACAATTCGTTTCCCGGCGATCTTGTAAATCGCGGTGACCGGCACGATGCAGTCCGGCGGATTCGCGATATGAACAATGTCAAAACCCCGCGTCAGCCATACATATGCCGTGAGGATCGCAATGGCGAAGGTGGCGTAGGCATATTCCAGTAGATAGCCGAAGGCTCCATGAAAGAACGTGAGAGAAGGAAAGCCGTAAATCGTCACCCCGTCGATCTGCATCCGGTGCGGCCATCGGCCCGCTTCGGGACTGATCACCGATACCACGTATCCATTTTCAGTCAGGGCCCGGGCTTCTTTGCTGACCCGGGCATCGCGCTGATAGCTGCAATTCTCGAGGATCATGAGAACTCGATGGCGCGGCGTGGGCATGAGTTGAACCGACTCCCGTCTGGACCCTTCAGCTACCACCGATCATAAGTCTTCTTGGCGCCGGGAGGTCGCACCCGGCAAGGTTCGCATCGGCAACCGGCCGATCCGAGTCGAAAACACCTACCAGGGCGTGGGTTCCGGAGCACGCCCCGCGTACACCAAAGAACGCTCCGCGCTCAGCGACTTGTCATAAGCCTCCTCGGGCTCATAGACCACCACTTCGCTGCCTTTACTGGAAAAAGAAAACGGTACGCACAGCAGTTTCTGAAGGCGTTCGCGCAGCGCCTGGCGCCGTTCCGGCGGCACAAAAAACAACATGAAGCCGCCGCCGCCCGCACCGAGCAACTTCCCTCCCAGAGCTCCAGCCCCCATGCCCGCCTGGTAGATTTCATCGATACTGGCGTTGGAGATCTTGCCGGTTAGAGTCCGCTTGATCTGCCAGCTCTGGTCGAGCAGACGTCCAAAATCAGCCAGCGGACGGTTGGGATTCGCAATAATCGACTCCGCCTCACCCACCAGCTGGAACATAGTCTCCAACTCGCGCGTCTTGTGCGGCGTCATCTTCAGCTGCTCCTGCGCAACTTCCGAAGCAGTGCGGGAAAAACCCGTAAAGTAGAGCGCCAGATGCTGTTCCAGTTCCGCCAAGCGGGCCGGTGACGTCATCATCCGCTTGACTTCAATGGAGCCATCACTGTGGAAATTGATGCGGTTGAATCCGCCATAGGCGGCGCTGACCTGGTCTTGCGCGCCCACCGCTTCCTGAAGCAGTTCCTGCTCTACATAAATCGCCTCGGTGGCGAGCGCATGCTTGTCGCGCATCTCATTCTTCAGCGCGTGGAGACCGTGCAACAGTCCCACCGTAAATGCCGAACTCGTGCCCAGTCCCACCCGCGCCGGCAAATCGGCAACGTGGTGAATCTCGATGCCGTCTTCAATCCCGAGATGCTGCAAGCAGGCGCGCACCGACGGATGCTGGATCTTGTCGTTTTTGGCAACATTCTCGACCTTCGAATAGGAAACGCGGCTGTGGTATTCGAAGAACGGCGGCAACCAGCGGCAGGTGATGTAGCAACACTTGTCGATGGCCGTCGACAATACCGCGCCTCCGTGCTCGCGGAACCAGACGGGATAGTCGGTGCCGCCTCCAAAAAACGAGATTCGCAGCGGCGTGCTGGTGATGATCATGATTTCAAAACCTTCCCTGAAGATGTGAGCAAATTTCCTTCGGCGGAGCCGGGGACTTTACAGTGCAAAGATTCCGCTACCTCTACCTGGGCCTCGACTACAGGGCATCGATTACCTGGACACCGATCGCGTCACCGACGGCAGAGCCGCCTCGACTTGCAGAATCTGATGGGTCGCATCGAGCAGCGAGGATGCCACCAGATCCGCGCCCGCCTCTGCCGCTCGGTGACTGCGATCGTCATTCCCTGTCACTAGAGCGGTGTGGCATCCCGCCGCCCGGCCCGCCCCCACATCGCGGCCCGAATCGCCAATCATCCAGGACGCCGCCAGGTCGATATCATGATCCCGGGCAGCCTGCAAGAGCATCCCGGGCTGAGGCTTGCGGCAGCCGCACGGCGGCGCGTTCTCGTGGGGACAGTAATAAATGGCATCAATGATCGCGCCTGCCGCCGCAAACTCGCGGCGCATCCGTTCGTGCATCGACTCCAATGCGCTGGCCGTGATCAATCCCTTGGCCACGCAGCGCTGGTTGCTGACCACGACCACCAGAAAGCCAGCCCGCCGGAGCAAGCGAACCGCTTCACGCGTGCCGGGAAGAAACTCCATCTCCTCCCACCGCGTAACATATTCGCCTGCTGGGGCCTTGCGGTTGATGACTCCGTCACGGTCGAGAAAGGCGGCCTTCTTCATGAAATATCGTCTGCTCCACCAATTCTGAAATGATGTGCCCGATCAGGATATGACATTCCTGGATCCGGGGAGTTTCCGTGGAGGGCGCGCAGATGCAATAGTCGACCGCAGCCTGCAACGCTTTTCCGCTGGAACCGGTCATGCCCACCGTGTGCAGCCCGATCTTCCTGGCCGTCGCCATGGCTTGGATTACGTTCGCCGACTTGCCGCTGGTCGAGAAACCGACGGCTACGTCCCCGGCGCGCGCCAGGGCTTCCAGTTGGCGCGCGAAGACCCGATCGAAGCCATAGTCGTTGCCGATGGCGGTAACACAGGAAGTGTTGACATTGAGCGCCAGAGCCGGCAGAGCGGGACGATCGAAGGCGAAGCGTCCAACAAATTCCGCCGCGATATGCTGCGCGTCGGCAGCGCTTCCGCCGTTGCCAAACAATATCACCTTGTTGCCGCCGCGGAAGGCCTCAACCATCAACTGGCTCACTTTAGCGACGAGGGATACGACTTCCCGGTCGTGCAGCAGCAACTCCTTCACCGCGATGGACGCCTGAATGGAGCGGGTCACGCGACTTTCAAAATCGGCAGGATTCGTCATTCACTCCCCTTACTGAACTTTTGTTTGAACTTTGGTCGAACGCCGCTCGCGTGCCAGCCAGGCAACGCTTCCGACAGCCTGTCGGCCCTCAGTATCCACCATCCAGATTCTGATCCTTAGGTCGTCAACAGAGCCGAAGCAGTTCCTGGGCGCGCGCATAGTCGGCGGGCGTCCCAATATCGATGAAGATTCCATGCTGTTCCTGCGCGTACACGCCGGGATCGAGCAGTCGGGGAAACACGTCTTTCTCGAGACTGGCGGGCCCTTCCGGAAGATATTGCCAGACTTCCCGGCTGAAAACGTAAACCCCGGCATTCACCAGTCCGGGCGCGTTGCTCCCCGTCTTTTCCACAAATCCCGTCACCCGGTTGCTTGCGTCCACGCGCACGGTTCCATAGCGGCTGGCATCTTCTACATGAAGAACCGCCAAAGATGCGACCGCACCCTTGTGCTCGCCATGAAAGGCCAGCAAGCCGGCAAAATTGATTTCGAGAAACGAGTCTCCATTCAGCACCAGAAATTCGGGGGCACCTTGAAGATAACGCTGCGCTAGTTTGATTGCGCCTCCGGTGCCGAGCGGCGTTTCTTCCCTGGAGTACTCAATCGAAACCTCCCAGTTCCGGCCGTCGCCAAATCTGCTTTCAATCTGGTCCGCCAGATAACCGGTCGACATCACCAGTTGGTGAATGCCCTGCGCTTGCAACTGGCGAACCAGCAATTCGAGGAAAGATCTCTCGCCAATCGAGGCCAGAGCTTTCGGTTGCGACGGCACCACCGAACGCAGGCGCGTCCCCAGGCCGCCAACCAGCAAAAGAGCTTTCATGTCTGGCATCGAACTTCCATGTCGTTCTGGCGTCGCGATCAGAAAGGTTTCCGTTCCGCACCCTGCGCCATCGGACGCTCTACAGCACACGATCCCAGTATTCCAGCATGGACTGCAGCGTCTGCTGGATCGAAAATATCGGTTTCCACCCCGTATGCTGCCGGATTTTTTTCGTGCTGCCGAAAATGATTTTTTCGTCCGACGGCCGCATCAGACTCGCCGCAGCCCGAATCTCCACCTTCAAACCGGACAGACGGATCGCCATCCGCAACAACTCCCCAATCTCGTGGGTTTTGGCCGCGCAAAGGTTATAGGCCTCACCCCGGTGCCCCTTCAAGGCTGCCAGATAAAATCCGCGGACCGTGTCATTGACATCGAGAAAAGCGCGGCGCGGCTTCAAATTGCCAACTTCGATCACCGGAGGCTGCAGCCCTTTTTTAATGCGGGCCAACTGCCGCACAAAATCGGAGGGCGCGTCGCTGGTTTTTCCCGGACCCGTGGTGTTGAAAAGCCGCAGGTTCACCGCCGGAATCTTGTAATCCAGAAAGTATTCGCGCGCCAGCAGATCCAGGCATACCTTGCTGATGCCATAGGGGTGCAGCGGTTGCAGGGCCTGTTCTTCCTTGACCGGAATCGCCGATGCCGGCACATGCCCGTATTCCGCGCTCGAACAAGCCGAGACGATCACGGGACGCCGCTTCATGTGACGAATCGCTTCGAACACGTGCAGCGACCCCATAATGTTTGACTGAAAAGTTCCCACCGGATCGGCCCAGGAAACCGTGGGCAGGCTCTGCGCTCCGAGGTGGAAGACGTGCGTCGGTTCGTATTTCTGGAAAACTTCCTCCACGCGCGGCCCGTCGGTCAAATCGCATGGCACGAATTCTACGTTGGGCAAGGCCGGCACCGACTGGGCCTCCATTACGCGGCTTCCGCCGATCACCCGCCACTTCTTGGCCTGCAGAAATCTCACCAGATGCGACCCGATGAATCCCTCGGCTCCGGTTACAAACGCAGTTTTTTTCGCTGGCATGTCGATGAGCATCCTGTCGATGGAAATATAGATGGAAAAATATAAAGATGTTGATTGCTTCGCGGCGACCGGCACTTTGTACCATGACGGCACCAAGGCTCCTCGGCGGCCAGCAACCTATGATCGCAAGCTACCGGGTCGTGAACCGTTCTGCTGTGATCAAATTGAAATCAGAATGACCGGGAATGCGCGAAGAATGAACCAACGATTGTGGGAACCAACGATCGTGCGAACCAATGATCGTGCGAACCCATGATCGTGCGAACCAATGATCGTGGGAACCAACGATCGTGCGAACCAACGATCGTGCGAACCCATGATCGTGGGAACCCATGATCGTGGGAACGCCCCAGTCGCCCTGGATTTCAGATCCCCGGCGCTCCCGCTCCTGAAAATGTCAGGGCTACTCCGTTGGATCCCGTCGTCCCCCAAGAATCGTGCCGCAAAAAAAGAGGACGTCTGCCAAGCCGGTCAATCGCTTGCCGCAACCATCACTGCCCTCAGTGTCAGTGCACAACCACCGTAAGCCCCGTCGGCGGCGCGGGCGGCGTGCCCCCGGAAGAGCCATAGCAATTGGAGGCGTTGAACAGGCGTATATTGGGCCAGGTCAAAGTGCCGCCGGATGCGAAGTTCCCCGGATTCGAAGCCAGCGGGTACGAGATCGTGTTCCCCGATTTTCCGGTAATTTGCACTCCGTCCGGAACGTTATAACCGGGCGGAGTGATTCCAGTGACTCTCACTTCTCCCTGAACCACCGCATTGGAGCCAATGGTCAAGGTCGCAGTGCCATTGGACCAACTCGCGGCCGTGACCTGGTAGGAATTCTGATAACTGGTGTCCACCGGTGCGTTAATGTAGCAAAGCTCAGCCGGAATGTTGTTGGCGTGTCCCCCCGTGTTCGGCAGACTGCCGTTGCTGACGTCGGGCCCAATCGCGGGCCATGGAGGAGTGCCGTAGGGCGTCGTCCAGAAGGGCGGCTGCGACGAAGTATAGAAAGAGGCAGGCAAAGTCTGACTGCCCGGAACCGGGTTGACGAACAAACTGGGGCTGCCCGAACCGTCGTTGAAATTGCTCGGAACTTCGTTGCTCACGAAGCGCACCGCGGCATTCACGGTATCGTAGTTCCCCCAGCGCAGAAGACTGTTCGGCGTCAGGGCATCCATCGCGCAACAACTCGGATCGGGCGCCCCGCCGTTGCCGCTCCAGCCTACCGTATAGACGGAACTATTGCCATCGACTCCGTTGGACGCAATCGACCCATAATTGTTCTGGTAGGGCGACCCCAGCACGTTCCCGATCACATTGAAGTAGCGTGAATTCGCGTAATTCTGGATGGCGACCGTCTGACTCCCGCAGGGACTGCCGGCGCAGAAAGCCTGCGTGCCCTGAAAGTAGTTGCGGAAAAGCGTGGTGAAATGATGGGTGCCGTGGCGGTTGTCGGAGGTAAACCCCGACTGCTGATTGCCTTCCCACAAGTCCATTGCGCTGCCAGCCGCATGTAACCAGCTCCCGGCCATGAACCAGCCCGGCGCTGTCTGATAATAATCGTCGATGCCAAAGTTATAGGCCCACACGACCCCTTCGTCCGCCCCGCCCTGCAGATAGGGCGAAACAATGTGCTCGCCAATGTTGTTGACAATCAACTCGTCGGAGCCGAGGTAATGTTCCACGCCGTAACTCAAGTCGGTCGCGTTTTGCGATCCGTACATGTAGTTATTCGCCACCGTGACATGCGAAGACTCGTATATCCAGACGTGATTGCGTTCCGTGAACAGCATGCGATTGCCGGTGATCCAGCACGAATAGCAGTTGTAGACAATGATTCCGGTGGCCATGGTCGGTGAACCGGTGACGGCCGCGGCGTCAATTGAGAGATTTTCCACGCCCTGCTGGGTCGTGGTCACATTCGCCCAGAAGGCGCCAGGACTCTGAGCCGCCCGCCAGTTGGGCATGTACAGGCCGGGAGAAATCGTCACCGTGTAGGGTCCCGTGCCGGAGATTCCGGTGACCAGAACCTGTTGCTGCTGGCTGCGGTTGTTGCGCCCCGCTCCACCCGGTCCTCCACCCACGCTCGAGCACATTCCCACCACATAGCAGTTCCAGACGGCACCCGTGTCGGTCGAGGTCCCGCTGGAGCAACCGGTTCCCGTAAACCCGTCGTCACACTGGTCGAGCATGATCAGGCTGCGGTTGGCGACCAGCCCGTTCACATTCGAAAGCGTGATCGAAGTCGAGCCGGCGGCATAGCCCGCAGTCCAGTTGGCAGTCTGGTTAGGGCCCCCGGGCCATGAATTGTCGCCATTCTCCATGCAGATCGCGGACAAGGGGCCTTCGCAACCGTATCCGCCCGAGAAGATCAGCTTGGTTTGGTCGGCGCCCGATCCCCGCAGGACCACATTGTTCTTGGCTCCGGAGCAAGTCACGGAACTCCCGCTGCCGCTCGTGCCCGTGCCAAAACAGATGCCTTCGTTGAGGTAGAAAGTTCCAGGGCCGAGCAGCACAAACTGGTTGGCGCCGCAGGCTGCAATCGCATTGTCAATCGCCAGCGGGCTCCCCGGCGAAGCCGCCGTGCCATACGCGGCAATGGTAGAGCCGCATTGCGTCCACGATCCCGACGGAATCCCGCCCGCCACGCCCGCCTTCGACCAATTGACCGCGCGGCTGGGGGCAATGATGCCGGACCAGTTCTGAGCGCTGGAATACACGGGCATGAGAAAACAAATCATGAGAAAACAAATAATGAATAATGGCAACAGTCGCTTCGGTCTCATGGGCCTTTGCCCTCCGGGATCAATTCTGATGCATCCTCGGATTAGTTTATGCGATGTCGGCCATCGGCTCCATACACGGAGGTACATCCGCCGCACTGGGCAGGCTGCATAGCCAGCAGGCTTTCGGACATAAGCGCCTGACCCGGCGGGACATGACCGATCGAAGCCGACTTCCCTATTCGGGAAAGTCATACGTCGATTCCGTCCCCAAGAGATTACGTCCCCGAAAAATCGCTCGCATGTTTGGGAACACTCGGAACATCTTCTCGAACATTCTCTGGAACTCCGATGCGGTAAAGCGCCTTGTCCCAGAATCTCACCAGCGACCAGCGCAGCTTCGGCAGCGACCATTGCGCGTGTCGGGCCAGACGCCAGCCAAACAACGCCTTGATCCAGGAGTACTTCCACGACAGGCGTGGCACTTCCAGATGTCCTCCCAGGCTTGTTGCCAGTTCCTCCGCCTGGCGGAAAATCTCCATCTGTTCCGGATAGAAAACGACCATCCGGTCCTGCAGAAACCTCACGCACGCCGCTCGCGCCCGCGCGCTGTCGTCGAGCGATCGCAGATACCCGATGTGCAGTTGGATGGAGCGCCAGTGCGCTTCGCGTTTTTTTTCCGAAGTCCCGATATAGCTCAGGCTGCCGTAACCGGACGCGCGATAGTACACCTTCGCCCCGGGAGCGAAGCGCACCCCATCGCTCGCCAACAGAACCCGGCAGAAGTATTCCTGATCGTCGTCGCTCAATAACTCCGTGTTCCAGGGACCGGCGGCTTCGGTCAGATCGCGGCTCACCAGCCAGGTGGCGGTTTGCATGTAGAGGTTCTCGCCCATCCGGCGCACCAGCCATTCCGCCGGAGTCAGATCGCGCCATAACCCGGTCGGCACAAACTTCGCCCGATCCGTGCGATACAGGAACCGCCCCCATTCGGAACAGAGCAGAGTGCGGCGGCTTCGGTCCCCTCCCAGTGCCTCCATCTGCCTTTCAATCTTGTCGGGAGCCAGCAGATCATCGGCATCCAGCCACTGCATGTAATCTCCGCGGGCGTGGGAGAACGCAGTGTTTCGGGCCGCCGCCGCGCCTTGATTCTGCTGCGTGACCACGCGCACGGAATCCGATGCAAACTGCCGCGCCACGGCCAGGGTGCTGTCGGTCGAGCCATCGTCCACCACGATGATCTCTATTCTCCCCCAGGTCTGCGCCAGCGCCGAGTGCAGAGTGTCGCGAATCCAATCCTCGGCGTTGAAGGCGGGGATGAGAATTGATACCAGGGGCTTCAAGAGGGCCTGCCCAGAAGTTCCTCGTAGACCTTGCGCGTGGTTTCGCCTACCACCTCCCACGAATGCCGCTGACGGGCATATTCTCGTATTTCGTGCCGCCGATCGCCCAGGAATTTGAAGACGTCGCTTTGAAAATACACCTCGATCGTGTTGGCCAAATCGTCGGGATCGCACGGCCGGCACAAGAAGCCAGTCCTGCCCTCCACGATTTCGTCCCGCAGAGCTCCGACATCGGTTGCGATCACGGGCAGACCAAAGCTATATCCGAGGAAGAGTACGCCGCTCTGGGAAACCTCGGTATAAGGCAGCACCAGCACATCCGCGGCCTTGAAATACAACTCCGTGTCTTCATCCGGAACATAGCCGATCTTCTGCAGGACCCGCGCCCGACTGCCATCGCGGCCGATCGTATCCTGAATCTCCTTTAAGTACTGCTCGCAGCCTCCCCTGGGCTTCCCGGCAATGATCAGCCGATACTCCGGATTGGTCGCCGCAACCTTCTGGAACGCGGTGACCAGGGAATCGACGCCTTTGTAGGGCCCGATGTTGCCGAAGAACAAGATCGTTTTTTCGCGGTCCCCGAGGCCCAGCCGTTGCTTCGCTTCCCGCGGCGTTAGCTCCGTGTCCGGCACCGCATTATTGATTCCGAACGGGATCACCGTGACCGCTTGTTCCCGTACGCCAAAATCTTCAAGCAGTTCATTCTTCATCTTCTCGGTGTGCACGAAGATGTGATCGACCAGCCGATACTGAATTTTCAAAGTAAGACGATTGAGCCAGGAATCGTTCCCATCCCTCTTGCCGGCGTTGACATTGTGCGCCGTGAAGGCGATTCTTTTCCCCAGAAGCTTGTAGTAAAGCGTCAGCAGGGTGCGATCGAAAAAATGGACCTTGTTGTTCCATAGAATATGAAAGAGCTTCGGCCGGGCCAGTGCGGCGTAGCGCAGCAGCCGGCCATAGGCGCTCGACAAACGCGCCAGCTTGCGGGCCAGACCGGCATCGGCTCCCTGGTTGCCGTGCAGATTGAGAAAGCGCAGCCGGGGCGTGAGCCGCATCTCGGGACTGTCCAATTCGTCGCTGGCGATAACCTCCAGCCTTATGCCTTGGGCCACGAGCGCCATGGCCAAGCCCAGCGCGTACGGCCGGTCAAAACCGCCCGTCAGCAATGCGATGTCGAGATCGACCGGCGCCCGCGCATCGGCTTGCCGCCGGGCGACATCTTCAACCACCGTGGACACCTGACGCTCCTTTCGTGCGTTTTGGAATGATGAATCCGTGGTCTACGGCTCGAGAACAGACCAGATGTGTGACCGGGAATAGAAGGCTACACCGGGTTGGTAGCCGCCTGCGGCGGAGCCGACCCCGAGGGAGCCGCCGTGCGGCGGGGCAGGAGGTCGGTTGCCAATCGCGCCGCTTGTCGAAGCGGTCCAATGCCGCGATGCAGCGCCACCACCATGGCAGTGTAGAGCGCGAAAAAGACCAGCGAAATCGAAACCAGTCGAACCAGCGCTCCGAGCGCGCCCGGCATCGCCCCGAAGGGCGCGGCTACGTGCCGGAACCACGCCACCGCGCAGCCCGCCACTACGGACGCTACAAAAAATTTCCAAACGACTTCGAGCACCGGGGCGACTTTAAAACCAATCGGCTTCCCGGCATACCAGAACGACGGCAGCATCAAAACGAAGAAGGAGATCGTCCAGGCCGAGGCGATCCCGCGGGGCCCCCAGGGCAGCAGGAGCAAAAAGAGTCCCGCCGTACAGAGAAACTCAATCACCGACCAGCGGAACCAGCGGTCGGGCCGCCCGATCGAAAGGTGAATCCAGCCATGCGTGTTGTAGAGCAGCATCACTCCGATGCCGGGGCCAAAAAAAGCAAAGATGCGGCCCGCCTCTCCCCAGTTCGGGCCCAGGATCAGGCGAATCAGATCTCCGCCGATCAGGGTAAAGTCAGCCCCGACCCCCATGCCTACGAGCGCCAGAACCGAAAGGCCCGACAGGAAATAGCGCTGGTATTGGGCCCGGTCGCGGTTGAAGCGGCTGAGCGTGGTGATGGCTACGGCCGACATCGGGGACAACAACTGGCATACGGGAATGAAAAAGAGATCGAAGGCTTTCTTGTACAGCCCGAGCGCCGCGGCGCCATAGCGCCAGCCCACCAGAAGATTGTCGGTGTTGCCGGAAAAATAATTGAAACTGAAACGCGAGTACACATTGACCGCAAACTTGACGCACGCGCCGGTGCCGGGGACGCGCCGGGGGCGACCGGGAATCCAGCGGCACATCAGCCATGCGCCCACCGACGTGCTGAGCTGCAGTGCGATCTGGCCCGCCACCAGCGCCCAATAACCCCAGCCCGCCAGCGCCAGGGCGATGGAGACGAGCACGCAGACGACGCGCGCCACAATGCCGTTGGCCGAGACCGCGGCAAAACGCATGGCGCGGTTCATCAGCGCCAGGTGAATGACGGAGGCGCTCGCCGCCAGAACGGTCAGCGACATCCCCTCAACCACATGGGTTACCAGCGGGTCGTGGTAGAACAGGGCAATTACGGGCCCCAGGGCCGCGAACGCCAGGGTCAGAACGGCTCCCGCCCCGATATTGATCCAGAAGAGATTGCTGACCAGGAACTTCGTGATCCCTTCGCGCTGCAGAATCACTTCGGTGAAGCCGTTGAGTCCGAAACTGCTGAGCAGCAGACTGAAAGTCGTCACCATGGTGACGACGCCGAAATCGTTCGGCGTAAGCAACCGCGCCAGAACCACCGTCGCGCCCATTTGCACGGCGAACGAAACACCCGAGGCGAAGATGGTCACGCCAGCCCCGCGCACCGCCGTCCGCCGCACGCCGTGGTCATTGACAACCGGGTGGAAGTCGCCGTTTCCGTCAAAAGGCTTCAACTGGGCCTCCCCCAGCAGACCAGGGCAGTGACCCTCTGGCTGCCGGCAAGGGGCGTCCCGAAGTGGCGCCCACCGGTTGCCCCACTTTGCCCCCCACTTTGCCCCCCACTCTGCCCCCCATTTTGCTGCCCGGTCTGTTCCCGCCATGGCTTCCGTGTTGGCTCCCAGCCTTGCCGCCAGCCAGCTTTTTAGACTTAAGACTGGCCTGGTTCCCGGCGTGTCCGGCGGCGATCGCCAGCAGCAGGAAAATCCATATCGGATCGAGCATCCGGAAGCCCGCCTCAGTGACGCTGTAAATTGTCGCCGCCGCGACGAACGCCAGCATCAGGCCGCCGAGCCCGCGATTGCGGCGAAAGGTCGCGACCGCACGGAAGTAGCCGTTCACCAGGATCAGTCCGATCAGAGCCAGACCCGCCCATCCCAGGTTCAGGTACACCTCGATGTACCCGTCGTGCGCCTCATTGGGCTTGAAAACGGGAAACAGACTCCACATCTTTTCCAACCGCTTCCCCAGCCAGAAGGTCTCGAACCCTGCCCCGACCATGGGGTTTGGCGCCATGTGAATCACAGCCTTCCAGATCTCCGTGCGTCCGGTAAAGTCCGTCCTCCGGCCCATGGCATGGACCAGGTCGGCGTCGGCGCCCGACAGCATGCCGAAGGCTGCAACCACAACAATCAGCAGCACGAGCGCGTGTACGAATGCAGGGCGGCGCCCAATCACGCGCAGGCCGGTCGCCAGCATCAGCCCGCTGCCGATAGCAAAACAGGCGGCGGAAGTAGCCGAACCCGCCATCTTCAGAATGAGTAAACCGGAAGCGAGCAACACTCCTTGCGCCAGCAGGTGCCGGGCGCGGCCGGGCTGCCCCTTACTGCGCAGCAGTACTAGAATGCGCCACACCGCTCCCAAAGAGAGCACAAAAGTAGTGACGCCCAGCAGGTTCTTGTCGGTGGCTACGCCCGTAACCTCCATCCAGCCGTAGGGGTCGAAGGCGCGGCCGAGATCGCCGTAATACTTGATCAGGAGAATCGACGCCGGCAGCAGGATGAACCCAACCCGCGAAAAAACCCGCCGCAACGCGGCCATTGGGTTGGGATCGGTCACCACAATGAGAACCATCACCAGGTCGCCCAGGGACTTGGTCCAGCGCTTGAAGGACACGTCGGGAGAATCCGACCAGAGAATGCTGATCAGACAAAAGGAAAAGTAAAGCACGATCGCCCAGTTATCCTTCAGAGCGGCAATCGTACGCTTCCTCCGCCATAGCAGGACGAGCAGGCCCGCGCCCAGCAGAAACTGGAAAACCGCCCGGTCCACCGGACTGCCCTCCGCCAGCTGGTTGACGTTCGAGACCGATTGGTCCATCCCCATCCAAGCGGAAACCGCCCTCGATCCGACAATCCAGATCCAGATCACGGGCAGCCACAGAGCCTTCGAAGTCCGCGCCGCGCGATCGCGATCCAGGGCAAAAAGAACGAGCACCCCGGCGGCGAAAACGATGTTGGCTACGCTAGGGGGCATTCAATTCCTGGGTACGAGTGCCGGAGCACGTGCGCCTGGCTACGACAAGGTTGGACGGAAAACTTCGCATGTCTGAAATCACGCGGTCGAGTCGAGGAAGAGCCGGTGGATCAGTTCCAGCGTCAGCACTTTGTGAATTTCGTTGGTATAGTTCCGCTCGCCTTTGAGGTGGCCGTTCACGACCGCTTGGACGGCGTTCGGCTCCAGGTACGGACGGGAAAGGGTGCGCGGGTCGAGCAACATCTGCCGGACGTAATCGGCCAGAGCCTCCCGGTACCAGTAGCGGAAGTGGATGAGCTTGTGGCGTCCGAGAAACAGACGTTCGAAATGCAATGGCGCGAACCAATGATCGACCCTGGCCATCCAGTGCGGCATGCCGTAGTCATAAGCATAATCCGCTTTGAAAGTGAACTCCAGCAACGACCGCTTGGCCAAGGACGCAAGCCGTCCGGAATCCCCGCCGAGACCGCGATCGGTCGGGATGGCCGCCAGCGACGGGCTGCCGTCGCGGATCAGGCGCAGCCGGACGTCACTCTGCGGCAGATTCGATTTGGGCGCGCGAAACACGGCGCGCACAAAGTCATTGTCGAGATAAGGCGAACGGACGGTGAGTTGGGTCTGCTCCAGCGCCAGAACCCCATAATGCCACCAGGGAGATTGCCGGAAAGCGGCAAACGTGACGGGATGCTCCCTCCGCACCGCGGCATAGGTTGTCTCCGCCCGCTGCACGTCCGCTAATAGTTCCGGACTGAACAACCCGGGCAACGGCCGGACCGGCTTGAACATCGGCACTTGCGTCAGCACCTCGCTGCCGTAAGTCCCAACCAGTCTGACGGGGGCGATTTCGCGGGCCTTCTCGCTGACATACAAGTCCGGCGAACGGCTTAGGTCGATGCATCCGTCGCTCAGATAGACGCTGCGCTCGGCGTAGTGGGCAAAGCGCGACAGGAACTCCTCTCCCACCTCGATCACCGTATGCGACTGGCCGCACATCTGCGCGATCTTCCGCGCGATGCGCACGTCGTGATTGTCCCGGAACGCCCCTCCGTAGGTGTAGCAGGGCAGCGTATGCGGCGCGGGCTTGTGCCAGGCCATGATCATCCGCGTATCCAGTCCCCCGGTCAGCGAGATGGCCATCGGATCCCGGCCCTGAAAGTAGCGGCCCAGGTTGCGGGAAAAAGCGCCGCGCAATTCCTGGTAGTAGGACTCGGGATCGAGCGGACTCTGGTTCTCCCACTCCTTGACATCAAAATAAATGTTCTTCTGGGCGATGGCACCGGCGCGAAAGCTCCAGGCCGAAGCGGGCGGGAGCACCTGGATGCCGCGGAACAGCGTCCGGTTTTCGAGAACGCAACCACAGGCCACGAACTCGCCTAACCCCTGCGGGTCCGCTGCCCGAAGTTCGGGACAAACCGCCAGGATGGCCTTGGCTTCGGCGGCAAAATAAAACGCGTCGGCCGCTTCGTGGTAATGCAGCCGGTGCATGCCGTAGCGATCGTTGAACAGGATGGCGGTTCCGCGCTGCCGGTCGGCGACGAGCCCGTGGAATCGGCCATTCAAACTCTCCGGAAACGCGGGGTCTTGTTCGTAAAGCGGCAGCAGATAGGATGGCCCCATCGCTTCCGGCCCGCGCCGCCCGCCGTTCTGGCGACTGGCGCTCCCCGCATCGGAATAGTCTTCCCCGGAAACCACCAGGCAGACATCGCCGCGCTCGTTCGCCAGCGGCATGCCGTCGGCAAACGAATTCTTGCGCGCGACCCAGCCCACGTACACCCCCAACGACTCGTCGATCCAGGTTCCGGTGACGTAAAAAGACTCGTGGCGCATGGCCTCAACCATCCGCCGCAGCAGAGGTTCGGCGCGTTCGCGCGGCATTTTTGTGATCAGACCGACGATCCCGGGCATGGCTGTTTTCTCAGGAAACCTCGGTGACTTCATGAAACCGGCGGTCGTACCAGGCCTTGCGCAGTTCGCGCAGTTTGGCCACCACTGGCTCCGGAATACGATCGACCAGGCGCCGATGCAAGCCGAGGCGCAGGGCCAGCCTGCCGACGGGACTCAGAGGAACGTAATAACGCGGCAGATCGATGCGCTCGAAGCCGTTCCGCTCCTTGAAATCACTGAGACTGCTGGTTTCCTTCTTGCCATACGCGAAGTTGGAGTACACGAGATATGGGATCCCGCGATCGGCACAGGAACGAACCGCTTGCGCGACCAGCGCATTGGTGGGCGCTTTATCCTTGTGCCCGACCATCGACACGATGTGCATCAGGCCCGCCTGGGTCCGGGTTTCGTCGCACGTCAGCTTGATAAAACCAATCAGCTTTTCCTCGAAATAAGCTCCGATGAAGATGCTGCTGTCCGGAAAAGTCCCGGCATGCTTGCGCACCGTCTCGAGGTCCATCCCATAATGATGGAACGGCGCCCCTTGGCGGACCGGGCACTCGTTGTACACCTCCCAGATCCCGCGCACCAGAGCATCGTCGAAGGCCGCTTCCCGAACCGTTACTCCCTTTTTCCCCGCTTGTTTCGCCTTGTTACGGGCCTTGAAGCCGATCTGTTTCGTCCACCAGTGGTCAAAGGTCGAGACTGGGACAACCGCCAGGTTATCCATCTCCATGGGGTAAGAAAATTTCGGCGCCGTGTCGGGCAGCCGCTGCAGGAAGGTGAAAAGATCGACGCGCTCTCGGCCCTTCCGCAGGCCGTCCAGGATGGGCTCGGGATCGTCCAGAAACAGGAATTTTTCGCCATCGATCCGCGCCAGGCGAACCAGCTGTCCCTGGATCTTGATGTCCCTTTCGCCAACTTTAATCAAGTGCTGCATGAATGCTTATTTCTCCTTGTCCTGGATGCGCGTTTCGGGAAGGCCCATGACGGCGCGGCCCGGTCTGGTTCAAACCGCCCCAATGCGGGCATGACATTCCAGGAAAATAGCCGGGCCGCTCTATTTCTCAGATAGGTTTCCAGTTCACAGATAGGTTTCCAGGTGGGAACAACCTTCCAGAAACCCGCCGATTCGGCGGAAACCATAGAAAAGTGGCGGAGAGGGAAGGGATTCGAACCCCCGAGTGGTTTGACCCACTGCGACCGGTGAACTGGCCGCTGCCTTAGCCAACGGCGACCTCTCCATGCCTTGCCTGCATTACTTACCTACCTTACAGGACTCGCAAGCCGACTCCAAATGCTCCGGGGCAACGCGCTCAACGCAAGGCCGCGCGATCCGACCAGAAACACCTTCCTTCAGTCGATCAGAGCCGGTTGCAGCCGCATCGCGCCTCGATCCACACCCCGGGCGGGTTCGCGGTTGAGCTGCGCAAAGATGTCGTCCATAATCCGCGCCGTCAACAGAATCTCGCGATACGAAATTGGCAGCGGAGTGTTTTCCCGAATGGAGCGATAAAAAGATTCGATCAGATATTTCATCCCGGACTTCATGTGGAAATCGTTGGCCAGGAAGCTCCCCAGGTTGGTCTTCAGGTTGCCAAGATACTGGCCCGCCAGTGTGACTGGCGGAACAAACTTCTCGGCATAGCTCTTATAGCGTCCGCCACGCAGCTTGATCACTGTTTCCTGATGGAGATCGAGCAACAGCCCGTTCTTCGGACCATACAGTCGAAACTGATGCAGCGACGGACGCATCTGCGACGAGAACGTGAAATAAGCGGTGTGGGAATCCTCATCGCACACGATGACGCGCAACTCGTCGATGATCTCGTTTTCGCCCAGGCTCTTCAGGAAGGGGCTGGTAAAGCCGTGGGCAATGACCTGGGGGTCGGCGCCACTCAGAAATTCCGCGATCCTGGCGATCCCGTGACTGATGATATTGTGCAGCAGTTTCCCCGGCAACCGGCGCACCCAGTGCTTCTTGTCGCCGAGCAGCGCTCCGGCATAGTCGGAAGCCCCCAATTCATAGCAGTAGTAACTCTCCATGTGCACCGGAGGGCCGCCGAGATACCCGCTCCCGGCGAGGGCGCGCATCCGCAGGGCGGCGTGGCTGAACTGATGATCGTGGCCCGCCGTCAGCTTGAGGCCTTTGGCATTCGCCAGATCGATCAGTCTTCGGGCTTCCTCTTCATAAAGCGTGAAAGGCTTTTCGACGTAGACGTGGCATCCCGCTTCCAGGCACTGCCGGGCAATCTCGAAGTGGCTTTGCGGCGGCGTGGTGATGTGAATCACGTCGGGACGCGATTGTTCGAGCAACTGGTTCAAGTCCCCGAAATGCCGCCGGATGGGAAACCGTTCCGCAAGTTGCCGCGCCATCAGCGGCTCGCGGTCGCAGACGGCCACGATTTCGCAGCCCGGAATTCTCCCGATTTGCGCGGCGTGCGCATCCGCGATCTTGCCGCAGCCGACAATGCCGACCTTAAGCATGGGTCTTTCCGTACTTTTGGCTTTCCGAGCCGCGAGCCGATGCGTGCCCGGCCTTGCCCTTCGGCCGAAAAACTATGACCGTCGGCCCGCTCTCGCCATATTGGTTCTTCTCCACCACCTCGAAATCGGATGGGACCTCCATGACGCTCACGATCGACGCCAGTCTGGGCTTATTGCTGCCCTTGCCGTCGGTGATGTTCATGCGCACCACGAACACGCCGTCTTCCGTGAGATATTCGGCAAAATGGTCGAGGATCGGTTTTACTTTCGTCAGCGGCACGTGGTACATGGACTCGCGAAACAGGATCACATCGAACGGCTGCGTCGGACGGTAGTCGAGAAAGTCGGAGCAGGCGAAACTATTCTTGCCGGAGCGCCCGTTTTTCTCGCTGCGCGCCCTCGCCTTAGCTAGCGCCGCCTCCGAGATGTCAATTCCGACATAGCGGGTGTAAGAGTCCGCCGCCAGTTCGTTGGCGGTATTGCCTGGCCCGCAGCCCAGATCGAGGATGCTGCCCCCGTGCAGGTGCTTCTCCAGATGCGGGTACACGCAGTCGCCCGCCGTGTCGTCGATAAAATCCCAGTGCGTTCCGGAAAATTCCTGGTTCCACAGGATCATCTTGATTCTCGAGGGCCCGTATCTCTTGATCAGGCCGCGAATAATATCTACCGTTCGTGCCATGCGCATGTTCTCCTGTCCATCAAACTTTTCACCGGACTCTTCACCGGACTTTCAACCCTGACTTTTTCTTCGGCCTTCGAACGGGCCCAGCCTTCGTGGTTCTAGATCCGGCCTTTGCCGGCAGCTAAACGCGCCCCGCCCCACAACTTTCGAAGTAGCGCCTCAACCCTTCGGTCATGTCGACTTTGGGCGTCCAGCCGAGTTGAGTCTTGAGCTTCCGATTGCTGTAGCGGGTGCGCTTCCAGTATCGGTGCCAGAGCCGGTGGTTAAACACCGGATCCAGCTGCCCTTCCGACCACGTGGAATATCGTTCCCACAAATAACAACCGGTGTAACTCAGCCAGTGCGGCACATAAATCGACTTGAAGCTCCGGACATTGCGCTTGTACGCCCGCAGGAATTTCCAACTGGAAGGCAAATCGTCGTCCACCACATTGAACGCCTGCCCTTCGACGCCGCGCTTGAGGCCGGCCAGCGCAATCGCATCCGCGCAATTATCGACATAGGTGATGGGCAACGAATTGAATCCCCCCAAATGCATGAAGATGCCGAAGGTGCCGATTCCCACCCGGCCCGTGATGGCGGGATTTCCCGGACCGAGGACATATCCCGGCCGCACGATCACGTACGGAATGCCAAACCGGTTGCAGTACTCGGCAACGATTTCGTCCTGCTTGATTTTTGCGAACGAGTAAGCATCGCCGCACAGATGGGCTTGCGCTTCGATGGAACAGGATTCGTCCAGCAGGTTGCCTTGCGGTTTATGCCGGTTGCTATAGACGGCAAAGGAACTGACTGTCACCAGGCGTTGCAGCGAGCGCGGTCCGGACGCAGGTTCCGCCGCCGCTTCGATCAGGTTCCGGGTGGCGACCACGGAATTCATGTAGGCGTCGGGAAACGACTTCTCGCCCCGTCCCGCCGCCAGATGGTAGATGAGCTTTACATCCCGCGTGGCGGCGGCGCAATCCTCGCGCGCCAGCAGGTTGCCGGTGAGCACCTGAATCCGCGTGTCGCCGGCGTGGTCGCGCAACGCTTCGAGTTTCGCCGCTTTGCCCGGCAGTCGGGTCAGGCAACGCAGATTCCGGAACCCCCGGTCCAGCAGATTCCGCACCAGGCGTATCCCGATAAAGCCGCTCGCTCCGGTAATCAGGATGGGATCGTCGGGACCAAATAATTCCCCGGCCGATAATGCAAATTCATTTTGCAGACTGCGGCCGTTTCCGTTGCTGTCGGTAACGTTATGCATGAGGTGTCGGTTCGTGGTTGCCTTCAACCGGACTTCAGGATGGACTTCAAGCGCGCGACCGCAGCGTCTTGCCGGTGAGAAACTGCTTCAGCCGTTGCATCTGTTCGTGCTGGGTGAATTTCGCCATTTCATCGGAAACCGGGCGCTCGACGCCGCGCACCACCGACCACATGTAGCCGAGCAGCAGGGCCACTCCACCGACCAGGTAGGGCGGATGCGTCATCTGATACGCGGTTCGGAACACTTCCCAAAGCGGATGGCTGCCGACGGCATAGTCCTTCGCGCCATCCTTGAATCTCGCTTTCAGCACGCCCTGCTCGGCGGTGCTCATCCGGCGGTGGTGAAAGTACATTTTCTCGGTGAAGGTTCTGGTCTTCCATCCCTTCATGCGGGCGGCGATATTCGCAATCCGGTCAATGGCCCCGCCCTTTACCGGGACATAGCCGCCAATCTCCTCATAACACTGGCGGCGAAATAACTGGCAGATCCCGGTAACATGCTCGATGCTCACAAAACGATAATCGTACTTGTCTCCCCCCGCTTCCCGGAATGCCGTTCCCACCAGCCCGAGTTGGGGATCGTCGGCAAGTTTCTGCAGCAGGAACGCGAAGAAGTCTTCCTCGAACGAGGCATCGCCATCGACGCTGCCCAGCGCGTCGAAGCGCATGTCTTGCACGCGGGCGTAGCCGGCGTTGAAGGCCAGCACCTTGCCCGCGAAGTTGCGCTCGGTGCGCTCCGGCATCCGCACCAGCTCGATCCAGGGATTGTCCCCGAGATACTTGCCCACAATCTCGTCCGTGCCATCGGTCGATCCATCGCTCACGATCACCCACTTCAGCGGATGAACCGTCTGCGCCACCACCGACTTAAGCGTCAGTTCGATGTATTGCGCCTCGTTGCGCGCCGGAGTGATCAGCACGTAGGTCGGAAGCGTTGCCATACTCTATACCTGGACCGCGTCTCCCGCGCGATCCGCTTGGGCGGGCAGCCGCTTCTGCGCTGGTTCCGGGGACCCGCCGGAAGCGCGCATGAGTTCCGCCAATGCCAGCAGCATCCAGGCCTGCGACCATCGCATATACGACGTCCGCACCTTCCCCAGCCGCAGCACCCGGTAATAGAAGAACCCGCGATCGTCCCACATATTGTTCATCGCCCAGCTGAAGACCGAGTGGGCCAGGCGGACATTTTCCGGGGCCGCGTTTTCCGGTGCGGCGTCCGGACTCAAATCCTTGAACTCGAGCAGAGTAATGATGCTCTGGGCCACGCAATGGATGTCGACGGGATAGGTGCGGTTGTGGAAGTATCGGGGAGCGCCGTCGTCGCGGAAGAAGTGGGCTTTATAAAAATCAAACCCTTTCCGGATGGCGCCGTCGAACTCGCTCGTGCCCAGATCGCGCGCCATTGAATGCAAACCCCCCAGGTTGTATCCGGTGTGAAAATTGTCCACCCACTGCTGCTTGGGCGACCCGCCATACGGCCAGGAGCCGTCCGGCCGCTGCTTGGCCGCCGAATAGCGCGCCGCCCGCAGCGCGGGGGCGAGGAATTTCTCCTGCCCGGTGTGTTTGTAGACTCGACACAACAAGGCGGCGGCCAGGAAATTCGCGTTGTGCACGTGGCTGCGCTGCGATGGCAGAGGATAGCAGAAGCCCGCTACTTCCCTGCCTTCACTCCAGTAAAGCTCGTGCAGAATGTATTCCGCCGCGCTGACCGCCATCTCCAGAGGTTGCGGTTGCTGGCCAAGTTCATAGAGATCGAGCAGCGCGGCGCCGACAAACATCGTGCACACCAGGTTGGGCGCTCCCCGAGGCACGAGGATGGTGCGCGTCTGCCACGGAAAACTGTATCCCCAGCACCAGTATCTGGGATCGGGAGAGCGCAGCGCGACCAGTCGCTCCAGCAGCGACGCGACGATCTCTCCAGTTTGGTTCGCGCCCAGTTCCGGAGCCTTCAGCAACGCCGACAAAAACAGCGCCATGCCTTTTGGGTTTTGCGTCTTTTCCACCCGCAACAGGCCGCGCACGTTGATCGGACTGCGCTTCAGGAGCTGGGTCAGCGCGATTTGCGGGATCCGGGACTGCAACACCGGCAACGCCATAAAGAGCCGGCTGTTCAAGGCGTCATAAGGATCGTAGCCCGCCCAGTCGTTGGCGCGGCAGTAGGCAAACAGCTTCCGCGCCGCGGTCTCGACGTCCGGCAATGAATTTCGGTCAGCGTTCATGATGGGCAAGCGCAAGGGCAGGACAGCGGGCCTTGGCGGACTTCATCCGATGGGTACAGGGTCGGACGCGCCCGGTTTCTTGGCCGCGCGACTCGCGCTTTGCGCGGCCGGCTCGGCGGCGTGAGCCACCCGTCCAATCTCAACGTATTCGAATCCCTGCGCCGCCAGCTGTTCCTTGACCGGAGCCAGCATATTGCGCCCGTCGATGATCAGCCGGCGGTGGAGCAACGAGCCCAGCCGTTCCCAGTCGAGCGTCCGGAACTGGTCCCATTCGGTCAGGATCAGGACGGCTTCGGCGCCCCGAGCCGCCTCGTAGGGGTCTTCGGAAAACTTCACGCCCGCAATTTGGCGCCTGGCGTTCGGCATGGCTTCGGGATCGTATACCTGCAGGTCGGCGCCCTCGGCAAGCAGTTGCTGGATCACCGCCAGCGATGGAGCAAAGCGGATGTCGTCGGTATTCGGCTTGAAGGCCAGGCCCCAGAGGGCCAGCTTCTTGCCGCGCAAGACCCACACCTCCTGCCGTACCTTGTCGACGAATTTGGCGATGCGCGCGAGATTGACTTTCTCCACTTCCTTGAGCAAGGAGAAATCGCAGCCCGCTTTTTCCGCAATCCGGACAAAGGCCTGCAGGTCCTTCGGAAAACAGAATCCTCCAAAGCCGATGCCGGGACGCAGAAAAGCCCGTCCAATCCGCCGGTCGAGGCCAATTCCCTCGGCCACTTTTTCCACGTCGGCCCCGCTCGCTTCACACAGGTCGGCGACCATGTTGATGTAGGAAATCTTCATGGCCAGAAATGAATTGGAGGCGTGCTTGATGATTTCCGAACTGTTGGTGTCGGTCACCAGGAAGGCGGGCCTGGTCCGGGAGATGCAATTCTCATGCACCGGGCAGGCGAAAGTCTGTTCCAGCACCGGGCGGTACACTTCGCGAAACTGGTCCTCGGCGCGCCTCGATTCCACGCCCACCACGATGCGGTCGGGGTGAAAAAAATCCTCCAGCGCCGAGCCCTCGCGCAGAAATTCGGGATTGGAAGCCACTTCGTAATCGAGCTGCTGCGAACCGTAGAGAGCGAGTTCGCGCTTGATCTGCCGCGCCGTCTGCACCGGCACCGTGCTCTTCTCGACGATCAGCCGGTAGCCCCGCGCCCGCGCGGCAATTTCGCGGGCGACCGTCTGAATGGCCGACAAATCCGCTTCCCCGTTGCTCAGCGGAGGCGTGCCCACGCAAATAAAAATCGCCTCCGAACGCTCGATGCCGGTCTCGGTCGCGCCAAATTCAAGCCGCCCCGATTGACAGTTCCGGGCCACCAGTTGCGCCAGATGCGGCTCGAAAAACGGGATCTGGCCCTGCTGCAGCAATCCCAGCTTGGCTTGGTCGCTATCGCTGCAATACACCTGGTGGCCAATCTCGGCCAGGCATGCGGCCGTCGTCAGCCCAACGTATCCTGCGCCCACAATCGATAGTTTCACACCAACTCCAGTCTGCGGTTCAGAAAGCGCGGCAGGACGGATGCGATGCCCCGCCCTTCGCCTGAAAACCGGCCTCGCTCAGCCCTTGGTTTCGAGTACTGCAATGATATGCTTGACGACGGCGTCGAGCGTGCCCCGTTGTTTCGATCCGGAAATCACACTCTTGTCGCGGGCCACCAACTTCAACTTCTCCCGGACGTCGTTTACGCTTTGCAGCAGGACCAGCCGGCCCGTCGCCGCCAGATGTTTGTCGACCGCTCCCATGGTCCCGCGGAACAAACTGTACACTGGAATTCCCAGAGCCGCGGCTTCGCGGTTCATCGTGCCTCCGCCGCTGATCACCACGTCCGAATACCAGATCAGGTCTAACCCATCGACGGCGCGCTTGGGGACGATTATTCTTCCCGCCGCGAACAGATCCGGGACCGCCTGGCGCAATTCCGCTTCCTGCTTGGGCGTCCGCGGCAGCAGAACCGTCTTGACCTCGGGACGTTCGCCCAGCATCTTGAACACTTCGAGCAACAGCGTTTCCGCCTCGGGGTTGTGGTAGTGGGCTTCGGTGGCCGGCGGCCGGATGGTGACCACGACATCGGCCGAATGAAGGCCAAGAATGTCTTTCACCGAGGGATCGGGATGGAAAAAAGGAGTGTAAACATCCTCCTTGATCCCGGGATACTGCAGAATGTGGTCCGGCGCCATCCCGTCCTTCTTGAAAATGTCGGACGGCACCACATCGGGCGTCATCACCCATTTCTTGTCGGCCGAGCCCAGAAACTTGCCCAGTCGGTGATCGGCGTATTCGTAGTCCGCAATGGTGATGCTCGGAATCCCCAGCATCGCGGACAATGCCAGTAACGACCGGGAGCCGTGCGAGACCCCAATGGTGGGCTTTTCGCGCAAAACAAAGGGCGCCATCTGCAGCACCCGAATGCCCAGCCCCGCTACCTTGGCGATGCGATGCTTGCCGTAGTGGTGCCCGATCTTGCGGTACTTGAACCCCGCCATATCCGCCAGTTCGCAGACCTGAAAACAGTCGCGGGCGGTCAGCACCACCTCGCATCCCCGCTTTTCCAGTTCGTCGATGATGGGAGCGAAGAAAGGTATGTGCGGAGAGTTTTCCAGGTCGATCCAGACCTTTCGGTCCGGCCGCGATTGTTTCCCCGGGCGCTCTCCGCCCCGAACCCCGCCGGTGGCGGCGCTTGGCTCCGGCTCGATCTTTCTGGCTGACTGAGTTGGCGGCATTTAGTCCCCTACGGTAGCCAGGCGCGAAACGCATTCCACCGTCTGCTCGACGACCCGCGCCAACATCGCTTCCGTCAGTCCGGGAAACATCGGGAGCGAAAGAATCTCGGCCGCGACCCGCTCCGTAACCGGGAAATCCCCCTGCTTATACTGGCCCCCGGCATAGGCTTTCTGCAAGTGCAGTGGGATGGGATAGTGAATGCCCGCGCCGATCCCCGCCGCCTCCAGATGATGCTTCAACTGCTCGCGGTCCGCAACCCGGACGACAAATAGATGGTACACGGCTTTTGACCAGCTGGGCTCGTAAGGAAGGATGACGCCTTCCCGATTCCCGATGAGCTGGCGATAGCGTTCCGCGTGCTGCCGCCGCTTCTCGTTCCATTCGGGCAGGTGCTTCAGTTTCACGCTGAGAAATCCGCACTGCATGGCGTCCAGACGCCCGTTGTAGCCTTCGACATCGTGGTAATACTTCTTGGCCTGGCCATGGTCGCGCAACATGCGGCATTTCCGGTCGATTTCAGCGTCGTTGGTGGTGATCGCTCCCGCCTCGCCGCAGGCGCCCAGATTCTTCCCCGGGTAAAAGCTGAAGGCCGCCGCATGGCCGATCGACCCGGCCCGCTTCCAGCAGTTATCGCGGCGCGAAAAGTATTCCGCCCCGTGGGCCTGGCAGGCGTCCTCGATCAGAATCAGGTTGTATTTCTTGACCAGGTCGCAGATGGGATCCATGTCCGCCATCTGCCCATAGAGATGAACCGGGACTACGGCCTTCACCGGCTTGCCGCTTTTCCGGTGCACCAGCGACCCGGAGCGCGGCTCGCATTCCAGTTCCAGAAAGCTCTTCAGTTTCGCCGGATCCATGTTGTAGGTGCGTTCGTCGATGTCCACAAACTCGATTTGCGCTCCCGCCTGGGAGATCGCCTCGGTGGTGGCAATGAACGTGTGCGGCACCGTGACCACGACGTCGCCCGCCTTCACTCCCGCCGCCATCAGCGCGAAGCGGAGGGCGTCGGTGCCGCTGTTGACCGCGACCGCGCGACTGCTGTGGCAGAACGCGGCAAATTCTTTTTCAAATCCTTCCACCAGCGGGCCGCCGATAAATCCGGCGCCGCG
Source organism: Acidobacteriaceae bacterium (assembly GCA_003134435.1). Taxonomy (GTDB): domain Bacteria; phylum Acidobacteriota; class Terriglobia; order Terriglobales; family Acidobacteriaceae; genus Acidiflorens. The sequence continues at coordinate 52,028 of PLBE01000215.1, forward strand.
GATTACCTTCTGAAAAATCGCAGTCAGTTCCGCTTCCAGCTCGACGTGCGGGGTGACCAGATCAAGAAAGGGAATATTTTGCGAATGATTCACTGTGCGACCTCCGTTTCAATTTGACGCAGAATTTTTGCTGGAACACCGGCCACGATCGTGTTCGCCGGAACATCTTTTGTGACCACCGCGCCCGCTCCCACGATGGCATTCTCGCCAATGCAGGTATTGGCGAGGATGGTCGCCCCCGAACCGATCGAGGCTCCTTTTTTCACGATGGTTTTCGCCACCTGCCAGTCGGCTTCGGTCTGCAGACCCCCCGCCGCCGTGGTCGCGCGCGGATACAGGTCGTTGATGAACATTACGCCATGGCCGACGAAGACGTTGTCTTCAATCGTGACGCCTTCACAGATGAAGGTGTGGCTCGAGATCTTGCAGCGTTTGCCCACCGTGGCGTTCTTCTGAATCTCGACAAAAGCGCCGATTTTACTTTCGTCGCCCACTTCACAGCCGTATAAGTTGATGAATTTCGAAAGCTTTACATCCTTCCCCAGCTTCACATCAGCGGCAATCGACAGGTAAGGATTCACCGCCGCCGCAACCTCGTTCACCACCTTGCTCATAAGTTCGCTCTCCCCGGGAACTAACTGCTAAAACTCACCGCTTAGACTTACCGCCAAAACCCCTTTTTTCCTCGACCCCAATCTCAATCGCAATTGCAATCCGCGGGCTGGAACGATGGCTAGGATGAGGGCTGGCCCGCCGCTGGACTGGCCGCGGCCGCAACCGGCCGCTGCGGCGACGAAACGCCGCCCAGTGCCAACTCTCGATGGAGACGGGCCAGAGCGGCTTTCATGTCCGCCCGCGGCAGCACAAACGAGATGCTGCTATCCGAGGCCCCCTGCACCGTCGCGAAGAGGCTCACGTTTTCCTGCCCCAGCGCGGCCAAGGCTCGCGCCATGGTTTGCGAGGCGGCCCGCAGATTCTGCCCCACCAGGGTAATGACCGAAACCGCCGAAGCCATCACCGTGTGCTCCACTCTTTCATGCATCAGGTCCCGCGAAAATTCATGGCGCAGGGCCTCGACCGTGCGCTCGGCCAGGGCGGAGGGAACCACCAGGCAGACTTCTTGCTGCGCGGAAGACTGCGCGATCAGGAGCACATCGGCCCGCACCGCCGCCGCCGTGACCACGGTGCGCGCCAATGCGTCGGGCACGCCTTCGGTTCCAGGACCCGCGACCGTGATCAGCGCGGCATCCCGCATCGCCGCCATCGCTTTCACTCCGCCCGGGCTCGGCGCCGGCCTCGATGTAATCTTGGTTCCGGCATCGTCCGGCGCAAACGTATTGCGAATCCAGACCGGAATGCCCCGGTCCATCACCGGACGAAGCGTCTTCGGATGCAGAACCTTGGCGCCAAAGTAGGCCAGTTCCGCAGCCTCGCGATAGGAAATCTCCGGGATAGTCGAGGTCTTCGCCACCAGCCGCGGATCGGCCGTCAGCAGACCGGAGACGTCGCTCCAGATCACCACTTCATCGGCGTTCAGAGCCGCCCCCAGAATCGTTGCCGAGTAGTCGGACCCGCCGCGGCCGAGCGTCGTCACCACGCCGTCCTCGGTGGCGCCAATAAAACCCGTCACCACCGGCACGATATCTTCCTGCAGCAGGGTGAGGGCGCGCGTCTGGCAGCGGGACCGGGTAAGATCGATCCAGGGCTCCGCTCCGCCATGATAGGAATCGGTAACAATCAGTTCGGTCGCGTCGATGGCCTCGCTCGCGACTCCCGCTTCGGCCAGCGCGGCCGCTAGCAGCGGGGCGCACAGGCGCTCGCCAAGTCCGGAAACCGCGTCCAGGGTGCGCGCGGTCAACTCGCGCAAAAGCGCCGTGCCATGACACTGACGCTCCCCTTCCGCCAGGATGGTTTGCAGCGCGCTCCGCAGACGCTGCTGCTCGGACACCGAGCCGATCAGCACCCTGATCACTTCGTCGTGCTGCTTCCGCAACCCCTCGAAAATTTCGGCAACCGCGCTTTCGTTCCCCGCTTTTGCCAGTTGCGCCGCCTCGATCAGCCGATTGGTGACACCGCTCATCGCGGAAACCACGACGGCGACCCTGGCGGCGCGCGCGGCCGTCCGGATAATCTCGACTACCTTCCCGATGCAAACGGCATCTCCCACCGAGGTGCCGCCGAACTTCATCACTTGCAATGGCTTGGTCATCGGCAATGGCTCCGTCGCAATGACTTGGTCATCGCGCCGTAATCCTGTTTGCGGCGCTTTCGGGCGGAGTTTGCGCCCCCCCCACTTGTGCGGCCGCGGCTTTCACCGAAGGCGGCGCCAGCGCCGTTCCCCGGCCGCGTTCCCCGCGCCCGTACCACGCACTCTGCTGCCGGCTCCGGCGCATGCAGGCGTGAACCAGTTCGGGCGTGCCCCACGGAACGTCGTGATAGGCGGAGCGCAGGAATTCGCTCTGCGGATCTCGCGCCCACTCCTGCGGAAACAGCGCAATCGTGTCGTTGGCGGTGACGGCCCGGGCGGCCACGCTCGGATGTCCCGTAACCGCGGCCCACAACGCCGCCGGAAGGTCGCGTCCCGCGCCGAGCGCAAGGTGCCCGACCTGGGTGGCTCGGGGATTGATTTCGATCAGGTAGGCGTTCCCGGTGTTTGCTTCCAGCATGAAATCGAACCCGCATATGCCCGAAAGACCCATGCGCCGGACCATCGTCTGAACCGCGGCTGACATTTCCGGGTTTTCCATCGAGCGCACCACCGTAGCGTGTCCCGCCGCACTCGACTTGCGAAGAACTTCAAAATGGAGGCTCGCAAGAACATCGCCCTTCCAGCACGCCACGGTGCTGTTCGCCTCGTGTCCCTCGATAAAATCCTGCGCGCTGACCGCCGGCTTCCGCCGCGACAGCGCCGGCCAAAGCAGAGTCCGATCCTGATCCAGCAGCGCCCGCTTCAAGGCGCGGGCCAGAAGCGGAGCTGAATGAAGTTGCCCAAACGCAGACTGCGCCTCCACGGCGGTGCGCACAATCCGCACCCCCTCGCCTCCCGAAGTGCCATCCGCCTTCAGCACGGTCGGAAACCCGGCCCGCTCAACCCAGCGCCCCAGATCGTCGCCGGTCGCAAGGAGTGCGGTTTCCGGCACTCGGATTCCTTCCTCACGGGCGAGTTTCATGAAAGCGCCGCGGGCCTGCGCGACCGCGAACGCCGCCGGCGCCCCCAGCGAGCGCTCAATCACATTTCCAAGCAGACTCCCGAGTTCCTTCGAGCCGCCGGCATACGCTTCTCGCCGGCGGTGGAGTTCGTGCAGCTGCTCGGTGGCCAGATCGTCGCCGGACACAATGAGGTCCGGCTTCGCGGTGGCAATCGCGCGCGCCAGCGCGGCCAGCGGCGCCAGACCGCGATAGGCGTAGGTCCGGCTGGCGGCCTCCGTGGTATGCACCGGATGCTGGCGAGGACACAGCGCTTCCACCCGAAATCCGGCATTCCCGAGGGCCACCGCCAAGCGCGCCGTGGGCACCCAGTTCTTCGTCGTTACCAGCAATACCGTTGGTTTCACGGAAGGGTTCTTGGCTTCTGCGGGTGGCGGACGCGGCGTTCAGGACCGCGCCTCTCAACGTTTGGGTCAACCAGTTTANNAGGTCAGTGTCAACCAGGTCAGAGATAGACCAGCTTTCCCCGATGCCGCAAGGATTCCGATGCCGCCTCTAACATCTGGACCACGCGCAGGCCGGCGACGCCGTCATTCGAAGCTTTGTGGCCCTTCGCAATGCACTCGATGAAATAATTCAGTTCCAGCCGCAGAGCCTCGACTTGCTCCACTTGCGGAGCCCACATATCCCCCGAACGGTAGCTGACCAGCAGGTTGTAGACCCCCTCCTGGCTCTTGACATCCACGCCCTTGTCGTAAATCTTGAGCTTCTCGTCGGCCTCCAGGTCGTTCCAGACCAGCATCTTCTTTTCGCCGCCGATCAGCGTGGTTCGCACTTTCACCGGCGAAATCCAGTTGACATTGACGTGCGCGATCATCTTGTCGGGGTAGTAAGCGGTGATGAACGCGATGTCCTCAAACTCGTTGACGTGGGCCTGGCCGGTGGCCGAAATGGCTTCTGCGTCTTTATGGATCAGGTCGTTCATGATCGAGAGGTCGTGGGGCGCGAGATCCCAAATCACGTTGCAGTCATGCTGAAACAGCCCGAGGTTGACCCGGGTCGAATCGTAGTAGTAGAGCTTGCCCAGCGTCCCCTCCTTGAGCAGTTTCTTGATCTTTCGAACCGCGCCCGTAAACAGGAAGGTATGGTCGACCATGATCTGCAGATGCTTCTGCTCGGCCAGGTTGATCAACTCCTCGGCTTGCGCGGCTTTGCTGGTGAACGGCTTTTCCACGAACACGTGCTTACCGTTCTTGAGCGCGGCCTTGGCCAGTTCGAAGTGCGTCCACGCCGGAGTGATCACCGCGATGGCATCGATGTCGGCGGAATTGACCAGCTCGTGGAAGTCGCTGTGGACCGGAATCCCGGGATGCGCCGCCTGGATGCGCTTGCGGGCGGCGGGAGTCTGGTCGCAGATCCCGACTACCTCGCAGCCTTCGAGCGAGCGCAGATTGCGAACAATGTTAGGACCCCAGTAGCCATAGCCGACTACCCCAAAACGAATCACGGAGGATTTATGCGGCTGCTCGATTTTATGAGACGGATCGATCGTGGCGCTCTTTGTAACCAGATTATTTGTCATTTTGAGGTTCGCCGATAAGATTTCAGGGAATTGGGCACAGGATCAAGGAACGGACGTCAAATCAAGAGATCATGAAATCGAGGGATCGTGAAGGTCGGGAACTAACACGCGCCGTCTCCGCCCATCACGGCTTTGGGAGTCTGCAACAGAATCTTCAGGTCGAGCAGGGGAGAACAATCGCGGGCATAACGCAAATCCAGCCGCACCATGTCGTCAAATTCCACCCGGCTGCGGCCATGCACCTGCCACAGTCCGGTAATGCCCGGCTTCGCCTCCAGCAGGCGGCGGCGATGCCAGGTTTCGTAGGCTTCGACTTCGTAGGGCACCGGGGGACGGGGCCCGACCAGCGACATTTCGCCGCGCAGCACGTTGATCAGTTGCGGCAGTTCATCCAGGCTGGAGCGCCGCAACACCCTGCCCACGGGCGTGATCCGCGGATCGTTGGTCAGTTTGAAAACGCCCGCTCCCTTGCCGTCGACGGACTTCTTTTTCGCCTGGCCGGCAATCAACTGGCGAACATATTCCTGGTGCTCGCTGGCGTCGTTATTCATGTACATGGAACGGAATTTCAGAAACGTAAACGGTGTGCCATGCTCGCCAATCCGCTTTTGCCGGAACAGGACGGGCCCGTTTGAAGTCAGTTTGACCGCCGCCGCGATGATCAAGAACACCGGCGACAACATGGCCAGCAGCGCCAGACTGCCCAGCACGTCGATCATGCGCTTGGTGGCGCGGCCCAGCCAGTTCGCCCGCTGCCGCTTTTCGAGATCCGGGTAGAGCGTCGGGTTGCTGGGACGATCCATCTCCTCCGAATCCCAGTCATCTGGAAACACGTGAAAGGAAAACTTGATGCGGCTGAACTCATCGCTGTCCAACTGGTCCCGCAGAATGGAGCCGATTCGCGACAGGATCGTGCTCAGCACGGCATTGCTTTCCAAGGCAATCTCGGTGAACATCACGCCCACCACGGCGCCCGAGCGGTACCAGCCCGTAACATCGGTTTCTCGGGTCGCGCCACGCAGGGCGGATAGCGTGTCCAGCAGAAGCCGGCCCTGCCGGTCCCCGGGCTGAGTGCGCCCGGTATCGATAAGCAGGAGCACGAACGGACGTTGCGACCGCTCACTGCGCTTGCGCTCGCGGGCGATGATGCGATGAAAAGTCTCTTCGCTCAGCACTTCGCCGGGCCCGGACGGGCCTTGCGATCGCGAGAGCTCCGGAGGACGGGATACCGATGCTGTGGGACGGCTTGCCACGTGTAGCTCCTTGCTGTGCCAGGGAGACGATCCCATGGGCGCAGCCTGCAAAATGTCGTGCATTGGGGGAGGAGTTACCAGCCTAGCCGGGGAAACTAGGAAGATTCAGCCTGCATTGTACAACCTAATTCTACTCTGGTTAGCTATATTTTCTTCTCTACTACTCCTGCTCGTTTTCCGGGGAACCGAAGCCTTCCCGGCTGGGCATCACGGCCTGACCGTAACGCGAATAATAACTGTTGTGATCGCTGCGGCTGCAACTGTTGACCACCACTCCCAGCAAGGTGTCGCGATCGAACGCATCCAGAGCGCGCTCCACGATTTTCTTCTCGCTGAACCCTTCGCGGATCACCAGCAAAACTCCGTCCGCCTCTTTCATCCAGAACGTCGTATCGGCCACCGGAACCACCGGGGGGGTGTCGATGATGATCCAGTCGAAGAATTCGCCCAGCCGGTCGAGCAATTCCGGAAGCCGTCCGCCCTGCATCAGTTCCAGCGGGTTCTCGGGTGCGGTTCCGGCGGGAAGCACCCAGAGACCGGTGCCGCCCAGTTTGTAAACCACCTCGGACAGTTCCCGGTCGCCGCGCAGACACTCGCTTAATCCGGGCGTGGACCGGTCAAAACCGAAGCGGCTGGCCACGGTCGGACGCCGCAAGTCTCCGTCCACCAGGAGCGTCTTCAAGACTTTGCTGCGCGACTGATTGAGCGCCAGATTGGCGGCCACCAGACTCTTCCCTTCCTCCGGAGCCGTACCGGTCACCACGATCTTCTTGAGCTTCCGGCGCTCGCGCATGTGTCGCAGCTTGAGACCCAGCACCCGAAATTTCTCCGCCGCCAGTCCGCCCTGTTCGGTCATGCAAACCAACCGGGAGTCCGGCGAAAGCGCCGCCAGGATGACCTTCGCATGGGAAAACGGCTTTGCCGCCGGGGGCTCCGCTGGGGCTGCCGCCGCCAGTTCGGCAACCAGTTGCGGACGCGCCGGTTCGGCCCCGCGCAGAAGATCGACCACCGAGTCGGCGGCATTCGGAGGGCTTCCGCCAGATCGCTCGGCCTCGGCACGCTGTAACGCTTCAAATATATAGCTCATGCTGTCGCGCTCATAGTGTATCGCTCATNNCTGCATCGATCATGCTGCATCGATCATGGAGAAGAAACCTGTCTGCCCTGATTCGGTGGCTGAGTTGCGGTTCAGACTGGGCCCGCCAGTGCACACTGCACCTAATATTACTGCAGCCGGCCCTTGCTCTCGTTTCGCTGCATGCGGTCATGCACTTCGAGTAGCGTCTTGACCGCCAGCAGCAGTTCATTCTGCTCTTTCTGCTCTCTTTCGCTGACTTTTTCGCTGATTTTCGAGGGATGCGATCCGCCATTGCTCTTCAGGTCGACGCTCTTCGGGTCGGGGGCCGCGACCGTGAGCCGCAAATCGCGCGCCACACCGTCGACAATCTCCGGCGTAATGGCCGCCGCCTGCTTCGCATAGCCCGCCAGCAGCGAATTCTCGCTGATGGTGTTGATGAGCCGGGGAATGCCTCGGGAGTGGCGGAAAACCGCCTCCATCGTGGCCCCGGAAAAAATCTGGTTCTCCGCCGCCGCCCCGGCAATCTGCAGCCGCCGGTTCATATACTGCCGGGTCTCGTCCAGAGTGAAAGCTTCCAGATGGCAGCGCAGCGCAATCCGTTGCTTGAGCTGACGGAGTTCGTGAGAATCCAGCTTCTGGTCGAATTCCGGCTGACCCGCCAGCACAATCTGCAGCAGCTTCTGCTGCGAAGTTTCGAGGTTGGTCAACAACCGTATCTCTTCCAGCACTTCCGGCGACAGGTGGTGCGCCTCGTCCACCACCAGCATGGTGGTCAAGCGCTTCTGATGGCGCTGCAGCAGAAATTCATTGAGCTCGTGAATCATCTCGTCTTTGGCCTTGCCCTTGGTCGGCAAGCCGAAGTCGCCGAGGATATAGCGGATGAATTCCAGCGGCGAAAGCGAGGGATTGAAAATCAGAGCGAATGCCACCTCGCGGCGCTGCAGCAATCCCAGCAGCGAGCGCAGAATGAGCGTCTTCCCGGTGCCTACCTCGCCGGTCAGAACGACAAATCCGCGGTGCGCCGTCACCCCGTAATACAAAGAAGCGAGGGCTTCGTTGTGCCGCGTCGTCGGGAATAGGAACGACGGGTCGGGCGTGATTTCGAACGGATTCCGCTGCAGCTTGTAGAAGCTCTTGTACATGGTTCCCTAGCCGTACAGATAGGTAACTGCCGAACCTAACGCAATGAAAGCCAGCGCGACCACCGCCGCTCCGCCCGCCATCCAGGCATTGCGCCGGTTCATGAACTGCTCATCCAGACTCTCGATGGGCGGGATTTCCGCGACCACGTCAAACGGCACCAGCTTCTTGATCTCGCGTTCGCTGTAGATCTTGGCGCTGAACGTCTCCGTGGCAAAGGCGAAGCAGATACCGAGGACCAGCCCGAAGGCCACGCCCGCGGCGCTCAACAGAAGGCGGTTCGGCTTGGATGGCCGCACTGGAAGATTCGGAGGGTCGAGCATGCGGAAGCGCTCACCCTTCTGCGTCTTCTCCAGGTCGGTTGACATCTCCGACTGGTTCTTCTTGGCCAGCAGCGCTTCGTAATCGGTCTTCGACTGATCGTAGTCGCGCGTGATCTCGGCGAACTGCTGCTCCATCACCGGCGCCATGTTCAAGCGCGACTGGTACTCGTTAATCTTCATTTGTGCGTCTTTGGTTTCGGCTTCGCGAGTGGCGATTTCGAGACGGTTGGCCTTGAGCTGGCTCTCCATCTCGTAAAGGGGCCCGTTCTTCGGGTCGAACGACGCCTCCGGCGCGGGGTTGTTGGCGTGGTTGTTCATGTCCGCCACCACCCGCTTGCGCGTGTTTTGCAGGATCGCGATCTGTTCTTTGGTCTTGCGCACGTCGGGATACTTGTCGGTGTAATGCGCCGACAGATCCGCCAGCTGCGCGCGCAGCTGATCGAGCTGCTTGTCGATTTCGGCGAGACCGGTCTGCCCGCCCTCGGCTTTCGAACCGCCGCCCATCGAACGGTATTGATTGACCAGCGATTCCAAATAGGTGTTCTGCTGTTTGGCCCGGTTGAGCGCGTCCTCGTTCGACGCCATCGACGTCTGCAGACCCGCCAGGATCTGCAGGTTGCTTTGCGTCTGCGTCGGCAACTCGCCCAGATGCTGATCTTTGAACGCGCGCATTTTCGCTTCCTGATCCGCCAGTTTCGCGCGCGCCTGTTCGACCTGTTCCGCCAGGAAGCTGGTGGTGTTCTCGGCGGACTTTTGCCGTTCTTCGAGATTCTCCGTGATGAACAGATTCGCCAGTTCGTTGGTCGCCTGCTGCGCCATCTTCGGGTTGCCGTTGGAGTAATAGATATTGAAGGCCGACAGCTTGCGATCGTCGCCGCGCGAAAGCTCGATCTCGATGTCCTTGCGCATCTTTTCCACCAGCTCCTCATCGCTCTTGCGCTTCCGATCCTTCGCATAAAGGCCGAGGCGGTCGATGATGTGGAGCAAGCGGGTCCGGCTCAGAATCTGCTCGGTAATACTGTCAAGCTGATGCTGAATGTCCGTGTCGATATTCGAGACTACGTATTTCTCCGGTACCGAGGGCGACTCCACCAGTATGAGCGTGCCCGATCGGTAGGTCGGAGGGATCAGCCAACTCAGGCCCCACACCAGCAGCCAGCCGCAGAAAAACGGCACCAGAAAATGATACCGCCGCCGGCGGATAATGCCCTGAATCTCGGTAAGATCTAGTGGTTCGCTTGATTCTTGCAGTTCTTCTTCCATGGCTTACAATCCTAAGGGTTTAGCCCACTGATATGACAGGGTAACAAAAAATCGGTTGCGGTGCGCGTCGTAGGTTGGGCTGGGCGCGGGCAGGCCCGCTTCCTGTTCCAGATCGTGCGAGTAGCCCATCCGGAGCCCGACGCTTTTGCCCACGTTGCGCTCCAGCGAAACTCCGAACGATGTCAGATTAATCGAACTGGCGCTGCTCGGCGACAGCAGCAGCAGCGCGTGGTTGCTGCCGTGACTGGCAGTAACCGCCGCCGCCCACCCCGGAACCAGCTCGCGGCGCAGGTTGGCATACACGTTCTGCAACCGCACCGCGCCTAAAATACCGCCGCCGTCGCTGACGCTCCGCGAATATCCACCAAAAACATTGGTACGCTGGTCCCGCCAGCCGCCTTCGGCCCCGCCCGACAGCGACCACACGTTGGGCGAGGTTCCGGCCACCAGCAGACCCTGGTTTTCGGAGTACTGCGGGCCGACAAAACCCGTCAAAGTAAACCGGTTCGAGAGGTTGAGGGTGTTCACCGCCAGGAAACTATGCACCCGGGATTCGCCGCCATTGAAGGTGATCCGCGCTACCCGGTAGGTGGCTCCGCCCCAGTCGTCGCGAAAGATCCGGTGCAGCCAGAAGGCCGATCCGGATGAGGTTTCGGAATCCGTCAGCGGCGTGCTCGATTGCGTACTCGTCGGGACATTGGTGAAATGCAAATCGTAAAAGGAGCCGCTGGCCCCGACCAGATCGTTCAAGGCAACGTGATAATTCGCCTCCACCGTGGTCGTGCTCGATCTTTCGGTCGCCAGAGGCGTCAGCAGACTCCCATTCGGTCCGCCGGAGCCCGTGACTCCCCCGACATTGCCCGAGTCAAAGAATCCCGTAGTCAGGTAAAAATTTTCCGCCACCCGCAGATTCACATGCGGGCTCAGCCGGTACTGGGAATCGAAAATCAGGCTATGCGAACCTTGGTTCTGGTTGGTGAACCGCTGGTTCACCGTCAGGCCGCCAGCATAGCCGAGCGCCCAGCGCAGGCGGGACGACGATTCCTCGATGCTCAGATTCGGAAAGATGGAAACGCTCGTGTTGCCCGCCGCACCGCTCGACAGCAGCAGAGGGTTGTCGTCATACGCCGCGCCCACATTCACCCCGGCGCGCAGATAGTTCTTTCGTTCCAGCTCCGCCAGGAATGCCGGAGAAATGCCGAGCCCCCCGAGCACCCCGGGAATCTGGGGCAGGGTCTTGCTGCTGTCTTCGTAACCGATCCCGGTGTCCAGTCCCGCCAGGTTCGAGACGGCGGCGGCCGGAGCCGTCCGCTCGCCGCTGTCGCTTGCATTCTCGACTGGCTGTACTGGCGCAGGCTGCTCCTGTCCGGCCGCCAACACCTGCAACCCGGCCACCACCCACGCGAGGATCCAACCGCTTCGAATGTTGCTCATCGCCAGAGCCAGAGAATGCTCATCGCCAGAATTACGGGACTACCACGGTATCGCCCGCCAGCAGGTGGATGTTCTCATCGGCGTTCTTGCCTTTGATCACGTCTTTATAGTTGAACGGCATTCGTTTCTCGGATCCGTCCGGCGCCGTGCGCAGAACATAAATCGCTTTCTGCTTGGCAAAGTCCTTAAAGCCCCCGGCCATGGCGATGGCATCGAGCACGGTCGTCGAACCGGTCAACAGATAAGCGCCGGGCCGCGACACCATGCCCAAAATGTTCACCTTCTGACTCTTGCTGTCGGTCACCATGACCGTCACTTCCGGTTCCGAAATGTAGTTCTGCAGGCGTTTGGTAATCTCCTGTTCCAGTTGTCGAGGCGTCTGCCCGGCCGCCTGCAACTCTCCAGCCAAGGGCAGCGAAATCTTACCGTCGGAACGCACCGGAACCGAACGCGAGATGTCGGGCTCTTTCCACACGCTGACAGCCAGAATATCGTTGGCGCCGATCAGATAAGAATTGTCGGACCGCGCGCTGCGAGCACTCTCGCCCGTCTTCTCCACGGAATTGTCAGCCACCGGCTTTTCCGGGGCTGCTTTGTCGGAGGCCGGCTTATCGGAGGCTGTTTTGTCGGAGGCTGGCTTGTCCGCCTCCGGCTTGTCGGCGGGTGGTTTATCCGCCTCTGGTTTCTCGGCAACGGCTGCCGGCGGCGCGGTTGGAGGCGCGGAATCTGATTGCGCGAAGGCCGTGATCGACAACAGCAGCAAGAGGGAAAGCACCAGCGAAATTCGATGAGCCATCATAAAATTCTGTCGTTCTGGTATCTGCGTCCGTATGGAAGAAGCTGATTCCGGTGCGGTACTTTAATCCTATCTGCTGCGCGCCGAACAGTTCAATCCCACGCACAGTAGAGCCGCTTCCCGGGGCGGCTATTTCGCCTGCCGCAAATCGTCGGCGTCAAAAATGCGCGCCGATTCCGCGGGCGGCACCAGGTGGTATTCCTGAATCTTGTAGAGCAGGGCCCGGTAGCTGATATTCAGCAAACGCGCCGCCGCCTTGCGGTTCCAGTGAGTCTGCTCCAGCGCGTGCGCGATGGCGCCGCGTTCCGCTTCTCCCTTGGCGTTTCTTACCAGTAATTTCAGGGACGAACTCTCATCCGAAGGATGCGCCGGAGCGGCCGGCTCGGACCCGCTTCTCGCGTGCCCGTTCCCATTCCCATTCTCAAGCTTGTCGGCGGAAGCCGGTCGCGGACGGGAATGCAGATCGCGCAAGGCGTCCTCCTCACTCCCGTGGGCGAGGAAGCGCTTGGCGAAGTTTTCCAGTTCTCGCAGATTCCCGGGCCAGGCATATTGCTGGCAGGCATCGAGCAAGACGCTCGAAAGGCGGGGAGCCGGCACGCCATAGCGCCGAGCCAGACGATTCATCAGATGCCCCAGCAACAGAGGAATTTCCTCGTGCCGCTCCCGCAGCGGCGGCACCCGCAATTCGAACACGCTCAGCCGGTAGAACAGTTCTTCCTGAACTTTTTTCTCCGCCACCGCCAACTCCAGGTCGCCACAGGTGGCGGCGATAATACGCACGTCGGCGCGGATCGGCTTCTGACCGCCGCAGCGAAAGAACTCCCCCGTCTCCAGCAGTTTCAGAAGTCGCCGTTGCACCGCGTCCGGCACGACATCGAATTCATCCAGCAGGATCGATCCTTTCACCCCCTGCTCGAATTTCCCCAGCGTCGATTCCGGCCGCCCGTTGGCCGCAGCGTGCTCGTAGCCAAACAGCTCATTCTCCAGCAGGTCTGAGGTCAGCGCCGCGCACTTAACCCGGGTGAATGGAAAACTGGAACGAATCGAAAGCGAATGGATGAGCCGGGCCGCGGTCGTTTTGCCGCTCCCCGCTTCTCCGGTAATCAGCACCGGCACGTCGGTCTGCGCGAGCAATTCCGCTTGCGTCCGCAGCCGGCGTGTCGCCGGGCTGGCCGCAACAAAATACAGCTCTTCGCTGATGCGCTCGATTTCTGGTTGATACATGTTCAAGAGTGACCGCTGGAATCTCTAAGAAACATTCCCAATCGTCGGGAAACGAATCGGGAAAGCAATTCGGCTGGCTGAACCCCGTCGGAACCGGAAACTGCCATCCGATCCGCTCTACGTCAGACTGGCTCTACGTCGTAGCCATCAATGCGCACCGCCATCGAACGTTGAATGGCATCGACCGAAATGACCAGGCTGTGGTCGCCGTTCTCCGTCAGGAAAAGGCCTTCCACTCCATCCATCGCTCCACCCCGGACCCGCACTCGCTGCCCCACTTTGAGAAAGGGGTAGGAACGCCAGGGCGCCGCCTGGGTCAGAACTCTCTGGATGCTCTCGATCTGTTCGTCGGGAATCGGCAGGCTCGATCCGCGAGAACCCACAAAACCATGAACGCTTTCCACCCGGTGGACACGGGTCCGGTCCTCCGCGGTCAATGCGCACCGGACAAATACATAGCAACTGAACAGCGGCACTTCAACCTTTTTTTTGCGATCGCTCCAGCGATGCACTTCCACGGTGGTAGGCACAAAGGTTTCCATGCCTTGATCGCGCAATCGACGCTCAATGGCCTTTTCGTGCCGCGCTCGAGTGTGCAGCGCATACCAACTCGGCTCGGCCTGCGATGCGAACACGCTCAGCCCGCTTCCCACCTCGCGGCTCTCTCCGAAACCCTGATTGGCGCTGTTCATATATTCGAACCCCGACTCGAACTGCGACTCGAACTGCGATTCGAACTGCGACTCGAACCGCTCATAGCTTCGCCCTCTGGGTCCCATCGCACCGGGTCCGCCTGGAATCGCACAGGACATTCCTCAAGATTCAACGTTGCTCTAAAGCCGTTCAGGGGGAGACGTCAACGAACCACTAGCGGGGAGTTACTAGTTGCATTCAACATACCCGTGCCTTGCAATCACGTGCAAGTGGCAGGACTTCTTAGGACATTCCAGCCCTAGCAAGGTATGAGCTGTTCATCCCATGATGGGCCGCAACGGACTAGAGTTATGTGTCTCCATACGAACACTCGAGTACCCAGCACCTTCGGGCGATAACTCGATTGCCAGCCTTGCATTAGGCTTGAGGCTTATCATTGATAAAACGTATTATGTTATTGTAAAATAAGCTTTTATACCGATGTCGTCCGACAGCAATTCTCCTGCCATCGGAGTGCCTGCGATGACCATAGTTTGGTTCACTGCTGCAAGTAATTCGTCAGCAGCTGACAGCGTAGTCATCAGTGCAGTTATTTGCATACATCGCAACTTGCTCGCTTGCCGATACGCACGTTCAGTGTTACATTTCTAGTAGTGTTTTGAAGATTGCGGTCCCTTTTGCTCCCCCCTCCCCAAGGGCAAAGTGCTCGCAGACGTTTCTAAGCAGGGAGTGTTCTTCGAATTTTTCCTTTGCTTTCGCGCCATCCACTATCAGGAGACGCAATGCCAAGCCACGCGGAACTGGGCTCGGATTTTGTCAGCATCGTGGTTGCCGACGGCACCCGCATCCACACCCAACTCTTAGCCGACGCCCTCCGCAATGATCGCGGCCTGCAGGTGGTAGCTGCGGCCTCGAATTCCGAGGAACTGCTGGCCGCCATTACCCGCGTCCCCATCGATGTCGCGGTCATCAGTCATAATTTGGACGATCAGCCCGGCCGCGGCCCTCAGGTATTGCGGGAGATGCGCACCCTCCGGCCCCTGATCAAAGGCGTCATCCTCCTCGACTCCTCCAAGCCGCAGGATGTTCTGGAGTGTTTTCGCGCTGGCGCCAGGGGAATTTTTTCCCAGCAGGAGCGGCTGGAAACCCTGTGCCAATGCATTCGCAACGTGCATGAGGGACAAGTCTGGGCACGCAGCGTAGATCTCGATCATGCGCTCGAAGCGCTCGCCAACGCGCCCCTGGTTCGGGCCACCAATCACAAGGGCATCGACCTGCTTTCCGGCCGCGAACGCCAGGTGATTCAGCATCTGGCCAGTGGTATGACCAACCGCGAGATTGCGCTTGCTCTCAAACTGAGCCCGCACACCGTCAAGAATTATTTATTCCGCATTTTCGACAAGTTGGGCGTCTCCAGCCGAACCGAACTGCTCTACCTGACCATGAACAATTCGCCGGCTCGTGCTCCCGCGATTCCGAACGGTGAGTCCAACCCGTTCTCGGCTACCATCGAAGCCGCCCAATCTGGCGATCCGTGGGCGCAGCTTCGTTTGGCGGAGCACTTTTGTCAAACCAATAGTGGTGAGAACAAAGGCGGCGATGACCATGACCAGGCCGGTCTGGGGAGCCACCCCGATCCGGTTTCTGCCTATACCTGGTACCTGCTTGCAGAAAGAACGGCAACCCCCATGCTCGGCAAGATTGCCGAGGGCAAACAACATGTGCGCCTGACCATGTCTCCTCAACAATTAGCCGATGCCGAAAGCAGAGCTACTCAGTGGTTGGAGAACACCAGGAAACAATCCAGTTTTGCCGGTGACGGCGACGTGCCCTCCGGCGGACACGAAAAGATGAGGGCCGGCGCTCGATAGGATCCCCGCTAATTTTTTTCAGATGCAAACTGCCTTTGCTCTCGGTCAAAACTGCATCAGATTGGATTGCAGCTTCTCGTATCCCTGCTTCTGCGCCCACAGGTCGAGTGGTATCGACGCGATCTCATCGACGGTGGGCTCGGCCCGTCCGCTCTTCGTCATATCCACCGTCTTGATGTAACTTCGGCAAGTATCGCAAGCTTCCACGCGGATGTGCTTCAGTTCCTCCGCGGTGCAGACTGGGAGCTTGGCGTGGTTCTCTTCCCCGCAGGCTGGACAGACGATCCGCCGGAACTCCCACTCCGCCAGGCAGAACGAGCACACCAGCGAACGCTGGCCGCCGTCGCCCATCGGACGCAGAACGCCCAATCCCGGTTTCCTCCTGCAGAACGGACACACATATCGCGTCGGTCCGCTCGGGCTCACACTGGACCGGGAGCGAATGCCAACGGCGTAGGGCTGAAGAAAGGCGCGCGCGAAAAAATTTTCCGGACTCGGCAGCGACGTCCCGGTGTCGGTCCCATTCCAGAAGTTCACCAGCAGTTGGACATGCGAATCTCCGCCAGCTTCTTGCAACTCGCGCGCGGTGTCTCGCAAGGGCTCTGGACCATGCTGCTTGACCAGCGACAGGAATGGATCGAAGCCCTCGGTCAGTTGCGAGGGTAGCGGCCAGGCAAAAGGCCCAAGTCCAGATGCTGCGTCACCCGCGGCGGTATCCCATCTTTCCAGCAGTCCGCCCAGTTCGCCGTAAGCGCTTTCCTGGAAACGCGCGATGATCGCATAGAAACGCAGAATCTCCGCCGCAAACGTGTACTGGGCTGCAAGTTCTTCCGCCCGCGCAATCCGCCGTTGCCATTCGCTTGCTGCCATGCCGCATTATCGATTCCCGTTAGTTATAGCGCAATACTGGAGTAAATCGTGTGGCGCGGACACTCTTGTCCGCGTGCGTACAGCGCATCAAAATCCGACAAGGATAGGAGTGTCGGCGCCAAACTTTTTTCATGGTAATATCGCGGAGCGCGAAGGGCGCATCCGGTCCGCGGAAAGGACAGAAGTCCACCTGCTGCTCACAATTCAGTTCCACGAACTTACTTTCTGCCCGTCAAATGCGGACCTCGGGCTTACGAAAGGAAGTTCGCCATGCCAGTTCGACGCCTCCCCTCGAATCCAAACCTCGACCATCTGAAATATCAAGCCAAAGATTTGTTGAAGGATCATGCGGCCCGCATCCCAGCCGTGGCGCAGCAGTGGAGAGAATTTCATCCGCGATTTGCCAAAGCGACGGACGCTGAAATCTTCGGCGCCCACCTCAAGCTGAGCGACGCGCAGCTCACCATCGCGCGCGAGGCTGGGTTTCCGAGTTGGGCGAGGCTGAAGCGGCATATTGAAAAACCTACCCTCGCCGACAAGTTAGATTTGCCGCACCATGAGCGCATCGAAGACCGCGTGTTTCGCCGCGCCGTGGAACTCTTGGATGCAGGAGACGCCGCAGCCCTGCGAGACTATCTGCAGAAGCATCCGAAATTGATGCAGCAGAGAGTTCTATTCGAGGGAGGAAACTATTTTCGAAATCCAACATTACTCGAATTTATCGCGGAGAATCCGGTTCGGCACGGCAAGCTTCCTCAAAATATTGCCGAAGTGGCGAAGGTCATCCTCGACGCGGGAGCGGAAAAATCCGCGCTGAACGAGACCTTGATGCTCGTCGCGACCGGCAGCGTGCCGCGGGAATGCGGGGTGCAGATTCCGCTCATCGATCTCCTTTGCGATTATGGAGCGGATCCGGATCTTGCGCTCGGGCCAACAATCGTGCACGGCGAATTGCCGTCGGTCGACCCATTGATCGCGCGCGGCGCTCGAATCAACTTGCCGGTGGCGGCGGCGATGGGACGCGTTAAGGATGTAAGCCGGTTATTGCCGGACGCCGACAGTGACGATCGGCACCTGGCATTTGCGCTAGCGGCACAATTTAATCGGGTCGAAGTTGTTCGCATGTTACTCGACGCGGGCGAGGATCCAAACCGCTACAACCCCGTAGGCGGCCATTCTCATGCAACGCCTTTGCATCAGGCCGCCTTTGGTGGATTCGTAGACCTTGCGCGCTTGCTAATGGAACGCGGAGCCAGGCTTGATTTGAAGGACGTACTCTGGCGAGCCACACCGGCGGATTGGGCGCACCATGAGGGCCGGACAGAAGTCGAGGCGTATCTGCGGGAGCAGGAAGCGAAGAGGAGCAAGCCAAAGTAAGCGAAAGTGTGGGTTTGGACGGATAGTTGACTGCCTCCCATAAATATGGGACCACGGAAGTCATGAAGACTACGTTGGAGATTCCCGATCCTATCTTTCGTCGCGCCAAAGCGGCCGCCGCCGAGCGTGGGATTCCTTTCCGAGCGCTGGTCTCGGAAGCGCTCGCGGACAAACTGCGCGAACGCCACCAGGACAGCAAGCCCTGGATGAAGTCGTTCGGCAAACTCCGCGGACTGCATGCGGAAACGGCGAAGATTAATCGCATCATTCAAGAGGAATTTGGCCGGATCGAGCCTGAGGATCGGGATTGAGAGCGAAGGTCGCCTTCGACACCAACGCTCTGTCTGCCTTCGCTGAAGGCGATGCGGCGATAAAGCCGATTCTCCGCCACGCCGGCGAGATCGCTGTGCCGGTGATTGTGTTGGGCGAGTACCTATACGCAATTGCGCAATCCCGCTACCGGCAGAGCTATGAAGAATGGCTGTCGGAATCGATTCGAAATTTGCGGATCTTAAAAGTGGATGAAGAGACGCCAGCGTTCTACGCGGCTCTTCGATCGGAGCTCAAACGGGCGGGAACCCCAATTCCTTCCAGCGATATTTGGATCGCGTCGCTATGCCGCCAACATTCTTTTTCGCTCCTGAGCCGGGACCAGCATTTCGAAGGGGTTCGCGAACTTGATAGGATCGGGTGGTAGCCCGCGATTTCCCCGATTGACGATCACCTCACATCGGAGTTATAGTTCCTCGCGATAAGCAGCAACCTGGACGCCGTCGTGGGCGTCTGAAAGATTCCTCCGTAGATTCTGGAAAGCGCAGTTCCGGGGGCAACAAAAATGGAAGTCTCTCGCAGGACTTTTCTTAAAGGCACGGTACTTGGCGGAGCCGCCTTCTCCGCGCTCGGCTTCGATCTCACTCCCGTTTACGCCCAGACCAACGCACTCAAAATTTCCCGCGCCAGCGAAACTCGCAGCACCTGTCCTTATTGTTCCGTCAGTTGTGGTGTGATCATCTACACCTTGGGAGACAAGGCCAAGAACGCCATTCCGCAGGTGGTCCACGTCGAGGGCGATCCCGACCACCCCATCAATCGCGGCACGCTCTGTCCCAAAGGATCGTCGCTGCAGCAGGATATTCTCAACGACCGGCGTCTGCTGAAGCCGCAAGTGCGGCGTCCCGGCGCCACTGAATGGGAAGACATTTCGTGGGATCAGGCCTACACCGAGATTGCCCAACGCGTGAAAAAAACGCGCGACGATTCTTTCCTGGAAAAAGATGCGCAGGGCCGAACCGTCAATCGCTGCGAGGGCATCGCCTTCACCGGCGGCTGCACCGACACCAACGAGTTCAATTATCTGGTCGTAAAAAGCATGCGCAGCCTGGGGGTCTGCTACCTGGAAAACCAGGCCCGCGTTTGACACGGCCCCACGGTCTCCAGTTTGGGGCCCACCTTCGGACGCGGCGCAATGACCAATGGNNTGGATCGACATCAAGAACACCGACATGATGTTGATCATGGGTGGCAATCCCGCCGAAAACCACCCCTGCGGCTTCAAGTGGGCGATTGAGGCCAAGATCCACCGCAACGCCAAAACCATCGTCGTCGATCCGCGCCTGACCCGCACCGCCGCCAACGCGGATATGTACGTACAAATTCGCGCCGGCGCTGACATTGCCTTCCTGGGCGGAGTCATCCGCTACGCCATTGCAAACAACCGCATTGCCAAAGACTATCTCCTGAACTACACCAACGCCGCGTTCATTATCAAAGACGGATTCCATCTGCCCGAAGACGGCCTCTTCTCCGGGTTTGATTCCGAGAAAAAGATCTACGACAAGAAGACCTGGAACTACGAAGACGGCGGCGACCTCACCGGCAAGCCAGTGGCGGCCACGCCAGCGGAAAAAATACCTGCGCCGGTAGCGCCGGGCGCCGCGCCGCCCCCACCCGCGCTCCCGGCAAAAATCGCCTTCGATCTCTCGTTGCAGCATCCACGGTGCGTCTATCAGTTGCTCAGGAAGCAATACGAGCGCTACACGCCTGAAATGGTGGAGCGCATCACCGGCATTCCCCAAGATCAATTCCTCAAGGCCGCCGACCTGTTCACCTCCGTCCGCAAAGATGGCGACATGAAAAAGGTCGCCACCATCATTTATGCGGTCGGATGGACGCAGCACAGCTTCGGCACCCAGATCATCCGCACCGCCGCCGTCCTGCAATTGCTGCTGGGCAACATCGGCCGCGCTGGAGGCGGAGTCAACGCGCTGCGCGGCCACTCCAACATCCAGGGCGCAACCGACATGGCCGGAATCTTCGACATCCTCCCCGGCTATCTGAAAATGCCGAACCCCGCCGACGTCGACCTGGCAGCGTATCTGAAGCGCACCACGCCGCTACCGTCCAAACCCGACCCGTGGGATTCGTTCAATTACTGGTCCAACACGCCAAAGTTCGCCGTCTCATTCCTGAAGGCGATGTACGGCGCCGCGGCAACCAAAGACAACGACTGGGCCTTCAACTATCTGCCCAAAATCGATCGCAATTATTCCTGGGTGAATATCTGGAACGATATGTACGAGGGCAAGATCAAAGGCATTTTCGCCTTCGGCATGAATGGCGTCATGATCGGCCCCGATTCGAATAAGAATGTCGATGCCCTGAAGAAGGCCGACTGGCTGGTGGTGTGCGAAATCTATCCCGACGAAACCAGCGAATTCTGGCGCGCTCCGGGCATTTCTACGGAGGACATGAAGCAGATCAACACCACCGTCTATCGCTTGCCCGGAGCAGGCTTCGCCGAAAAGGACGGCACGTTCGTGAACTCCGCCCGCTGGCTGCAATGGAAGAATGTTGCCGTTCCTCCTCCCGGCCAAGCACGTCTCGACCAGGAAATCCTGGCTACCATCTTTTTGAAAGTTCGCGAACTCTACAAGAAAGAGGGCGGCAAGTTCCCCGATCCCATTCTGAACGCGTCGTTCGCTTACACGAATCCTTACAACCCGTCGCTCTCCGAGATTGCGAAAGAAATCAACGGCAAAGCGCTCGCCGACATCACCGACCCAAAGACCAATACGACCGTCAAGGCCGGGCAGCAACTCCCCGGCTTCGCCTGGCTCAAAGATGACGGCACGACGCTCGCTGGCAACTGGCTCTACTGCGGATCATGGACCGAAGCGGGTGCCATGATTCAGCGCCGTGGCACCGACGATCCCTCGGGTCTCGGCATCTATCCCAACTGGGCATGGTCGTGGCCCGCAAATCGCCGCGTGCTTTACAACCGGGCCTCTTGCGATATGGATGGCAAACCCTGGGATCCTGCGCGCCGCCAGGTTTGGTGGGATGAAGCAAAGCAAACCTGGGTGGGTGTCGACGTGCCCGATTTCAAAGTGGATTCCCCTCCCAAAGATCACATGGGCCCGTTCATCATGAATCCCGACGGCATCGGGCGTTTGTTCGTGCCGCTCGGAGGCTTGCAGGACGGGCCTTTCCCCGAACACTACGAGCCCTTCGAAAGTCCGCTGATCAATCCGTTGCATCCGCAACAATCCAGTAATCCGGTGGCGAAGTCGTACAAGACGGACATGGATAAGTACGCCAGGACTGGTGGAGACTTCAACGTCATCTGCACGACCTATCGTTTGACCGAGCACTACCACTACTGGACTAAAAACAATCCTATGAACGTGCAACTCGTGCCGGAACCATTCGTCGAAGTGCCTGCCGAATTGGCCGACCGCTTGGCCATTCGCGGCGGAGAAAAAGTGAGAGTTACCAGCGCGCGCGCAAATTACATTGCGAAAGCCATGGTCACGCGCCGCATTCGCCCGATGAAGATCGACGGCAAAGAAACATTCCAGATCGGCATTCCGATTCACTGGGGCTTCCGCGGCATTGCGGAAGATGAAGGCAAGACCTCGAAAACTCTGACCAATCAGCTGACGCCAACAGTGATCGATCCTAACGCGTTTACGCCGGAGTTCAAAGGCTTCCTGGTGAAGATCGAAAAAGTATGACAACAGTTCTCACTCCAACAGATTTGGCAACTGAGAACCGAAAACTGAGAACTGCGAACTGAGAACCGGGAACCAGGTTCTAACATGCCAGACCGCAAGGCGCTACAAGCCGATATGATCTCAGCGCATACTGGGCCCTCTCCTGGCCACGGAATGCAGCGCGACCTCGAAGTCTGCAAACTGATCGACACTACCACCTGCATCGGTTGCAAAGCCTGCGAGGTGGCCTGCGCCGAGTGGAACGACCTCCCCTTCACTCCCACCACCTTCGACAATACTTACCAGACCATGCCGCAGACCAGCTACCATTTCTGGAACCTCATCAAGTTCAATGAGCACCAGAATCCCGATGGAACCATCCAGTGGCTGATGCGCAAGGACCAGTGCATGCACTGCGCCGACCCGGGCTGCCTGGCCGCCTGCCCGGCCGACGGCGCAATCGTCAAATACGCCAACGGGATCGTCGACTTCAATCAGGAAAACTGCATCGGCTGCGAATTCTGCGTTTCCGGATGTCCCTTCGAGATTCCGCGCTTTAATCCCATGACCAAGAAGGTCTACAAGTGCACGCTCTGCTCCGACCGCGTCGGCGAGGGACTCGAACCCGCGTGCATCAAAGCGTGCCCCACCGGCTGTCTGAAGTTCGGCAGCAAAGACGACATGAAATTCATCGCCGGGGAGCGCGCGAAACAGTTGCGGGACAATTTCGGCTGGCAAAACGCCGGCGTCTACGATCCGCAATCGGTCGGCGGAACGCACGTGATCTACGTCCTCCACGACGCCACTGATCCCGAGCGCTATGGCGGCCTGCCCAGCAATCCAACCATCCCCTGGAGCTATACCGTCTGGAAATGGCTCTTCAAGCCAGTGCTCGGCACCTTCGCGCTATTCGGATTCCTGGGCGTGCTGGCGCATTACGTAACCTCCGGCCCGCGTTTGGCGCAACCCGAACCTCCCGGGAAGGAGAAGATCAATGGCTAGCGGAGCGGTCGAGCGTTTTGACCACAAGGCTCGCGAGAGTTTCGAATCGCTTGGGAAAACGACCGTCTATCGCGGGGAATTGTTGCGCCATCCCGTGTACACTCGCGTCCTCCACTGGGCGGTTGCCCTCTTCTTCTTCCTCGCGCTTTTCACCGGCTTCGGCATTTATCTGCCCTGGCTCTTCCGCTGGTTCACTCCCATCTTCGGCGGCGGGCCGCTCAGCCGCATCATGCACCCTTATTTTGGGATGGCGTTCGTTTTCTTCTTCGGATTGCAGGCCTTGAACTGGCTGCAGCCCATGCTCTGGACCCCGGCCGATTCGAAGTGGATGCGCAACATCATGAAAGTCGTCAGTGGCGAAGAAAAAATGGAGCCGCCCGAAACCGGCTTCTTCAACGCGGGCCAGAAATTTCAATTCTGGGAGATCGTCGGCGGCTGCGTCGCCTACCTCATCACCGGCATCATCCTGTGGGCGGGCGCAAGAACCTTCGGGAGAATCCCGGTCGCGATCAGCTACGTCGTACACGACATCTCCGCCCTGATCATGCTCGGCGGAATTTTCGTCCACATCTATCTGAGCACGATCGGCGAGCCCGGCACTTTCCAGTCAATGATTCGCGGCGCGGTCAGCGAAGCCTGGGCTTGGACCTTCCACCCCGCGTGGTACAAACAGATCACGGGACGCGACCCCCTGCAGGCTTGTGAAGACGCGCGCCGCCAAATGAAATCCTGATCGCTACGGTTTGATTTGTTCGACCGAGTCGTCAATCGCGCGCCGGCTGAGCGCGAACTGCAACAGCCATTGACTCGGGACCGGTTGGCCGTTTTGCCGCGGAGGATCGAATTTCCACCCGCGAGCGGCCTCCAGCGCCGACTGCGCAAAGTGCCGGCTCGATCCGGATGACTTCAGCCGGGCCTGCGTGACGTTACCCGCCTCGTCCACGTCCACTTTCACCCGGATCCGAATCCTCCCTTTAATCGTACGCAGCGCTGCCGGCGTAATCTGCGGTATCACGCGCTCGTTCACCTTACCCTCGGCAGACGCACCGGATGGAGCGGACGCCGCCCCGCTTGCTCCGCTTCCCGATGCGCGCTGCCCATCGTTCGCCGCCAAAGCAGGCGCCTCCGGCTTGGTTGAGTAGCCAGCGCCCGCGGAGGAATCAACGACATGTTCACCGGATTGCGATGCTGGATTAGGTGGCGATTTCGGCCGGGCAACCAGAAACGACGCCACTACGACGGCCGCCACCAGCCCGATCGTATAGGTCCACTTGGCGGATTGCCTCCCACCCCGCGCGGTTCCCGAGATGGCGGACGCTTCCGCAGCCGCCGCGTCGCCAACCGGCGCCCCTGGCGTTTTAGAAATGGCAACCTCACGCGCCGCCGCTACCGCTGGGGCAGAGGCTAACTCAGGTTGCGGACGCCGCAGACAATCGCCGATCTGGCTCAAACTCCAGCGCCGGGTAGGATCGACTTGCAGACAGTTTTCAATGATCTCCCGGAAGGGTTGCGGAATTCCATCCGGCACGACCGGCGCTTTCTTCTGCCGCAAATCGAGCACCGGCGCGCGTTGCGTCAGCACCTCGATCAACATGATCCCCAACTGCCAGACATCCACCGCCGCCGAGATTGTTCTGGTCGCTTCTGGAGGACCATAAGCATTGTCCACGTCCGCGTTGCTCGTCCTTACCCCGGGTACGGACAAAACGTCGCTCGCCAGTTTCACCTGCTCTCCACTGGCCAGAATGTTCGAGGGGTGGATGTGCCCGTGCACAAACCCCTGGTCGTGCAAATACTGCAACGCTTGCAGAATCGGCGGAAGCATCCCTCGCGCTTCATCCGCAGTTAGCGCGCGCTCCGGTATAACCTGGGAAAGATTTTCTTCCGCGTATTCCTCAACCACATAAAGGAGCTCTGTACCCTCGAGCCCGGATTCAAAAAGGCGAATCAGATTCGGATGGTTCAGTTCGCGGGCCGCCTGCCAACGCTGGAGTCGCTTCACCACATCCGCGTCGCTGGGAATCAACTTGATCACCGCCTTGCCGGAAGCGCCATCCCTTTGCGTGAGAAACACGGCGCCGTGGTCGGAGCCGCCCAGGTAATTCTGCAACGGGTACTTCCCATCGATGATGCGGCCTTCCCACCATTTCACGATTTCGGTCATAGGGTCTCGTTCATCTCTTCTCGTTCATATTCGCGGCCTCGATCGCCCGCTCTATTGTATGTGAGTGCGCGCTCTGCCCGGTAGAAGGCTGCCAGGACGAGGAAGTGAAACGCAGCCTTTCGCTTGCCAACGGCTCGGAAATCTCCTGCCCAACACTTTACAATAGCCACATGAAGCCCGTCCCCGCCGAGATTCACGGTCAGCGCTACATCAGTCTGGCTACGTTTCGTAAGAGCGGCATCGCGGTCTACACACCCATCTGGTTCGCCGAATACGATAACAAACTCTTTTTCATGACGAACAGCAAATTGGGCAAGTGCAAGCGCCTCCGCAACAACCCCCAGGTAAAAATCGCACCCTGCACCATCCGCGGAAAGATCACCGGCCCCGAATTCTCCGCCACTGCCCGCAAAATGAGCCCGCAAGAAGCGGTCAGAGCGCGCCAGGCCATCAATGCGAAATACTGGCTCGCCCGCTTGCCGTTTCTATGGCGCAACACGGATACTTACTTCGAAATCACCCTGCAGTGAATCGATTGGCGTGAGGGACTCCGACGCAACTCGTCATGGCACAGCTTGTGTTCCAGTTCGCGAACATTGGAGGCGGCCCAACGGGACGCATGACGTTTACGCTGCCTCCTCGACCCTGTTACCATTAAAAGTTGTCTTGGGCCCGAGCACCAGGCCCCTGCAAATTTTTTTTGGCACTTAAATTTTCTTTGGAGGCACCATGGCCGTAAAAGTTGGCATTAATGGATTTGGACGCATCGGACGTAACGTTCTACGCACCGCGCTTGCAGACAAGAACCTCGAATTCGTCGCGGTCAACGATCTCACCGATCCCAAGACGCTGGCTCACCTGCTCAAGTACGATTCGATTCTCGGCAACCTGCCGCACACCATCACCGCCGGTCCCGATAGCATTTCAATCGACGGCAAAGTCATCAAGGTTTTTAAAGAAAAAGATCCCGCCGCCTTGCCTTGGGATTCCGTCGGAGCGCAGGTCGTCATCGAGTCTACCGGGAAATTCACCGACGCCAACGAGGCCAAGAAGCATCTGCGCGGCTCGGTGAAAAGAGTCATCATCACTGCCCCGGCAAAGAACGAGGATCTCACCGTGGTTCTCGGCGTGAACGAACATAAATACGATCCGGCCAAGCACCACATCGTTTCGAATGCTTCCTGCACCACAAACTGTCTGGCTCCGGTCGCCAAAGTCATCAACGACAACTTCAAAATCGTCAGCGGCACCATGACGACCATCCATTCTTATACGAACGATCAGGTGATTCTCGACTTTCCGCACAAAGACCTGCGGCGAGCCCGTGCCGCCGCGCTCAATATGATTCCGACCACCACCGGCGCGGCTAAAGCGCTGAAACTCGTCATCCCCGAACTGGCCGGCAAAATTGACGGCTTTTCCATGCGCGTGCCCACACCCAATGTCTCGGTCGTCGACCTGGTCGTCTGGGTAGAAAAAAAGACCACGAAAGAAGAGGTCAACGCCGCGCTCAAGGCGGCTTCCGAATCCGGACCGCTGAAAGGCTACCTGGGATACGAAGAGGGCGAACTGGTCTCGTGCGATTTCAAAGGCGACTCGCGTTCCTCCATCGTGGACTCGCCCATGACCCTGGTGGTCGGCGGTAACTGCGTCAAGTTGATCTCCTGGTATGACAACGAGTGGGGATACTCTTGCCGGGTTCACGACCTGATCAACCTGATGGCCTCCAAAGGCCTGTAGATTAACTCGTCGTTAGTCGTTGGTCGTTCGCGGCTCGCTGATTCCTGTTCATCAGGGCCCGACTCCACGCGGAGTACAGCGAACCGCGGACACCGAACGACTGACGCCCAACGACCAACGACCCGCAACCGGTGCCCTATGCCTAAACTTTCCATTCGCGATCTTCCTCTCAACGATCACCGCATCTTCATGCGCGTCGACTTCAACGTCCCCCTCGACGACGGGCGGGTCATGGACGACACTCGCATTCGCGAGACCTTGCCCAGCATCGAGTATGCCTTGCGCCATGGCGCTCGCCTGATTCTCGCGTCGCACCTGGGCAGGCCCAAAGGCAAACCGAATCCCAAACTGAGCCTTAAGCCCGTCGCGGAACGGCTCCGCATGTTGCTCGACAAAGAACTGTCGCGCGGCGAGAACGTCGGCTTCTGTCCCCAGTGCGTGGGTCCGGAAGCCGAAGAAATGGCCCTCAAACTCGAAAAGGGCCAAGCGCTCCTGCTCGAAAATCTCCGCTTCCATGCCGAAGAGGAAAAGAACGACGAGAACTTTTCCAGGCAACTGGCCAAACTCGCCGAGTTCTACGTCAACGACGCCTTTGGCACCGCCCATCGGGCTCACGCCTCCACGGTTGGCATCACAAAATTCGTGCAGAAATCGGCCGCCGGTCTGCTCATGGAGAAAGAACTGGAATACCTCGGCCGCGTCCTGCAGAATCCCGAACACCCGTTCGTGGCAATCCTCGGCGGCGCCAAAGTCAGCGACAAAATCGGAGTCATCCAGAACCTGCTCGACCGAGTCGACGCCCTCATCGTCGGCGGCGGCATGGCCTATACCTTCCTCAAGGCGCAAGGCGAATCCATCGGCAAAAGTCTGGTCGAAGAAGACAAAATCGAACTCGCCCATGACCTTCTACAACAGGCGAAAACGCACAAGCTTAAGTTCCTGTTGCCCACCGATCACGTCATCGCCGACCGCGTCGAAGCAAACGCCGCCACCAGGATCATCGGCCCCGGCCAGCCCATTCCCGACAACATGATGGCCCTCGACATCGGACCCGTAACCACCGAAGCTTTTTCTGAAGAGATCGCTCGCGCCCGCACCATTGTCTGGAACGGCCCCATGGGTGTTTTCGAAATTCCCCCTTTCTCCAAAGGCACTTTCAAGATTGCCCACGCCGTGGCCGAAAATGCCGGCGCGACAACCATCGTTGGCGGAGGAGACTCCGTCGCCGCCGTGAAAGCCGCCGGCGTTGCCGACAAGATCACCCACATTTCAACTGGCGGCGGCGCTTCACTGGAATTCCTGGAAGGCAAGAGACTGCCCGGAGTCGAAGCGCTCACCGACAAGAAATAGGTACCAGATGTCGTGTCCAACTTTTTGCGTGCGCTTCGTGCCGCTGGTATCAATGGCGATACTCTAAACCGCGCTTCACAGACTGCCCACGAGGAGCCGTCTGAAGGATCACTCTTGAGCGATGCCGGAGTCACTCTACCGCGCGACAACGACTACACCTTGCATCTTAAGGTCAGCGATCCGGATGAAGTGCGCTTCTTTCGAGGAGACCTTACGGAAGATCCGTCCGACGCCATCGTCAATGCGGCCAATTCCGATTTATTACCCGGAGGCGGCCTCTGCGGCGCGATTAACTACAAAGGCGGCGCGGAGATTTTCCGCGAGTGCGGCCGCATTCGCCGCTCCAAGGGTCCGCTGGCGCCAGGAGGCGCTGTCCCCACCACAGCCGGGCAACGTCCTTCCAAGTATGTCATTCATGCCGTCGGCCCCGTTTGGGAAGGCGGAACCCGCGGTGAAGCCGGAATCCTTGCCCGGTGTTATCGCGAATCGATGCGTGTGGCCGATGATTTGGCTCTGCACTCCATTGCATTTCCCGCTATCTCCACCGGGATTTTCAGATATCCCGTCGTCCAGGCCGCGTCGGTGGCAATCCCCACGGTCATCGCCAGCCTGATCATCGCCAGGCATCTCGTGCTGGTTTCGTTTGTCTTGTTCGACAAAGTTACGCTCGATACCTTCGCCACTGCCGCTCTTACTCAGCGTCAGCCAGAATCTGATAGATCCTACGAGGTTTCAATTTCAATATGAGCAGAAAAAAAGTCCTCGCCGCTAACTGGAAGATGTACAAAACCCCCGACCAGGCTCGTCACTTCTTCCACGATTTCCTTACCCTGGTCCATGGCCACGACCGCGACGAGATCGTGGTCTGCCCGAACTATCTCGCGCTGGACGTTTCCATCCCGGCCGCCAAGGGCTCCAACGTTGCCATCGGGGCGCAAAATGTTCACTGGGAAAAGGAAGGCGCTTTCACCGGCGAGATCAGCACCAGCATGTTGCTCGCGATCGGTGTCACCCACGTCATCATCGGACACTCCGAACGCCGGCAATATTTCGGCGAGACCGATGATACCGTCAACCTGAAACTCAAGGCCGCCCTCGAGGCCGGACTCATTCCCATCGTTTGCGTCGGCGAAGTTCTCGAGGAACGCGAAGCCGGACTCACCGACGACGTCCTGCGCCGCCAGTCGCTCCGCGCCTTCCACAAAGTCTCGGCCAAAAAAGCGGCCAGCCTCATCGTCGCCTACGAACCCGTCTGGGCGATTGGCACTGGCAAGACCGCCACGCCGCAGATGGCCGCCGACGCCCATGCCATCATCCGGGGTCAGGCCGCCGAGTCCTTTGGTCAGGAATTCGCCGACCAGCTCCGCATCCTTTACGGTGGCTCGGTGAAACCCGAGAATGCCCACACGCTGATGTCGGAAAAGGAAATCGATGGCGCGCTGGTGGGAGGAGCTTCACTGGATCCGAAATCGTTCGCGGCCATCGTCAAATACTAGTGGCTTAAGTACCGGGGGCTTAGGTATTAGACGCTCACTCATTAAGGAGTCGCGCCGTTTCGTAAATACTCTTTCGGAAGGATCTGCCTTGATCGACTGCCGAACCGATCGAAGTCTTTTGCCGGTTGTCCCGGTTACATAACCAGCCAATCGGTGATGGGGATCACACATCGCTGTGGGAAAGCACGCAGTTTCGACCCGTATTCGGGCTGTCCATCAAACCTGGGAACACTTGACCAAGTCATAAAAACCATCTTGTTTTGTTATATTTAAGTGATATTTTCATCAGTTTTCACCGGGCCCCGAAGATTGGCGAGGCACTTGCCAAAGTACTTGTGAGCGGAGGCAACACATGGCTGCACATGCCGTAATCAACCCCCAGAGACTTGTGCCGGTAGATAAGACCTTTTGCGACCTTCCCCCAGCCGTCGCCGAGGCCTTGGAGCAGGAAGCCCTTACCACCAGCTACCCAACTGGAGCTGTCTTGTTCGCGGAAGGGCAGGCTCCGCGGGGCGTGTTCATCGTGCGCCGAGGCCGCGTCAAGCTCTCCATCTGTGGCACCGACGGACGCACACTGATCCTGCGTATTGTCAACGCCGGTTGCCCCTTGGGTGTCGCCGCCGTCGTCTCCGGACGCCAGTATGAAGCGACCGCCGAGACCCAGGAACCCAGCGAAGTCACTTTTCTGCGCCACGCCGACTTGCTCCGCCTCATGCGCCAGCACGGCGAGCTTGCCCTGTGGGTAACGCAGCACATCAGCGAGGATTACGCTTCCACTTGCCGTGAGATCCGTGACCTGATTCTTTCCGACTCGGCCAGCGAAAAGCTGGCTCGGCTGCTCGTGGGTTGGCTCGATCAGAACACCAAGGCCAAAAACCCCAGCCAGATGAAGCTGGCGCTGACTCACGAAGAGATCGGTCAGATGATCGGCTCTTCGCGGGAGACCGTCAGCCGTCTATTAGCGGGGTTCAAGAAGCAGCGCCTCATTCAGCAGACTGGCTCAACGCTCGTCATTCCCGACCGCGTGGCATTGGAATCGCTGATTACGGCATAGCCTCTTCGAAATATAAGCAAGCCCCTCCTCCGGGGCCGGTCATCCCCACCGGCCCTGGTTCTCTCTTTATGGCATTCTTGCTTTCGAGTGCCGCATCCTGCTGTTTTCTCACGATGCAAATCGCGCGCTGCTGTCTCTCTTCCCCCGCACTTCCCCAGACTACGCGTCCGATTCTTCGTCGGATTCCGGCGACTCGACCAGTTTGGCCCGTTCCAGAGCCACCAGATACTCCGGCCGGGAATGGCGGTAGTGATCGGCTGGAACCTTGCCATTGAGCCACGCCGTATCCATCGGGTAGACCATGGGGTCGAAGATCACCATGTAGAAATGCCAGATGAGGATCGAGAACGTGGCCAGAATCGCCTCATACCAATGCACGGCCGTGGCCGCGTCGGTCACCCATTTCGGAAAATGACGCAAGGTGAAATTATTGAACCACAACAGGAACCCGGATAGGCCCATGATGAACGTGCCCCACATAAACGCCCAGTATTCCATTTTCTCAGCGTAGTTGAATTTCTTGAAGCGCGGCTCCATCTTCGAGAGTCCCAGGTTGTACAAAAGGACCTGCACCAGATCCGTCGCATCTTTGATTTCAGGCAACATCGCCATCAGGAACAAGCGGCCATCTCGCCGGTTCGTGGCAAGGTGAATGACGTGATAGATCGTGGCCGCGATCAGCACCACCGCTGCCGTGCGATGCAATCCGCCACGCACGCCGGTGCCAGCCTCCCAGAACAGCAGCGGCTTCGCCCACCAACTCTCGGGATACTTCAACGCAAATCCCGTAAAGACGAGCGTCGGAAAACTCGCCATGACGCCCCAGTGCGCGATGCGGAAACGCAGATTCATGCGCAGCGCCACTTGCCCCGTTTCCCGGCGCGGATGACGCCGGATCATCTTCCGCAACAGATCCAGCAAATTGTGCAGCAGCATGAAACCGAGCGTTGCCGGAATCAGCACCAGGTAGGTCCAGCGAATCCACTGCACCACCGGATGATTTGGCCCCGCCTCCGTCTGCACATGGACGGGGCCGATGCTGAATTTGTCGTCGCCCACTCCTTTGTGACATTGCCCGCACGTTTTCGCGAGATTCGCGGTATTGACAGTCGACCGCGGGTCGCTGGAACGCAGAATCGCGTGCACCCCGTGGCACGAAGCGCAATTTGCCGCAGTTACTTTGCCGCTCTTCAACGCCAGTCCGTGATAGCTGCCGGCATAGGATGGCAGGCGATCGGCCGGCAAGTCATTGCGCAGTGCCAGGCGGGGATCGCCGTGGCAACGTCCGCAAGTTTCCGCGGAAACATTCACTGCATTTAAAGGCGAACCCGCGCTCTTCGGATCCATGATCAGATGCTCGCCGTGGCAGTCAACGCAAACCGGAGCATCGCGTACGCCGTCCTTGACCGCCACTCCATGCACACTCTCGTTGAACTGGCGGGCGATTTCCTTATGGCATTGCGCGCAGGTCTCCGGCACTTTCCAGTGATTGACCCTGGATCGCGCATCGGTGGCTGGATAGATGTCGTGACTGCCGTGGCAACTGGAACACGTTGCCGCTTCCTTGCCCTGTGCGACCGCGCGCGCATGCACGCTCTGCCGATAGGAATCCACCGGATGCGCCACCGGAATCTTGTGCCGTGACAGGAAGCCCGCATCGCTGTGACACTTTGCGCAAGTCTCCGCCATGTTCTTGCGGGCTATGGTCGAGTCCGCTTCGCTGGAGCCTTTCACCGCATGGATGGGTCCGTGGCATGAAACGCATTTCGGCGCGTCCGGGTCGCCATTCTTCGCCGCCTGCCCGTGAATACTGGATTCAAGCTCCTTCGCCTCCTCCGCATGACATTCCATGCACTTTCCCGGAATCAGTTTCTCCGTCGTGCTGAGTTCGTGCACGTTCCCGTGACACGAAGCGCATGCGGATTCACCGAGGATGGAGTGGGAACTGGCGGGGAAGGACTTGGCCTCGTCCGCATGGCAGGTGGAGCATTGCACCTTGGCCATTTTGGCGGGATGCGGAAACTCTTTGATGGCCGTGTGGCAGTCCTTGCAGCCGAGGACTCCATGCGCGCTGGCGGCATGCTTGGCCGGGTCGATCGAGATGCTCTTCCCGGCGTCGGACTTCATTCCCGCCTGGCCATGGCAAGCCAGGCACTCCTGGTCGCCGGCGGCCGCCGACGACGACGACGCCATGGAAAATGTCAAAGCCAGGGTAATCAAAGCAACCCGAATCACGCGCATTGCAACACTCTTCTCCGCAATTTGACCCCACTCGGTTCTATCGGTACGCAAACAAAACCGCATAGATAATCCACAGCACAATACTGAATCCCACTGCCAGTGCGACCCAGGCGAAGGCCCGAATCGTACGAGTCACAATGGGCGGGTAAGCCTCCTCCATTTTTTCTTCCAGCTTCCCGCTGGCGACCAGCGCTTCATACTCTCTGGGCTTATCCCTCTTCAATTCCTCCAGCGGCATGCGCCCCGTGAAAACCGTGATGTCCATGGGAAATTTCTCCGGCCGCAGGTGCGTATTGAAAAAATGCACGGTGAAGATAAAGCCCGTGGCCAGCAGCGCCTCGTCGCTGTGAATGATGGTGGCAACATTCAAGAACGATCCCGGGATGAAGCGCGTGAAGAATACCGGGAACCAAAGCGTCAGGCCGGTGGAACCAATCACCGCAATGCCCCAAAATACCGCGAAATAGTCGAACTTTTCCCAATACGTCCAGCGGCCATAGGCGGGCCGCTCGCCCCGGCCCACAAACCACTTCAGCGTAGCCACCAGTTCGCCTAGATCCTGTCGATTGGGAACCATGCTGCCGGGACCCATCACCAGTGACCACCACGAACTGTGCTCCCTCCTCTTCAACTTGTATAAGTCCACCAGGTGAGTGATGAAAACTCCGAACATTACCACTGCGGCTGTCCGGTGGATGTAACCCGCATTCTCGAATCCTCCGAGCAGATGCGAAAGCACCGCGGCCCATCCCGTATACGAGAACTTCAGCGTCAAACCCGTCAGCGCCAGCGTAATGAAACTCACGATCATGCAGATGTGCAGGATTCTTTGCAGCCGGGTGAAGCGCACAAACTGCCGTTCTGGAACTTCGCCGTTAGGCATCGGGGCCCTCCTTGTTCGGCGGCGTTTCCTTACTGGCCTCGTGTTCCGCCTCGGCGGCGCGCAACTCCCGACGCATCTCGAAAGCCCGGGGCAGCCAGAGCAGCGTATGCAGCCCCCCGACCACGAACGTCCCCAGCAGCAGCGCGGTCATGCCCCAGAAGGTATAGAACAGGAATGGATATTTTCGCGGGTCGTGGTGCGTCGCGTGCGTCAGGTATCCGGCAAAGCGGCGAGTTGCGCCCGCATGGCACTTCTGACACGTGGCGGCCACATTAGCCCGGCTCAGATGCGACCGCGGATCCGTAACCGCCATGATGTCGTGCGCGCCATGGCAGTCATAACACTTTGCCGCCTTGGTATACCCGAGCCGCGAAACTTTGCCGTGATACGTCTCAAAATAGGTCTTGGCGATCTCCGCGTGGCAGCGCCCACAAGTACTCATCACGT
Source organism: Acidobacteriaceae bacterium (assembly GCA_003134435.1). GTDB lineage: Bacteria > Acidobacteriota > Terriglobia > Terriglobales > Acidobacteriaceae > Acidiflorens. The sequence goes on from PLBE01000215.1 coordinate 86,409, forward strand.
CGAGCCGGAAACTGTTTTCATCGGTGCGGCGAATGGCATGGGCGGTGTGGCAATCGTTGCAAACCGGAAGCGGCTTGTCGGACCCACCCACCCGTTTGGCGTGGATGCTGGTCTCGAACTGCTCCTCAATGCCGTGGTGGCAGCGGCCGCAGGTGGTCGGCACATTGGCGGCGTTCACACTGGATTTCGGATCCGTCCGCGGAAGCACACTGTGGGCGGTGTGACAACTCGTGCAGGTCGCCGTTACCGTCAGGCCGTTCTTCAACAGCGTTCCGTGAATGCTTTCCGTATAGTTCGAAATAATCTCGTGCTGGCGCCCGGTATAGCGCACTGCGGCTTTGTTGCCTTCACGGTGACAGCGCGCGCACAGCCCGGGAACATTCGTGGGAAACGACGGCGAGTCGATGTCTTGTTTGCTCAGTACTCCATGCGTTCCATGGCACTCCTTGCAGGTCGGAGCATTCGGATCGTTCTTCGCGTTCAGTTGTCCGTGGATGCTGGCCGCATACAACTTGCCGACTTCATCGTGGCAAGAGGTGCAATCGACTCCGCGGGTGATCGTCTCGCAGGGCCGCACCCGCGACGCGTTCACTTCCGAGTGACACTGGCTGCAAGCCACTCCCTTCTGGCTGTGCCGCGAATGGCTCACCTCTTCGAGGTTCACGTACATGGACTTTCCATCGCGACCGCGACGCAGTTTTTCGTCGGCATGGCAACGCATGCAGTCGGCGTTGGCCATACCCTGGTCGTAAAAAACGTTCCTGATCTTATGCGGTTGATGGCAATCGGGGCAGGAGGGCAGAACATTGGCCTGCTTCTCCCATAGTTCGCCACGAATGATCTTCCGGTGGACGGTTTCAATTTGCGAATGGCATTTCGTACAGGTCGCCGCAATATTCTTCCGATTGATCGAAGAAGCTGGGTCGGTGTGGGGCAGAATCAAGTGCGGCGTGTGACAGGTCGCGCAGTTGGGGGCGACCGACAGTCCTTTCTTCAGCAATGCTTCTCCGTGAATGCTCTCGGAGTAATTTTCCAGAATGTTGTCCTGGGCAATGAGACGATTGCGCGATACCGCCGTGCCCTCACGATGGCACTGTCCGCAAACCAAAGGCACTTTTAGCGGCGCCACCGCGGACCGCGGGTCCTTCACCGGAACAATATCGTGATTGCCGTGACAATTCACGCAGTGCGGCGCGAGCGTATCGCCCCGGGCGATCGCTTTGCCGTGGAGCGAGCGGGCATGTTGCTCCTGCTCCGTCGTGTGGCAGGTACCGCACTGCACCGGGGCGGGCTTCTCATGCGGAAAATCTTTGCCTTCCAGGTCAGCGTGACAGCCGGTACAACCGAAGCTGGCATGAACGGAACCCGCGAATTTCTTGCCATCCACATACAGCGGAGTCGTTTTGCCGGCTCGCGTCGGAGCAGAACTCTTGTCGCCATGGCACGCCAGACATTCCGCTCCCGGTTGTGGCTTTTCAGGCGCCGCTGCGTGTCCGAGGCTCTCCGGGAACAGAAGGGAGAAAGCTGTGCCCACGAGCATCGCAACGACAACTCTCAGCCCCGCACACCGTCTCTTCCTTCGCGTGTTCATTCTTTCCGCCATGTCCAACCGGTCGATCCTCACTTCATGCCCAGATCCGTAAGCACCTTCGGATTGTCCTCCTGCACCGCCAGCAGGTTGTGGCACGCACTGCAGTCGTTGGTGATCGTCTGGCCATCGGCGCTGGTATGGCTCCCGTCATGACAACGGAAGCAGCCCGGCGAATCATTGTGCCCAATATTGTTGGGGTGAGTGCCCCAGGTCACGCGCATGTCCGGGAAAATGTTGCGCAGGTAGATCCGCGCTACCTCCGCGCCCGCTTGCTCCACCGCCGCCCGCCGCGCCTCATAGATGGCCGGGTAATTGGTCTGGTAAAACTTGTTGATTTCGGCCGCGATGCTCTGCCGGGCCACCTCGCGACTGGAGTAGTTCACCTTTAGAACCTCAACCGCCTTCTTCCTGATATAGGGCAGATCCGTGCTGATCTGCCCGCCGGACATCTGTTTGTCGACGGCGTTTTCAGGCAAGTCGAAGGCATGGGTCGGGCGGTTATGGCAATCGACGCAATCCATCACGCGATGTTCACCCTTTTCCAATTGTTGTGGCGTGGGTTTGGCATCGGTAGAAATAAATTCCGTGGTCTTCCCGCTATCGTCCGTGTAATACACGGCGGGAATTGTCATGCGATCGTTATCCGTCGAAATGTAGCGGATGCGCGCGTTGTCGGAGAGGTGGTGCCCGTGGATGCCAACCGATCCTTGCCAGGTTCGTCCACCGACTTTCAGCAGCAACACGTCGGTCTGCGGAGTATTTTTTTCGTCATCCTTATAACTCGTGTTGACCAGAAATTTGTCGCCCGTGAAACGCTGCGGCCAGTGACACTGCTCACACGTCTCCCGCGCCGGGCGCAGGTACTTCACCGGTGACGGAATCGGCCGCGAATAGGTGTGGAAGGTCACCGCAAACACTTGTCGCAACCCGGAGAGTTTCGACTTTACAAACCATCCCGCTCCCGGTCCGATATGACACTCCACACAAGCCACGCGCGAGTGCGGAGAATTCTGATACGCCGAATATTCGGGATCCATCACCGTGTGGCATGTCTTTCCGCAAAAATTCGTCGAGTCCATGTACTCCACGCCGCGGTACGATGCGGTTCCCACAATCAGCAGATTGAGCAGGGTCGCCACGCCAACGTATTCCAGGGTGCGCCGCACCACGGGCAAACCCAGATCAACCGCGGGGTAAGTCCCGGGCAACGTCCCCCTCTCGCGCAGACTTCGCCGCCGCAGCCAGATGCCTAGCGGAATCAAGAGCAGGCCCAGGATAAAAATGCCCGGGAGGATTAGAAAGACCAGCAGACCAACATAAGGATGGGGCGGTCCCGGCAAGAATATGTCATAGAACCAGAAGGCGATGCTGGTCAGTGCCGTGCTCGTCGTGACCACCGCGCCCGTAAGCGTGACGGGATTCTGCCCGAGAAAATAGATGGGCTGCAACCAGTCTCCGAAACGTTCTCGCAAATTCATGTGGAACCGCCACTTCCCTTCGTTTCTAAGTGCCGCCTCTTACACACACTTCAACCTTGGCGTCCGGCAGTACGCCATTGCTCGACAGTCTCTTTAGTCTTGTTGGCTGGAACCAGCCAGGACTATTTCTTCAAGCTGCGAATGTACGCCACCAGACCCTTAACCTCTTCCGGCTTCAGAGTGGCGTATTTCGGCATCTTGTTCTTGCCGTTGGTGATAATGTCCGAAAGTTCCGCGTCCGACATCTTCTGCACTTCGTCGGTCGTGAAATCATGCGCGCCCATTTTCTTCCCCATCGCCGAGCCCGTTCCGTCGGCTCCATGGCAGGCGGCGCACTTTGCTTTGAAAAGGTCCGCGCCTTGGGCATGTGCTGCCACGGGAACGCTCAGTACAACAGCCAACGCTGTTGCGATTATGAACACAGGGAGGTAAATTTTCTTCATCTTCTGGCTCCATTTTCGAGTTTTTGTGGCCCACAACCGTACAACGAAAACTTGCGTATGAGCTGAGCAACATTGAACACTTTTTGCGTTGCGGGGTTCTGTGATCCCGGTCACACCTGCTTGTAACCACAATGTTTTCCGGAGACTAGAGGATATCGGCTGGCAGCTAAGACTGTGTGAGGTTCCAGCAGGCGCGAGCGATCATCCAGTCTTCCTGCGCATGAATCATGAGAACACGGACGCCCGCATCCTTGGCCGAGATATCTTGATCGACATCCTTGCCCAAGGGCAATCGAGAGTTTTTCTCCTGGTCGAGCCGGACTCCCAGGAATCCGAGGTTTTCGCATACCGCGGCCCGAACTTCGGGTGAGTTCTCACCCACTCCGGCAGTGAATACCAGAGCATCCAATCCACCCAGCACCGCCCCCATCGCGCCGATTCCCGATTGCAGGCGATGGACATAAATATCCAGCGCCAGCTTGGCCCGCATCTGTTTGGAGGGTTCAGCGCCATTCTTCGTGGCGGCAAGAATCTCGCGCATGTCACTGGAAATACCCGATATCCCCAGCAGCCCCGACTTCTTATTCAGCATGTCGTCCAGTTGTTCGCCCGACAACTTTTTCTGCCGCATCAGATAGGTAACGATGCCCGGATCCACGCTGCCCGAGCGCGTCCCCATCATCAGGCCTTCCAGCGGAGTGAAGCCCATGGTCGTGTCCACGCTGTGACCGTCGCGAATCGCCGCCAACGAGCAGCCATTTCCCAGGTGGCAACTCACCACTTTGAATGAGTTCAATTTCTCGTCGTCCAATCTGCCCAGCAACTGTGGAGCGCGCTCCGCGCAATACTGGTGATTGATTCCGTGGAATCCGTAGCGCCGGATTCCCTGCTCGAACCACTCGTACGGACCGGGGTAGGTGGACGCCGATAGCGCCATGGTGCGATGAAAGCCGGTGTCGAACACCGCGACCTGCTTCACCGTACCCAGCAGTTTCGCGACGATCTCCATGCCTTGCAGCTCGGACCGACTATGCAGCGGGGCGAAAGCCGAAGCCCTTTCGATCGCCGACCTGACCTCGGCGGTCACCACCGCGGGTTCAAAGTAGTGCGGCCCGCCGTGCACCACGCGGTGTCCCACCACATCAACATCGGACGGCCCCGAAACCACCTGCGTCCCACCGCTCCACAAACTGCGGAGCAAGCCCTCGATGCCTTCTCCCCGATCGCTCGTCGCAGCCTGGCCCTTTTGCGAACCTCCGTGCGCGTTCTTAATCGAATACTCGGCCTTGCCATCGGCCCACTCGATCTTCCCTTCCCAGGCACACGCCGGGGGCTGCTCGGGAAGCGAGCCTTCAATCTGGTAAAGACAGCTCTTCTGGCTGCTCGATCCGGAGTTGAGAACAAGCACGTTCATCAGTAAGGCCAGACCCAGTCTCGGATCTCCGGCAAGTCGTCTCCCCGCTCGCGGATATATTGCTTGTGTTCAACCAGTTTGTTCCGCAACAACTGCTTGAAGTGGGCTCCGACCTTCTGCAACCTGGGAACACGGTCCACCACATCCCCAGCCAGGTGGAAACGATCCAGATCGTTCATCACCGTCATATCGAAAGGCGTTGTGGTCGTGCCCTCTTCCTTATAGCCACGCACGTGCAGATTGTCATGATTGTGGCGGCGATAGGTCAGGCGGTGAATCAGCCAGGGATAGCCGTGATAGGCAAATATAACGGGCTTATCCACCGTGAACATGGAATCGAAATCGGCGTCGGAAAGGCCGTGAGGATGCTCGTTCGAAGGCTGAATCGTCATCAGGTCGACAACATTCACCACCCGAATTCTGATGTCGGGAAAATGCTGCCGCAAGAGATCCACCGCCGCCAGGGTTTCAAGCGTCGGCACGTCGCCCGCGCAGGCCATCACCACATCGGGCTCGACGCCCTTGTCCGTGCTTGCCCATTCCCAGATGCCGATCCCGGTAGTGCAGTGTTCGATGGCCGACTCCATATCCAGAAACTGCAAGGCGGGTTGCTTGCCGGCCACGATCACATTGACATAATGACGGCTCCTTAGACAATGATCGGCCACCGAAAGCAGGCAGTTGGAGTCGGGTGGAAGATACACCCGCACGATGTCTGCTTTCTTATTCACCACATGATCGATAAAACCAGGATCCTGATGCGTAAAACCGTTGTGATCCTGCCGCCACACGTGCGAGGTCAACAAATAGTTGAGGGACGCAATCGGACGCCGCCACTCAATCTCACGCGTCACCTTCAGCCACTTCGCATGCTGGTTGAACATCGAATCGATAATGTGGATAAACGCTTCGTAGCACGAGAAGAAGCCATGACGCCCGGTGAGCAGATAGCCTTCCAGCCAGCCCTGGCACATATGCTCGCTCAGCATCTCCACCACCCGCCCGCTCTGCGACAGATGTTCGTCCACCGGCAGCATCGGTTCCATCCACAGCTTGTCGGTAGTCTCATAGAGAGCGTCGAGCCGGTTGGACGCCGTCTCATCCGGGCCAAAAACGCGGAAGTTTTTCGAGTCCGCATTCAGCTTCATCACGTCGCGCAAGAATCCGCCCAACACCCGCGTCGCTTCCGAGTTCTCCGTCCCCGGCTTCGGAACCTTGACCGCATACTTGCGAAAGTCCGGCATCACCAGATCGCGCAACAGCAAGCCCCCGTTGGCATGCGGATTCGCTCCCATCCTCCGCTCGCCCTTGGGAGCCAGTTCCGCAAGTTCCGGAATCAGCTTGCCGTTCTGGTCAAACAACTCCTCTGGACGATAGCTCCTCATCCAGTCTTCCAGGATTTTCAGGTGGGCCGGCTTGGTTTGCAGATCGGCCACTGGCACCTGATGGGCTCGCCACGTGCCTTCAATCGGCTTGCCATCCACTACTTTCGGACCCGTCCAACCCTTCGGGCTGCGTAAGACAATCATCGGCCAGGTCGGCCTGCCGGAGTCAGCGCCACGACCCGCCTTGTCGCTGCGAGCGTGATCCTGAATCGATCGAATCTCCTTCACAATCGTGTCCAGCGTTGCCGCCATCAGTTGGTGCATCGCTTCCGGCTCTTCCCCCTCAACGAAGAAAGGCTTCCAGCCGTAGCCGGTGAAGAACTGGGTGAGCTCCTGGTCGTTCATGCGCGCCAGCACGGTGGGATTCGCGATCTTCCAGCCGTTGAGATGAAGAATCGGCAGCACCGCGCCGTCCCGTGCCGGATTCAGAAATTTGTTGCCATGCCAGCTCGTAGCCAGCGGCCCCGTTTCCGCCTCGCCGTCTCCCACCACGCAACAGGCCAGCAGGTCCGGGTTGTCAAAAACCGCGCCGCACGCGTGCATGATCGAATAGCCCAGTTCCCCCCCTTCATGAATCGAGCCCGGAGTTTCCGGCGCCGCGTGGCTCGGAATCCCTCCCGGAAACGAAAACTGTTTAAACAACTTCTGCAGGCCCTCTTCGCTCTGCGTGATGTTGGGATAGAACTCGCTGTAGGTGCCTTCCAGATACGTATTGGCAACCATTCCCGGGCCCCCGTGACCCGGACCAGCCAGATAAATAACATTCAGATCGTGGTTCTTAATCAGGCGATTGAAATGCGCGTAAATAAAATTCAGCCCTGGAGTAGTCCCAAAATGTCCCAGCAGCCGCGGCTTGACGTGCTCCAGCTTCAGCGGTTCGCGCAGCAGCGGATTGGCATAAAGGTAAATCTGGCCGACTGAAAGATAGTTGGCCGCGCGCCAATACGCATCGATCTTGCGCACCTCTTCCGGTGTTAGAGGCCGGGCCGTGAGTGCCTGGGCCGAAATGTCACGTTGCGGAGAGTTTGCGGTGGCTAGGGGAGTCATCGTATCCTGCCTTTCGATTTCCTGCTGTCTCCCATTCTAAGTTTCCCGCAGTCAGTTTTGCCAGCGCTCGAAAAACGTCATCATCACCGAGACGACTTTCGTATGCCGCGATTCGTGCCCAACCTATTAAAGTGGTACGGGGCATCCCCGAGAAGGCTGGGGCCCATCTGATGAATATGGCAACCTCGAGTGCGACCCTTGCTTCGCCTGACGCGTCTGAGGCCACTTCCCAACAAGGATCCAACTATAAGACATATGTGAACCCGCAATGGGTCGCTCTGCTCAACCTGCTGGGCATGAACGTCGAGTACTTGCGCTGTATGGGCTGCGAGTTGTTCACCAGAGACGGCCGCCGCATCCTCGACTTTTTATCGGGCTACTGCGTTCACAACACCGGTCACAACCATCCATCCATCATCCTGGCGCTAAAGAACGAATTGAATCAGTGCGGCCCGGCAATGCTGCAAAGCCATGTTCCCGAGATCGCGGGTGAGTTGGCGCGGCGCTTGTGCGAGTTGTCGGGTGGCGACCTGCAAAAGGTCTACTTTGGCAGCAGTGGCAGCGAGGGCGTCGAGGCCGCCATCAAGTTTTCCCGTGCCACCACGCGCCGCGCCGGCATCGTCTATGCCAAGAGCAGTTTTCATGGACTGACAACTGGCGCGCTCTCGCTGATGAACGATGCCTTCTGGCGAGAGGGCTTCGGCCCCCTGTTGCCGGATACCTTCGGCGTCCCTTACGGCGACATCGCCGCCCTCCAGGCCGCGCTGGCGACCAAAAATTATGCCGCGTTTATCGTCGAACCGTTACAGGCCGAAGGCGGAATCCAGGTACCCTCGCCAGCCTATTTGCGGCAAGCCCAAGAGGCGTGCCGGCGGACGGGCACGCTCCTCGTCCTTGATGAAGTGCAGACCGGCATGTATCGCACCGGAACTTTCCTGGCGGCGCACCATTTCAATGTGCAACCCGACATCGTGGTCCTGGCCAAGGCGCTCAGCGGCGGACTGATGCCCGTGAGCGCCGTCCTCATGACCAACAAGATCTACGACGCCGTCTATTCTTCGCTCCGGCGAGCCATCGTCCATACCTCGACCTTCAGCGAAAACAGCTTGTCCATGAGAGCGGGCCTGGCTACGCTTGACGTTCTCGAACGCGAAGAACTGGGCCCGCGCGCCTTCAGGCTGGGCGAGGAGTTTCGCGCCAAACTGCGTCGCGAACTAGCCGGCTTCGACATGGTCAAGGAAGTCCGCGGCATGGGACTGTTGAACGGAATCGAATTTGTTCCGCCCAGGAAGCTGGCCTTTCGCGCGCTTTACGAAGCGTTTCACAAAATTCATCCTGCGATGTTCGGGCAGATTGTGGTCATGCGGATGTTCCGCGAGAAAGGCATCCTCACCCAAATCTGCGGCAACAACTTCATGGTCCTGAAAGCCGCGCCCCCGCTCATCGTAACCTCGGAACAACTAAATGAATTTGTGGAGGCGATTGGCTCCGTGGTCGAGATGGCGGAAACCTCGCCCGCCTTCTGGACCGAGGCGCTGCACATGGTTCGTCGGGCCGTCACTATATAAATGAGGGAAACAAAAAGGAACATGCGGACTCTGCTCGGGCCTTCGCGCATCGGCGCTCTGGTGTTTGCCGGCGCCGCCCTCTTTCTCTCGGCCGCGCCCTCTTTCTCTCAAACCGCAAACGCTCCAGTCGCTGCGTCCGAAATTGTCCTCGCACTCGATCCTGCGCAATCCAGAGTGCATTGGAGCGTCGACAGCACTCTGCACACCGTGCACGGCACCTTCGCCGTCAAGAGCGGAACCGTGCATTTCGATCCCGAAACCGGGATGGCTGGCGGAGAAATTATCGTGGATGCACCGAGCGGCGAGAGCGGAAATGGCGCCCGCGACCGGCGCATGCACAAAGAGATATTGGAGACCTCCAGGTATCCAGAAGTAATCTTCCGCCCCACCCGAGTCGAGGGCAAAGTACTCCAGCACGGGGCCTCGGACGTAAAACTGGGCGGTGTCTTTTCCATTCATGGCGCGGATCACGAACTCACCGCGCTGGTTCATGCTGAGCTGACCGCAAATGGCTGGAGGGGAACCGCGAAGTTCGAAGTGCCTTATGTAACCTGGGGCATCAAAGACCCAGGCAATTTCCTCTTGAAAGTGCAGCCCCGCGTGAACGTGGAACTCGAGATGTCCGGCGAACTCAGGAAAACAAAATAGTCGCCCATCGCAGTCGACTCTGGGTTCGCTCCGTCGTTACAAGCGTTACAAGCCCCAGATCCGATTTGCTCCCACCACCAGGCCTAGTGTCAGGCACGCGATCAGAATCTCTCCGAGCGCCCCTACAATGAAGGGCCGCAACCCCTGCTGCGACATTTCGCGGAAGTTCGTGCGCAGGCCGACGCCCGCAAAAGTCAGCAGAAACGCCCACTTCGACAGATTCCCCAGCGACGTGACTTGCCCTTTACTGAACCAGTGAAATCCCACCAGCACCGACATCACAAGAAAACCGAGGATGAATTTTGGGAACTTCTTCCACAGGAACGCCGCTTTGTTGGTAACCCTTTCGGCTTGGCCCCGCCCCGCCCAGTAGATGGCGTATGCCAGAACCACAAATCCGATCATCGCATTCCGCGCCGTCTTCGCCAGCACGGCAACTTTACCCGCCGCGTCCGAATACAAGGCCCCGGCCGCGGTTGCTTCCGCCGTATTGTCCACCCCCAGTCCAGCCCACAGGCCATAGGAAACATCATTCATGTGCAGACTGTGCGCAATCGCTGGAAATGTGAATAGCGACAGAGCTCCCAGCGCCAGAATCGCGGCGATCGCGAAAGAGGAGTCCTCATCATCCGCATCAATCGCCCCCTTGGCCGCAATGATCGCCGAAACCCCGCACACCGCCGATCCTATCGCCAGCAGCGATGTCAGCTTCGGCTTCAGCTTGAACAGTCTCCCGAGCAGCGTCATCAAGGCCAGCGAGAGTGTGATCTCGACCACCACCAGCACCAGACTGATGCCGCCCAACTTCAGAACATCGGCAAGCACGAAGCGTGCCCCCAGAAGCACGATCCCCAGCTTCAACCAGAATTCATAGGTGGCAATGCCAGACTGAAATACTTTTGGGATCGTCAAGGTGTTCGACAGAACCAGTCCGATGAGAATGGCCCACAGAACATACTCGATGTTGGGAAACGTCCAGTGCTGCGCCTTGGCATAGGCGTTCACGGAACGCTCCAGAATCTTGGCGGCATATCCGATCCCCGCCAGCAGCAGAACACCCGGCACCATGCCCAGCGCATCCAGCAGGCGATTGTCGGAACCAACACGCGGCAAGGATGTTGAAGATGCCATACCTTTCTCCGTCCGGACTAGATTGAGTTCCTCTTTAACCTGAACTTGCTGCGACTTGATCTTGCTACCAGGGCACATTCTTGAGAACGTCGAATCTCACCGCCAAAGCCAGCAAAAGCGCGACGATCACCGCCCACCAATCAAGCGAGAGCGAATTGCTGTTACCGGAGGGAGAGGACTTTTCCGTGGTTGACATTGCACGTTCTCCTTCGAGCCGGCGCGTGACCTTCAGTCCCATGCCGGCACATCATTGCCGCGCTGGTTTGTCCCGCAGTCAAGCGAGCCTCGCGGCATAAGAATTAAACCAAACAAAAAGCCTAACGTCTACTACTAGAATAGACATTCTATACATTTGATGGACAGCAATCTGACGGCTAAGTCCCCGCGCCACATAAGGCTATTCAGGTGAATGTATAGTCAACTACTTACACTTCGGCATGTCCCAACCGCGGTTGCGATGCTGCATACAATTGCATATGGGAGGATGAATTGATCCGGGCGGAGGGCCCGCCGTTTAAGAGCAAGACTGGATGCCGCGTCACCACCGTCGCCTTGACCACGCCGCTGCCATCATGTCAGCGGAACCCACCGTCGCGACGCCGACTTAACCTCGATTCCGGCTTCGCCGCCGAATCCACAATCTAGCGTCCCACTAATTTCTGCAGTGCTTCGGGGTAGCGCGCACCCTGCACCGCGATCTCCGAGGCCGCAGTTTCGAGCTCTTTGACCTCTTCCGGCGTTAGGTCGACGGCGACAGCTCCGATATTCTCTTCGAGTCGATGCAGTTTCGTCGTACCAGGGATTGGAACGATCCACGGCTTCTGGGCCAGCAGCCATGCCAGAGCGACCTGGGCTGGCGTTACCTTCTTTTGCTGCGCGAACTTCCCAATCAGATCGACCATCGCCTGATTCGCCTTCCGGTTCTCTTCCGTGAAACGCGGAACGCTGTTGCGAAAATCGGTCTTGTCGAACTTCGTATCCTCCTTGATCGCTCCCGTAAGAAAGCCCTTTCCCAGCGGGCTGAACGGAACGAATCCGATCCCCAGTGCTTCGAGCGTGGGTATGATCTCCGCTTCAGGCTCTCTCCACCACAGAGAATATTCGCTCTGCAGCGCCGTCACGGGCTGCACTTTATGCGCCCGGCGTATCGTCTGCGCCCCCGCCTCAGACAGGCCGAAGTGCTTCACCTTGCCTTGCTGAATTAGGTCCTTCACCGCTCCCGCTACATCTTCAATCGGCACGTCGGAGTCAACGCGGTGCTGATAGAACAAGTCGATGGCATCGACCTTAAGGCGCTTGAGCGACGCTTCCGCGACTTCCTTGATATGCTCCGGCCGGCTGTCCAGCCCCGCCTGTTTGTGGGTCTGGGGATCAAGTTTGAATCCAAATTTCGTGGCGATCGCCACTTTTCCGCCGAACGGAGCCAAAGCCTCACCCACGAGTTCTTCGTTGGTGAACGGGCCGTAAACCTCCGCCGTATCGAAGAATGTGACGCCGAGTTCGACCGCCTTGCGAATCAGAGAGATCATCTCTTTTTGATCCGCAGGTGGCCCGTACCCGAAGCTCATTCCCATGCAGCCAAGGCCAATGGCGGACACTTCCAGATTGCTTTTTCCCAGTTTCCGTTTCTGCATTGTCCCTCCCTCACGAACTGTTTCTCTTATCCCAAGCTTAGGACCAAACCCAGTGGAAGCGGCAGCCCGATCCCTCGGGTTATAGGAAGCCTCATAGTTGAGCCCCATTCCCAAATAATGTGGTGGGGTTCACCATGAGATGCGCGCAGTGGACCTTTGAGTGCATGGGCAGGCTACTTTGCCCTCAACCCAAGTGCCAAATCAAAAATTCTCGAGCACCAGCTTCAGGAAATTCCAGAAACTCGCCACGGACGAAATCTGCACTCGCTCGTTCGGACTGTGCGGATCCACGATTGTCGGACCGAAAGACACCATCTCCATGCCGGGATACTTCTCGCCAATAACGCCGCACTCCAAGCCCGCGTGCATGGCAATCAGCCGGGCTGGTTCCCCGAAGAGTTTCTTGTGCACCTCCTGGAGCTTGCGCACGATTTCACTGTTGGGCTCCGGCTTCCAGCCCGGATACTTGCCGGCGTGCTCTACTTCAAAGCCGGCCAGGCGACATACGGTCGCAACCATGCGGGCCGCAGCCATCATGCTGCTCTCGATCGGGCTCCGCTGGCTGGTGACAATTTCCACCACGTCGCCCTTGGTGGTCACCGTCGCCAGGTTGGTAGACGTTTGCACCAAACCGGGGACATCGGGGCTCATCGCGATAACCCCATGATGCAAGCTTGCGAGCAGCGCCACCGCTTGTTTCGCGTCCGTCGCGTCCAGCACCTTTCCCGGACGTTCGACTCTCTCAACCGTGATCCGCAATCCGGAATCGAATCCCCCTAAGTCAGCTTGGTATCCCGTTTCGGCTGTGGCGATAAGCGATTTCAGTTCACTCTCGCGCGAGGGATTGACTACCACCAGGGCCGCAGCCTCGCGGGGAATCGCATTCTGCGCGCTGCCACCATTGATCTCCGCGATTTCGATGGGCAGACGATCCAGCAAGACCTGAAGCACCCCACCCATGATCCGCAGCGCATTGCCGCGGCCTTGGTGGATATCGACCCCGGAGTGGCCACCTTTCAGCCCAGACACCTTGACCCGCCATGCCGATCCCGCGACAGCAGCACCAAGGCTTACCTTTCGTCGAGCCGTCGTCTTGATGCCACCCGAGCAGCCAATACACAGAGTTCCCGTGTCTTCGTTATCAAGGTTGAGGAAATACTTCGACTTCAGCACGCCACCGGGGAACTCCGAAGCGCCCGTAAGCCCGGTCTCTTCGTCAATGGTGAAGGCAAATTCCAGTGGACCGTGGGCAATGTCCGTGCTCTCCATCACGGCCAGTGACGCGGCTACGCCCACTCCATTATCGGCGCCCAGAGTCGTTCCATCCGCCTTCAGCCAATCCCCATCTCTCACAACTTTAATCGGATCGGTATCGAAATCATGTACCGTTCCCTCGTTCTTTTCACACACCATGTCGAGGTGGCCCTGCAGGAGCACCATGGGCGCTCCCTCCCGTCCCGGCCGCGCCCGCTTCCTGACCACGAGATTGCCGGCTTCGTCCTGCTCGCATTCCAGGCCCAGCTTTGTGGCCAGCGTTCGGATGTAGTCTCGCGCCGCAGCCTCCTTGGTAGAGGCCCGAGGAATGGCCGCCAATTTATCAAAGTGCTTCCATACTGCTTCGGGTTCCAGGTTCGCGAGGGCAGGGATCATGACACGCTCCGTAGGATTAAAATCTCCCTGCTATCGTACAGCGCCGACGCTCTCAGCGCCGACCTCTTGACGAAGAAGCTTGCCTTCACCTTTGTTTCCGCACACGATCGATTCGCGCAAACGGGTGGGTTCGTTACCTGAGTGGAGCCGGGAAGCGTCGGCTGAATCGGAACCGCAGACCTGTCCACCGGGCCCGCTACCTGAGGAGCCATTTCTTGTAGTAGCTTCCCCCGCCTGCCGCCCGCTCCGGTGTCTGCCCTGTTCCGATAACTTTCGCTGAAGGCCGTTGCTGCCGCTCTAGTGGGATCGTGTCACGGTACCACTCAGATCAATCTGCGCCGCGGAGTGCGCGACGTAGACGCTGAATTCACCGGCATCCGCAACCCAGCCATGTTTCTCGCTGTCGTAATAGGAAAATGCTCTCCGGTCAAGAGTCAACGAAACCCGCCGCGTCTCGCCCGCGCTCAGCGGAACCTTGATGAATCCTTTCAACTCTTTCACCGGCCGGGGAACGGCGGCGTGCGATTCGCCAACATAAACCTCGGCAACATCCGATCCGCCGCGATCTCCGGTATTGGTTACATCGAAGCTGACCGTAACGAACTCGTCGCCAGTAACACGCTCCGGAGATATGGCAAGATTCTTGTAGGCGAAAGTGGTGTAGGAAAGTCCGAAGCCGAACGGGAACAACGGCTTGACTTCGGACTTGTCGAAATGCCGGTAGCCTAGGAACACACCTTCCGAATAGACGACCTTGTTGTCCGCCTTGTTGTCCGTGCTTCTCGGATAGTAACTGTCATGCGTGGCGTTGTCTTCCCAGCGCTTCTCAAAGCTGATGGGCAATTTGCCGGACGGGCTGTATTCACCAAACAGAAGTTGCGCCAACGCGGTCCCGCCCTCTTGTCCCGCATACCATGCCTCGAAGAGCGCGGGCACACGATCGATCCAGCGGGCCGTATCAACGGCTCCGCCTGCGGTAACCACGACAATGACGTTCCTGTTCGCCGCCGCGAGTTGTTGAATGAGTTCGTCTTGCGCGGGAAGCAGTTCGAACGAGCGATCGCCGCCTTCGCTCTCGCTGTCGGGGTCGAAACCCACCGCTACGACGACCGCGTCGGAGTTGGCCGCAAGTTTCTTCGCGTCAGAGTCCACCGCCTCCTCCGGACGGATGATGCCAATCTTCGGCCCGCTATAGCTGCCGTGCACAAAATACTCGAATCGAATCTTATGCGGCCCGGCGGCCAGAGGAATGTGAACCTGACTGACGCGAGCGTTGATTCTCTGCCAGTCATCGATGATCAGTTTGTCGTCAAGAAAAAGGCGGGAACCACCTTCCTCGCCGCCACCCTGCGTGAACACGAGATAGTCGCCGGGATGGCTGGGCGTGAAGTAACCCGTCCAGCGAGCGGAAACGTCATTCCAGTTCACGCCATCGCCCAGCCCATGTTCGAAGTTGACGTGCTCGTCGGTGCGGTGTACGGCCGGTTGTCCGCTGAAAGAGGGATTGTTGAACAACTCGGCGCTCAAGCCGGGCTGCTTGCCGCCGGCATCGATCGTGAAACTCGTGGTCTCGGCCATCTCGCCGACCGAAGGTATTCCGCGGGCGTAGTAAGCCTTTGCGCCGCTTCCCGTCGCGAGATATGCGGAGATACCTTCCAGGTAGCTGACCGCGCTGAAGGGACGCACACCGGCGCTGCCTCCGCCCACGGGTTGCGCCGGATAGGCATCCGGCCCGATGACGGCGATCGACTTGATCCTGTTTTTGTCCAGCGGCAGAAGATGGTCCTGGTTCTTCAGCAGCACCATACCCGAGCGCGCCGCCTCGAGTGCGACCTTGCCGCCCGGCGCGTTCAGCAACGGAATGGATAAGTCGGTCTGCTCGCGATCGAGCCAGCCGAAACGAATTGCGGTTCGAAGAATCCGGCGTACCTTGTCGTCGATGGTCGCCTCGCTCACCTGGCCGGATTTCACCGCGGGTATGAGTTGGGCGCGATTCATGAACTTGCCCGACGGCATTTCGAGATCGAGCCCGCCATTGGCTGCGGCAACGCCGTCGTACGTTGCATCCCAATCGGACATGATGATGCCTTCGAAGCCCCACTGCTTTTTCGCGACATCGTTATTCAGATAGCCGTTCTGGGTGGCATGCCGGCCGTTGATCAGATTGTAGGAATCCATGATCGCGCCCACGTGCGCTTCTTTGACCGCCGCTTCAAAGGTGGGCAGATAAATCTCGTGCATGGTGCGTTCGTCGATGATCGAATCGGCGTCGTGTCGAAGGAATTCCTGGTTGTTGCCCATGAAGTGCTTGATGGTGGCGCTGACTCCCTGACTTTGTATTCCGTTGATGTAGGCGACGGCGGTGCGGGATGCAAGAAACGGATCCTCGCCAAAGTATTCGAAGTTTCTGCCGCACATCGGGGCGCGATAAATGTTGACTCCCGGCCCGAGCATGAAGTGGACGCCGCGGGCGCGCGCATCCTGTCCGATCACGGTCCCGATGCGCTGGGCCAGCTCCGTGTCCCAGGTGGCGGCCAGCCCGATGCCGCCGAAGGTCGTGGCAGGTCCATAGTTGCGCACGCCGATCGGGCCGTCGGACATTTTCAGCGGAGGCAGGCCAATGTGCTTGATCCCGCGAATGTAGAAGTCATCGAGCCCGCCGATAAGGTCGATCTTCTCTTCCAGCGACAGTTGTTTGAGGATGGCCTCGGCGCGGTTGTCGATGGCAGGCGTAGTCGCGGATGGCGCCTGCGGCCAGGCGGCCGGGACGAAGTTCACGAGCACGATTGCCGAAGCCATTACTACAGTTATAAGTACCGTTGCAGGGTTCTTCCGGGCCATGAAACGACCTCCACGTAGTCGGTGCCGATGGTGCGGGACGAGGATACCATTTCCACAGATTTCACTAAAGCGCTTCAGCGAAGTACCACACCAACGTTCTCGGGATGTCGCCAGCCGCGTCATCCGGGCCACCGGCGGAATATAGATCTTCATACGTGACTTCCAAATTCTGTATCCGGCTCAATCGATTTAGCCCTTTACAAAACCGGTTTTGCATTTTTTTCTTGACTTCAAACTCCTAGTAGTTTTCTATTACGGGGCAAAGGTCCAAGATTCAGCAATAGTCTTCTCCCGTCCTCATCGGCGATGACGACGATGAGACAAGACGACCGGTGCGACAATTCAGGAGGCGCTGCGATGCGCGTTTCACAACGTTTGTGGGTAGGGTTCGTGGTTGGGTGTTTGTGCCTGTTGATGCTCGGGACTGCCATGGCCCAGTCGGATCGGGGAACCATCGCCGGCACCGTGCAGGATAGCTCCGGCGCTGCGGTGGCGGGCGCGGCGATTACCATCAAAGGCGCGGATACCGGCAGTGTTTACCAGGCCGTTTCCAGCGGCAACGGTTCCTACCGCGTGAACGATGTCGCCATCGGTCGCTACGACCTGACCATCGAAGCCAAGGGCTTCAAGACGTCCCTGCAAAAGGGCGTCTTGATCGAGATCAACTCCGTCGCCGCCCTCAACATCACCCTCCAACCCGGCGATGTGAAGGAAGAGGTCACGGTTCTGGCCGATGCTCCAACCATCCAGACGGAAAGTTCCGAAATCGGCACGGTAGTCGGCGACAAGCAAATCCATGAACTTCCTCTGATGTTGAACACGACGGGTCAAAGCGGTGGAGTTCGCTCTCCCGAGACCTTCATCTTCCTCACTCCGGGAGCCACCGGCCAAGGCACGGTGGGCGACCACTCCTCAGCGGGTATCTACGAAACAAAAATCTCGGGTGGACAAAACTTCGGCTCGGAAATCCTTCTCGACGGCGCCAGCACGCAGCGTTCGGATTCGGGCACCGCTTTTGATCAGACCGCACCCTCGGTTGAGGCCCTGACCGAATTCAAAGTGACCACAGCTACCCCATCGGCTGAGTTTGGCCATACCTCCGGGGGCGTCGAAAGTTTCACCACCAAGTCCGGAACCAATAAGTACCACGGCAGCCTTTTCGAGCTATTCCATAACGAGGCCATGAATGCCCGGCCGTGGGCGTGCTGCGGACCCATCATCAAAGTGCCGCGCGACCGGCAGAATGATTTTGGTGGCGCGCTGGGCGGCCCCGTTCGGATTCCACATGTTTACGACGGCCACGACAAGACTTTCTTCTTTTTCGCCTGGGAGCAGTACCGCAACCGGGTGAGCTTGCAGAACGATATTCTAACGCTGCCAACCAGCGCCGAGCGC
Source organism: Acidobacteriaceae bacterium (assembly GCA_003134435.1). Classification (GTDB taxonomy): domain Bacteria; phylum Acidobacteriota; class Terriglobia; order Terriglobales; family Acidobacteriaceae; genus Acidiflorens. The sequence goes on from PLBE01000215.1 coordinate 104,634, forward strand.
GGTGGCGATTTCTCGGCTCTGCTGGGCCCCGGCCTGGTCGACCCTAATACCAGTTTGCCCGTGATTAACCCGTGCAATGGCCAGCAGGTCCTCCAAGGGCAGATATTCGATCCTTCGACCACTCAGGTGGTCGGTGGCCAAACCTGTAGATTGCCCTTCGCAGGCAACATAATTACGAACCTCAGCCCGGTGGCGCAGAAGATCCTCGGCTACTTGCCTCCAACCAATCTCCCCGGAAATCCGGCCAATGGAGTGAACGGTCTGCAGCAGAACTATCAGAATCCGGCGGGCACTACTCCCAAGGTGATCACCCAAACCAGTTTCCGCATCGACGAAGATCTCACGAACAAGAGCAAAATGTTCTTTTCGTATTCCAGCCGCGAGCAGAACATTCTGAATGGTAGCAACTTCGACCTTCCCGCTCCCCTCACGCCGGGTAATTACACCAACCGCTATTTCACCCATTATCTTCGTTACGGCTGGGACTATCTCGCTACCCCGACCATACTCAACCACCTGACGGTTGGATTTAATCGCATCTACACCGCCGGCGTTGCACCGAGCGTGAATGGTTCGGATTGGGAGAAAGTGCTAGGAATCCCCGGCGCCAGCGGGCCCACCTTCCCTCAGCTCCAATTTAATGGCGCCCAATACGGAATCAGCTACAGCGGTTATAGCGATAACAACTACGGCACCCAGATCCCCAACGCACTCGTCGTCGCCGATAGCGTTTCATGGTCACGTGGCCGTCACTCCTTCAAATTTGGCTTTGATTGGCGCTCCTATCAATATTCGCTCGAGAACACCGGGCAGGAATCGCCGACCTATGTGTTTAACAGCCGCGAAACCGCCTTCGCTCCCGTCAGCCAGAATCCCAATGCCGGCAATACGGGCGACTCAATGGCCAGTTTCCTGCTAGGTTTGCCCGACCAGGAATCTCTCACCGTCACCTCGCATTTCTCTCGCTGGATCCAAAACTACTACGCCGCTTTTGTCCAGGATGACTTCAAGGCCCGCCGGAACCTCACTCTGAACCTCGGACTGCGCTGGGATATCAATACGCCGAGGCACGAAGCCCTGGGAGCGCAGTCGGTGCTCTCGCTGACGGCCAACAACCCCCTTTCGCCGGGACAACCCGGCGCCCTGATCTACGGCAAGAGTGCGACCGGCGCCGATACTTACTACAAGAGCTTTGGTCCACGGATCGGGTTTGCCTATTCACCAGACCAAACACCGGGCACCGTCGTCCGCGGAGCCTATAGCATCTACTATGCTCCGCTTACCTACTCCGATTTCGGAGGCAGTCTCAGCAGCGGAACCACGGCGAGCCCGAATTTCCAGAACTCCGATCAGTTCACGCCGGTGTCTTCGCTCGATGCCGGGTTCCCCGCATATACGCCGCCCAGCAACACTCAAGATCCGACGCTCCTGACCTTCACCCAGAGCAGTCCCAACTACGTGGCGCCGGACTATGGGCGGCCCGCCATGGTCCAGAACTGGGATCTGCAGGTCCAACACCAGATCGCCCCAGACTTGATCATGAGCATCGCTTACGTGGGTCAACATGCGACACGGCTGCTCTCCAATTTGGCTCAGGTCAACCTGCCCAATCCCCAGTACAACTCCCTCGGCGCCAACTTGAACCTGCTGGTCACCGACCCCGCCGCCGCCCCCATTCTAGCCAGCCTGGGAAAAACCGTTCCTTCCTGGTTTGTTCCCGGCTGGGGTAATAACGCCACCATCGGACAGTTACTCCGGCCATTCCCGCAATACTGGAACATCACCACCAGTTGCTGCCTGGAGAATAAGGGCCAATCCACCTACAACGCATTGCAGGCCACTCTCGAGCGCCGCTTCCGCAACGGCTTGAACCTGCTGGCGTCGTACACCTTCTCCAAGACCCTCACCGACGCCGATACGTCTTTCCCGACGGAAACGGGTTTCAATTCCAACGTCTTCGGCGCCCAGAATCCTTATAACCTCAAGGGTGAAAAAGCCGTCAGCTATCAGGACATACCGCACACCTTCGTGATCAGCTATCTCTACGAGCTTCCGATGGGGCCCGGCAAGAAATATCTGAACCACGGCGCGGCCAGCAAAGTGGCTGGCGGCTGGCAAATCAGCGGCATCCAGCGTTATCAGGCTGGATCGCCTGCGGTCATCAATGAGTATGCAACCTCAAACCCCTATAGCACCGGGAATTACCGCTTCAGCCTGATTCCAGGGCAATCTGTTTTTGGACCGAATCCTACGCAATGGACACCCGCCCTGAATAGCACTTGGAACAGCGGCTGCCATACCGTGAATGGCATCTTCCAACCCAACCAGGCGGGTCCTTCTCCCGTGAACTGCAATGCCTTCGAGGATCCCAGCGCCGCCTCCCTTAGTGCCGGCGGCGGTTACGTCTTCGGAAACATTCCCACCGCCGTCTCCTGGTGGCGAAGCCCCGGTTACAAAAACGAGGATATGTCGTTGATCAAACGAACCGCGGTTCATGAGGGCCAGTCGATCCTGCTGAAGTTTGACGTCCAGAATGTCTTTAACCGGCATATCTTCGGGGGTATCGACGGCAACCCGTACGACTCCTACTTCGGTGTACCAGGAGGCGGCGGCCATACCGTGCTTAATAGCCCGCGGACCATTCAGGCCACGATCCGTTACGAGTTCTAAGGCTGGCTTGCCCGCTGTAGACCTGAGGCTGGACCTTGTGTCCAGCCTTTTTATTTATGTCCGGCCCAGGGTTTAGAATTCCTTACGTGAAACTGATGATGTTTTTGGCCAAACATAGGCTATCTCTCCGTAATTCCCTCTACTCGCTCACCCTCGCGATCCTCTTTTGCTTATCTCTCGTCTGTCTTCCTCTGATCCTGTGTTCACGCGTCGCTGCGCAGTCCGCCGTCGAAGCTCAGTTTGCGCTAGCGACCCAAGCCATGCAGTCTGGCAACCTGGACTCCGCCGCCAACGGCTTCGCCGCCATCGTCAAGCAGTCTCCAGCCTTTGCCGAGGCTCACTTTAATCTTGGGCTGGTTCGCGAAGAGCAGGGCAAATACGACGAGGCGATTGCCAGCTTTCAAAAAGCGCTGGCGCTCAAGCCGCGACTGCATGGCGCGAATCTGTTTCTGGGAATCACCGAGTTCAGGTTAAATCATCTCGAAAAAGCTCACGCCGCTGTGGCCAAAGAGACTGCCGGCTATCCCAAGGACGCCTCCGCCTGGATGTGGCTCGGCGTCGTCTGTCTGGCTCAGGACAAGCCCGAGGAAGCCGCGGACGCTCTGGACCGTGCCGCCAGACTCAAGCCCGATGATGGAGACATTCTCTACCACCGCGGCCGGGCACACCTGCTCGTCTCGAAAAACAGCTACGCTCGCATGTTCAAAGTCGATCCCGGTTCGTGGCGCGTGCACCGCGTCCTGGCCCAGGCCAACGCCGAAGCCGATCGGCACGTGGAAGCGATCGCGGAGTATGAGGCGGCCATCAAACTGGCTCCGACACAGCCCGGCCTGCACGAGGAGCTGGGATCGGAATACCGCAATGCCAACAAGATTCCGGAAGCCGAGCAGGCATTTCAGCGTGAGCTTGAGCTTGATCCCAATAACGTGCTGGCGCGGTACAAACTCGGAGCCATTGCGATCGAGCAGGGCGACGGCGCCAAAGGAAAAGAGCTGATCGAGGCCGCGCTGCGCGAAAAACCGGGACTGATCCATTCCGACTACAACCTGGGCCGGGCGGAGATGCTGCTGGGCGAGGATGCGTCCGCCGCCGAACACCTGCAGCACGCCGCGACCACGGACACCGATTCCGACGTGGTGGAACAAGCCTGGTATCAACTGGGAACCGTTTACCGCCGGCTGCACCGCATGGACGAGGCTCGCAACGCCATGGAGACGTTCCAGAGACTGAAGGATGAAGGGGCCAAGCGTTCACAACAGTCGCTGGAAAATTATCGCAAAGCGCATCCCGAGGCTTCCGAGCCGAAGCCCACCTCCGACAATCCTCAGTAGCGCTGTTATTAGATTTGCCAGTAGATTCGTTAGTAGATTCGACAATGTCGAACCGCAATGGACTCCAACTCCATCACTTGGGCGGCGACTGCGAACCGGCTGAGCGGGTTTTTAAGTCCGAAGTTTTTTCGAATTCAGCTTGAGCCCGATCCATCGCGTGTTGATCTTTGTAGAGTCTGCCCAATTGATAATGAGCGGTAGGATTGTCCGGCTCCAGACGAGTCGCGGTTTCCAGTTCGCGCTGGGCCGCCTCCAGCTTGCCGCTTTGCCGGTAGGCGACGCCCAGAGTCAAGTGGCAAAAAGCGTTGTTGGGGGCGAGCGCCACTGCCTTTTCCAACGGCGGCAGGGCTTCCGTGAGCTGCCCTTGCTCCATAAGAAGGTTGCCCAGATTGACGTACGGCTGTTCGCTCGGATGCGGACTTTGTTCCTGCCAGGCGACGGCTTGCCGGTACGCCTCGATCGCGGCGGCGGGCTGGCCGTCGGTCTCGTAAATCAGCCCGAGGTTGTTCTCCGCTCTGACGTCGCGGGGATCGAGACTCAGCACGGCTAGAAACGCCTGCCGGGCCTCGGCTCGCTGCGACTTTGTGTAATACGCCCGGCCGAGGTAATACCAGGCGTCTTTATTCCTGGGGTCGCGTTCGACCGCGGCCCGCAACCATTTGATGGCGTCGGCGTAATCATCAAGCAGCACGTAGTCGAGGCCAACAATCTTCAGATCGTCCGCCGCAGGAGGAGTGATCGCGGCGGCGCGCGTGTAAATAGCCAGCGAATCCGATGGCCGGTTTTCGCGATGCAGAACAAAGCCGAGCAGGTACAGCGCTTCGGAAGAATCGGGATGAAACGCCAGATAGCCGCGCAACGCTTTCTCGGCGCCAGGGAAATCCGAGAGATGAACCAGGGACTTGCCCTGGTAGATCAGCGCCTCCGTTGCGCCCGGAGAAGCGGCCTCGGCGCGCGCAAATGATTCGGCTGCCGATGAATAATGGCCGGCGCGAAATTCAGCCACGCCTTGACCGAAGTCCCCAGATGACGGAGCGCTGACTTGCGGAGAAGAAAAACATAGGCTGCTGGCGAATATGATGGACCACGAGAAGATAAAACGCGGGTTGAAGCGACGCGAGTTTGTCGGTGGCGCGCTCATGGTTTCTGCGCCGCTGCTTTGGGCGTTTCGTCAATCTGTAGAATCTGATCCGCGGCCACGTCCTTGATCGTTTGCCTGATTCCGCTGGGCCAGCGAATTTCAATCTTCAGAGCGACATTGTCCTTCCCCAATCCAAAGTGTACCCGCTTGTCGCTGGCGGAGAGATAGCTGCCGGCCGTCGAGACGGTGGCGAACTGCGAGCCCGCGGCGGTAACCATTTCGACTTCAGCGCCAATCGCATCGCGGTTGCTGGTGTGTCCTACCAGTTTCAAGAGGAGCCAATGATTCTGCGTCGGCGTCTGGTTATGAAGCACATGGATCGGCCCGTCATTGGTGGTGACGACGGCATCCAGCCGACCATCGTTATCGAGATCGCCAACGGCCAAGCCACGCGCCACCCACGCCTGGCTAAAGACGCTTCCCGATTGCGCGGAGACATCCACAAACCCATGGCCCGTGTTCCGCGCCAGCAGCATGGGCTCACGATAGCGCAGGTGCGGAAAATTCAGTTCGATGGTATCGAGGTCGTGGCCCTGCGCGATGAGCAGATCCTTCCAGCCGTCGTTGTCATAATCGAGAAAACGCACTCCCCATCCCGAGTGTCCCAGCGTCATCTGTGACAGGCCGGCGTTCGCGCTTACATAATTGAAGGAGCCATCGCCGTTGTTCAGGTAAAGCGCATAACGCTGGTTGGCAAGATCGGTGACCACCAGGTCCGGCCAACCATCGTTGTTGTAATCGGCGAAGTCGACACCCATCCCAGCATAGGTTCGTCCGTCGATGTCGACGGCCACTTCGGAAACCAGAGCCACATCTTCAAAGGTGCCGTTTCCTTTGTTGTGGTATAGAAATTCAACCATCGAATCGTTGGCCACAAAAAAATCGATGTGGCCGTCGCGATCATAGTCGGCAATCGCTAGACCGAGTCCCTTCGCGGGCTTGGCGAGACCGATTTTCTCGCCCATCTCAGTGAAAGTTCCGTCCTTATTATTGTGATAGACCAAGGGGGCGATGGGCTTAAAGTGATCGGGATGGCAGTACGCGCGGTAACCTTCTTTGTGTTCGCCACACCACAAGTCGTCGAAATCCCAATCGAGATATCGCAACACGACCAAGTCGAGATAGCCGTCGCCATCCAGGTCAATCCAAGCCGCGCCGCTTGACCATCCGCCTCCTGCCACGCCGGAAGTCTGGGTCACGTCGGTGAAAGTTCCATTGCCATTGTTGTGGTAGAGACGGTTGCCGCCGTAAGCGGTTACGTAAACATCTTCGAATCCATCGTTGTCGTAATCGCCAACCGCCACTCCCATCCCGTATCCGACGCCTTGCAGGCCGGCTTTCTCGGTGACATCTTCAAATGTGCCGTCGGGCTTTTGATGATACAGCCGGTTCCAGTACTCCGGGCCAGTTTTTTGAGGAATCGTCCCCTTGGGAGTGGGATCGGCGAGCGGAGTTCCATTCACCACGAAGATGTCGAGCCGTCCATCGTTGTCGTAATCGAAGAGCGCGACTCCCGGGCCCATGGTTTCGAGCAAGTACTTTCTGGAAGTGTGCGAAGCCCGATACTGAAAGTTAATGCCGAGGCGCGGTGCGATGTCGACGAACGATTCCAATGATTCCGCAGACGGCGGCTTAGCAGAATGCTCCTGGGAAGCGGCAAACGACGGCAGCCAGCAAAATAGCCAACCAGCGATCGCGAGAACACTAAGCCTGGTGCGATGCAGTTCTCGGGTGCCTGGCCGTCTCCGCTTCACGGTTCGACCATTCCTTTACCTTCAATCACGCTGAAAATCCGGTCCACCGCGGGGATTTGAATCTCTTCCCTGTTGCCGCTTGGCCACTGGATCTCGAGCTTGTCGACTTTGGCTGCCGCACCCAGCCCAAAGTGCAGGCGCGGATCGGAGCTGGAAGCATAACTTCCACCGCTGAAAACATCACCGCGCTGGCGAATCGCGCCGGTGGTGACGAAGACCTTGGCGCCGATGGCATCGCGCGGGCTCTTGGCTCCTCCGACCAGCCGAAGCCCTAGCCAGTGGTTTGAGTTGTGGATGACATTGCGGAGGAGCACTGGCGTGGAGTCGATGACGTTCAGCACTACATCGATGTGGCCGTTGTTGAACAAATCGCCAAATGCCGCGCCGCGCGCGGAAACCACGACCGCCAGTCCGCTGCCGGTGGCGGGCGCAACTTCCTCAAATTTGGATCCATTCAAATTCCGGAACAGGAGCGGACGCTGCCCGAACGTCGTGCCCCAGTCCTGCTTGTCGACCCCGGGATACACATGTCCGTTGGCGACAAAGATATCGAGCAAGCCGTCATTATCGTAGTCGAGAAATCCGGTTCCCCAACCGAGAAACGGGATCGTGGCATTGCCAATGCCCGCGGCGTAGCTGACGTCCGAAAAGCTGGCATCGCCATCGTTGCGATAGAGAGTGTTGTAGTCGTCGGAAAAATTAGTAATGTGAAAATCGACGCGTCCGTCGCGATTGTAGTCGCCGACGGCGATGCCCATTGCGGCCTGCTCGCGGCCCTCATCGTTCAAAGCGAATCCAGAAAGATAGCTGATGTCTTCGAAAGTCCCGTCGTGTTTGTTGCGGTAGAGATACTTTGGGACGGAGTCGTTGGCTACCAGTAAATCCAGCCAGCCATCATCATCCACGTCCACAAAAACCGAGGCCAGGCCATAGTACCCGCGAGGATCGGAAACGCCCGCCTTCAGGCTCACGTCGGTGAAGGTGCCGTCACCGTTGTTATGGAAGAGGTGGTCGCTCTCTCCCGGCAGGCCCCGCGGACCGCACATCACGTCAATACCGCGAAAGCGGCAAAAGCCCGGCGGGAGGCCTCCCTTGCCGGCAATGGGCGGGTTGTCAGGATCGAACTTCACGTAGCCGGGAACGAACAGATCCAGAAAACCGTCGCGGTCATAGTCGCCCCAGGTCGCGCCCGCCGACCAACCTCCGAGAGCCACGCCCGCCTTTTCGGCCACGTCCGTGAAAGTTCCGTCGTGGTTGTTATGGTAGAGCCGATTCTTGCCGAAGTTGGATACGTAGATATCGGGCCAGCCATCCCGGTCGTAATCGCCCACTACCGCCCCGAAGCCCCAACGCTCATTGGCAACACCGGCTTTTTCCGTGACATCGGTGAAGGTGCCGTCGTGATTGTTATGCAGGAGCATGGCCCGCGGCGGCGACTCTTTGCCCTTTAACGCGGGAAACGTCGATCCGTTTACCAGATAAATATCCAGCCAGCCATCATTGTCATAGTCGATCAGCGCCACTCCCGAACCCGGCGTTTCCAGGATTGTGCTTTTCTCGGGAGTGCCGGACTGGTGATGAAACTTGTCCAAGCCGGCCGCGTGGCTGATATCCACAAAGACCACGGGCGCGCCATCCACGAAACCCCCTGCCGTGATGGGGCGGGACAAGGCATCTTTCACTGGAGCGTGAGCCACGCCCGTGCTCATTCCGCTTTGTGCCGCTGAATCCCCGCGTTCCGGATTTTGCCCCCATGCGATGCCGCAAGTCACCAGCAGCGCGGCGAGCAGAAGCTTGCCGCACGACACTCCCAACCGGGAGTCACAAATCAATGGACGGGAGGTAAGTTCTGGCATGGAATCGAGCTGGAAAACCGAATCTTTCAACGATCTTCTCACAGAACCCGCGGTTCGGCAAAAAACGAGGAGTTGCGGTTTTACGAGCAAAGCACTTGACATTCGAGGCCGAAAAGCAACACGATGTTACGTCGAAAAAACCATCAAATGCCATTACAAAACCGCTTTAATTGTAGTAGTCTGCGGTGCTGTTGCTGGGGTGCGGCGTGCCGGGTTTCCCTGGGGCTGCTCCCTGTGCTGTGCGAAGGACTGTTCCCACGACGACCATGGATCGAGAGCGTGTGAAGAACTCTTCCAAATCGGCTTCTCCGGCAAAACCAGTGAGTCTTCGCGGGCTCGCGGAGTACCTCAAGCTATCGCCCGCCACAGTGTCGGTGGTGGTGAATAATTCGCCCGCAGCCAAGGCAATCCCCAAGCACACAAAGGATCGAGTGCTGCAGGCGGCGCGGAAGCTGGCGTATCGGCCCAATTTCTTTGCGCGCTCTTTGAGCCTCCAGCGCGGTTTCACCGTGGGCGTGCTGGTGCCGGAAATCAGCGAGGGTTATGCCGCGTCGGTCATGCGCGGGATCGAAGATGAGTTATTGAGCGAGGGCTACTTCTATTTTGTCGCGAGCCATCGCGGCAAGCCCGATTTGATCCAGGAGTATCCGCGCATGCTGGTCGACCGGGCGGTTGAGGGAGTGATTTTCTTGAACACTCCGGTGGTGCAGGCGCTGCCGGTTCCGGTGGTCGCGATCGCGGGTCATCTTCGGATGCCGGGGGTGACGAATATTGCCGTCGACAACGGGAAAGCAACCTTCGCAGCGCTCGAACACCTTGTCGCGCTCGGCCACCGGCGCATCGCATTTTTTAAAGGCCACAAACGCAGTTCAGACACTGAGTACCGGTGGAGAGGAGTCCTCCGAGCGGCCGCGAAACTTGGGATTCGAGTTCGCCCCGAGCTGACCATTCAATTGCAGCACGAAGTGCAAGATCCCTTGCCGTCGGTTCCGGATGAAGGCTATGCCAGCGCACGCGAGTTGCTCGCCACCGGAGAGCCGTTTACCGCGCTGTTTGCCTTCAATGACATTTCCGCGATTGGCGCGGTAAGTGCCTTTCGAGATGCCGGATTGCGCGTGCCAGTAGACATTTCAGTCGTGGGGTTTGATGACATTCAGGCGTCGTTGTACGTGACTCCCCGTCTGACCACGGTGCGGCAACCACTGCGGCAGATGGGAGAGACGGCTGCGAAACAACTTTTGATGCGGATATCGAATTGCCCTGGAAAAGCGCCGCAACTGATTTCAATGGTCCCCGAGTTGGTCGTGCGCGAGTCGACAGGACCGGCCCGGGCGCTTTAGATCGAGTTTTACATGAACCGTGCGTCAAAAGACCTCAGGGCTGTGCCGATTCTTTCGGCGCCGGTTCAGATCGCCGGTACACCCGCACGTAATCCACCAGCATGCTTTGCGGAAAAACCGTCGTCGGGTCCGGATCGCCCGGCCAGTACCCCCCCACCGCGAGGTTGAGGATTAGAAAGAACGGCTTGTCGAAAACCCACTTCCAGCCTGGTTGAAGGTCGGCTCGCGTGCGTCGTACGTAACGTTCCCGATCAACGTAGAAATTCACGGAATCACGGTCCCACTCGACCGCGAAGACATGGAAGTCGTCGGCGAAGCGCTGTTTTCCCGGGAGAGTGTACGCCGCCTCGATCCCGGTTCCCCCGACATATCCCGGGCCGTGAATCGAACCATGAATCGTCGCCGGTTCTTTGCCGATGTTTTCCATGATGTCGATTTCGCCGCAGGCGGGCCAGCCCACATTCCCGATGTCATCGCCAAGCATCCAGAATGCGGGCCACATCCCCTGTCCCGCGGGAATCTTGATCCGAGCCTCAAAGCGGCCGTAGGTTTGCGAGAACTTCCCGAAAGTCTTCAGCCGCGCCGAGGTGTAGTTTCTGGCCACGCCGTCGGGACCGGTGTACTTTTCCGCGATCGCTCGGATCACGAGATTACCCTCGTGGAGCGAGGCGTTCGCGGTGCGATCGGTGTAATACTCAAGTTCCTGGTTGCCCCAACCTTTACCCCCGGTTTCAGCCACCCACTTCGTACCGTCTATCCCGGACCCGTTAGGACCATCGAATTCGTCGCTCCAGACTAGCGTCCAGTGTTTGTCGGCGGAGAGCGCGGTGTTTTGGGAACCGCCCCTGATGGCCACGGCAGTGACGATCGCGCACAGGCAAATAAGCTTGTTTCGTCTGACTTTCATCAAGAACTCCGTTCGCGGGCGGGCTGCGCCGCAACGCGCCCATTATTGCAAACAAACCAGGAGGATGCGATGGCGACGGACAAAAACAGACGAGCGCTTCTAATATCCTCGGCCGCAGGACTGGCAGCGCTCGCGCGATGATTTCGCTGATGATTTCGCTAAGGATGATTTCGCCAAGGATGATTTCGCCAAGGACGATTTCGCCAAGGACAATTTCCTCATTCCTGCGATCGGGGCGATGTGGTTATCGTGGTAGTGCCGGGTCGTTCTGGCAGAGTGTGTGTTTGTGCTCTCTGGACTTTCGAAAGTTTGGCGACGTTCTGCTGGGCGCCGCCGACTGACGAAGAACAGGGAATCGCGATTCAGCAAGATCCAAACGACCCTAGATCTGTACACGCAGGAAGACAGCGACGAGACACGGGCGGCGCAAGGCGAATTCCTCTCCGCCGTGGGGATGACTACAGCAGTGCAGTAATTTTGTGGGTTGGGTTGTGGGTTCGGCTTGCACTAACCAAACACTCCTAACTGCTTTGGAATGAATTGGCGGGGACGACGGGACTCGAACCCGCGGCCTCTGCCGTGACAGGGCAGCGTTCTAACCAACTGAACTACGTCCCCACTCGCCAAATCAACAAGATGCGAAATGTCCAGTGTTTATGCGGCTTTGCACACTTTGCATATCGTGCACGGTTTGCGCGGAACGACCAGAATTGCTCGTATTCCTGTCCGAACCGCCCATAAACCGCCAGTAAGAAACCATAGGAAATTTCACAACCAAAATTATCGTAGCAGCTTCTCAGAAAACGCGAAAGCCCTCGGCCCTCTCTCACGCGGAAGTCCATCGGCTTTTATAACCAGCAGGAATGAGCGTCTGCCGAAAAGTCATTAGACGACATCCATTTTGCGAGCTAGGGTGAACCAAAAGCAGCGATCTAAAGATCGCTGCCGGAGGTTCCCATGTTGTATTTCACTCACCAGGCTCTGTCTACGCGGTTTCACCGCCCTGCAAACGCTCTTTACCGGTACCGTAGCGAAGGTCGCGAGCCTGATCGCCATCGTGATCGGCGGCTACCAGTTTGCCCATGGCGAGCCCGGCGGCAAGAAAGCATTGGCCGGCGTGGCGGCTCGTACTGGCATCTTTTGCCTGAAATGTTGGCTTCCTTGGGCATTGTCCTTTCCAGAGTCGAAAATGGCGTTCTTCGCTATTTTCACAATCTATGACGATTCGAAAATAGTTGGATTGGCTATTTGCGCGGATGAAAGCAACCCCGACCGCGGGCGCGACTCTTGCCACTGGGCCGCCCGTTGCAACCTCGGAGACTCGATCAACCTTCGCGGCTTTGTCCGCGTGCTTGCCTTCGTCCATCAACTCGGCGTCCGCGCGCTCTACTACCAGGGGAGTTCCTGACCCAGATGAATGAAGCGTCCACTCGGCCCGTCCCCACCAAGCAATGCGAGTTGGACGCTGGTCTTGGCTCCATCCACTACCTCCATCGGAGCTTTTTCCGTCCCCATGTCTGTCTTCACCCAGCCCGGATGTGCGGAGTTTACCTTGATGTTTGTGCCTTTCAGTTCGGCCGCGAGATGAATCGTGAATGCATTCAGCGCCGTTTTTGAGGCGTCATAGGCGAACGTCTTAATGCTCGCGATCGGGCTTTTCGGATCTGCGTGGAGTGTCAGTGATCCAAGAATGCTGGAAAGATTGACAATACGGCCCGCCGAACTCTTCTTGAGAAGCGGAAGAAATTCTCTGGTCACCGCAACTACAGCAAATACATTCGTGCCGAACACTTTCTGCAGTTCCCTTTCGGTGGTCTCGATGGTCTTGCCCGCAAACATCCCGTCTTCCGCTCCGACTCCCGCATTGTTGATGAGAATGTCCAGCTTCCCGTATCTCTCGGAGACCGCCTTCGCGGCAGCCGCCCGATCCTCCGCGCTGGTCACGTCAAGCTTTACCGGGAACACATCGAGTCCTTCGGCCTTGAGTCGCTCTGCGGTTTCATTCGCGGCGGCCAACGAGCGCGCTGCCACCACCACTGTGATGCCTTCTTTCCCCAACTGCCGGGCTGTTTCCAGACCGATACCCCGGTTCGCACCCGTGACCAGCGCCACCTTCTTATCGCCATGACTCGCCATTCCAGACTACCTCCTGTCAAAGAGATGCAGCAGTTTGATTCGCGTTGCACAAGTTGGGATTAAGCCGCGCGATGGCGGAGAGTGGATTGGGGTAGGCGCTGCGAACCCCGAATGGTTCAAACCAAGGCACAATGAATATGAATAAAGTGCCGCTCTGACATCGCCCTAAAGCATTGGTGCGAAAGGGGGGACTCGAACCCCCACGGTTTTACCCGCCAGATCCTAAGTCTGGTGCGTCTGCCAATTCCGCCACTTTCGCATGCGTTCTGCCGCTGTCCGCCAATCAACCCCGGTCATCACAGTCTAGATGCGGAACTGCGCCATTTGCAACGTCCGCACTCGACCGTCCGGACTGGGCTACGGGCGCCTGACCTCACCCTCCAACTTCAGACTTCTTTTCTCGCCACCAACTCGACCGTCGCCTTCTCTTCCACCTTCTCCCGGTAATGCAATATGCGCAGCCCATCCACCAACTGTCGGAGTTCCCCCGCCCTCAGCAGATGTGACGGGTCCTTGGGACCGTCTGCCCGCTTCCTTTGCTGCCAGGTGAAGGTCTTGTAGATCAACAGTCCTCCCGGTCGCAATGCCTTGACCATCTCCGGAAAGATCGTTCGCTCCAGATAAAAAAATGCCATCACCAATTCGAACCTTGATTCGAACCTCTTGCCAGTCGCCGCGTCGGACGCCACCGCGAACTGAGTTTGCGAAGCTTTAAAGTGAGTGAGATCATCTACTACAAAGTGAATGTGGGACCCGAACTGGCCGGCATGCTGCCGCGCCTGTTCGACTCCGGTTTCGGAGACATCGATCAGTGTGACCTCCCAACCCTGCTGCGCCAGCCAGATCGCGTGCCGTCCCGCGCCTCCCGCGAGGTCAAGCGCGTTTCCTCCGTCCGGAAACAGCGGCACAATGTACCGCGAGAACGCTAGCCGTAGGAACGGGTCGGGAATCAGCCACGACCCCGGTGATTCCCTATATTTCCGGTTCCAGCGCTCGCGTTCATCGGGTTCATCACCAGGAAAAGGAGAATGCGCCATAGTCGAGAATTTCGTGATTGGCAAGTTGATGACTTCTTCCAGGGTTAAGGTTCAAGTGGCCCGGTTCAAGTCATCAGCTTGCAAACAACCAAAATTGCCCAACTGCACAATTACCATATCGCGCATGAAGCTTTCCGATCATAACTCGCACCGCCTGTACGAACCATCGAGGCAACCCGCGTGACGCCCGTCTCAACCCGGCCCACCGGCCATAACGGCTCGTCGCTCCCACCGCGCGCTGGCGGAGGTGGCGACGGTATGCCCGACTTCATGCCGAACTCGATGCCGAATTATGGCGAGCGCCTGCGCCGCGCCCGCATGGGACTCGCCGTCGCCATGACACCGATCCTCATGCTCTTCATTTCGTTCACGGCGGCCTACGTCATCCGGCGCGGATTCGTAAGCCTGGATGTGAGCGCCGCGGGCTATGTCCAAACCTGGGTTCCAGTGCGCTTGCCCTGGATATTGCTGCTGGCCAATACCGCAATCCTCATCGCCAGCAGCATCACCATCGACATGGCGCGGCGCGAAGTCACCCGGGAAGCGGCCCTCGCTCCCGTGCAATCGATTCCGGGAGTCTCGCTCGGCGACGAGCGCCGTTTCCCCTGGCTCGCGCTTACCACCACTCTCGGTTTCGCGTTCCTGGGCGGACAGCTCTTCTTCTGGAGCAAGCTCTCCTCGTCCGGCTTTCACCTCGCCGGTGGCACCAGCAGTTCCTTCGTTTACATTCTCACGGCCATGCACGGTCTCCATCTCGCCGGCGGCGTGCTGGCTCTTTTGTTCGCCAATGTCGCCTCCGCGCTGCACCGGCCAGTCGAAACCCGCCGCATCGTCGTTGATATCACATCCTGGTATTGGCATTGCATGACGGCCCTGTGGATTTACATCCTGGTGCTGTTTTCCTTTGCCGCAAGCTAAAGCAGAAGCAGTCGATCCGCGGGTGCTGGCTCACTTTGAATTTGTTTTGAAAGAGCGCGGCTTCAGTCGCGCCGTTACCCTCGATTTTTCCTTCCGGCTTTAGCCGCTGACGAAATGCGTTTTCCTAAGTGAGCCACTAGTGGCCCTCGGCAGCAAACCCGTCTGCCGCCAACCACGATTTATAATAGAAAGATTCGATAGCCGGTTTCCATCCGTCTGTAGTGCCAGGGGAAGATGTCGACAGATAGCATTGTGGTGCGCGGGGCTCGGGTTCACAACCTCAAGAACATCGATTTTGAGATCGAGCACAACACTTTGACCGTGGTCACGGGTGTCTCCGGCTCCGGCAAATCCTCGCTTGCCTTCGACACGATTTATGCCGAGGGTCAGCGGCGTTACGTCGAGTCGCTGTCGGCATACGCGCGGCAGTTTCTGGAGCGGATTGAGAAGCCCGACGTGGATCTGATCGACGGCATCGCCCCCGCCGTCGCCATCAAGCAGAAAAACTCTACCCGCAACCCGCGATCTACGGTCGCCACGGCCACCGAAATTTTCGATTACTTGCGCCTGCTCTTTGCCCGCGTCGGTCGCACTTACTGTCTCCTGTGCGGACAGGAAGTGAAGAAAGATACGGTGGATGAAGTTGCTGACCGCTTGCTTGCCTTGGGTGAGGGCACTCGGCTGAATGTCTTCTTCCCGATTCAGGTTCATCTGCCCCCAGCCTCGGACAAAAACGCTAAGAATCTGCGCCCCAGGAAAAAGTCCGCCGAGTCTGCCCTTCCTTCTGACGCGATTAAGGCGCGACTCTTCGATCTGCGCAAACGTGGCTTCAACCGCATCTTCCAAAATGGACAGATCTTCGAGTTCTCCACCCCCGAATCTCTGCTCGACGTCAACTTCTCCCAACCGGTCTTTGGCCTCGTCGACCGGCTCGTAGTCGCCTCCGACCAGCGCGCGCGCATTGTCGATGCGGTCGAGATCGCCTATCGCGAGGCGGGCGAGGTGATCTTCGAAACCGCGCCCCGCAGCGAAGACGGCGATGGCACAACTCCGCGGCGCCTGCGCTTTTCGCAGCGCTTCGAATGCAAGAATGACGGCAGCCGTTACGAAGAGCCGGAGCCGCGCCTGTTTTCCTTCAACAACCCTTATGGCGCCTGTCCACGCTGTCAGGGCTTCGGCAACACCATCGATTTCGATCTCGACCTCGTGATCCCCGATAAGGGCAAGACTTTGAACGAAGGCGCGATTGAGCCCTGGACGAAACCGAAATATCGCCCGCTGTTCACTGAACTCAAGCGCTTCGCGCGCCAGGCCGCAATTCCCCTCGACGTCCCTTGGCACGAACTGGACCCCGAGCAGCAGAAATTAATCGTGAACGGCGACGCGGCGTTCGACGGCGTGCGCGGATTCTTTCAGTATCTTGAGCGCAAAAAATACAAACTGCACGTGCGCGTGTTTCTCAGCCGCTATCGCGGATACTCGCTCTGCTCAGCTTGCGGTGGAACCCGCCTCCGTGTAGAAGCGCGTCAGGTCAAGATCGATGGCAAGAACATTTGCCAGGTCTGCAGTATGACCGTCGAAGAAGCGGCGCGATTCTTCGATCGAATCGCGCTTTCGACCGGCCAGGCCGCGATTGCCGACAAACTCCTAATTGAACTTCGCGAACGCCTGCGTTTCCTCAACGAAGTCGGCCTCGAATACCTGACCCTGGATCGTCTGTCCTCCACCCTCTCGGGCGGCGAAGCCCAACGCATTCAGCTCGCAACTTCCCTCGGCTCCCGCCTGGTGGGCACGCTGTATGTCCTCGATGAGCCTTCCATCGGACTGCACAGCCGCGACACTCACCGGCTGATCAAAATCCTGCAGGACCTGCGCGACTTGGGAAATACGATCCTGGTGGTCGAGCACGATCCCGACATCATGCGAGCCGCCGACCGCATTCTCGATCTCGGTCCGGGAGCGGGAGAAAGTGGCGGAAAAGTCGTCGGCGCCGGCACTTTCGACGAGATCGTCAAGTTGCCGCACTCGCTCACCGGCCGATATCTGGGTGGCGAACTGCGCATCCAGGTTCCGGTGAAGCGCCGTCAACCGGGGGCGCACAGACTACGCCTCACCGGCGCGCGCGCTCATAATTTGAAACACATCGATCTGGAGATTCCCCTGAACCTGCTGGTGGCGATTACCGGCGTATCCGGATCGGGAAAATCGTCTTTGCTGCATGACGTTCTCTATCCAGCCGTGGCCTCCGCGAAACGGCAGGCAAATAGCGGAAGTGGCGGCGCGATTCTGTGGGACACCGTATCCGGCGAGGATTACCTCGATGAGGTCGTGCTCGTCGATCAATCGCCCATCGGCCGCACTCCGCGCTCGAATCCGGTCACCTATATCAAGGCGTTTGATATCATCCGCGAACTCTTTGCGGCCCTGCCTGAAGCCACCAAACGTGGTTTCCCCGCCGGACACTTCTCCTTCAACGTGCCCGGCGGACGCTGCGAAACCTGCCAGGGCGACGGAACCGTCACCGTCGAAATGCAGTTTCTCGCCGACGTCGAATTGATCTGCGACGAGTGCAAGGGTACACGCTACAAGCCGCAAGTGCTCGAAGTCCGTTATAAGGGCAAGAATATTCACGAAGTGCTCGATCTCACCATTCGTGAGGCTTTGAAGTTTCTCGCCGACGTGCCCCGCCTTACAGAAAAATTGCGCGTGCTCGACGAAGTCGGCCTCGGCTACCTGCGCCTTGGCCAATCCGCGACCACGCTTTCTGGTGGCGAGGCCCAGCGCATGAAGCTGGCCGCGCACCTGCAACCAGGAAGTCGTTCGCCGAACCGGACCGCCCCGGGTAGTGACCGGCCCCGGCACAAGCGCCGCGTGCTTTACATTTTCGATGAACCCACCACTGGCCTGCACTTCGACGACGTCAGCAAACTGCTTTCCGCTTTCCGGCGTCTCATCGATGCCGGAGGTTCGATTGTCGTCATCGAACACAATCTCGAAGTCATCAAAACGGCGGACTGGGTCATCGATCTCGGTCCCGACGGCGGCGATCGGGGCGGCAACCTGGTCGGCTCAGGTACGCCCGAAAGCATCGCCGGGTTGAACAACTCTTACACTGGACAGTACCTCAAGCAGGTCTTGAACGGAAATGGCGTGCGCCATGGCGACCAGTAGAAAGCCAATGGAGCGCCGGGCATCCCCGGCCCTCCTCCGCGCGAACAACCCGCGTATGAAACGCCCGGCCGACAACGCGATTCTACTCATCATCTTCTTCCTGCTGACCGCCTGCGCTCTGGCACAAACTCACTCCACCGTCCGCCATTACAAGGAACGCATCGATGACACCCCGCCGGAAATCGCCCAGGCCGAAGACGCCATCCAAAAAAACGATTTCGCGGCCGCGGAAACGCTGCTCAAAAAGGCGATCGATAAAGATCCCCGAAACTATCAGGCCTGGTTCGATCTGGGATTTGTTCTCAATCGCCTCGGCCGCGTCGATGATTCCATCCACGCCTACCGCCAGTCGGTAGCCGCCAAGCCCGATGTTTTCGAGTCGAATCTGAACCTGGGACTCATGCTCGCCCGCGACAAAAACCTCGAGGCCGAACGTTTTCTCGTCGCCGCCACCACTCTCAAGCCTACCGATCACGTTTCAGAAGGTCAGGCCCGCGCCTGGCTCGCGCTCGCCCATCTGATCGAAGATTCCAAGCCTGAAGAAGCGCTGAAAGCCTATCGCAAAGCCTCCGAGCTCACCCCCAAGGATACCGAACCCCTTCTGTCAGCCGGCCTGCTGCATGAGCGGCAAAAAGAATTTTCCGCCGCCGAAACGGAGTACAAACAAGTCCTGGCCTTGGACCCCCATTCCACGGAAGCCGCGATCGGTCTCACCAACATCTACATGAAGTCCGGGCACTTGCCCGACGCCGAGCCCTTGCTCCGGCGTCTTGCCTCCGAGCGTCCCGGCGACGCCGGTATTCATCTCCAATTGGGGCGACTCCTGGCCGCGCAGGGCAAAAAAGATGACGCCATCACCGAGATCCAGACGGCCACCAAACTCGCTCCCACCGACACCCAGGCGCAGCGCGAGTTGACCGACCTTTATGCCAGCACCGGAAAAAATGACCTTGCGGAAAGTGCTTACCGCACCCTGATTGCCGCTCAGCCCAACGATCCTGAATTGCACCGAGGATTAGGCCAGGCTCTGCTCCGTCAGAAAAAATTCGCCGAAGCGCAACAGGAATTCTATGCCGCCGTCCAGCTCAAGCGTGATTGGCCCGATCTTTACGTCGATTTAGCCTTTGCGGCCAGTGAGAATAAGAACTATGACCTCACCATAAAAGCCCTGGACGCGCGCGCCAAATTCCCCGCCGAGATGCCCGCCGTCTGCTACTTTGTCCGGGCCTCGGCTTACGATCACCTGCACGACTATAAAAACGCGTCGATCAACTATCACCTCTTCCTTCAAGCCGCCAAAGGGCAGTATCCTGATCAGGAGTGGCAGGCCCGCCATCGCCTGATCGCGATCGAGCCCAAGAAGCATTGACGACTATGCGCCGTCTGACGATCTTATTACTCCTCATGACCTTTGCCGTCGCTTTGCGCGCGGCCGCCAAGGACGAAACCGTGGACGAACTCAAGTCGCGCTTTGCCAGTGCGCGGCCCGAGGACCGCCCTGAACTCGCCGTCCGCATCGCCCAGCATCAGCTTCGCGATGCCGACAAGCTCTACGCTGATGGCAAAGTCGAGTCCGCCCGCGCTGCGGTCGAAGACATTGCCTCATACTCCGAAAAAGCTCGCGACGCCGCCATTGAAACCAAAAAACGGCTCAAGAATGTCGAGATCGATGTTCGGAAAATGGCGGAGAAATTGCGTGACATCAAACGCACTCTCGCCTTCGAAGATCAGGCTCCGTTGGAAGAGGCCATCCGTCGCATGGAAGACGTCCGCACCACACTGCTCAAGGAAATGTTCACCGACAGTAAGAAGAAAGACAATAAGAAGGAGCCGAAATGAAATCCGGTAAGCACTGGCGCTCAATCCTCGGCCTCGCGCTTCTGTTAGCGCTCCCGCTGGCCGCCCAGCGCCGTCGCGACCCGCTCAATCCGCTGGAGATCGACCAGCTTCGCGATGCCATGCTCGACCCGGACCTGCGCCTCAAACTCTATGTGAAATTCTCCCGCGATCGCATGACCAGGCTGGAACAGATGCGGAGCGACCCCAAGACCACCGATCGCGGCCTCCAGACCCATGACATGCTCGAAGATTTCCTCGCCGTCTACGACGAGCTCAACGACAACATCGACATGTATGTCGGGCGCAAGGACGATATTCGCAAGCCCTTAAAAGTAGTCATCGAAGCCGACACTGAATTCCAGTCCAAACTGCGCGCGCTCAAGAACTCCGCCAACACCAATGCCGCCGAAGCGAGCCAGTACGAGTTCCTGCTCACCGACGCCCTCGACACCGTCGACTCCAGTGCCGACGACCATCGCAAAACCGTCGCCGAAGTCGAAGAATACGTGAAGCACAAGAAGAAGAAATAAGACGCCTCGACCTCTGCCGTTCTCGTTAGAAGGCCTTTTGCGGATGTGATCTAGCCGCGGATGTAATCTATGCTGAGTTAAGATAAAGCCCCATGCAGCTCTGGTTTGCCCGCGGCAGCTCAGTCACCATTCGCGAACAACTTGTAACCCAGGTGATTCTCGGCATCCTCAGCGACGATCTCGCTCCCGGCCAGCGCCTGCCCAGCACCCGAGAACTAGCGCGGCGTTTTCGATTGCATCCCAACACGGTAAGCGCGGGCTATCGCCAACTCGAACGCGACCGCTGGGTCGAACTCCGCCACGGCAGCGGTGTTTATGTTCGCCAGCGCAAGCCCGAACTCGCTCCCTCCTCCCCGCTCCCGCTCGATCACTTGATTGCCCGGCTCTTTCAGTCGGCGCGCGAACTCGGCGCTCCCCTCAGCACCGTCCGCTCTCGCCTGCGCCAATGGCTCGAACTCCAACCGCCCGACCACTTCCTCCTGATCGAGCCCGACGAGGAACTGCGCCGGATTCTCGCAGATGAAATCGCACAAGCCGTGGATTTTCCAGTACGAAGCTGCAGTCTGCACGACTGCCCGCGGACTTCCGAAGGAGCCATTCCAGTCGCGCTCCCCAATCGCATCGCCGCCGTTCGGCAAGCCCTTCCCGAAGATGTCGAAGCGATTACCTTGCAGGTGCGCTCCGTGCCCACCTCGCTCGCCGGTTGGCTGCCCGCTCCATCAGGCAAGCTCGTCGGAGTGGCCTCAAGCTGGCCGGATTTCCTGAAATTAGCGCGCACCATCCTGCACGCCGCCGGATTCCACCCCGACGCGCTCCTGTTCCGCGACGCCCGAAAACCAAACTGGCAGCGCGGCCTGCAGCAGACCGCCGCCGTCGTCTGCGATTCGGTCACGGCAACCCGGCTTCCCCCAGGCTGCCGCGCCATTCCCTTCCCCTTCCTCTCCGAAGTTTCGATTGCCGAACTCCGGCGCTTCGTTGCCTTCATCACTCATCCCATCGAGTCATTGTGACACCTCAAGAAGTGTCTGAAGCCCACACTTTGCAACGCTCCGCCGCGGCTACCATCCGCTCATGCCATACCCAACCGCCCTCTCGCCCCTGTTCACGTTTTTTCTAGCGACCTCGATGGCCATCGCCCAGACGGGAGACTGGCAGGCAGTCCAGCATCTCCCCAGCGGAACCCGGCTCAAAATCAAACTGCAACGCGGCCGCACCTTTGGCCATTGCGCTTTCATGGGAGCAACCGACGATGTGCTCGACTGCGACTATCCGGGTCTGACTTACATCCAGGGTCATTACCGCCGCGACAACGTCAAAGCCGTCTATTTGACCCACAATGCCCGAGCCATCGGGCTCGGAATCGGCGCTGGAGCTGGCGCCATCCTCGGCGTAACCACCATCCACGCCCCCGCCGCCAACCGCGGATTCCTTACCCTGATCGACGTTGGCATCCTTGGCGGCACAGGCTATTTCTTCGGCATGATATTAGATCCATTTCTGCACGGTCGGGCAGTTTATCTCAGCCCCAATCCAACCCCCAATGTCGCCCCGTCTCCCATGGCGAAACCACGCAACCCCAATCCCCCGGCCAATAACCTGCCCTGTCTTCGCGACGGCGTGACGCGGCAGTGCATCGATCGATCATCAACCGATGAATAAAAGATACGTTGCCGATGGAAAAATCGCTTAGTCGAACTTCGCGCCGCTTTCTTTCCGACGTCTGATCCTTGAAAACCGAAGCTGACGGCCCCTCCCCGCCTCTGCTACTCTTCCCTCACCGTGCCTCCCAATCTCGCCGAAATATTTCACCAAGCCTATCGCGAACTCCGTCCGCGCACCCCTGCGCCAGCGATGCATACTCGCTTTTATCCCTTTGTCTCCATCAACAACACCATCCGCCTCCGCCAGGGAGAGCTCTACATTCGCCTCTCCGACCTGCTCGAAGGCGCGCCCGATTCCGTGCTGCACTCGATCGCCCACATCCTGCTCGCCAAGCTCTATCGCAAGCCCGTCGAGCGCGCTCATAGCACTCGCTATCGCCGCTATATTGCCGGCCACGATCTTGCCGCTAAAGCGCGTCTCGTCCGCCAGGTGCGCGGCCGCAAGCTGATCCGCTCCGCTCGCGGCCACCACTACCATCTCGAGGAAATCTTCGACGACCTCAACCGCCGCTTTTTTCACGGACTCCTCGGTCGCCCCCAACTCACCTGGAGCCACACCCACGCCCGCAGCAGCCTCGGCCACTACGATCCCGCCCACAACGCCATCGTCATCAGCCGCGTCTTCGACCACCCTCGCGTCCCCCGCTACGCCGTCGAATACATCGTGTATCACGAGATGCTGCACTTGAAGCATCCCGTCAAACTTCGAGGCAGCCGGAGATGCGTGCATTCCAGGGAATTTGTGGCGGAGGAGAATCTCTTCCCTGAACTAGCCCAGGCAAAGAAGTTCCTGCGGATACTCTGAGTGCAATGCGATCATGCGCCGATACTTGGGGAACAGGGTAGCCAACCAGAACTCATTAGCTGTCCACTTACAAGAAATATGGGGTTCCAACAGGCCCACGTGCTCCCGCTACCATGGCCCTTACGATTCGAAAGCAGGGACGGTCGTGACAATGGGTTTGATGTGTTGCCCTGCGGAAATACCATTCAATGCTCCCTTTCCCCGTGTGATGTAAATCACAGCAATCCGTGATTCACTGCGTTGACCGCCCCCCACTCCAAACCGTATCCTATTGATATTGAAATTGAATTTCATTTTCAATTAGAAAGCGGTGCCTTTTCCCAATGCTCCAGGCATTCATCATTACCCTTCGCGAAGGCGTCGAAGCGGCTCTCATCGTCGGTATTACCCTCGCCTATCTCGCCAAAATCGGCCGCAACGATCTCCGCAAATCGGTCTACGCCGCGCTGGCCGCCGCTTTTGCCGGATCGATTGGCGTCGCCGTCATCGTCTCCCGCTTTAAGCTCAATGAAGACATCTTCGAAGGCTGGGTCATGCTCATCGCCGCCGTCTTCGTCATCACCATGATCGTCTTCATGATGAAGACCGGCCGCAAGCTCAAGGGCCAGATCGAAAGCAAGGTCGGTTTGTTTGCCCGCGGCGACGCCTGGATCGGCCTCTTCCTCTTTATCTTCCTCATGGTCATGCGCGAAGGCGTCGAGACGGTTCTCATCCTCTCCGCTGTGACCTTGAACTCCAGCGAACTGATGAGCTTTATCGGCACCCTCTCCGGCGTGGTCGTCGCCGTCCTCTTCGGCGTCATGTTCGTTAAGGGCAGCGTCAAGATCAATCTCCAGAAATTCTTCAAAGTCACCACCGCGATTCTCTTCCTCGTTGCCGGACAGCTCATCATCTCCGGCCTGCACGAACTCTCCGAGAATGGCGTGCTTCCCTCTTCTCGTCAGGAGATGGCCATCATCGGTCCTATCGTGCGCAACGATTTCTTTTTCTTCGTCACCATCCTCGTTCTGGCCGCGCTCATGGTGCTGTTTGAAATGAAGAGCCGGCAACCGGTCGAACTTCCTCCCGCCGGCGCTGCCCGACGGAAAGCCCTCTGGACCGCCCGCCGCGAGCGTCTCTGGATGGCCTCGGTTTACGTCTGCTCGTTCATCTTTATCGTGATGGTCACCGCCGGCTTCATTTACGAGAAGAGCGCCAGCGCGCTTTCGCCCGCTACTGAAGTGACTTTCGTTGACGGTAAGATTTCCATTCCCCTGAAGCAGGTTTACGATGGCGAACTCCATCGCTTCGAGGCCAAGGAAGGCGGTGTCGAAGTCCGCTTCTGGCTCTATCAAAAGCCCGACGGAAAAATCGCCACCCTCTTTGACGCCTGCGAAATCTGCGGCGCGGTCGGATTTTATAAAGGAGCGCAGGGAGTGATCTGTAAGAATTGCGCCGCTCCCATCAATCCGCAGTCGGTCGGCATGCCCGGCGGCTGCAATCCGATCCCGCTGAAAGCCCAGGTCACCGACGATGCGGTCATTGTCTCGGAAACCGACGTCGCGGCTGGGCGGCGCTATTTCGAGCAGAAATAAATAAATGTTTCCTCGCATCGTCTACGAATCGTTCCGCCGCCAGGCCCGCCGCAAGTTGCTCGCGGGCATCGCCATTACGCTCGGCGTAGCCGTTGCCACCGCCATGATCGCCGTCGCCACCGACATCGGCGACAAGATCAATCGCGAACTGCGCAGCTACGGCGCTAATCTGGTCGTCACTCCGCAGGAAGACACACTCGACGTGGAAGTCGGCGGCCTCAACTTGAAACCTCCCAGCGACGGCGCATTCCTCAACGAAGCCGACCTGCCGAAAATCCGTGGCACCTTCTGGCACCACAACATCGTCGGCTTCTCCCCCATGCTGCCCGTTACCGTAAAACTCGGCGCCGGCAGCGATGCCAAGGACGTCACGCTCCTCGGCACCTACTTCGATAAAGCCCTCCGCTTCGGAAAAGAAGACTTCACCACCGGCGTACGAATCACCCACCCCTGGTGGAAAGTCTCGTGTTCGGACGGGCGTCTCGCCCCTCCAAGCCGAGTCGAAGACCCGGCAGCCGCATGCAGTTGGCCAAATGATGACTCGCAAAATGTCTTGATCGGCGAGCGTCTGGCCGCCAAGCTGTCCAAGCACTCAGGCGACAACCTCGAAATCAACGGCCGCCAACTCACCATCTCCGGCATTCTCTCCACCGGCGGCGTCGAAGACGACCAGATCGTCGCGCCGCTCGCCCTGGCCCAGCAGGTTCTCGGCAAACCCGGAGCCGTCCGCCGCGTCTATGTCAGCGCTCTCACCAAGCCCCCGGATGCCCTCTCCGTCCGCGATCCCAAGTCCATGACTCCCGAGGTTTACGACCGCTGGTACTGTTCGCCCTACGTCGAGTCGATTGCCTACCAGTTGCAGGAGGCCATTCCACATTCGCACGCCGAACAGATCCGCCAGGTCGCGCAAAACGAAGGCACCGTGCTCTCGCGCATCAAAGGACTCATGCTGCTGATCACGTTCGCCGCGCTCCTGGCTTCCGCATTGGCCGTTTCCGCCGCCATGGCTACGGCTATCTATGAACGCCGCGTCGAAGTCGGCCTGATGAAAGCTCTCGGCGCCGGCGACCTCGTCGTCTCGGCGATTTTCTTTGCCGAAGCGCTGCTGCTCGCCCTGGTCGGTGGCCTCGCCGGATTTTCTGCTGGAGCTCTCCTCGCCCGCCAGATCGGCCGTTCCATTTTCAACTCGCGGATTTCCATCGAGCCCGTGCTCTTTCCCATCATCCTCGGCATCGCCGTCTTCGTGACCTTCGCCGGAAGCGCCGCCGCCATTCGCCGCGCCGTGAAGTTCGATCCCGTCTTTGCCCTGCGGGGAGAAGGATAAGGATTTAAGGATAACGATTAAAGATGACGACGAGCACCACTCCCGGCACGCTCCTCACTCCGCTGCAGGTCGCCAATCGCCGTGCCCATGCGCCCCATACTTCCATGTTCATGCGCATGCTTCTTCGTGCGGCCGTGCTTCGTCGCAGGCGCGCCGCCTCTGCCCTGCTCGCCATGATCGTTGCCGCCGCCGTCGCCACCGCCATGATGAATCTCTACGTCGACGTGCAAGCCAAGCTCCGCACCGAGTTCCGAAATTATGGCGCCAACCTGGTCGTCGTCGCCAAAGAAGGACAGGCCTTGCCCGCCGACGCGCTGTCCACAGTCGAATCCGTTCTCGGCGCGAAAACCCTGGCCGTTCCTTTTTCCTACGCCGTCGCTCGCACGAATGACGGACAATCGGTGGTCGTCGTCGGCACGGACTTCGCTCGCGCCCACCAGTTGAACCACTGGTGGAAGGTCAGCCGTTGGCCCGATGCCCCCAACCAGGCGTTGATCGGCATGCGCGCCGCCGCCGTGGTTGGCCCCGGAGCAAGCCCCAGTCGCCAGCCTTTTGCACTCACATTCCAGGGCAAGGCGATTCAACTCGTCCCCGCCGGCATGCTCCAGACTGGCGCCGGCGAAGATAGCCGTATCTATCTCGATCAATCTGAATTCCAGAACTGGACCGGCGTCGCGCCCTCCACCATAGAAGTCGCTGCCAACGGAACCGCCGCCGATGTCGACGCATCAATCCGTAAACTCACCCAACTCCTGCCCAATGCCGATATTCGCCCCGTCCGCCAGATCATGGAAGGCGAAGCCAACGTGCTCAATAAAACGCGCGCCACGCTTTACGCCTCCGCCACCCTCGTCGTGCTCACCTCCGCGCTCTGCGTGCTCGCCACGCTCATCGGATGGGTCTTCGACCGCCGTCGCGACTTCGCCATCATGAAAGCGCTGGGCGCGTCCGAACATCTGGTCAACGGATTCTTCGCCGCCGAGGCCGCGGCTTTGGGCGTAGTCGGCGCGATCCTCGGCTTCTTCATTGGCATCGCCGTCGCCGTCTGGATTGGACGCGTTAACTTTCACGCGCCTGTCGTGCCGCGTTTCAGCGTCTTTCCCTACATTCTCGCGGGCAGTGTTGCCGTGGCCCTGCTCTCGGCTGTCCTGCCGATTGTCCTCCTCCGCCGCGTGCAACCGGCTATCATTCTGAGGGGAGAATAGCGCGTGTCTCAACCCTATCGCTTCGGCTCAGTCCTATCGCTCCGGCTCCGGCTCAGTCCTATCACTCCGGCTCAGTCATATCGCTCCGGCTCGGCCCTATCGCTCCGGCTCCGGCTCAGTCCTATCGCTTCGTATCAGGGTATCGCTTTAGCGATACCGAAACTCGTCGAAGCCAGACGCGCCTTTAGGCGCTGCCCGGCAACACTACAAGAGGTAACATCGGTATGATCCAACTCAAGAACGTCACCAAGAGTTATCCCGCCAGAGCTGAAGAAAACAATGGCGGACACTCTCTCATCAACGCCCTCGACGACATCTCTCTCTCCATCGCTTCCGGCGAGTGGGTCGCCATGATGGGCCCCTCCGGCTCCGGCAAGAGCACCATGGTCAATCTCATCGGATGCCTCGACCGCCCCACCACCGGCGAGATCTGGCTTGACGGACAGAACGTAGCCAGCCTCAGCGCCTCCGACCTCAACCACGTCCGCGCCGAAACTATCGGCTTCGTCTTTCAGCAGTTCCACATGATCCCGTATCTCACCGCCGTCGAAAACGTCATGCTTGCGCAATACTTCCACAGCATGACCGACGAAAAGGAAGCCCTCGAAGCTCTCGACCGCGTCGGCCTCAAAGACCGCGCCGGCCACCTGCCCTCGCAGCTTTCCGGTGGCGAGCAACAGCGTGTTTGCATCGCCCGAGCCCTCATTAACGATCCGAAAATCGTCCTCGCCGACGAACCCACCGGCAACCTCGACGCCGTCAATGAAGAAATCGTTCTGCGCCTCCTCCGCGAACTTCACCAGCAGGGCCGCACCATCGTCATGGTGACCCACGATCCCGTGGTCGCGCGTCTGGCCGACCGCCGCATCGAACTCCACCATGGAAAAATCGCCGCCCAGGAAGTCTTCGCCATGGCCGACGATGAGCAGTTCGACGAAGTGCTGGAAGAACTGTTTGCCTTGGAAGAGCACGGCCAAATCGCTGAGATCGGACGCATGGAAGTGCACGGCGCTCTGCCCGTTTCCATCGCCGTCGAAAAAATGGCGGCTATGGGATTGGTAACCACCCGCCCCCACCCCCCCGAAGGCCACGATCACAAGCCCTTCGTGAATCCCTGCCACGACGCACTGAAGCCGGCCGGCTTTTCGACGGGTGACGGCTCTGCCATCGTCGAACTCACCGCGCGTGGACACCAGCGCGCCGCCGACATCATCCGCCGCCACCGCCTCGCCGAACGTCTCTTCACCGATTCGCTCGCCATGGACAGCGAAACCGAAATCGAGCAGCAGGCCTGCAAGTTCGAGCACATCCTCTCACCCGAAGCCACCGACAAAATCTGCACCTTCCTCAACCACCCGCGCACCTGCCCTCACGGCGCCCCGATTCCGCCCGGCCCCTGCTGCGGACGTGGCGCCGAACCGAGGCAGACCGCTGGTGCCTTGTCCCGTCAACATTAGTTTTGCATTGTTATCAGTTTTGAATTCTCATCCTGAGCGAAGCGAAGGACCTGTGCTCTTGTCCGAACCGCGTACCGCAGCCTTCAGGCGGGAAATAGCCCCGCTTCCACACGGCATTAACCACCAAGATTCTGTTTGCTACTTCTTCCCAAAGAACTTCCCCAACCCCAAGCGAACCTGCACCGTATTCAGTCCCGGATTCGGCACCGTCAACCCGGCATTCGAGATGTGCATATACCGGACATCCACCGACCACGTATGTTCACGGAAGAAATACATTCCAAAAGCCGCGCCCGTCGTAAAGTTAATCGTCGACGTTCCCGCCGGAACTTCATGCGTTGTAAACAGCGTACCGCCATTTAATTCGAGATACGGAGCAACATGTCCGTGCGTGGCGAAAATCCATTTGAAGCCTACCGGATTTACTCCCCCGCCGTAAGCCGTATTGGAGCGCTGGAACACCACAAATGCCGGCACCGCATCGACCGCAAGCTCGAAACGTCCGCTAAGAAAGCCCGGCAAGTGCGGCTGCGTCAAAATCCATCCATAGCGCACTCCCGCGTTCCAGACGCTGGTATCCTTGGTTCCACCGGGAACGGAATAGCCGCCCCCCGTCCAAACCTCGACTTCGTGGCCGCCCTCCTCCGGGCGGTCCTGGGCCAGCGTCAACCGCGTTGTGAGGAGCAACGTAAGAAGCAAGAAAACAACGGAGGCCAGACCTCGAAGGGATCGCGTCATAAGTATGATCAGGGTCGAAACAGAACGATACCCGAACCCAAACCAGGAAACAAATCCTTCGGTCCGCGGCACAACTCCTTGGCTCACCTCAGCACGGTGCTTGCCCCGCAACCCGCGTTTTACAGGCCCAGTCCCCCATCCACCGCCAGCACCTGCCCGGTAATAAACTTCGGAGCCGTCGCAAAGAACATCACCGCCGCGGCAATCTCCGTTGCCGTTCCGTTGCGCTCCATCGGCGTCCGCTTCGCCGTCTTTTTCATGAACGCCGCCGCCGATTTTTCGCCCAGATCAATCACACCCGGAGCCACCGCATTCACCGCAATCTCCGGCGCCAGTGCTTTCGCCATGCCTTTTGTCAGCATATGCACCGCCGCCTTCGACGAGCAATAGTGCACATGGGTCGCCCACGGGCGCAGTCCGCCCAGCGACCCCATATTAATGATGCGCCCTCTGCGCTTTCTCAAATACGGCAGCGCCTCACGCGACACCAGAAAAGGTCCGCGCGCATTCGAAGCGAAAATCGCATCCCACTCCGCGACCGTAATCCTCTCAAACTCCACGTCCTCATAATTCGCGGCGTTATTCACCAGTACGTCAATGCCGCCCAGTTCCTTCGCCACTTCTTTCACCATCTCGCGGACACTTCTCTCCTCGGTAATATCGCAGCGTACCGCCAGCGCTTCCACGCCATGTTGCGCCAACTCTCCCACCACCGCCCGCGCCTCGCGCGCCGACTCGCGATAGGTAATCGCCACGTCGGCGCCGTTTTCCGCCGCCGCCAAAGCAATCGCCCGCCCCAGGCGCTTTGCCCCGCCCGTTACCACCATCGTCTTTCCAGAAAGCGCTCCGCCGTTGGTCGTCATCGTGATGATTCTATATCCAGAGTTGCTGCGCCCTTCAACGCCCTCAGCCCACCAGTCCTCAGCCACCCTTGGAAAGCCCTCTTCCAACTGATAAACTGCCACCCATGACGCCGCCTCGGGAAGTCGTCGTTTATTCCCGCAAAGGATGCCATCTCTGCGAAATCGTCAAGGAGAGCATCGTCAAACTTCACAAGCATGGCGGCTTCACCTGGCGTGAAATCGACGTTGACTCCGACACCGAGGCCCGGCGCCTCTACAGCGACGAAGTCCCCGTAGTCTTCATCAACGGCCGCAAAGCGTTCAAATACCGTATGGACGAGCAGGAATTCCTCCGCAAACTCAGCGCTTGATCTTCTAAAGCAATGTGCCGCCTGCCCGTCCCCTTGACTTTTAACTTCCGCCCTCTGGCACTACAATCTCCTCGATGGCCCGTACCCAGTTGTACGCCGATCCCGCTGACCGCTTTGTTCACGACATCGTTCTCCACAGCTGCAAACGGAACGCCGGCAAGACAGCTCTGATCGACAGTTCATCCGGACGTCGTCTCACTTTCGCCGAATATGGCGACCTCGTCGAGTCCCTCGCCCGCGGCCTCATCTCCGCCGGACTCGCTCCCGGAGAAGTCGTTGCTATCTTCCTCCCCAACTCCTGGGAATTTGCCATCACCTACCATGCAGCCACGCTCGCCGGAGGCATTCCCACGCTTCTCAATCCCTCCTACCGCGAGCGCGAAATCCGCTACCAACTGGAAAGTTCTGGTGCCGTTTTCCTGATCACCGATGCCCCGCTTCTCGAGAACGTAAACCTCGCCGGCCTGCCCGCATTGCGCCGCGTCTTCACCACCCGAACCCACACTGGCAATGCCGGTTCTGAGGACTTTGCCCATCTCCTCCGACCCGCCTCCGCCACCTTTCCCGCGCCCGCCCAGAACTCCCAACAGACCATCGCCGCCCTTCCCTATTCCAGCGGCACCACCGGATTGCCCAAAGGTGTCATGCTCTCGCATTACAACCTGGTCGCCAACGTCTATCAGATCCTCGGCCCCAATGCCGCCATTCTCACGCCCCATGACGTCATGCTTTGCTTCCTGCCCCTCTACCACATCTACGGACTCACCGTGGCCCTCACTCTTTCTCTCAGCCTCGGGTCCACCCTCGTCCTCATGCCCCGCTTCGATCTGCAAAAACTCTTCGCCCTTTTAGTTCAGGAGGGCGTCACCATGATGCCCATGGTCCCTCCCGCCATCAATGCGCTCTGCCAGGCCGCCGCTGCCGGCATCTTCCCCAGGAACCACAAAGTCCGCTGGATCAAGTCCGGCGCCGCCCCACTCGCTCCTGAACTTGCCCGCCGCCTGTCCGACCTCACCGGCATTATCGTCACGCAGGGTTACGGCATGACCGAAGCTTCCCCCGTGACCCACGTCGGTTACATCGCCCCTCCTGAATTGCACCGGCCAGCCTCCATCGGACACCCCTTGGCCCTCACCGAATGCCGCATCCTCGATCGCAACGGCAACCAGGTCGCGCCCGGTGAAGCCGGCGAACTGGCCATGCGCGGCCCGCAATTCATGCTCGGATACTGGAAAGACCCTCAAGCCACCGCCGCCGTTCTGCGCGATGGCTGGTACTTCTCCGGCGACATCGTGCGCGCCGATGCCGACGGCTTTTACTACGTCCTCGACCGCAGCAAAGAAATGATCAAGTACAAAGGATTCCCCGTTGCCCCCGCCGAAGTCGAGTCCCTCCTGCTCGAACATGCCGCCGTCCGCGATTGTGGCGTAGTCGCGAAACCCGATCTCGCCGCCGGAGAAATTCCATGCGCCTTTGTCGTGCTTCGCGAAGGCTTCACTCCCTCCGACGCGCTCGACCAGGAACTCCGCGCCTTCGTCGCCGACCGCCTCGCCCATCACAAGCAGCCCCGCGAAATTCACTTCGTGGATGCCGTCCCGCGCACCCCCTCCGGCAAAATTCTCCGTCGCGAACTGCGGAAAACGTTTTCTTGACTTTCACCGATGGCACTTCGTCCCACAAACCGGCAACGCCCGCCCCGCATACCGTACATCACGCCGTGTAAAATGTCCTTGTGCCATGACCCTCTCCACCTTTGTCGCCAAATCCGCTTTTCGCAACAGGAAACGCAGCCTGCTGACCGTCGCCAGCATCGCTTTTTCACTGCTCCTGCTCTGCATCATGCTGTGTGTCTGGCGCAGCTTTTATATCGACAAGGGAGCGCCTGATTCCGCGCTCCGCATCATGACCCGCCACAAGGTGTCCCTCGCCAACTTTCTTCCTATCTATTACCGCGACAAAATTCGCACCGTGCCTGGCGTCGTGCATGTCGTTCCCATGACCTGGTTCGGGGGCACTTATAAAGACAACAAACCGGAAAATTACTTCGCCCAGTTCGCCACCGATCCCGACGAATACTTCGACGTTGCTGCCGACAAAATCATGCCCGCCGACCAACTCGCCGCCTGGAAGCGCGATCGCGCCGGCTGTGTCGTCGATGTCGTGCTGGCCGAGAAACATCA
The DNA here is from genome assembly GCA_003134435.1 of Acidobacteriaceae bacterium. Taxonomy (GTDB): domain Bacteria; phylum Acidobacteriota; class Terriglobia; order Terriglobales; family Acidobacteriaceae; genus Acidiflorens. The sequence continues at coordinate 137,421 of PLBE01000215.1, forward strand.
CTGGAAGATCGGCGACCACATCATCCTGCAAGGCACCATCTTTCCCGCCAATCTTGACCTCACCGTCCGCGGCATGTACACCATCGATCCCCCTACCAGCGGCCTTTTCTTCCATACCAAGTACCTGGAGGAATCCGTCGACTGGTTCAAAGACACCGCCGGCTTTTTCTTCACTCGCGTCGACACCCCGGAAAACATGCCCCGAGCCGCCCGGGCCATCGACGAAATGTTCCACGCCACTCCCGTTCCCACCAAGAGCGAGAGCGAACAAGCCTTCAAGCTCGATTTCATCGCGACTCTCGGCAGCGTCAAGGCCTTCATCCTCAGCATCTGCGGAGCCGTACTCTTCACCACCCTCCTGGTTTGCGCCAACACCATGGCCATGTCCATCCGCGAACGCACCCGCGAAGTCGCCGTCCTCCGCACTCTCGGCTTCACCCGTGGTCGCATCCTCAAATTGCTCTTGAGCGAATCGATCGCGATTTCTGTCATCGGAGGCTTGATCGGCGTCGCCCTCGCCACCGGAGCAATCGTATTTATGGCCCGCCCTGGCATCGGGTTGCCAGTCTCCATGCACATGACCGCGGGCACCGCCCTCGTCGCCCTCGCGGCTGCGCTTCTCGTTGGATTCGTCAGCGGCCTGATCCCCTCATACCGTGCCTCGCATCTCGGCATCGTCGACGCCCTGCGCTACATCGGCTGACGTAAGGCCTGCATCATTGCGCGATTGAATCCTCGATCAATGAGGAAACGATGCATGACTCAATGGTTTCGGTGCTAAACTCCCTTCGCATGAGGACCGACATCCTACCCCTTTGCGACCAGCACTACCGCGCCATGGAACCCGCTCTCGCTCCTTACAACGCGGACTTCTCGATCGAATTCTTCCGCTGCACCGATAAACTCTGCCACCGCTGCTTCGGCGAACGCATCGGCTACACCACGCCCAAGCGCGGAGAATCTCCAGTTCTTGCACCCAACCAGCCCACCTGCGAGCGTCACGGCCGGCCCATGTTCATCATCAGCCTCGACCGCCAGCGTAATCACGTAACCTTCGCCTGCGCCCAACCCGACTGTAGCGAGCGAATCATCAGAACCTGACCCGTGGCGCGGACACTCCTGTCCGCGAACGCCGGCGCCGCCATCCCTTCAATCTCCCGCCAGCCACCCATACTGCGCCGCCGTCAGCGGCACCACGCTCAATCTTCCCTGCCGCACCAGCGGCGACTCCGCAAACAGCTTGTGCGCTTTGATCTCCGCCAGCGTTTTTACTTTCGCGATCGCCTTCCCTGCCTTGATCTTCACCTGCGGCGTCTTGGGATCGCTCCCATCCACAGCCACCACCAACGCCGTTCCCACCGCACTCTTTTCCTCGCCCGTGTGGTAGATCACCAGTCGCTCCCCGGGCTTCATCTCACGCAAATGCTTCACCGCTGCCGGATTCGTCACCCCATCCCAGATTGTCGTCTTCTCCCGCTCCAGATCCGCGAACGAGTACACCGTCGGTTCAGTTTTCAGAAGATAGTCCATGGCCAGTCATTGTAACCAGAAAAAGAATTGCACAAGAAAGAAATCGGGAGCAATGCCGAACCAGCTCGTTCCCCGCCGGGCAGACGGCAAACGAACTAAACATCGGTCGCTCCGTCGGATGACTTGTCCGGCGCCGATGGCCCTCCTGGCGATCATCCGCAGCTACTTTACCGCTTTCGTATATACCGCGCCGCCCGGCAATGTCGAATGAATCGTCCCCGATTCCACCGAGAGCGTATAGGCGACGCCCTCCCGGCCCGACCATTGCCGCACGTCAAATTGCTCGCCCGCACGCAAGCTCCGCACCGCTATTCCACGAAATGTCAGGGGAGTATTGGCCTTGCACGTTTCCGCATTCTGCGTCGCCTCCAGAAAATAGGCGGAGCCCGCTCCCACCACCGTCCCCGTTCCTCCCGGATCCAGAAGAACCGCCGTCCGCTCATCAACCGCGATATCTCGAATGCGATGAGCTTTACCCTCCTGCAGAATTCTAGCCATGAACACCAGCGTCCGCCCCAATCGGTCGCGCGCGGAAAAATGCGTGTCCGTGATCACCTCATGCAACAACGGAATATCCACGAACCCATGCACAATCGTCACCCGGCGATGGAAAGGATTCGACAGCGTCTCGGCCGAGGAAAGCGGTGCGTCATCCGGAGCATCGCCCTGCGATGAGTACACAAATTCGCCCAGCACCGCCAGCCCGGCGCTGGTTCCGCCAATCGGAATGTTCCGCGCGATGGCTTCGTTCAAAGCCGCTTGCACCGGAGTGCCCGTCCAGAAATTAACGTAGTTCGCCTGGTCCCCGCCGGCAATAAACACTGCTTCCGCATGGCGTATGGCCGCGGCCGCAAACGGATCCTCCGCGGCCGCGCGATCCGGCATAATCAACGTCGCAACCGAATTGACTTGGCACAGACCCTGAATATATGGGTTATAGTCCTCGTCCCCGCTGGCGCGAATTACAAGAAAATCGCCTCCCCCGGATCGCTCGCACATCCACTGGAAGGCGCGATCCAGATCCTTGCCCCCGCCGATCAGCGCAAAGCCACCTTGAGTCTTCGTCTGAACATCGGTGGCGCTCCCCGCGCGAAAGTATTTGTAGGGCGCTGTGCCGGCAAACGAAAGAGTCACTGAAACCGCTGCCAGAATACAAAGGCCTGAGGACAGTCGCGCAACTCGATAAGTTGGTTTTGACAAAGCCCGATCCCCTTACCAGATGATCTTTGCGCCCAACTGAATATGCCGCGAACCGCCGGAACCGATGACCGGATTCGATGCCGCTACATCGGGCGTGAAGATAACCAGGCCCACCGAGGACGGACTCGACAAATCCGTATTCATGCTGAAAACATCGAAGTTCGCGTGATTCAGAATGTTGAACACTTCGCCGCGGAACTGCAACTTCACCCGTTCCTTGAACTTCCAGATCTTTGACAACGAAAAATCCCAGTTCTTGAACGTCGGCCCGCGGAAAATGTTCCGGCCCATGTTGCCCTGAACGGTTGGTGCCGGAGGTGTGATCACGGTACTACCCGACACGTAGCATCCCCCGCTCGTATTTGTAAAACCGTACGTGTTCGCGAACCCCGGATTCCCAATCAACTGGTCCGCCGCCGCCTGACCTCCCGTGGCAAACGCCTGATTTACGCATAGCTGCGCTGCCGGGTTCGCGCCACTGGCAGTGTGTTGAATGCCCTGGCCGTCCGTGGTCGTGTTGAACTGGCTGGGATCGATATAGGGAATCGTATTGACCGGAGACCAGTGAATATTGCTTGCTGGGCCACTCATATTCCAGCGGTCGTTATACTCGCCCGTCAGGGTCAGATCATCCGAGTAGTCCCCTAGCGTATAAGGCTCACCGCCTTGCAGGTTCACGATGCTCGTGGCTTGCCAGCCTTCCAGCATCTGCCACTTGCTCTTCATCGAGGGCAAATCGTACGTAACTGAAAGCGTAAAGCGATGGCGGATATCGTAGTCCCCGTTGCCGCGTTCCCCCTGGTAATTCAAACTGCTCGGTGGCACCCCGGCTAGATTGCTGGTTGCCGTATCGATAGCGTGTGCCCAGGTGTAGCCGGCAAGCAGATAAAGGCCGTGCGAGTAACGTTTGGTCAGAGTCACCTGCAGCGAATTGTAACTGGAGTCCGACCGGTTACTAAGATAGTCCACAAATCCAAAGTAAGGAAAGCACGGACCACCAGTTCCCTGCCCGCCAATTGCCGTCACCGGACAGTTGCTGACCAGCGGCCGTCCATATTCCTCGCAGAAATCACAAAAGTTCGGGTTGTTTGGATCGCTCTCCAACGGTGAATTTGGATTGACCTGGTTGATATCGGTGATGCTGTACAGCTTGACCCCGTGGTTCGCAACGTAGCCGATCTGGAGCAGCGTCGATCTCGTCAACTCTTGCTGCACGTTGAAATTCCAATTCATCACGTACGGAGTCTTCAGATGCTGGTCCACGGCGAACAGAGAACACTGACTGTTTACGCTGCATTGGTTTCCCGCAGCGCTTGGGAAAATTGGGCCTGCCGAGTTCCAGTTGATTTGGCTTCCGTCGCTCGACTCTTGCAGAAACGACGTAATCGTTCCCGTTGGATTTTGCAGGTTGCCATTCTGATCCACATACGGAACTCCACTCGGGTTCAGGTTCAGACCGCCCCCGTTGAACATAAACGTACGGATTGACGGTTGCTCGAAGATGATGCCGAACCCCGAACGAAACACCGTCTTCCCTTTGCCGAAAATATCCCACGCGATACCCACCCGCGGAGACAGATTGTTGTAATTCGTTGGATAGGGAGAACTGATGCCCTGTCCTACCTGCACGAGGCCCGACGGCGATGTCGGATCATAGTTAGCCAACAGATTGCGCGAGTCCTTGATCGGGTCGGTAACGTCGTAGCGCACGCCCAGGTTCAGAGTCACGTTCGAGCGCACCCGGAAATCGTCCTGCGCAAAGAAACCAAAAGACTTCTGGCTTACCCTGCGCCCCGGATCGCCGTACAAGAAACGCCAGCGGCGCACATTGCCGTCCATGAAATCAGTGAGGTCGCTGAAATCGACCCGGCCGCGTCCATAGCCGGCGCGGTAATAATCCACATCACCGTAACGGAAAGATCCGCCAAAACGGATGGAATGCTTGCCGTGCGTATAGGAAGCGGTGTCCGAAAAACTGTCCGTTCCACTGGGCGTCGTCTCCAGCGGCCAGCTCGAATTGCCGCCCATGTAGTTAAACTGATCCCCAGGGCTGATGCGCGGGAATCCGAACAGTCGCGGATCGGTGACGCCCGTGTTGAGGCCGTAGCTCGTCGGATTTACGTTATGGTCAACCGGAAAAATCGCTTCGTTAAACCGGTTATAGCTGAAACGAAGATCGTTCGCCCATGCCGAGCCAAACGTGGACGCCAGACTCACTCCGAACACCTGCGTCGTCGGACTGGTGGTCGAAAGCCACTCCGGACGCAAGGGCACCGTGTCTTCTTCGGTTTGATCCGTGTTCGCGTAGATGAAGCGGGCGCTCAGCACTTCATGCGCCGACAGAACGTAGTCGGTCTTGGCCACCAGGTTTTCACCCCGGTTCTTGTTATTGAAGTCAAAATTGATTCCCGCCGGGTCGGATTGCGTTAACGTGAATCCCGGATTCGGCAGAAATAAGTTTGCCAGCTGTACGCTAAGCGGGTTCACCGCGCAGGTCCCATAAGTATTCGCCAGACAATAGGCAACGTTGTTAGGGTCGCTGTAATAAGCGATGGCGTCCGGCACGCTGTACAAGGCTGAATTGGGACTCCCGTCGGGGTTCGCGATCCCTCCCAACTGACTGGCAAGCGATGCCGTAACCGGACTGTCGGTTAGCCCGGGATTCCCAACCTTGTCGCGGATCCCTTCGTAATTAACAAAGTAGAACCACCTATCCTTCTTAATCGGGCCGCCCAGCGATACGCCAAACTCATGCATCAGTAGCGAAGACAACGGACTCGGGGCCGGATCGAAATAATTGCGCGCGTCAAACGCGGCGTTGCGGTGAAAATAATACGCCGTCCCGTGGAGATCGTTGGTGCCGGACTTGATGCCGATGTTCATCACCACGCCGGGCTTGACGCCGTAATCCGCCGTAGGACTTTCCTGGGTATTGAATTCCTGGATGGCATCGAGCGGCAAAAAACTCGCCGGAGTGCCCGAAATGCCCGCGTCATTCACCACGGTTTCACCGTAATACGCGTCATTGTCGTCCGCCCCGTCAATAAAAAAGTTGTTGTCATCCGGACGATTGCCATTGGACGTCACGGAGTGGAAACCGCCGCCGGGCGTCCGTTGCACTCCAGGATGAAGTTCGAGCAGATTCTGAAAGTCGCGGCCCTGTACCGGCAATTCTGAAATTGCCTTATTCGAAAGCACGCCGTTGAGCGTCGAGTTTGTCGTATCCGCGAGTTGCCCTTCCGCCGTGACCACCATCGTCTCCATCACCGCTCCCGGCGTAAGTTGCAGATCCACCCGTATGTCTCTCGACACCTCCAGAAGCACCGGAGTACTTACGCTCTTCTTGAAGCCGGCGTACTCCGCCGACACTCGGTACGAACCCGGCTCCAGGTCCAATGCGAAATACTCCCCCGCCGAATTCGTTTCGAGCAGCCGTTTCACGCCGGTAGCGGCATTCTCCACCGTGACTTGGGCTTTTCGCAGCACCGCGCCACTCTGGTCGGTGACCCGGCCCGAGATCCGGCCCTCCTGGCTCTGGCCCCAAATCCCGACTGTCAGAAAAATCACACCAGCGATCACCACCGCCGCGCGAACCAGTTTCATAAGTCATCCCCCGCCCCAAGGCGCCTGCTCTCGATCCTGATGCCGCATCCAACGCTGCGCTTTATCGCAGGAAGCGTGCCATTTTTCTTCTCGTCGATATCGAGCAACGCACCATTCTAGTGACGCGCCCCTTGCTGTCAAGCACCATCGGCAATCTGCCTGCTTCTCAACTCTATGTCGCGCCCCCCAATACCCCGGCTCAGCTTTCATTTTTGTTACCGCCGACACTTCCCTTCTGCGCCAGTTTCGCCAAGAATAGAAGCTGGTTGTGACCGAGACTTACATCAGCCCCGGCGGCATCACTATGGCGAAGGCCATCGAGCGCTACTTTAATGGCGCGCTCTATCTCCTCGTTCTCACGGGCTTCGCCACTCTGGCTTCCACCGGAGGTCTCGATCTGCCAGCTGTCCTGCTCGTCGCACTGGCCCTCGCCTTTCGCGGCTACCAACTTCTCACCCGGCGCGAGTTTGTGATCTCGGAACGCTGGACCACTCTCCTTACCCTGATCTACGTATTCGTCTATCTCGCCGATTATTTATTTCTTTCCCGCGGCTTTCTGGCCGCCAGCGTTCACCTCGTGCTCTTCACCATGGTGGTGCGCCTGTTCTCCTTGCAGCGCGCCCGCGATCACTATATGCTCGCGGTACTCTCGTTTCTCATGGTGCTCGCCGCCGCCGTGCTCACCGTCGGCAGCGTGTTCCTGTTTTCTTTTGCCTGCTTCCTGCTCGTTGCCGTCGTCACTTTTGTGCTCATGGAGATGCGCCACTCAGTCGCCACCGAACTGACCCGCGCCCACGATCCCAGCGTCGTCTCTCCCAGTCAGCGCATGGCCTGCGCGCTGCTCGCCATCGCGCCCGCGCTCATGCTCATGATCCTGGGTGGTAGTTTCCTCATCTTTTTCCTGCTGCCCCGCATTTCCTCCCACTACCTCAGCGCTTACTCCCCCAGCAGCGATGTCTCTACCGGATTTACCGACCGGGTGCAACTCGGCCGTATCGGCCAGATTCAGCAGTCCAGCACCGTCGTGATGCATATCGAAATCGACAACGATGTCCAGGGCGGTTACGACTTGAAGTGGCGCGGGGTCGCGTTAAGCAATTTTGACGGCAGCCTCTGGTCCAATTCCTATGACCAAAACCAGTTGCGGCCCGCCGCCGACGGAAGCTATCGCCTCGCTCCCATCTTGGCCCCGGGTGGCGCAACCGCTATCGCTGGACGATCCATTCACTATCGCGTGATGATGGAGCCTCTCGGAACCAACGTCTTCTTTCTGGCCGAGAGACCTCTCAGTCTCTTGGGAAATTTCCGCCAGGTCAGTGTCGACTCGGGCGGCGCAGTCTACGACCTCGATATGGAGCGCCCCATCAATCGCTACGAAGCCGTCTCGCAACTGGCCGACTCCGACAGCGACGAACTTCGCCTCGCCGCCAATACCGCCCCCGCCGACATGGACGCCTATCTAAAGCTCCCTCCCCTCGATAGTCGCATTTCAAAATTGGCGGAGGAAATCACCGCACCTCAGCCCAGCAACTATGACAAAGCAGTCGCGTTGGAGCGTTATCTATCCACCCACTTCGGATACACCCTCGAATTGCCCCGCGCTACACCCCGAGATCCGCTCGCAAATTTCCTCTTCGACAGAAAAAAGGGTCACTGCGAGTATTTCGCCAGCTCCATGGCCGTCATGCTGCGCTCTTTACGCATTCCGTCCCGCATCGTTACCGGCTTCCGCGGAGGCGAGTTCAACGACCTCACCGGCCAGTATGTAATTCGAGCCAGCGACGCTCATTCCTGGGTGGAAGCCTACTTTCCCGGATCCGGTTGGATCAGCTTTGATCCCACCCCGGCGGGCAGCCTTCCGACCCGCACCGGTTGGTCGCGGATGCAGCTCTATATCGATGCGGCTGCTTCTTTTTGGCGCGAATGGATTATCAACTACGACGTCAGCCACCAACGCAAGTTGGGCAAGGATGCCGCGAACAACAGCCGCCATCTCTTCGACGAGGCTCGCCATTGGATCGGGCGCCAGCATCGATCCCTGCTGCGCTCGGCACGGCGCGCGCACCGCCACTTCGCCAGCTTTCCCGCGCGGTGGTTCGGCGGCCTCGTCGCATTCGCGGTCATCATCCTCACCCTGTTGAATCTCGGCCGATTCATACGCGCCCTGCGGAATCGCAGTCTCCGGTCGCATCCCGAGCGCGCCCCGCGCCAATCCGCCGCGCTCTGGTATGACCGCATGGTGGCCCGCATGGCCCGCATGGGCTGGCGCAAGTCGCCGTCGCAAACTCCGCTGGATTTCGTGGCCGCCATTCAGGAGGCGGCCCTGCAAAGGAAAGTCGCCCGCTTTACCCGCGCTTATGAGTCTGCTCGCTTCGGCAAGTCGTTGGACGACGCCCAAAGCTTGCCCGGACTATTCGAAGACATTACGTCGGGTCCGAAGTCGGATCCGAGCCATCTGCGGGATTCGGGCAGCCATCCCTTGAACAAGGCTTGAGCCCGCAACTAGAAACGGTGCATGATGCCAGCGCCTACGTAGTAGTTGTTCTGCCGGCTTTTCCCGGTATCCACCGTATAGTCGGGAAGCCCGGAGTTGAAATCGCGCGCCTCGAAGCGCGCGCCCCAGCGATGCCAGAACCACACATCCAATCCCGCTCCAAACTGGATCACTCCTGTGTTCGTGCCGGTCGGTCCGGGGTTCGGTCCGTAAAAATTGCGCACCGGCGCCTCCCGGAATCGCCCATAACCCGCGCCCGCGCTCACCCACGGGCTCACCGAGTCCCCGGAAAAAACGTTCAGCCGCACCGATGGAGTTACAAAAAGCGCCCCAATGTCCTTGGGGATCTGGTTCTGGTCCGTGTGCAAATCCATCCGAAAATAGATCGCCGCCGGCACTTCCGCAGACAGCGCGAAAATCTTGCGCGTCTTAAACAACCGGCCGTAATTGAATGCAACCATCTCCTCGTTGCCGAAATGAATATGAGGGTCGAAGTCGTTCACATACGCATCATTCACGATCGTCTGGGTACTCACGAAAGCTCGCCCCCCGGTGAAGGAGAGCTCGTTGACTTGGGCATAGGCGCCGGAAACAAGTACTAAGAATGGAACGACTATTACTGCGAGACGTTGGTACCACATCTCTCCTCCGGAGTATTGAGGGATGTATTTTTGTTTCCATAAGATTAGCACGGTCCGCCCCTGTCAGCCGAAAACATGCGGTACGTTCCGGTTACTCCATTTCTGCGGGCGCGAATCGGGCGCTGCCGGATGCTAGAATTAACCAGATCGGTTTCCTGCTCATTGCGTCATCGCCCCAGTGTCCATAAAGAAAAACATGTCCGCGACTTCGGAGGCGCCTGCCCCCGCCAAGGTAGGTTTTGTAAGCCTGGGCTGCCCCAAGAACCTCGTCGACAGTGAAGTTATGATGGGCCTGCTGGCGCGGGCGGGCGCGGAACTGACTCCCGACGCCGAGGATGCCGACGTCATCGTGGTCAACACCTGCTCCTTCATTGGCAGCGCGCAACAAGAGTCCATCGACACCATCCTCGAAATGGCCCGCCTCAAAACCGCCGGCAAAGCCAAAAGACTGGTGGTCGCCGGTTGCTTGGTCGAACGCTTTCACAACGAGATTCAAAAAAACATTCCTGAAGTGGACGCCGTCGTCGGCACCGGCGAACTGGAGAAAATCCTCGCCGCAGCGGGCGTCGAGCCATCGCCCCCCAACCCGAGTCCGTTCAACATTCTGACTTCACACCCGCTCGGTTCGAACGCCTCAACGGCAACCGTCGTCCCTTCGCGCCCCGAGGGCGATCATCGCCGCCGGCAGGGGCGCTTCGCGCGCGATTCATGGGATGGCGCCGTCGCCGACCTGCCCAACTATCTTTACGACGACCACACCCCCCGCGTCCTCGCCACGCCGGGATATTCCGCCTACATAAAAATCGCCGAAGGCTGCGACCATCCCTGCAGCTTCTGTATTATTCCCCAGCTTCGGGGACAGTTTCGCTCGCGCCGTTTCGAATCCGTGATTGCCGAAGCCGAGCGCCTCGCCCAATCCGGCGTGCGCGAAATCACTCTCATCGGACAGGACACGACTTGCTTCGGCGAGGATCTTGGACTCCAAGATGGCCTCGCCCTGCTCCTCGAAAAACTCGCCGGCGTCGAAGGCCTGCGCTGGATTCGATTCCTCTACGCCTATCCCAACAAAATCACCGGGCGATTGCTCGCCACCATCGCCGCCCACGACAATATCTGCTCTTACATCGACGTCCCGCTGCAACATGCCTCGGCGACCGTTCTGAAGCGCATGAAGCGCGGAGGCGGCGCCGATTTATTCTTGCGTTCAATCGAGAAAATGCGCCGCGTAATTCCCGGCGTTACCTTGCGCACGTCGTTCATTGTCGGCTTCCCGGGGGAAACCGAAAAAGAATTCGAGGAACTTTGCGACTTCGTGAAAGAGGCCGGGTTCGACTGGCTGGGCGCCTTCGGCTACTCCGATCAGGAAGGCGCCGGCGCCTTCCAGCAAGGCCTGAAACTTTCCCCGCGCGACATCGAGAGCCGCCGCAAGTCGCTCATGTCGATCCAAAAGAAAATCAGTCGCGCCCGGAAAAAGAAACTCATCGGGCGCGAATTCGATCTGCTGCTGGAGGGAACATCGACCGAGTCCGACCTCCTGCTCGAAGGCCGCACCGCGATGCACGCACCCGAGATTGACGGCAAAGTCTTCGTCAACGATTATCCCGAAGGACAAGAGCCGGCAAAAGGAAACTTCTACCGCTGCCGCATTACCGCGGCGCACGATTATGACCTGGTCGCGGAAATCGTTTAAGGTCGGATGTCAGAGGTGATTGCCGAGGTCAAAAATACGTACACAGAAGTGTTTTCCTCTCGCGATCTGTCGCCACATTTCCACTATGCCACGTAAGCGCTCTATCAAACTCCGTTGCCCCATCTGTAAGAAGCTGGTGCAGTCCGCCGACGCTGACTTCCCTTTTTGCAGCGACCGCTGCCGCCTCATCGATCTCGGCAAGTGGGCCAGCGGCGCCTACGTAATCTCGTCGCCGGTCGACGACGCCGAACAAGCAATCCGGCAGGACATTCCCGACGAGGATGACTCGCAGTGACGCCCTCGCCAGATCCTCCTTCGCCGGATCCCAACGACCGTAGCACCATCGTCCCGCCGGCCGTCGCGGGGGTGTCTCGCCCGCACGCTCCATTGTGGGCCACCCTGGTCGCGACTTTCTTCGGAGCCGGGCGCCTTCAGCCAGGTCCCGGCACCTGGGGATCACTAGCCACGGTGGTGGTTTGGGCGTTGGCAAGTTCCCAGATCCCCTCCCCGAACCGCACCTCGGCGACCATCCTCGCAGCCTTTGCCGCCACCATCATTGGAATTCCCGCCGCCACCCTCGTCGCCCGATCCTCTGCACTCCAAGACCCGCAATTCGTCGTCATCGATGAAGTGGCGGGGCAACTGGTCGCGCTCATCGCCGTCCCCCTGGCTTGGAAAACTTTTCTCATGGGCCTTATACTCTTTCGTGTCTTCGATATTTGGAAGCCGTTCCCCATCCGGCGACTGGAGCGGCTGCCCGAAGGCACCGGCATTGTGGTCGACGACTTGGGTGCGGGACTTTATGCCTGCGCCATCATGCATCTTCTGTTGCACTTTGGACTTCTAACGTAATAGCGGTTCATCCATCGAGCCAGATTCTGCCGGGACAAACTCATGAGCATCTCCGAACGCCTGCTGGGAAAAAAAAACGTCAACGGAAAGCCGCACATCGATGCGGTCGCGCCCTCTTTCGCTCTCCCGGGAGGCGAGGTTCGTATCGTGGGCAAGAGCTTGCGTCCCCACGAATTCCGCCGCCCCAGCGTGCATTTTGGCGAACTCGAAGGCTCGGTGTTAATCAGTTCCGACGATTTTCTCGTGGCCCGGGTTCCCGACGGCGCGGCCTCCGGTGCGGTGGTCGTCGGCGCCAACGGTCAACTCAGCAACCCGCAATCCATCAGGATCGCCGTCCCGGTTGCCGACAATCTTCATCCCGTCACCAATCCCGCCCTCGATCGCGATGGCAATATTTATGTCACCTTCTCCGGTTCGCGTGGTCAAAAAGTTCCAGTCTCTATCTTCAAGATCGACGCCAACTACAACCTGAAACCGTTTCTTAGCGACCTCATGAACGCCACTGCCATTGCCTTCGATCGCGCTGGCGAAATGTACGTCTCTTCGCGCCATGACGAAGCCGTTTACAAGGTTGCCCCCAACGGCACCATGTCCACCTACGCCGAAGGTATGGGAATCGCCACTGGAATTGCCTTCGATACGGCCGGAAATCTATACGTCGGCGACCGCAGCGGTACCATCTTCAAGATCGCCCCCGACCGCCAGATTTTTGTGTTTGCTACCCTCGAACCCAGCGTTTCCGCCTATCACATCGCTTTTGGTCCCGGCGGCGATATGTTCGTCACCGGCCCCAGCACTTCCAGTTTCGACTGCGTCTACAAAGTCGATCCCCACGGTGGTGTGTCCGTGTTCTATCGCGGCCTCGGTCGTCCCCAAGGTCTGGCCCTCGATGTCGACGGCAACATCTATGTCGCCGCCTCGCTCTCCGGAAAACGCGGCATTGTGAAAATCACTCCTCAAGGCAAGGCCGATCTCGAGGTTTCCGGGCACGGCATCGTCGGACTGGCTTTCGCTCCCGACAAGTCCGCCATTGTCGCAACCAACAGCGCCGTCCACCACATTTCCTGGAATGTTCAGGGTATGCCCCTGCCCGCGGAGTAATGACTTCAGCCCCTACCCACCGGCGCATACGGAAACGGGAACATTTTCTCTTCCTCCTTGCCCAGTTCCTCGATCCAATCCTGTATTCCGTTCTCAGCCATCGAAGTCAAAGGGAAAAACTCAAACCCCGACCGCGCCCGCGCGCTGTGTCGAACCGTTGCCAGCATCTCGACCGGAACCCCTCGTAACGCCAGCTCCAGCGCAACCGTCTCGCCCACCCGCGGCGCGCCGCACACCAGCGCCGACATGCCTCGCATACTGATATCCAGCGTGATCCCGCGAGTCAGCAACGGCCCAAAACGCAGAAAACGCTGCAATCCCACTGGCATGCTGGCCAAATAGCGCGGCTCCCGCCGCCGCACGTCATACTCCCGCGGACGGGCTAACACTCCCATTGCATTCAAATACATGTCGCTCTCCTCGCATGAAGCGCGCCGGCACCGAAGCGTTACGATGGCGCGCTTCCCCGCCATCCCCACCCCGCCTGCAGGCTGGCGCGAATCACTCCCAGCAATTCCTCGTTGTCCGCCGGCTTCTGAAAAAAAGCCACCGCTCCCGACTCTAACGTGCGTTTTTCGTTGGATTCCGCGTCCCGAGCCGTCAGCACGATCACCGGAATGTCCGATAGTGCCGGATACTGCTGCAGATTTTTCAGCACCGCAAACCCGTCTCCCGCCGGCAACCCGAGATCCAGAATGATCAGATGCGGATGTTCCTTCTGGGCCATCGCGATCGCGGAATATCCGTCGCACACATTCACTGTATCGAAGTTGTTCGCCCGCAGACGCAAGCTCAGCGCCTGTCTAAGATCGGGATCGTCATCCACCACCATAATCTTGGCGCGATTCATCGGTATCCCCTGCCCGTAGCTGTCGCTCCACATCTTGTCAGTTCTCCTTTTCGATGAAGTTTTGTTTGTTCCAAAGATCCCGCTGAATGATTTCCATGACCGAGTCCGCAATCCCCCACACTTGTTGTTCCAGAGTCCTTGGATCGCCCAACGGCACTCCCGGAATCGCCTCCGCCGTCACCCGCAAGCTACCGCTTGCCTTCAATTCCGCCATGCCGCCGATTTGCCCGCGAATCCGGTCCATCATGATCCCGGCCCGCTCCATATCCGTAGACGCCACCACGAAAAATGTCTCTGCCGCGCCGCTCGTTCCCATGGCCGGAAGCACCAGGTCCTTATCCACGAAAACGCACTGCCGCAACCGTGCCTGACAGTGCTCGCAGGTCTCCTTCCAGCTTCCGCGCAGTGCCTTCGAGAGCGGAGTCAACTCCACTCGCACCAGCACCAGAGACTCTCGTAACCTTCCTTGGTTCGTGATTGCGGGCAGCAGCAGCCTGGCCAGCGAATAAAGCGGCAACGTGAATGAAAATGCGCTGCCGCTTCCAGGTTCGCTCGCCACCCACATCCGCCCGCCCTGAAGTGTGACAATCTCTTTCGCAATGTAGAGCCCCAACCCCAGTCCGCTCCGGTTGCCATCCACCGCATCAGGGTCCTGATAAAGACGGTCGAACACCTGCCCCAGCGACTCCGCCGGAATGCCCCGCCCGCTATCGCTTACCGAAAGATATACCGCGCTCGGGTCGGTCTCCACCTTCGACGCCTTGACAATCACCGATCCGTCCGCCGGCGTGAACTTGATCCCGTTGTCGATCAGATTGATGAAAACTTCCAGCGTGCGGTCGGGATCCGCATATACAAGCGGGATCGTCGGATCCAACCCGATCTCCAGACCCACATGTTTTTCGGCCGCCGTGGGACGCATCATCGCCACCGCCTGCCGTATCAGTTCCCCAATATCGATGCACCGCGGTTCAACCCGCAGCTTCCCACTCTCCGCCCGCGTCGCCTCCAGCAAATCCCGAATCATGGCATGTAACTGATTCACACTCTTCAGAACCGTCTTCAGATGGTCCGTCTGGTTCGGAGTCATGGGACCGTCCAACCCGTCCAACAGCAGCGTGACGTACTGGTGAATACATGTCAGCGGCGTCCGTAATTCATGCGAAACATGGGAGAGAAACTGGTTCTTGAATTCAATTTGCCGCTGGCGGGTGATTTCCAGCGAGTGCAGCAGCCCTTGCCGCTCTACCGCATAGCGCAGCGCCCGCTCCAGATGCTTGCTCGTGATATCGCCTTTGATCAGGTAGTCCTGCACCCCCATTTGCACGGCCTTCATCGCCAGCGCCTCATCGTCCTGGCCCGAAAGAATCACCACCGGCACGTTCGGAGCTTTCTGCATCACCCGCCGAAAGGTTTCCGCCCCGTGGCTGTCCGGAAGGTTCAGGTCGAGCAGCACCAGCAATGGCACTTCCGCCTCCAGGCATGCCAGCCCATCGGACAGCCGCGGCACGCAGTTCACGTGAACATCGGATTTACTCTCCACAAAACGCAGACGCACCAGGTCCGCGTCTCCAGGGTTGTCTTCGATCAGCAAAACATTCGCAGGTGTCATTTTTCCTCTCGCGGCAGCCTGGCGGAGCCAAACCAGAATTCTTCAATCGCTTGCACCGCCAGCAAGTAACCTTTCAAATTTCCCGGCTTGCTGACGTAACAGTTCGCACCCAGTTCGTAACTGCGCCTGATGTCCAACATCGAGCTGGATGTACTGAACACGACGATGGGGATGCTGCGCAGTTCCTTATCGGTTTTCGCCTCCGCCAAAACCGCTCTACCATCTTTCTTCGGCAGATTTAAATCTAAGATCACTAGGTCGGGACGCATCGCATTCCGGTACCGGCCCGTCCGGTGCAGATAGGCCATGGCCTCCTCGCCATCCGCCACCGGACTGATCTGGCTCTGATGCCTGCCCCCGGCCAACGCCTCCTGCGCCAGACCGATGTCGGCCGGGTTGTCATCCACGAGAAGGACCTGAGGCATTGTTTTCATTGCTCAAGCTCCCCCCTTCTCATCATGACGGGCAAGCAAATCCATCCCAACCCCGTGCCGCTCCCGTCCTCGAACTCCACCATTACCCTGTCTCCGAATCTTGTGTGAACCCCGCTTACTCTTCAGGAAAAACGCATTGCCATCTACCTATCCCCACATGAGCTTAGCTATCGGCTCCGCACCAATGGGCTTGAGAACCTAAAGTCCACCCTTTCTTGGAAACAGAACCGATGCGCCCTTCGATCCGGACCTTGGCCAAACGGACGTATTTGCGCTAGCCCGGCGGCAATGCTGAGAGAAGGCTTAGGGAGGTCTCTAGGAAGTGGTGAACCAGCGCTTCACACAAAACTGGAGTCTCGGTCGTACTCAGCCTGAGCACGCCCGCAAAACACTGCTGGCGAAAAACCTGCTACTTCCTGTACACGGTCGGCTGCGGCCCCTTCTCCAGCGCCTCGCGATCCCAGATCATGCCTTCGCGGGTATAGTTCGCGAGTTCGAAATCCTGGGTCAGTTCGAGCGCATCGGTGGGGCAAGCATCTTCGCACAGACCGCAAAACATGCAGCGGCTCAGGTCGTAGGTAAAGTTGGTTAGCTCTTTGCGGCGGGTCTTTTCATTGCGCTCGCTGGTCACCACAATCAGGTTTTCCGGACACGCCAGCGCGCACAGATCGCAGGAAATGCAGAGCGTCTCGTCCGTATCCGGATTTACGTTCAACCGCGGCGCGCCGCGGTAGCGCTCCGCCACCTGCGGCCGCTCCAGCGGATACTGCTCGGTATAAATTTCCTTCGGATCCTGATATCGGAACGTCACCCCCAGCCCCTCGATCAGGTCCACCAAAAAAACCTTCCGCAGAATCTCGGCCACTCCCATAACCCGCCTAGCATACCACCGACCGGGACCCGGTTGGTGTGAGATCGGTCACAGAAGATTCGAATGTCGAATCCGCGCTTGCCACACTTCCCGGTCAACTCGAAAACAAAAAAGAGACGCGGCCAACCGCGTCTCTTTCCCAGAAGCTTGCCCTTTTCTACTTGTTAACCACTTGCCCAAGCGCGTTGTATTTGGTCGGCAGATAATTCCCGTCGCCGCTGTATTCCGCCACTACCGCGTGCGTTCCCACCGGAATCGCCGAGGTCGTGAACTCCGCCACCCCGCCCTTTAACTGCGCCGATCCCAGAACCTGCCCGCTCACCACAAACTCCACCGTCTCCCCGTCCGGCGGCGGTCCCGCAATCGAGGTCAACTTCGCCGTAAACGTCACCGCCTGCCCCAATACCGAAGGGTTGGCCGACGAACTGAACGTCGCCGTCATCTTCGGAACTAAAACCAGGTCGCCCCTGCTGGTCGAGATGGCCACCACTCCGGCGTCATTCACTTCCACCGAGTATGCTTGCTGCTTGGCCGCCAATCCTGCCAGCGCAGTTAGATCCTGCATGCCTCCGGTCGGAGTCCACAGGAATCCGTGCTGCACGCCGTTCCCCGTCGTCAGCGACGTTCCCGCAATCCATCCCTTGCTGTTTATGCTCAGAGCCGTACTTTCGTCGCCACCCAAAGTCCCCAGATCCTTCATTCCCCCCGCCTGCGTCCACGAGAATGCGTGCCGGTAAGTCGCCACCGGCGATTGCCCCACCACCGTCCCCGAACTGTTGATCGCCAATGCCAGCGTCCCCGCCGGACCCAGATTCTGCAAACCTCCAGCTTGCGTCCAGAGAAAACCAACCGTGTTGAGGCTGCCGTTGGGAAAGTAATACCCCACCACCTGGTTCGAGGCATTGATGGCCACCGCCGTCGCCCCTCCGATGCTGCTGCTGCTGAGGCCCGGGGTCAGATCCTGCATCCCCCCAGCCGCTGTCCACAGAAACGCATGCTGTGTGTTCGCCGCAGTGTACGAGAGCCCTACCACCGCTCCAGAATCGTTGATCCCACTGGCCGCGCTCAAATTGCCCCCCAGCGAACCCAGCCACTGCACCCCGCTCGTCGGCCGCCAGACGAAAGCCTGCAAGTTGCCGGAATGGTCCGGATCCCCCGCCCCCACCACATCGCCCGTGCTGTTGATCCCAGCACCCCCACTGTTCGTACCCGTCAGCCCAATATTCTCCGCACCGTTTATCCGGCCCCACGTCGAAACCTGATACGAACTGCTGTTGCCCGTGTTCACCAGTACCTGACCGCCGCTGTTGATCGCTGTCACTGAATTGGGACTCGATCCCGGCACCTTTACCACGCTGAACACACCCTGCGAATATGCGCAGGCCGACAACCACAGAGCAACCACCGCAACTCGGTTTACATTTTTCACTGTGACCCATCCTCCTTTGAGGAGCGCTGAAATCAACTGACTCCGGCGAACTCGCGACTACTACGCCCCACAAAGTGCAAGCATCGTGCCATCTTAAACCTCCAGTGTCAATTCAAGATCAGCCGTTAAATCTATGAAAATATGTTATTTACATTCGCATGCACAAAGACTGAACTCTTCTTGTCCGTCTGTGCAGCAAGTTGCAGACACCCCATGGGAATGGAACTTCCCACACCAAACGTAACCAGTTACCCGCTACAATGGTCGGTTCAGTCTCCCACCCCAGTCCGTCATCCAAGAACTCGTATCTGAGAACCGGGAACTGAGAACTGATCTCCCGGCAACTGGGAACCGGGAACTGGGAACTGATCTCCCGGCAACCGCCACGGGTGACCGACAACTGCGCGCCTCTGACCAACCTCTCCCCGACCAGCCTTCCCCAGACGAACTGTGGATGGAAGAAGCCCTCCGCTGTGCCCAGCGCGCCTTGGAGGCGGACGAAGTGCCCGTGGGCGCGGTCGTGATCTGCGCCGGTCGCATCGTGGGACGCGGATGGAATCGCAACCTCACCGACTGCGATCCCACCGCTCACGCGGAAATCGTGGCCCTCCGCGACGCCGCGCGAAACATTGGTAACCACCGCCTGGTCGATTGCGAACTGTTTGCTACAATTGAACCGTGCGCCATGTGCGCGGGAGCGGCCGTTCATGCTCGCCTCCGCCGCCTGGTGTTCGGTGCCGACGACCCCAAGGCGGGCGCCATCCATTCGATTTTGCAGGTGGCAAATCACCCCAACCTGAATCATCAGATGGATATACGTGGCGGCGTTTTGGCGGGACGTTCAGCAGAATTGTTGCAGCAGTTTTTTCGGATGCGTCGTTAATGGTTGGCAGTCGCTAAAAACGCGGCTTCAGTCTGCTGATCAACTCGTTTTCCGGAGAGGTGCGTGAGCGGTTGAAACGATCCGCCTCGAAAGCGGACATACCTTAACGGGTATCGTGGGTTCAAATCCCACCCTCTCCGCCATTTTTCCCTATTGCTGAGGAGCCTTTGAACTCTCCCCTTCAAACTCCCTTTGACAGCGTCGAGAATGCCCAGCAATACGTGCGCCTCCTGATCGAGGCCATCACCGAAGCCAAAAATGATATTGCTACCGACCTCGGCGCCGCCACCGCCGCCAAGTCCGAACGCCGGGTGCAGGCTCTCCAAATCGTCCAGTTTAAGTTGGACCGACTGGAACAACATCTCAATACCAGCAGCCGGCTCCTCAATGATCTACGCACCCTGAGACGGCTTCTGCTCGATGAACGTTCCGAACCCACGCCCACCGGACACGGTTCCGCCGCCTGAACCCGGCCACGATTCAAGCCAATTTCACGTGCGCTCGTTCACGCTCTCAATTTCTCGGCAAACTTCTTCTCCAGCTTGGCCAGCTTCGGCGAGATCACGAACATGCAATAAGGCTGCCGCGAGTTCTCGTTGTAGTAGTTCTGATGATAGTTTTCGGCCGCGTGAAATTCTTCGGCGGGCTCAACCGCGGTCACAATCGGCTCCGGGAACGCCTTGGCCGCCGTCAACTCCGCAATCGTATTCTCCGCCATCCGCTGCTGTTCCTCGTCGTTGTAAAAAATCACCGACCGGTATTGCTCGCCGGCATCGTTTCCCTGCCGGTTCATCGTGGTCGGATCATGCACCGCGAAAAATACTTCCAGCAATTCACGATAGTTGATGAGGTCGGGATCGAACGTTACCCGCACCACTTCCACATGCCCCGTGTCGCCGTTGCACACCTGGCGATACGTCGCCTGGTCGGCGCGTCCGCCCATGTAGCCCGACTCGACATGGGTCACGCCAGTCAACCGCTGGAACACCGCCTCAATGCACCAGAAACATCCGCCCCCAAAAACCGCTGTTTGCTCTTTGGCCATGAAGATTGGATGCAGATGCGTGGAGGAAAGTACCCAGTATCCAGTCGTGCCATGAGGATTGGATGCAGATGCGTGGGGGAAAAGTACCCAGTATCCAGTCGTTGCATTTCTGGGTACTGGATACTGGGTACTGGGTAATTTTTTGCTACACCGACACCGTAAAGGAAGTTTCCGTCCGCGTAACCGCCCGGTAAAGCGTATCGCGCTCGATCGGTTCCCGCCCCGCCTCCGTAATCAGCCGCACTAGATCGTGCCGCCGCAGCCCCTGGGGAGTGGTCGCGCCGGCATCGTGATAAATCTTTTCCTCGACCACGGTCCCATCAATATCGTCGGCTCCAAAACGCAGCGAAATCTGCGCAATCTTCGGCGTCATCATCTGCCAGTAAGACTTGATGTGCGGAAAGTTATCCAGCACCAGCCGGCTCACCGCAATCTGCTTGATGTCGGTCATTCCCGTGGTCGTAAAAAGATGTTGCAGCGGCGTGTTCGCCGGATGAAACGCCAACGGAATAAACGTCTGGAACCCGCCCGTCTCATCCTGCAAGGCCCGCAGCTTAAGCAGGTGGTCAACCCGGTCCTCATCGTTTTCGATGTGGCCATAAAGCATCGTCGCATTCGACTTCAGCCCGATCTGATGGGCCAGGCGCGCCGTATCCAGCCATTGATCGCCGTCAATCTTGTGGTCGCAGATAATGTGCCGCACCCGGTCGGCAAAAATCTCCGCCCCGCCGCCCGGCAAGGAATCGACCCCCGCCTCTTTCATCTTTTCCAGCGTCTCGCGAATCGTCAGCTTCGATCGCTTCGCCAGATAAGCCACTTCCACCATGGTGAAAGCCTTCATGTGCACCTGCGGAAACCGCTCCTTCAATCCCGAAACCAGATCCAGAAAATATTGGAATGGCAAATCAGGATGCAGCCCCCCCACAATATGAAACTCCGTGACCGCCTCGCTGTAGCCCGAAGCCGCCGTCTGGAAGGCTTCTTCAAGCGCCATCGTGTAAGCGCCCGGAGTATCCTTCTTTCGTCCGAACGCGCACAACCGGCAAGCCGCCACGCAAACATTCGTCGGATTGATATGCCGGTTGACGTTGAAGTACGCCTTGTCCCCATGCATCCGCTCGCGAACCCAGTTCGCCAGCCAACCCACCGCGAGAACGTCGCCCGTCCCATAAAGAGCTAGCGCATCCGCCTCGTTCAGGCGTTCGCCCGCAAGAACTTTATCTTTGATCGGGACCAGGCGAGGGTCGTCAGTCTGAAATGCGTGCGCGTTCGGCATCTATTTAATAATAACCCAGCCCGGTGCCCCAGGTTCGCGCCCGCCCTTTGGGCGCTAACCTGGGATGTGCGCCGCCCGGTAGGCGCCGTTCGACTCCGCCTTACGACCCGCGACCGGGCAGCTATACAATTAGAAAAATATCTCTTTGTCCTTCACGCCGTCATGAAAACATATAGTTATCAGACAATCATCAGCGAGTACTTCCATGCTCGATACCCATGCAAGCCACTCCTTGACCGATTCCCTGCGCAACCATAGGACACATCTCAAGCGCCTCAAAAAGACGCAAGCCCCGGAAGTGCTGACCGTGAACGGCAAGGCCGAAGTCGTTGTCCAGGACGCGGCCAGCTACCAGCAAATGCAAAACCGCTTGCGCTACATGGAGACCCTTGCGGCCATTCAGGAAGGAATGGCGAGCGCGGAACGCGGCGAACTGAAGCCCGCCGCTCAGGTCTTTGACGAGATGCGGACCAAGTATGGCCTACCGCGTTAGTCTCGCCGCAACTGCTGAAGCGGATGCGTATGCGGCCTTTGAACGCATACGCGCCGCAGCTCCCAGGCACGCCGAGAAGTGGCTCATACGGTTATTCCAGGCCATTTTCAGCTTGGAAAAACTTCCCGCCCGCTGCCCCGTCATCCCCGAAACGTAGGCGATCCCCGCACCAGCAAATCTCCCGCGACAAACAAAAAGAACACCACCGAAATGACTCCATTCATCGTGAAAAACGCCGCATTCAGTTTGCTAAGATCGTCGTGCCGCACCAGCGTGTGTTCATAGAGCAAAAGCACAGCCACTGCAATCACTCCCACGACAGCCAACTTGCCCAACCCAAAAGTGACCACCAGCGCGACCAGCAGCCCAAGCATCACGATGTGAAACAAACGCGCGATGACCAGCGCGTGCCTGATTCCGAGATAACGCGGAACAGAGTGCAGGTCATGACTCCGGTCGAAGTCGTAATCCTGGCAAGCATAGATCACATCAAATCCACCGACCCAGAACGTCACCGCCGCGGTCAGCAGCAATATCCGCGGATCGAGCGACCCGCGAACCGCGATCCACGCAGCTGCCGGCGCAATCCCAAGCGCAAATCCAAGCACCAGATGCGACCAGCGCGTAAATCGTTTGGTGTAGGAATACAGCAGAATCACCGCCAGCGCCACCGGCGAAAGCATCAGAGTCAAGCGGTTCAACTGAGAAGAGGCGAAAATAAAAATTCCGCAAGAGAC
>PLBE01000196.1 GCA_003134435.1 Acidobacteriaceae bacterium
GTGCCCGTGGTTTCTGATTTTCGCCCGGCGGATATCGCGGCCGGCGGGAAGGGCGCGCCGCTGGTGCCGTTTCTCGACTATCTTCTTTACCGCGATCGGCGCATGAACCGCATTGCGCAGAACATTGGGGGCATTGCGAATCTGACCGCAATTCCTGCTGGTGCAGCGGTACAGAAGGTGCTCGCTTTCGACACCGGCCCCGGCAACATGGTGATCGACGCCGTCATGGAGGAACTGTTCGGACAGCGCTACGACCGCAACGGTAAGGTCGCAGCCTCTGGCCGCGTGCTGAATGGCGTGGTGGCGCAGTTGTTGCGCGCCGACTTTTTCCGCCAGAAACCACCGCGGACGGCAGGCCGCGAAGAATTTGGCCGGGAATACGTGAGCCGGTTCCTGGAGCTCTGCCATGGGGCCAGCAAGCCCGACGTGGTCGCAACGGCAACGGCGTTGACGGCGCGATCCATCGCCGACGCAATCGGGCGCTTTGTGGAGCCGCGATTCGGGATTCGAGGTCGTAATCGCGATATGGTTGTGTCCGGGGGAGGGGCGAAAAATCCCACGCTGATGGCCGGGTTGCGCGATAAAATTGCGCCTCTCGGAATCGAATTGCGCTACTCCCACGAGTTTGGACTGCCGACAGAGGCGAAAGAAGCGGTGGCGTTTGCGCTGCTCGCGCATGAAACGTGGCATCGGCGGCCCGCGAACGTACCGTCGGCGACGGGAGCCAAGCGGGCGGCGATCCTGGGAAAGATTTCGTATGGGTAGCACGTCGCCGCGAGCGCGAGATAGGGTACGCTTCTGCTTTGGCTTGTTCAGGGGCAGGATGACACTCGGATCCAAGTCGACCATTTTTGCGGTGGTATGTTTGGGATTCTCGTTGCCGCTGCTCTCCTGCTCGAAGCCTCCCGATGCCGACACGCTGGTGATGATTATTGAGAGCAGTCCAACGGATCTTGACCCGCGTGTCGGCCTCGATGCGCAATCGGAGCGGATCGACGAGCTTATCTTTGACGCGCTGCTGACTCGCGACGAGCACTTGAATGTTCAGCCTGGCCTGGCCGAGAGCTGGGAGATTCCCGATCCGCGAACTTACGTCTTCCACCTGCATCACGGTGTGCATTTTCACGATGGGCGCGAACTGACCTCGCGCGATGTGAAGTGGACGTTCGATTCCCTGCTTCAAGGCAAGATCCGCAGTACCAAGGCGGCGACCTATCGTTTCGTGGATCGCATCGATGCGCCCGATGACTTCACCGCGGTCTTTCATCTGAAAGAGCCGTACGCGAGCTTGTTGTGGAATCTTTCGGAAGGGGCGATCGGGATTGTGCCGGACGGGACGCTCGACGCAGGGACGCGAAACCCGATCGGCTCCGGCCCCTTCAAGTTCATAAGCGCTGAGCAGGACAAAGATGTGGTCGTCGAGCGCAACGACAATTACTGGGGTCCGAAGGCCCGCTTGTTGCGAGTGCGCTTCGCGGTGGTGCCCGACCCAACGACTCGGGCGCTCGAGCTACGCAAGGGCAGCGCGGACGCCGCCATGAACGCGCTGACCGCTGACACGGTATTAGCCCTGGAGCGCGAACCTAACCTGCGAATTGAGCGCGCTCCAGGGACGATCCTCGCCTATCTCGGTTTCAACTTGCGCGACCCGCTGCTCGGCGACGTGCGCGTCCGGCAAGCGATTGCGTGCGCCATTGATCGCGCTCCGATTCTGCAATATCTCTGGCGCGGGTTCGCGCAGCCCGCTTCGAGCATCCTGCCGGTCCAGAGCTGGGCGTACTCTTCCGACAGCAACGGATTTATTTACAATCCTGAAAGAGCCCGGCAGATCCTCGACGCGGCTGGCTATCCCATGCGTAACGGCACGCGCTTTCATGTCACCATGAAGACTTCGACCGAGGAGAGCACACGACTGCTGGCGGCGGTTTTGCAGCAGCAATTGCGCGACGTGGGAATTGCCCTCGATATCCGCACCTTCGAGTCCGCCACGTTTCTGGCCGATGTCACCCACGGCGCTTTCCAGTTCTATTCGTTACGCTGGATTGGCGGAAATGAAGATCCTGATATTTTTGACGCGGTTTTCCATAGCCGCAGTTTCCCTCCGGCAGGAAGGAACCGCGGGTTCTATTCGAACCCGCGCGTCGATAGTCTGATGGACCAGGCGGGCCGCGAAACCGATCAGAATCTCCGCAAGCATCTGTACGCCGAAGTCCAGGAAATCCTGGCGCAGGATGTCCCGTCGATCAACCTGTGGTACCTCGACAACGTGCTCGTGCATACCCGCAGGGTTCGGAATGTCACCTTGAATCCATCGGGTGATTACGGCTTTCTGAAGACGGCGGAAATCTTCAGCCAGTAGCCCGTAGGCGAATTTTTACCGTGTTACCATCGAACTTCGGGTACAACGGTGCGCGGAAACGCGTTGTTCCTTAGACCCAAGATCTGAGCCCTGATTTTGAAAATTCTTTTTATCGGTGATATTTTCGGGCGCCCCGGGCGCACCATCGTGCGCGAGCGCCTCCCCGACCTCCGCCAGCAGCATGCCGTCGATCTGGTCATTGCCAACTGCGAAAATGCGGCCGCCGGCTTTGGCATCACGCCCTCACTGGCGGAAGAACTCTTCGATCTTGGAATCGACGTGATGACTACCGGCAACCACGTCTGGGACAAACGCGAGATCATCGAATATTTCCAGATGGCGGACGGCAATCCGCATAGTCCCGCGCGCCGTTTGTTGCGGCCGGCGAACTATCCGCAGAATCTACCCGGGTGGGGCGTGTACGAGGGTCAGAAGAACGGCATTGCGTATGCCGTCGTGAATCTTCAGGGACGCGTATTCATGGGGTCGTGCGACGATCCTTTTCGCTACGCCGATCGGCTTTTGGAGGAGATCAAGGCGAAGATCATATTCGTGGATTTCCATGCCGAGGCCAGTTCCGAAAAAGTTGCCTTCGGATGGTATCTTGACGGCCGGGTCACGGCTCTGGTTGGCACGCACACGCACATTCCCACTGCCGATGAAACTGTTTTGTCGAAGGGCACCGCTTACATTACGGATGTCGGCATGACCGGCCCCTACGACAGTGTGATTGGAGTGAAGAAGGAATTAGTGATCGAGCGATTTCTCAGCGGAATGCCGGCACGCTTCGAAGCCGCCAATGGCGATGTCCGGCTCTGCGCTGTGCTGGTCGACTGCGATGACCAGACTGGCCGCGCCTCCAGGATGGAACGGCTGATGCTGCGCTAGACGGATCTTCTGTGCAGACGCGTATCCTGGAGAAACGCATCTGGCCTCGTATCCGGTCCACCCGAGCCCCGCGTTACGACCGTCCTTCCAAACTCTTGATTTCACTTGCAAGACAGCCGTGGCCGGGCATTCTATAGTAGTACTATGCGATGGTTGACCGCAGGGACTGTTTTGTTGTTTGCCGGGGTGTGTTTCGCCACCGACGCCCCCTCGGTCACGGCGCCGCCGCTGTGCTCAAACTCCGCGGGTGCACCCCACTGCCAGGAGCCGGTCAAGAACCTGAAAGCCGCTCGCCAGGCTTTTCATCGAGGCCTCAAACTGGAAAAGTCGCGGGACGAAAAATCGCAAGATCTGGATCAGGCCTTTCGTGAATTCGAGGAAGCTTCCCGCCTGGTGCCGGAGAACGTGGAGTACGTGACGGCGCGGGAGATGACGCGGCAACATCTGGTTGGGATCCACTTGCAGCGCGGCAACAGCGACCTGCTCGCGAGCCGACCGGTGGAAGCGCTGGCGGAGTTCCGAGCCGCGCTCGACCTAGATCCGGAGAACGAGTTTGCGCAGCAGCGCATCAACGATGCCCTGGGGCCGGCACCGGTTCGCGCCGCCAGTCCTCCTCGAATGATCGCCAGCGCCGACGTGATCACGCCCAAACCGATCGACGTGGTGCATAACATTCATTACCGTGGCGACACTCGCGGCCTGCTCACAGCGGTTGCCGCCAGCTACGGGCTGACGGTGGTTTTCGACGATAGTGTCGCCACTCGCCGGGTCCGCTTCGACATCGAGAACGCCGATTTTGCCACCGCCATGCAGGCGGTCTCAGGCGTCACGAAGAGCTTCTGCGTGGCAATCGACGACAAGCTTCTTATGGCTGCCGCTGACACGGCCGACAATCATCGCCTGTTCGACCGCATGGGCATGCGCTCGTTTTATATTTCCGGTGGTAGCACCCAGGATATGACCGAGCTGATCAATGCGTTGCGCACTCTATTTGAATTCAAGTTCGTGAGTCTCAATACGGCGGCGAGCACAATTACGATACGCGGGCCGCAGGCGGCCCTGGAAGCCGCAACCCAGTTTCTCGGCCAACTGAATGGTCCGCGCCCGGAAGTGATGTTCGATGTGAAAGTCTTCCAGGTTAGCCACACTTACATGCGGAACATCGGGCTCCACGTTCCCGACAACTTCAATCTCTTCAACATTCCAGTGGCCGCCCTTGCCGCCCTGAGCGGGCAGAATATCAGTTCCCTGATCAACCAGCTCATTTCCTCTGGAGGCATCAACCAGGCCGGTAATCAGACGATCTCGGCCCTCCTCGCACAGTTGCAAAGCCAGCAGAATTCCATCTTCAGTCAACCGCTTGCCACCTTTGGCGGCGGGCTCACGTTCATGGGGCTGAGCCTCGATCAGCTGTCCGCCGCTCTTAGCATGAATGAAAGTTCGGTGCAGCAGCTTGATCACGTCCACCTGCGCGCTTCCCAGGAGAAGGAAGCTACTTTCAAACTGGGATCGCGCTATCCCATCCTCAACGCCAGCTTTGCCCCCATTTATAACAATGCAGCAATCTCAAAGGTGGTTGGGAATTCGTCCTACACGGCGCCCTTCCCTTCGGTTAATTATGAGGACATCGGACTCACCCTGAAGGCCAAACCTCTGGTCCACAACAATTCCGACGTGGCTCTGGAGCTTGATCTTGAATTCCGCACTTTGGGCGCCAGCGGCTCCAACGGCATTCCCATCATTTCCAATCGCGAGTACAAGGGTGGAATTTTGCTTAAGGAAGGTGAACAGGCGGTGGTCGCGGGAATGATTACGCAGTCCGATCAGAGGAGTCTGAACGGACTGCCATTGTTCTCCACCATCCCGGCTCTTGGCGTCCTGACCTCGCAGCAGTCCAAGCAGGAAGAGAACGATGAGTTATTGATCCTGATCACTCCCTACGTGATCCGAAGCGCCGAGCGTACCGAAGCGCCGGAAATCTGGCTGGGCCGGTAAGCTGGACTCGGTTGGTAGATCACGCTTGGCCCGGATCACTTCTGACTGGCTTGAAAGTCCGCAATTTTCTTCAACAAATCGACCGGTGCTCCACCGGACACCAGGCGTCCGTTAATGAAAAGCGTCGGAGTAGCGGTTACGCCCACCGATCTGCCCAGCGCCAGCGAAGCCTCAATCCGGGCTTTGGTATCGGGCTTCAGGGCGCAGGCCGCGATCTCATCGGCATTCGCGCCTGCCGCCTTCGCAATGCCCTTCAGCTTCTCATCGGAGTTGGCCTCGGTGATGTTGGCTTGCTCCTCAAACGTCTTCTGAATAAATTTCCAGACCGCGTCATTGGAAGCGCGGCCGATGCAATCGACGTAGCCGGCCGCCTTCTGCGCCCAGTTGTGCATGGGGAGCGGAAAATTCTGGAACACGAAATGNNAATTCGACAATCGTCAGTGCCGCCGCGGCCGGGCCCTTGGCGGTGCCGTTCACTCCTTTTTCCAGCTTGGTACGGGCATCCTCAAAGGGCTTGGCCCCAAAGGGCAGAATATCGCCCGTGATGGCGCGCTTGCCATCGGAGCTCACCAGCAACCGGTTGGGATTCGAGCCCTGCGGGTTTGTAATCACGACCATGACCTCGGCCAAGCCGGGAATCTCGGAAGGACGAATCTCATTGACCTTCCAGGTGATGGCGGGATCGTAGCCAAACGTCTGGAACAAGAATGAATTGACCGTGTCTTCGCTGGGAAGGACTGTTTTAACTTCAGCCGATGGCGGGGGCGAAGCTGGTTTGGCGGCCGCTTTTGCCGGATGGGCGGTTTGGCTTTGAGCGATGGCGATACCCGTGAGCAAAAGGACAGCAAGCAAGGTGCGATGCATGGAGGTCATAGATGTGAATTCGATTGTTACAAAAACGGGCGGGCTTGTCATTTCCGAATACGCAAGAGGCGAGGTTTCGAACCGAGGGACGGGACGGCTGCTGTGTCTGTGCGGCGCTACAACTCCGACTTTGCGGCAATCGGGAATCTGCGTCCGTAGCCGAAAGCCTTCGGGGAGATCTTGATTCCGGGGGCCGCCTGTTGCCGCTTGTACTCGCTGCGTTCCACCATCCGGATCACGCGGCGCACCAATTCCAGGTCGAAATTGTGAGCGCCGGCAATCTGCTCCGCCGAGCGCGACTCCTCCACGTAGTCTTCCAGGATCACGTCGAGCACTTCGTATGGAGGAAGAGAGTCGGAATCTTTCTGCTCGGGGCGCAACTCCGCCGAGGGCGGTTTCTCGATGGTCGCCTCCGGAATCACTTGGCGCCGCGAATTCACGTATGCGCTCAGCCGGTATACCAGCGCCTTCGGTACATCCGAGATCACCGCCAGTCCGCCCACCATGTCGCCGTAGAGCGTGCAATAGCCAACCGCCAACTCACTTTTGTTGCCCGTCGAAAGTACCAGCGCACCCAGCTTGTTCGACATCGACATCAGCAATAATCCCCGGGCCCGGGATTGCACGTTTTCTTCCGTCACGTCGGCAGGCATCCCAGCAAAAATCGGCGCAAGCGTCCGCAGCGCAGCCTCGTAAATCTCCTGAATTGAAAGCAGTTCAAAACGTATTTTGAGGTTAATCGCCAGCGCGCGGGCGTCGTCGATCGATCCGCGCGACGAGTAAGGTCCCGGCATGCCTACGCCGATGACATTCTCCGAACCAAGGGCATCCACCGCGATCGAGGCGGTGAGCGCGGAATCGATGCCTCCACTGAGTCCGAGGATCGCCCGCTGGAAGCCACACTTATGAACGTAGTCCCGCGTGCCCAGCACCAGGGCTTCATAGGCGCTCGCTTCTTCGCCCGCGACCTGCGGATGCATGTCTCCGGTGAGTGCCTGCGAATCGAAATAGATCAGGTCTTCTTCGAAGGACTTGGCTTGGGCAATCACCCGCCCGTCGGGCGCAACCACCAGGCTCGATCCGTCGAAGACCAGGCTGTCGTTGCCCCCGACCTGGTTCACCATCGCGACCGGAACTTTCTGATTCCTGGCGATGGCGGCCAGCATATCCCGCCGCAACTCGCGCTTGCCCAGCCAAAACGGCGAAGCGGATATGTTGAGCACAAAGTTTCCGCCCCCCCGAACTAACTCTTCTACCGGGTCGACGCCGTACAAGCGCCGGTTCCAGAAGCGCTTGTCGTTCCAGGCATCTTCGCAGATGGTCAAAGCCATCTGCTGGCCGCACAAGTTAAATAGTTTCTGACTCTTGGCGGGAGCGAAGTTACGCATTTCATCGAAGACGTCATATGTCGGCAGCAGCATCTTCGACTGAATGAAGACGATGCGCCCGTCGCGCAGCAGCGCGGCGGAGTTCATTACCTTCTTGCCCGAGTCCGCTTCGGCCGCCGTCACCATCCCGCAGATCACGGCAATGCCTTGTGTTTCCACAGCGATTCTCTCGACGGTCACGCGGTTGCGAGCCACGAAGGACGGCCGCTCAACCAAGTCCCGCGGCGGGTAGCCGGAAACGGAAAGTTCCGGAAATAGAATCAGGCCGGCACCCGCGCTTCGCGCCCGCAGCGCAAACTGTATGATCTTGGTGGCGTTGCCGGAGAAATCCCCGACCGTGGGGTTGATCTGGCCCAGGGCTATCTTCACATTGTTAGTGTAGAAGGGATTGAATCATTGTGTCATGGGGTCACGGCATCATGTCGCTGCAATGAAAAGCTGAAAGTGGGCAATCGGCCGATGGCTCAACGGCTCAACAAATTCGGCCCACTCCCCCCCGGCGGTGAAGGGTCGCCGAGCGGTGGTGGAGCGCGTGAACCGGCGGGATCAGACTCCGGCAGTTGTTCTCCGGGACGCCGCAAAGTGGGCGCGACGGCCGGGCGTTCTTCCTGCTTCTTGGCAACGGCTCCGGCGCCCACATCGATTTCCTTTTCGGCGCGCACAATTTTCCGGCCGTCCACCTTCATGGTCTCGACCCGCACCACTTCGTCACCCACGAAGCGCACAAAATCCACGTCCTGTGGAGGCGTGCCGTAGATCCACTCTTCAAACTCCACTGCGTTGGAGGTCTCGCGCACTTTGTTTGGCGGACGTCCCTTGGCAAAGATCACCATCTCGTGGTTCATTCCCACCAGTACGTGGTGATTCTTAATGGCTTCTTTCACTGGCGGAGAGACCGTTTCGAGGTACGCTTCGAGCGCGGACTTGGAGTTAAAGTCAAACACCGGACTCAGCAATTCTTTGAGTTCAGGCCCGGTCATCTCCGGCACATACTTGTCAAAATAGAGATCGACAAACGAGCCGCGGGCGTTGGCATTCGAATCCGAGGGCGCAATCGGCCCCCCGGCGTTCGCGCCTGAAACCTGGATGCGCTGATACCATTTCTGCTTCTTGATCGGCCCGCCATTGATCTCAAACCGGATATGATCTTCCTTGATGAGAACCGCGCTGATGCGAGCGCGATCGCCCGGCTTCGCGGCAGGTCCCCAGAGCGCCATCAGACGCTGCAGTTCCAGGCCGTCGGGGCTCACGGCTCCGTTCTTCAGTTTCAGTCCCGTGTTGCCCATGGGGAAGGTTGCGCGGATATAGACCAGTTCCTCATCGAAGGCGTGCACAATCTCCTGCCGCGATTCCTTGGAAATTCTGGGCGCGGGGTTATTCTCTGCGAGAATCACGGACGAGAAGACCAGGGGTATCGCCCACACGCGATAATCCAAACGAAAAACATGGCAGGAAACACGGAGGAAAACTTGGAAGAACCGCATACCGCACCCTTTGCTGCTGAGACTTATTTTATACCGAAGCATCGAAACGCGGAGCGTGCCGCTCAGGGTGCTCACCAACGGGATTCCAATAGTTCCGCGTGAGCAGAATCGCGGTCGAGCGCCGCCGTTATATAACGAGTGAGCACCGAGGCCAGGCTTTCCACGTCGGTCGTGACCATGTCCAGATGACCGCCAGGCACGACCTCAAATTCAAATTCGGCCGCCAAATGCGCCCAGACCGCAACCGGATTATCGGGGTAGTACTGGTCGCTCCCGCTCTTTACGAACATCATTTTGCCGTCGTAATACTGCGGCTGATAACGCGATAATGCGATATAGCCATTTTCCTTGACGCGAGAAGTGGCATGTTCAAGCGACAACCGCGGTATCCTGGGACGATCAAAACCGCGCTCCCGAATTCTCGACACGTGCCATCCACGGTCCAGCCCCCGACCCATGCATGAAATTGCGCGGGTCAACCGCTGCTTGATTCCTTGGATCCGCATCGCCCTTCGCGCGACCAACCGGAGACGCTGACCGGGCGACAGAAACTGCAAATGCGGGTAGGAATCCACCAGGGCCAGTAAGGCGACTTGTTCCCTGTTGCTGGTGAGGCGCTGCGCCATCTCCAGCGCCACCAAACCGCCAAAGGAATAGCCGACCAAAACGTAGGGCCCGTTGGTTTGTACCTCCCGGATCGAATCCAGATAGAGCGCGGCCATCTCTTCAACGCATGCCGACGGCTCTTCCAAGCCATCCAAGCCCTTCGCCTGCAGCCCATAAACAGGATGTGCGGTTCGAAGGTGCGATGCGAGTTCAAAGAACGGTACCGTACCGGCAAGTCCGTGCACGATGAAAATCGGAGGTTGCTCGCGTGCCGCCTTAATTTGAACCAGCCGGGAAAAACGTGGAAGCGCGGGTTGTTCCAATAAGAAAGCCAGGTCGGCGATAGTTTGTGCGTGGTAGATGGTGGCGCCCGGCATTTCCCGTCCGAACTCCAGTTCGATGGCCGCAAACAAAGTGTCTGCCGATTGCAGCGTGCCTCCGAGACTGAAGAAATTCTCATCGACCGCGATCGGCGACCGTCGCAGGACCAACTCCCAGATGGGAGTCAGGCGCTCGATCATGGTGGGGACAGGGCGATAACTCATGCCGCACCCGCATCGGGTGGTGAAATGGCCGTGGAAGTTCGCATTGCCTGACAAAGCATAGCCCGGCAGATCCGACACTTAACACTGCAGTGACCGGCGGAGCGAGTACTTCCGTAACGGTGAGCTGTACCTTAAGCACCTGAGGTCACCGCCGCCACCCAACCTAGAATGGATGCAGGACGGAACGGCGCACCCCAGCGCCTGAGCCGACAGGATCGCCTTTTGCCTTTGAAGCTCTCGATTCCCGCGCGCATTCCACTGCTCTACGTCATATTGGGCGTGTTGTTGGCGATCAGTGTTCTGCCCATGTACTTTTACTCGGTGGAGATCGAGAACATGAACCGGGAGCGTCTCAAAACCAACGAAATGCTTTTGCAAAACACAGTCACCCGCTCCCTGGCCGACGACATTTCCCAGCATCAGGACGCGCTGCATATGATGCTGGCGAATCTGTCATCGTCCATTCAGGTGATGATGCTGGCCAATTCCAGTGGAAGTGATCTGAGCGCGCAGAAGCTTCTGACGCCGGAGTTGCGGGCCATGCTGGAAAATTTTGTTTCCTCGTCCAACGACATTGCCTATGCCACGCTGCTCAACGCCGACGCCAGAGGGATCTCGGCCGGACGCATTGAGCCCGACGCCTTTCTGCAGAGGGAACTTGAACGCGCCTATCAAGCCGCCCGTGAAGGGCGCATCTACAGCGGTCAGCCGCTGGTGGTGGGCGCGGGCAAATCTGCCCGCACGGTTATGCTGGTGAGTTCTCCCATCCAGTATGGCGGACGTTTTCTCGGCATGATCGGTTCCGTGGTCGATCTGGATTACCTGATCCGCCGGTTGCAACAAGTCAGTCTAAGCGGACTCATGCCTTACGTGGTCGACAGCCGGGGGAGGCTGGTTGCCGGCGCGACCGCGCAGTATGCCACCGGACAGGACATGAGCCACTTCGAGATCGTCCGCAGCTTCGTTGATGAGGGTTCCAAAGCGCAGTTGGCGGCGACCCGCGAATTCACGGTTCAGGACGGCAAAAATGCGACCGAAATGTTAGGCACGTACAGTCCGGTGACCTCCCTGGAGTGGGCGGTGGTGGTGCAGAAACCGCGTGAAGATGCGTATCGCGGCATTACCGAGATGCAGAGCAAGGGGCGATTGCTGGCATTGCTGGCGGTGTTTGTAAGTGTTGGCCTGAGTATTGTATCGGCGCGGCGGATCACCAGTCCGCTGCAGGTGCTGGCACAGTCCAGCCGAGCCATTGCGCGCGGCGATTTCTCCCAGCGCGTGCACCTGAAGACGCGCACCGAGATTGGCGAACTGGCGACGACCTTCAACACCATGTCGGACGACCTGGAACAGTTCGTCGAAGACCTGAAGCGCGCCGCCGAGGAGAACAAGAACCTGTTCATGGGTTCGATCCAGATGCTGGCCGGCGCGGTCGATGAAAAAGACCCATATACCCGCGGCCATTCCGACCGGGTTACGAAATATTCGCTGTTGATCGCGACGGAGATGGGCCTGGACGCCGGATTCCTGGAGGTTCTGCGCATCTCGGCGCAACTGCACGACGTGGGCAAAATTGGGATCGAGGACCGCATTCTGAAAAAGCCGGGAGCCCTGACACCGGAGGAATTCGAGATCATGAAAACCCATACCACGAAGGGCGCGAACATCCTCCGCCCCGTGCCCCAGTTGCGGGAGATGCTGCCCGGCATCGAACTGCATCATGAAGCCCTCAATGGGCGAGGATA
This sequence comes from Acidobacteriaceae bacterium, assembly GCA_003134435.1. Lineage (GTDB taxonomy): Bacteria > Acidobacteriota > Terriglobia > Terriglobales > Acidobacteriaceae > Acidiflorens. Next base: position 11,872 of record PLBE01000196.1, read on the forward strand.
TCCATACGGCTTGAAAGGCGACGATATACCTCTGCTGGCCCGCGTCATAGCCGTGGCCGACACCTTTGACGCTCTGACCACCAACCGTCCTTACCAGAAGGCGCACGATGAGATCGACGCCCTGCGCATCATTGAGAACCTTTCCGGGCAGCGCCTTGATCCCAGGGCGGTAACCGCGCTGATGGCGGTGTTTTACCGGGGAGACATTCGAATTCAGAAACAGCAGCCGCCAACCATCCCGCTGGAACCGGCCGCTATGGTCTCGCCCATCCCGTCGGTCGATCCGCTCACCGTACAAACCACCCGCACCTGACAACAATTGGTAATTTGGTAATCGGGTAATTTCGTAATTGAGATCCAGTCGGCTCTGGGTTTGGAATCACCAAATTACAGATTACAGAAATTACACGATTACAAAATCTCTTTCTCGTTGATTCTCTTATAATCAAGTCGGACCCCCTCATGATTCAAACCCTTTTCGGCAGTCTCGACGAAGAACAGAAACCAAGTTTCATCGAACGCATGAAAGAGGCCGTTTCGCGCACCCGCGAGAATCTGGCCGAACGCATCGAAGACGTCGTCTCCATGGGGAAGGAGATCGACCGCTCCACGCTCGACGATCTGGAAGCCACGCTGATCGGGGCCGACCTCGGCATGACGACGACTCATGAAGTGCTGGAAAAACTACGGGACAAAGCCGATCGCAAGCAAATCAAGGATGTGAATGAACTCAAACGGCTGCTGCAAGAAGAACTGCTGGCGATACTGACAACGACCGGCAACCGGCCCGTGACCAAAGTGGACGGCGCACCCGAGGTGATCATGGTGGTGGGCGTGAATGGCGCCGGCAAAACGACCACCATCGGGAAATTGGCGCAGGTGTTTCGCGCCCAAGGTAAGACGGTGCTGTTGTGCGCGGCGGATACCTTCCGCGCGGCGGCGATCGAGCAGCTTGAGATCTGGGGACAGCGCACGGGAACGGAAGTGATCAAGACAAAAGCCGGAGGCGATCCCTCGGCGGTGCTGTTTGACGCGCTACAATCGGCGACGGCCCATCACACCGATTACGTTATTGTCGATACTGCCGGACGGCTGCACACTAAACAAAACCTGATGCTCGAGCTGGAAAAAATGAAACGGACGGCGCAACGAATCGTGCCCGGCGCGCCGCACGAGACGCTGCTCGTCATGGACGCCACGACCGGGCAAAACGGATTGCAGCAGGCGCGGCAGTTCACGCAATCGTCGGGAGTCACCGGAATTGTCCTGACCAAACTCGACGGCACAGCCAAAGGCGGGGTGGTGGTCGCAATTTCGCGCGAGTTGGGGCTGCCGGTGCGATATGTAGGCGTCGGGGAAAAGGCGGGGGATCTGCTTCCGTTTGACGCCAAAGAGTTTGTGGAGTCGCTGTTCACGTAACCTGGCATTAGCCTTGAGTTGTCCGCTCGTGACAGTGAGCAAGAACCGGATAGCAAAGCCCTGAAGACCGAAACGCGTCTTATGACAACCGATGAACAACTCATGCGGAAGGCGCTGGAGTTAGCGCGGGCGGGCATCGGCCTGGTCTCGCCAAATCCGGCCGTGGGCGCGGTCTTGGTCGATGCGTCGGGGCAGGAAGTGGGCTCCGGCACGCACACGTATGAAGGAGTGAAACATGCCGAAGTGCTGGCTTTGGCGCAAGCGGGAAATTCCGCGCGCGGCGCGACTCTTTATGTGAATCTGGAGCCGTGCTCCCACCAGGGTCGAACGGGTCCCTGTGCGGATGCCGTAATTGCCGCCGGAATCAGCCGGGTGGTATGCGCAATGGAAGATCCGAATCCACTCGTAGCAGGCCGAGGAATTGCAAAATTACGCGCATCGGGGATCAGGGTCGAGGTTGGCTTGTTCGGATTGGAAGCCAGGAAGTTGAATGAAAGTTTTGCCAAGCACATCCGGCGCCACAAGCCGCTGGTTACCCTGAAATCGGCGATGACACTGGATGGGAAGATCGCTGACGCCACGAAACCGGGCAGCGAGCGTGGCGCGGCTACACCGGCGACCGAGGGCGCGCGCAGCGGGTACCACTGGATCACGGGGCAGGTAGCGCGGGCTCACGTGCAGGAACTGCGGCATCAGCATGACGCCATCCTCGCCGGAGTAGGAACCGTGATGGCGGATGATCCGTTGCTCACCGACCGCAGCGGACGGCCGCGCCGCCGCAAACTATTGCGCGTGATCGTGGATTCCTACTTGCGCATTCCTCCGGCATCGCGCGTGATTCAGACGGCTGAGCACGATGTTCTGGTTCTGTGTTCGACTGCCGATGAACATGCCCGGCAGGTTCTCGAAGCCCAGGGCATTCGCATCCAACGGATAGCCGCCACGCCGGACGGACGTCCCGACTTCGCCGCCATTGTGCAGACGCTGGGAGAAATGGAGATCACCAGCTTGCTGATCGAGGGTGGAGCGCTGGTCAACGGAGCGGCCCTGGCCTCGGGCGAAGTTGACAAGGTCTATCTCTACTACGCCCCGAAGATTTTTGGCGGGAGCGCCGTCCCTTTCATTGCCGGTGAAGACTTGCGCGGGAAGGCACAGTGTGTCCAACGCTTCGAATTGCACCGCTTCGGCGAAGACTTCGCGCTGGAAGGTTATTTACGCGACCCATACGCGTGAAATGGGTTTTGATGTGGAAGGAGTGGACCTTGGGAGGAGTAGATCAATGTTTACTGGCATCATCGAAGAAGTAGGCAGGGTCATAAAGATCGAGCAGCACGGTGAGAACCGCCGCATCACCATCCAGGCTCAGCATACCCCGAAAGCCCTGGCAACTGGCCACAGCATCGCAGTGAGCGGCGTTTGCCTGACGGCGCTCGACATCAAGCCACAATCATTCTGCGCCGACCTCGCGCCCGAAACCTGGGTACGAACTTCGTTCTCCAGAATCCGCGAAGGCGCCCATGTAAATCTTGAGTTGCCCATGAAAGCGGATGGGCGTTTCGACGGCCACATCGTGCAGGGGCATGTCGATGGCGTGGGCAAGGTGATCGAGTTCGAGAGAATCGTCGACTCGGACGGAAGGGATTCCGAGAACTGGTGGCTGCACATTGCCATCCCGCCCGAGATCGAGAAGTACACGGTGTACAAGGGATCGATTTCGATCGAAGGCATCAGCCTTACGGTCGCCGAACTCGAAGGGATCCGCTGCACGATCGCCATCATCCCGCATACCGTTGAACTGACCAACCTCGGATCGCTGAAGCCGGGGGACCCGGTGAACCTGGAAGCCGATGTGATCGCTAAGTACGTCGAGAAGATGATGAAAGGCGCGCCCGCAGCGAGTTCCCTGAAAGTGGAGGAACTGGTCCGGCAGGGATTCTAGTGGCGGGCTTTGCTACCAGGTTTCCAGTTCTCAGTTCTCGGAAAATCCGGCGGCCTCCGGGAACGGAGAACTGAGAACAGCCTTTATGCTTCCAGTTTCAACTCATCCAGTTCCAGAAACTCCTTGATGATGGGATGGTTCGATTTCTCCATGTCCTGGTAGGGCCCGAAGAAAATCGCCCGGCCTTCGTAAAGAAAAACCAGGCGGTCGGCGAGCTTTTTCGCCAGTCGCATGTCGTGGGTAACCACCACTGAGGTCAAATGCAGTTGCAGTTTGAGCCGGGCAATGAGATCGCCCAGCAGATTCCCCATCAGCGGATCGACCATGGTAGTCGGTTCGTCGTAGAGCACACACTCCGGTTGCGCGGCCAGGGCTCGCGCGATCGCGACGGAACGCTTCATCCCGGTCGAAAGATCGGAAGGCAAGAGGTCGCGCATCTCTTTGACTCCCACCATATCGAGCAGTCCGTCCACCACCTGGTAGATCTGCTCTTCTGAAAGCTCTCTTTTTTCGCGCAGGGGGAAAGCGACATTCTCGCCCACCGACAAGGAATCGAAGAGGGCGCCGTTCTGGAACACCATGGTGACTTTCTTGCGGATATCCTCCAGTTGAACCTCGTTGTAGTCCGTGATGTCCTGACCGGCGACCATCACCCGGCCCGAATCCGGCTTAAGGAAGCCCATGATGCTGTGCAGGGAGACCGATTTTCCCACTCCGCTGCGCCCCAGAATACAAACCATCTCCCCCGGCAAGACTTCAAAACTGACATTCTGCAGAATGACCCGATCTCCGAAGGCTTTGGAGACGTCCTTGAACTCGATGTAGGGAGACAGGGTACCGGCGGCAGCCATGGCTATCAGAATGGCATGAGATGGCAGGCCGGCTCAAGTAAAAGGTAAACCGCCGAATTCAGATTTCCCCGCATTCAGCCACCCGGCAGTCGTCCGGGGTATTCAGGTTGAAAAAATTCCGTCCGGAAAATCCCGCTGCGGACAGTTCGGCGGCTTCGATGACGCGCATGGGTAGGCCGGAAAACGCAGCATCGACTTTGTAGTTCCTAGCCCGCAGAGCCGACTCCGCGACCGTGGCGAACTCGCGCCGGTAGACGGCACAAAGAGGCTGGAGTCCGCGCCCGATGCGAGGCACGGTCATCGTGGCGGCATGCTCCCCGGAAGCGGCTGTCGCGAGAAGAAAGGCGAGAAGTTGATGGGAGACGAAGGGCATGTCGACCGCGAGCATCAGATTCAGTTCAGCCGGTGAACTGACAAGCGCGGCGTGAATACCGCCAAGCGGGCCGCAGCCGGAGAAAATGTCCGCTACCACCGGCCCGTAGCTGGTAGCTTCGTATATCGAAAACCGGGAAGGATCGCCGACGATCCGAACGCTGCCGCAGACGGCGCTCAGCACGCCGAGGGCACGGTCGAGCAGAGATTGGCCGCGAAATTCCAGAAACGCTTTGTCCACGCCCGCGCCCATCCGCGAGCTCTTGCCTCCGGCCAGCAGGAATCCCCGAGCTGACGATCCGATGTGCGCCATTTCGAAGAGCATAAGGCCTAAACCTCGATGCACAAAGGTAACCTATTCAGAATCGCCCCGCCGCTGGAAGATAAAGGTGTCCGACCAACGGGGGCAGCACTCTTCGCCATGCCGCAAAAACTCATGGATGTTCTCATGCTAGGACGCTGTGCCCACCAGTTTTCGTGGCCCCGGCGGGCGGCCAACGGGGAGTATTACCAGATCTGCATATTGTGCGCCGCCGCCTTCGAGTACGATTGGAAAGGAATGCGTCGCGGAGACCGAGTTAGCCAGCCGGAAGCGGAGACCACGCCCGCGCGCCGCCGCCGCTCCGGCGAAAATCATCCCGCATGGAAGCCACGCGCCCGGCGCGTCCATTTGAAGATTCCGGTTCGATATCGAGGGAAAAATCTGAGTACCTGGTACGCCGGCGTGATCCAGGACATCAGTCAATCGGGCATATTGTTTCACGGCCCCCAACAGTTACCCGCCAACTCCATGGTGGAGCTCATCTTCCAGATGCCCGAAGAAATTTCCGGACAGAGAAATAGCAACGTGCTGTGCGAGGGCAAGTTGATTCGTATCAAGGACGCGGTCAGCAATGCGGAAAACGCTTTCGGTTTCGCGGCCTCCATTCTTGACTACAAGTTTCTTAATCAGGACTGACTGGCGAAACATAGGCCCGCGAACCAGCCTCAATTCCGACAGCTCGAGCGTAGGGATCCCCTTTAGCGCGCCTGACCGACAACACTACTTTCGTATTCAGGCACTGAGACGTCACCTGCGATGGTTGCCGCGCGCGCCGGGTGCTGCTAGAGTTTCTCTGGAACTTGAAAGCAGATGAGCGTGCTCGCCTTGGCTTAAGGCAGCCTGCTTTAACGCAGCCTGGTTTGACGCAGCCTGGTTGAACACCGCCAACCCGCGGGCAGAGCCGGCGATCTTTCAGCCCATGTCTGGAGTCTTGACCAATCTGAAGAGTTGGGTTGCGCGCAATCGCTATTGCGCAGTCGTGGAATACGGAGGCGCCGTGCTTGCGGTCTGGGTGGCGCTCGGCTTCTGGACTCTTCCCGGCGTGCCGCATCGACACCTCTTCGTGCTTCTGCTGGCGGCCGTGCTCTTCACCGCTCGCTACCTCGGCTTTGGTCCCGCCGTTTTCTGTTCGCTCCTGGCAACCGCGTGCCTGGACTTCTTCGTGATTCCTCCCTATTTAAGCTTCGGTATCCGAACCAGCGCCGAGCTCGAGCGCCTGGCCGTTTTCCTGGCCATTTCGGTGTTTGCGGGAACCATGGCCCGCCAGAAGACGCTGGCGGAGTCGCGCGCCGATCACACCATGCGCGAGATGGCTGCCATCGTGGAATATTCGAGCGACGCGATTTACAGCACCCATCCCGACGGCACGATCACCAGTTGGAATCGCGCCGCCGAGCAGCTCTATGGCTACAGTTCGGAGGAAGCCGTGGGGTCGCCGGTGGCCCGTCTGGCTCCACCGGAACGCGGCGACGAACTGGAACAAAATCGCAAGATACTCAATGGCGGCGGTCACGTGGCCTCCTATCGCACCGAACGCATGCGGAAAGACGGCACCCGCTGTCCGGTACTGCTTTCGGTGTCGTCGCTGCGCAATGCGCGTGGCGAGATCGTGGGCGCTTCGGCCATCGCACGCGACATCTCGGCCGAGAAACAGTCCGAAGAAGCCGTCCGGCGCAGCGAGAAGCTCGCCACCACCGGCCGGCTGGCCGCGTCCATCGCGCACGAAATCAACAATCCGCTGGAGGCCGTCGTCAACCTTCTTCACCTGGCCCGCCATGACTCCAGCCATGCAGGAGAGTATTTGACGATGGCCGAGCAAGAGGTGGGCCGGGTAGCTCGTTTAGCGCAGCAGACCCTGGGATTTGTCCGCGATGCCAGTTCTCCGACTGCCATGGATCCTGCCGCGATCATGGACGAGATTCTGCAGCTGTATTCCCGCAAACTGGACGGTCGCCAGATTCGCGTGACCCGGCGCTATCGCAACCATAGCCAGATCAGCGGCTATTCTGGCGAGTTGCGCCAGTTGCTGGCCAATCTGCTAGTGAATGCGGTCGATGCCATGCCGGAGGGCGGCACCCTGCAGCTCCGCGTGGCCACGAGCCGCGATTGGTCCAGCGGGAATGAGGGAGTCCGGATCACGGTAGCGGATAGCGGCAGCGGCATCCCGCGCCAGCATCTGCCCCAGATCTTCGAGCCTTTTTACACCACGAAGAAAGAGACCGGCACCGGCCTGGGATTGTGGGTGTCGCGGGGCATTGTCCAGAAACACGGCGGATCAATTCGCGTCCGCAGCCGCACCGAAGGCGACTCTACCGGAACGGTATTCTCGATTTTCCTGCCCCAGCGACGCGAAATAAGCCGGGTAGCGTGAGGGGCTGCAAAACTCGTGCGATGCTGTGAAGCGAAAGGTGCCTGCAGGGCCTTCGCTCTGAGCTAATCGGACCATTTGCTCATTCCCTGCAATAACTTACAGTCGGCAGAGGTACAGTGACCTTCGTACTTAGAAGGCCCCAGCGATGCCGCTTATAATCAAGAAATCCAGCAGATTGAGCGCTTAGCCGACGTTTGAACAACGTTCTTAACAACGTGGAACCCTTTCTCGCACTTGCGATCTTCGCCTACGGGCTGTGCTTCGGCAGCTTCCTGAACGTGTGTATCTACAGGATGCCCCGGGGTCAGTCGGTGGTAAAGCCTCGCTCGGCTTGTCCGCGATGCGGCGATCCAATCCCGCTTTACCACAACCTGCCGGTGGTGAGCTGGCTGGTTCTACAGGGTAAATGCCGCGCCTGCAAAGAACCCATTTCTCCGCGTTACCTGGTGATCGAAGTCCTCACCGGTTTGCTTTTCCTCGGCTGCTACACCCATTTTGGATTGACCTTGGCGGCGCTGAAATGCGCCGTCCTCGGCTACCTGCTGCTCGGATTGGTCTTCACCGACGCGGAAACCAAGCTGCTTCCCGATGCCCTGACTTTGCCCGGCCTCGCGGTTGGTGTCCTGTTCAGCCTGGTGGTTCCAGTCAATGATCTGGCTTCACGCATCATGCCCGGCCTGGTATCGACCGCCATGCGCAGCGAGATTTCGTGGCGCCTGTGGTCCCTCTCGGACTCGTTGCTGGGAGCGGCGGTCGGCTCATCGTTTCTCTATGGCGCTGCGGCCATCTATCTGAGAACTCGCGGCGTCGAAGGCATGGGGTTTGGCGACGTCAAGCTGATGGCCATGATCGGCGCGTTCCTTGGAACCAAGCTCACCGTCCTGACCATCTTTGCGGCATCGCTGGCCGGCTCGCTTTTCGGACTTGGCACGGTGCTGGCGATCTGGATCAAACGCCTGCGCCGGATTGAGGCGCGCCGCGCGGCTTCGCGCATTTCATCCGGCTATTCTCCGGGCATTTCGGCGGGTAACTCGCCGGGATACTCGCGCCGCCGGGCATGGCAGTCCGCCCGGCTCGCGCTGCGCTATTACGAGATGCCGTTTGGCGTATTTCTCGGCGGCATGGCGCTCTTGTCCTTCCTGTTCGGCAACCGCCTGCTGCACTGGTATTGGAGGGCGCTGTGAAGCTGCTGATGAATCCGATGCTGCTGCGCATGGCCCTGCTCTTGTTCATCTCCGTTGCGGCTTTCGGTTTAGGCCTGTTTACCATTCGACGCCTGCGCCAGAATCTGGTGCCGGGAGCCGAGTCCCTGCAACATTCCCCGCTGGCTGCGGAGGGCTTACCGGTTCATGCCTATCACGCGGTCATTCAGCAGTTGAAACAGCAAAAACATGAACTCGCCGCCCAGCACCTCTCCGAACGTAGAAAGGCCAAAGCCTCCGACAGCCTGAGCACAACCATACTGGCCAGTCTTTCCTGCGGCGTTCTTTTCCTGAATACCAGCGGCCTGGTGCGCCAGGCGAATGCCACGGCGCGCAAGTTGCTTGGATTTGCTTCGCCGGTAGGCTTGCACGCTTCCGATCTTTTTCGCACTGCGACGCTGCGTCCAGACCAAGACGGCGCGGTCTCCGAACCAAGTGTTGAGCAAGCCCTTGCGCCCGCTCTGGCCGGGAAGGCGGCGGTGCGGGGACTGGTAGTGAATTACTTCACCCGCGACGCAGAAAACCACGTTCTCGAGGTCACCGCGTCTCCGGTTCTGGCCGAAGACGCGAGTCTGCTGGGCACGACTCTTGTGCTCACCGACAAGACCGATCTGGAGCGCATCCGGCACGATCAAAAAACGCGTCAGGAGATGTCTTCGGAACTCGCGCTCACCTTGCGCCATTCTCTAGGCACGATCACGGGATATGCGGAACAACTGGCGTCCAACCGCGACCCTGAAACGGCGCTTCGATTGGCCGACGGCATCACTCGCGAGACGGCGCAACTGGATCGTACGATCGGCAGTTTCCTGGGAGGCTCCCGGGCTGCCACCACGGTTTCTTGACATTAGCGATTGCGGGCCGCGATCAGAATCGCGAGCCGGTGAAAGGATGATCCAATGAAGCACACAAAACTTATCGCCATGGCCACTCTTCTCCTGCTCGGGGCAAGCGGCGCTGTCGGTCAATCACTGGGTGATGCCGCGCGGGCCGCTCGCAAGAACAAGCCCGAGTCAACCTCGGCCACCCGCCATTACGATAATGACAACCTTCCAACCAACGACGGACTGAGCGTGGTCGGACCGCCGCCGGGCGGCGATGCCTCCAGCGCAGCGCCCAAAACGGCGGCTGCCAATAGCCCGGCCGATCACCAGAAAGCGGCGGACGAGTGGAAGGACAAGCTCGACAAGCAGCGAGAGAAGATCGAGTCTCTGAACCACGAACTCGATCTCGAGCAGCGGGAATACCGCCTGCGCGCGGCCGCCATGTATGCCGACGCCGGCAACCGCCTGCGCAACGCTGTCCAGTGGGATAAGGACGACGCGCAGTACAAGAGCGACGTTGACGGAAAACAGAAAGCCCTCGAAGCCGCCCGCCAGGAACTCTCGGAAATGCAGGAACAGGCCCGCAAGGCCGGACTCACGGAAAAGGACCAGGAAAAAGAGAGCAACAGCCCGGATAAGAGGTAGGCCGACCGTGTGGATGCGGGGCTCTGTCCTGCTTGGGCGGGGCGAGCCCCGTCCCCAAACCGAGGCTCTTTCCGTACACCTGTGGATCAGCCTGCCATCCTGGATTGAACCTTCCCCATCCGTTCCCGAATCTGCCGCGCGTGATGGCGCCCATGCACCCAATGGAACTTGCGCCACTGCCCGGCTGTTAAGGGTCCAATGATCGGATGGTCCATGATCTTCGTTGCCGCCCCAAACTTTCGTTCGCAATCGTCCAACCCCGCGCTCATTTTCTGGAGCTCAGTCAGGACAGCCGGCCGAACTTCCTCCGCCGGCCTCCCTTGCGGCACAGCGCGTTCGGGCGCCTTGCGCCCGTTTGGGAGATATCCGAAGTTCACCACCAGCAGGGTAGCCACGCGATCCTTGAGCGTAGCCCGAGTCGCCAGCGGAACCCCGTGTTCCATACATTTCGCCATCCCTCGATTGGTGGCCTCGTAGGTCAGCAGAAGGTGCTCCAGTATCTGAGCTGCATTCCATTTTCCAACTGGAGCCCGCTTCAGGTCGTTTAAGCTGGCTCCTCCCGCCGCTTCTTCGAGTTCTCGCCGCAGACGTTCAAGATAAGAATTCATAGCACCGTCTAGTTACCGTTATTCAGTTACAATGGTCGGCGAATCGACGGCTGAACTGTCAGGGGGAACCTGATCGGGAAATCGGCGCCAGAACGTCGATCAAAACAAATATGACAAGAAAACTCTTCGTCGCCATTTTAGCAGCGGGATTGATGTCCGCCTGTTCTTCGGAGCCGAGCAAGCCCACGACCACGGAGACGCCGCAACCGAAGGCCCCCGAAGCCATCACGGGCAGCAGCGCCTTCTACAAATGCTACATCTCGGCCCGCGGCTGGGCCGCCGATGCGCAACCCTATCGCGTGGAATCACAGCCCACCACGGATTCCAAGGGCCGCGACGGTAAAGCGGGAGAGTGGCGCGCCGGATTCGCCTCAGCCGCGCAGCACACGACGAGGCCGTACACCTGGGCCAACGGCGATGTTTCGCACAGCGTCGAAGACAGCTACAGCCCAAGCAATTCCAGCACCCAGGTTTTCAATGTCCAGTTCCTGAAGACAGATACCGATAAGGCCTTTGCCATTGCCCAGCAACACGGTGGAGACAAACTCCTGGCCAAGGACCCGGACACGCCAGTTTTTTATTTACTGGATTGGAACCGCCAGACCAACGAACTTCTCTGGCACGTTATTTACGGAGCCGATCGCGACACCGCCAAATTGCGGGTGGCCGTGAACGCCTCCACCGGAGAGTTTTCGAGGGTGGAAAAGTAAGGACAATTTGTCGGCCGGGCGCTGCCGCCCTCACCGCTATGAGACCGGAGTCCCTCACTGCGCTTTCGCGAGCCGGTCCAGCGAAGCACGCGCATCCTTCGCCAGCGGGCCATCCGGCAGAACCTTGAGATACTGTTGGAAATATTTCTTCGCCTCGGACTTGTCTCCCAGCTTTTCCTGGCACAGAGCCAGCCGAAAGCTCGCAACCGCATCGCCGTCCTTGTAATAAAGCGCTTCCTTGTAGCGTTCGAGCGCGGCTTTGTAGTTCTTCCGCTTGAAGTAGAAGTCCCCAACCTCGATGTCTTTGAGCGCCTTCATCGGGTTCCAGGGATGGAATTCCTGCACATCGGAGGTGGCGGAGGAGGTGTCGGACGAAGCGCTCGCCGATGTTCCCGGTCTGTCCGCGGCGTCTGGAACCAGGTCGGCAACCGCATCCTGGCTGCCCGGGTGGTTCCTGGCATCGTCTTTCGGCGGGCTGATATCGATTCGGGTATCGCGACTTGAGCTTTCCTCGGCTTGAGGCGGGGAGACGGCAGAATCGTCCGCGGCGGACGTATCCGGAGCGGGCTTATCGGGTGCCGGCTTATCCGTAGCATTCTGGGCCAGCGAAACGGCTGTCAGCAGCGCCAGCAAAACAATCAGAAATCGAATGCGCACGCATTTATTGTATCGCTTCTCAGGGTTCGGAAAGCAGGCGTGGCCGTCAGGATTCAGCAAAAAAGTCAGGCCGCCCATAGGGAGACGGCCTGATCTGGCAAAATCCTCCGGGGAGGAGGAAAACTTATCTTCACAGAGACGGCGGATTCGCAGTGGCTGTCGGGTTCGCGGGCGCCTGTGTCGGGGTCGTTCCTGCCCCCGTATTGGTCATCAGGCGAATATCCACGCGGCGATTCTTGGCCCGGCCGTCGGCCGTCTTATTGGTCTCGACCGGCTTGTCTTTGCCGAGTCCGATTAAGTAGATCTTGTAGGCCGGGACGTTTTTCTCGGCGGCCAGATACTGAATGACCGCATTCGCGCGGCGCTGGCTCAGATCGTAGTTGTACTCCGCGCCGCCCACCGAGTCAGTCGCGCCTTCGACCGTGATGATGTATCCCTTCGTAGTGGCAACGCTCGCTGCCAGTTGGTCGATGGCTTCTTTGGCGTCCTTGGTCAGGTTGTCTTTATTGAAACCGAAATGCACCGCCGTTTCCACGACCGGGCGGTAGTTATCAAGGTTGACCACGGCATTGGTCAAGACGTCGACGCGCTGGGTGGCGCCATTCGCTGACAGTTGCGCCTTGTCCGCTTCGCTATTCGCAGCTATTGCCTTCTGGTCCGCCGCTGCGGCCTGGGCCTGCACGCCCTGGATTCCCGCCTGAGCGCGCTGGTCGACATCCTTGATGTCTTTCGAATTTTTCGCGGTCAAATCGTCGAGTTCGTTGGTCTTGTTGATCAGCGGCGTGGTTTGCTCGCGCACGTAATTCTTGGTTGTACATCCGATCGATGCGGCCACTGTCGCCGCCAGCATGAGGGTCAGTAAAGTGCGATTCATAAGGTTAGGGGGCTCCCTTGCCCAACTATTGCTTTGGTATCCAAAATCGATTCCAGATCCTGACAGCTTCTTACAAAGTGGACCTGATTGGTATCAATGCACGACGAGTGCCATCTCGCGTTCCAAAAATAATTCCTTAACCGCTTGTATATCAGCATCTTGGAGTCGTACTGTGGGAAATACTCCCAGCCTCGACCCAAGCAATCACGTTCTAAACCATAGAATTTTTATACGGTATCGATTTCTTCCAAGGAAGTATAAAGGTTGGCACCCGGGTGGATCGTAGCGAATGAAATCCCCGGCACTTCTTCTCGCGTCTCCTAGATGCTGGCGTCTCTTACATGACCGACGGCACGCCGATCCCCATCGTTCTCAAGATGCGAATCAGTTCGCGGCGAACCACGGCCGCCGTTGTCAACAGGAACTTCTTCCTTCCCTCGTCTGCCTCGCTCAGGATCGGGTAGCGATGATAAAAGGTATTGAAAAGCTGCGCCAGTTGGAAGGCATGCTTGGCCAGATAGGCAGGCTCAGTGGTCGCGATGCACTGGCCCACAACATAAGAAGTCTTTGCCGCTGCCAGCCACAACTCCCAAATGTCATTGCCCGATTCGCCATCGAGAAACCTGGAGAAATCTTCAGCAGATAATTTGTTTCCCGCATCTTCACCAAACGCGTCCGCATCCAAACCGCCCTTGCGGAAAATATTGGAAGCGCGGACGACGGCGTATTGCGCATAGGGACCCGTGTCACCCTCGAAGCTCAACGCTTCCTTAAAGTCAAATGCAATCACCGAAGGCTTGGTGTACTTCAGCATGAAGTAGCGGAGCGCGCCGACGGCGATCTGGGTCGCAATGCGGCCACGCTCGGTTGCGCTCAACTCGGGATGCCGGCCATCGACTTCCCTGCCCGCGGAGGCGATCAGCGCATCCAGCAGGTCGTCCGCCTTCACTCCAAAACCCTTGCGCCCGGAAACCTCGATCCACGATCGCGCTTTGTCGTCTTCGCTCAGTTCGTACCCGAGTTCGGCGGCGCAGCGCGGTGTGAGCGCGACCATTTCGTAGGAGAAATGGGTATAGCGATCGGCGGCCTCTCCATGGCCAAGTCCGCGCAAAGCATCGATCACCGTATTCTGCGCCTCGGATTGCCGCGCATCGATCACGTTGTAGACCTCCGCCACATCTCCGAAGTGCGGATGATCCTTCTCGCCCTCCACGGTTGAGATCCAGCAGTCGTGAGTATTGGGATAGCGAAAGAATTTTCGATAGCCGAAATCGCGCCCCAGCAGCCCGAACTTCCACATGTGGTAAGCGATATCCTTACCGACGTAGCCGACCGTCCCGTTAGAGCGGACAATCACTTTCTGGTCTTCTTCCGTGATCTTTTCGGCGGTGATCTCCACGCCCTCGAGGGCTGGAGTGTTGGCAGAGGAGGTTCCTGCCCGCCGCATCACCCAGCATCCTGAATTCTTGCCTTCAGTCTCGTAGATCAGCACCCCCGCATCCTTAAGCTTGGCAAAAGCCGATTCCCAAAAATGCAGATGCAGGATCTCGCTCTCGCGCGGCAGGAAGTCGTACTCGATGTCGAGCCGGTCCATGGTTTCGAGATGGCGCTTTAGCACCGCCAACGAAATCAGTTCCGCCACCGCCGCCACTTCGTTATTGCCTTCTTCAATCGAGCGCAGTACTGCCGATCGAGCCTCCCGATTCGACTTGTGTTCGTCATACCACTGCGAGACGCGCGCGTAGAGATCCCAGCACAGGTAATCAAATCGCGTTCCGGCCGCCAGCGCTTCAATCTGCGCCCGTGACTTCTGCTCAATATGCAAGAAACCCACCACTACGTCGGCTACCTGCACTCCGGTGTTGTCGATGTAGTTCTGGACGTCGACTTCCCTGCCCGCAAAGCGCAGCAACCGAACAAACGTATCGCCGAGAATCGCGTTGCGCAGATGCCCGATATGCGCCGCTTTGTTGGGGTTGATGCTGGAATGCTCCACCAGCACCTTGCCCGCCGGAACATCCACGGCAGCAGGCTGATCCTGGCGAGAGTGGTCATCCTGAGGAAGATCCGCGGCCAGCGCCCGAGCCAATTCCGCGCGGTTGACACGGACATTGATATATCCGGCGCCGGCAACTTCAAGTTTTTCAAAGCCCGGAATGGCCCCTACCCCGGCCACGACCTCTTCGGCTATTTTGCGCGGAGCCTGGCGCAGTTTCTTGGCCAGTTCGAACGCAAGCGGCAGCGCGTACTCGCCGAATGCAATTTTGGGCGGTTGCTCGACCACGATGTTCGCGATGTCCAGGTTGTAGGTGCGGCGCAAAAACGCGCGCAGATGTTCGACTAGCCGGCGTTCCAGATATCGGTACAAGGATGCCCTCTAACTGATTGAAGAAAAAGTGATTCTAACAAACTTGCGACAAGCGGCGGGTTTGACGGAAGGGGAAAGCGTTCCCTATGATGAAAGTTCGATGCGTCCGCGACGAAAATTCTAACCACCGAGGGTGCTGGGGCACACAAGGCAATCGTTCTCGATTTTCCCTGTGGTTCTCCGCGTCCCCCTATGGTTAAAGCTGTTGAGCTTATGCGCATAGCCTACCTGGAGTGTTTCTCCGGCATCAGTGGCGACATGTTTTTGGGCGCGCTGGTGGATGCCGGTGTGTCTCCAAACCTTCTGGAAGACACGGCCGCGGCACTCGATATCGGGGCGCGGCTGGAGATCAAGCGAGTGATGCGCGGTGGGATTTCCGCGACCAAAGTGGATGTCTACTCCAAGCACGAAAAAGATCTTCCGCGCGGAGTATTCGAGGAACAGCAGAGACAGGGGCAGCAGAGACACGATCACGCGCACGCTCACAAGCATGATCACGCCAAGACCGTGTCGGGGCGGGATTCCACTGCGCCCGAAACGGGGCAGAGCGCCGTCTCCGCACCGCACGAACACGGTCGCCGGCTGGCTGACATTCGCGAGATCATCGAAAGAACCGCACTCTGCAGTGGCATCAAGAAGACGGCCATCAAAATCTTCGAGGCGCTGGGTGAGGCCGAGGCCGAGGTCCACAATACTTCCATCGACCAAATCCACTTTCACGAAGTCGGAGCCGTCGATGCCATGGTTGATATTGTCTGCGCCGCCGTGGGAGCCGAATCTATTAAGGTCGAACGATGGATGTGCTCGCCGCTGAACGTTGGCGGTGGGACCGTCCAGTGCGTCCATGGAACGCTTCCCGTGCCTGCGCCGGCAACGCTGAAGCTGCTGCGCGATGCCCCGGTTTATTCTTCCGGACCTCAGGTTGAATTGGTGACGCCCACGGGCGCGGCCATCGTGAAAACGTTGTGCAGCGGTTTCGCGCCGTTTCCCGCGATGAAGGTTGACAGAGCCGGATACGGCGCGGGCACACGAGATTTTCCTCAGCACCCGAACCTGCTGCGCCTGACCATCGGAGAGGCCGAACCCGGAAGCTTTTTAGAGGCGAGTTCTTTAACTGAGCGGATTACCGTCCTCGAAGCGAATCTCGATGACCTGAGCCCGCAGGTGCTCGCCTACGCCATGGAGCGGGCGCTGGCGGAAGGGGCGCTCGACGTCTTCAGCGTTCCCGCGCAGATGAAAAAGAACCGGCCTGGCGCCTTGCTCACCGTGTTGGCAAGAATGGAAGACGCGAATCGACTGACCGAGCTGATCTTCGCGGAAACCTCGACTTTAGGTGTGCGCCGCCGCGAGGAACAGCGCCAAACGCTCTCGCGACACTGGGAAACGGTGGACACGACATGGGGCCCAGTGCGAATCAAGATTGCCAACATGAATGGCGCGGTTTCCAACTACGCACCGGAATACGAAGATTGCCGGGCGCTGGCGGAGGCTAAGCATGTGCCGCTGCGGACCGTCATGCAGGCCGCAATCCAGCAATATCTACAAGCCGAGCAACAGACTTCTGCGAGATTGGATACAGAAGCCTCGATCCAACAGCGAAGAGCCAAGAGCGAAAAGCGGTTTTCGAAATCATGAGCAAAACGTTTTACATCACGACCCCGATCTACTACGTCAATGCGCATCCGCACATCGGACACACCTACACCACGATTGTCTGCGACATGATGGCGCGGCGCCATCGCATGTTGGGGGACGACACCTGTTTCCTGACCGGCACCGACGAACACGGTCAGAAGATCGAGCGCGCCGCCCAGGCCGCGGGCAAAACGCCGCAGCAGTTTACCGATGAAATCTCAGCGGAATTCCGCGCTCTTTGGGACCGTATGGGTCTCACCTACGACGATTTCATCCGCACCACTTCCGAGCGCCACAAACAGGGCGTGCAGGCCCTATGGCGAAAACTTCGCGATAACGGATACATCTACAAGGGTACCTACACCGGCCAATACTGCGTTTCCGACGAGCTTTACGTCGATGCGGTCGGACCGGGCGCGCCCTGCCCCGACTGCGGCCGCCCCACCGAAACCGTCCACGAAGAGAATTACTACTTCAAGCTGTCGGCTTTCCAGGACCAGTTAATCCGCCTCTACACCGAGCAACCGGATTTCATCCGCCCCGAAACGCGGCGCAATGAGGTGCTGTCGTTCGTGCGGAGTGGACTGCGCGACCTTTCCATCAGCCGCTCTACATTTACCTGGGGTATTCCGGTCCCGGACGATCCCAAGCACGTGGTCTACGTCTGGCTGGACGCACTCGCCAACTACATTACCGCGCTCGGCTATGGTTCGGCCGACGCCAGCAAATTCGACAAATACTGGCCTGCCGATGTGCACATGATCGGCAAAGAGATCGTACGCTTCCACTGCGTCTACTGGCCGGCGTTCCTGTTGGCGGCGGGTTTGCCCTTGCCCAAGGGCATCACCGCTCACGGCTGGCTGCTGTTCGAGGAGAGCAAGATGTCGAAGTCGCGCGGCAACGTCGTGCGCGCCGGAAGCATCATCGACGTTCTCGGCAGCGACGCCCTGCGCTACTTCCTGCTGCGGGAAGTCGTCTTCGGGCAAGACGGATCATTCAGCTTCGATGCCCTGGTGCAGCGCTACAATTCCGATCTCGCCAATGGGCTCGGCAACCTCGCCAGCCGCACTCTGACCATGATCACGCGCTATTTCAAAGGGGAGGTTCCCTACCCGTCCAACGCAGCCCACACGCCGGCCGATGCTGCCATTGTGGATTCTGCAAAGAAGGCAATCGCCGATTTCGCCACATTGTTTGACCAGTTCCAATTCTCGCGGGCACTTGAGACGGCCTGGGCGCTGGTTGCCGCAGTAGACAAATACATTGTCGAAAACGAGCCCTGGGCGCTGGACGAGAAAAAGGATGAGGAAAGCCGCGGACGATTGGCAACCGTGCTCTACACCAGCGCCGAGGCTCTGCGCATCGTGACCGCCCTGGCCTATCCCGTAATGCCCGATGCCACCGCCAGGATCTGGTCCCAGATGGGCCTCGGAGATATCACGAAATTCGACCTCGCCGAATTGCATTGGGGACAACTGCCCCTGGGCACCAGGCTAAGCGAAGTGCAAGCCGTGTTTCCCAGGGCCGATAAATCCGCGGTCGAGAGGATGCAAAAGATGGAAGAACAAACTGCCATCGTGGGGGCGGAAGCCTCGCCCAGCCCGTCGAGCGAAGTTCGGCAGCCCGCCAGCGTGCCTGCCGGTCCAATTGCGCCGGCGAAACTGGCCGTGCCAACGCCCAAACCAGCCGCGACTCCTCCCGATGGCAAGATCAGCATCGACGATTTCGCGAAAGTGGAGTTGCGCGTAGCGCAGGTCAAGAGCGCTGAGCGCGTAAAGGGTGCCGACAAACTGCTGCGCCTCGAAGTCGATCTAGGCACGGAGGTCCGCCAACTGGTGGCCGGCATTGCCGAGGCCTATGCGCCCGAAGCCCTGATCGGACGCAAGGTGGTAATCGTGGCCAACCTGGCGCCCCGTAAACTGCGCGGCTTGGAATCCAACGGCATGATCGTCGCCGCCTCGCCCGAAGGCGGCAAGCCGGTGCTGGCCGGCTTTCTTGAAGATGTGCCGGTCGGCACGCGGCTAAAGTAGCTCGGTTTGTGTGGTGAGGGGCCTTTGGCCCATTCACGCGGGGCGGAGTTCGGCGCCCTCAAACGAGCAACAATGACGGGCCACGTCCAACGAAAATGTTCATCGACTCCCACGCCCATCTCGAAGGCAAGCGCTACGACAGCGATCGTGGCCAGGTTCTGGCGCGTGCAAAACAGAATGGGATTGAAGCCTATCTGGCGATTGGCAACGGCGACGGGCCGGACACCGCCGACTGTGGGATTCGGCTGGCCGAGGAATACGACGGGAAGCCGGAATGTCCGCGAATCTGGGCGAGCGTGGGAGTCCATCCCCACGAAGCCAGTCTGGCCAACGAAGCCGCTGATTCTCAATTGCTGGAATGGGCGCGCCATCCCAAGGTTATCGCCTGGGGAGAAATTGGGCTCGACTATTTTTACGATCACTCGCCCCGGGAAACGCAAAAGGCGGTATTCCAAAAGCAGATGGAATTGGCGCGCGCGGCAAAATTGCCCATCGTCATTCATTGCCGCCCCTCCGACAACACGGAGAACGCCTGGGACGATTGCCTGGGTCTGATCGCTGAACACTGGGGCAACAGCGGGTTCGGCGGCATTCTGCACTGTTTTACTGGAAGCATCGACCAGGCGCGCCGCGCGCTCGACCTCGGATTCATGATTTCCTTCGCGGGCAACATCACCTTCCCCAAAGCGCAAGTCATCCGCGACGCCGCGCAAATCGTTCCCCTTGACCGCATGCTGATTGAAACTGACTCGCCCTACCTCGCCCCCATCCCGCACCGTGGCCAGCGCAACGAACCAGCCTTCGTGCGCGAGGTCGCCCGCCAGATCGGCGACCTCCGCGGCCTCTCCCCGGAAGAAATCGGCTCCCAAACCACGCGGAATTTCTACAGATTTTTTCAACTACCAGTTCAAATCTGACCGCAAAACATCGTCTTTCCGTGGCGGTCCCAGGGAAAATGAGGCCTGGCGACTGCGCGAACAACGCCTCTTCTGTTAGTCTCAGCAGTACATGTCTGGGGTGTGCGCTTACAGCTGCTCGAGTTCTCGCGACCAATCCCCGGCATGTCCAATCAAATAATCAGAGTTCTGTCGTAGTTTGTGAGAGCAGCATTGCGAGTGACATTCCATGCCCGATAACAGTTTCGACATCGTCAGCAAAATCGACCTGGCGGAAGTTGCCAATGCCATCCAGCAAGCGATGAAGGAAGTGAGCACGCGCTTCGATCTGAAAGATTCGAAATCGCTCATCGCCATGGAGGGGACCGACGCGATCCTGCTGCACTCCGCCGACGAATTCAAGATGAAGTCGGTGAACGACGTGTTCCAGCAGAAACTGGTGAAACGCGGCGTTCCCCTGAAAGGCTTAACCTACGGCCCACTGGAACCAGCCGCCGGAAGCACGGTGAAGCAGAAGATTACGCTGCAGCAGGGCATCCCGATCGAAAAGGCGAGAGAGATCGTGAAGCTGGTCAAGAATTCGAAGAAGAAAGCACAGGCCTCGATTCAGGCCGACGTAGTGCGGATCAGCAGCAAGGATCGCGACACGCTGCAGGAAATCATCGCGCTGGTCAAGCAACAGGATTTCGGCATCGACTTGCAGTTTACGAATTACCGGAGCAATTAAGGGCCTTGGGTACGACGACGTCCATCAACGGGAAAGAGATCTTTGACCTGCTGCGCGACGACATTGCCGCGATCGAAGAACAATTCGGTCACGACACCGTCTCGAACGTCGCTGCCATCACGGAGATCGGCGAATACCTGCGCGCGGGAGGAGGCAAGCGCATCCGTCCCGCGCTGCTGCTGCTCTCCGCAAAACTCCTGGGCTACCAGGGCGATGGCGCAGTCAAACTGGCTTCCGTGGTCGAGATCATCCACACCGCAACCCTCGTGCACGACGACATCATTGACGAAGCCCAGATCCGCCGCGGCCGTCCCGCCGCTAACACGCAGTGGGGTAACTCGATGTGTGTGCTGGCCGGCGACTGGCTTTACATGCAAGCTTTCAAAATCGCGGTGCAGCAGCGTAATTTCCGCATTCTCGACGTGCTCATCGAACTCACTCAGCAGATGGTCGAAGGCGAACTGCTCCAGATGGAGAAACTCGGCAAGCTGATTTCGCTGCAGGAGCATCTCGACCTGATCTATCGCAAAACCGCCTGCCTGTTTTCGGTGTGCATGCGGGTCGGAGGCATCCTGGGCGGCGCCACCGAGCAACAGGAAGAACGCCTTGGCCTTTACGGGCGGGACCTTGGTCTAGCTTTCCAGATCGTAGACGACGTTCTCGACCTTACCGCGTCAGAAAGTGTGCTGGGCAAGCCCGTAGCCAGCGATCTCCGCGAAGGCAAGGCCACCATGTCCGTGATTCACGCGCTCGAACGCTGCACTCCCGCCGAGCGCCGTCAAATCGAAACCATCCTCCACGACCGCGCCTTCAATGGCGTCACCCACGCCGACATTTTGACGATTCTCAACCGCTACGCTTCCCTCGAATTCGCCTCCAAAGAGGCCGCGCGTTATGCCGAGGCTGCCCGTCAAGCCATCTGCATATTTCCCGACTCGGAGTTTAAGCGCGCCCTGCTCTGGGCGCCGGAGTTCGTGGTCGCACGAGAGAAATAGGTAGTTCAGACCAATCCCTGCGCGAACCCGTCAACCATGCGGAATCGTGTCCTCGTCAAGGAGTGGTGTCGTGGCAAGATTGTTATACTAAGGCAACGCCCCCAATGAACGATCTTCTTTCCCTGATTTCGCATCACGGATACCTGCTGCTGGCGCTCATCTGCTTCGCCGAGGCGCTCGGCCTTCCCTTGCCCGCCGCCATCGCCATCCTCACCGCCGGTGCGGTAGCAGCCTTTGGCAATTTGCATTTCTATCTCGTCTTCGGCATCGCCGTGCTGGCGCTGGTCAGCGGCGACTTCATTCTCTATTTCGCTGGCCGAGTCAGTGGATGGGCGCTGCTCGGCCTCCTCTGCCGCCTTTCCGCCAATCCGGAAACCTGCATCCTACGCTCGGCCGAATATTTTTACCGCCGCGGCAAGCAGACTTTGCTGTTCGCCAAGTTCATTCCCGGCATCAACACCATGTCTCCACCCCTGGCCGGCAGCATGAAAATGCGGCTTGGAGATTTTCTACAATTCGATGCCGCCGGAGCCGCTCTCTACGCGGGCGCCTACTCCCTCGCAGGATACGTGTTCAGCGACGCGCTGCGCGCCATCACTCGAGGACTGCGCTCGGTTGGCTTTGCGGCCGAGGTCATCTTCGCCGTTGGGTTTACCGCCTACGTGATCTACCGCATATGGATTTACCGCAAGTATCGCCTGCTCGACGTAATTCCGCGCGTCCGCGCCGAGGAACTGGCCAAGAGACTGGCTTCCGATGCGGCTCAGAACATGCTCATCGCCGATGTCCGCAGCCACGGGTACTACGACGCCGACTCCGAACGCATTGCCGGATCGATTCGCATCGAGCCCAACAATCTGGTCGAGGAAGTCAAGAACCTCCCGAAGGATCGCGAGATTTATCTCTACTGCACTTGAGCACGCGAAGCCACGAGCGCCCGGGTGGCGCGCCAATTACAGGATCTGGGATTCAAAGTATTCGTGATCGCCGGTGGCCTGCGCGCCTGGCGCAAGGCCGGACACCCGGTCGAACGCGTTCCCAACGACGACCTCGTCAAACTCCCGACTTTCAACTGAGCACAGTCAGCCTAGGTGTCCAGTCGCTTCCTTGACAGGCCGCTCCTTGGCAGAGGTCGCGCAGTTTGCTATCGTGCCCTTATGGGGCGCATCTCGAGCCTGTGCGGAGTCATTCTTGCAGCCGGCGAGTCTTCGCGCATGGGACGCGATAAGGCGCAGATGCCCTGGCCTCCGTCATCCACGACCGAAACGTTTCTCTCCGCTGCCATTCGCCTGTTCTTTTCCTACGTCGACGTGGTGCTGGTCGTAGTCGGCAAGAATGAAGCGGACCTGACTCCCACCGTGTATGCCAATGGCGCGGCCCTGGTGGTCAACCCCGATCCGACGCGCGGTCAGTTCAGTTCGTTGCGGGTGGGACTGCAGGAGGTTCTCAATCGCGGCAGCGATGCGGCCATGGTCACCTTAGTCGATCGCCCGCCTGTTCGCGCGGAAACCATCGCGACGCTGGAGGCCGCGTTCGAACAAGCGACCATGCAAAGAAGATGGGCCGTGATCCCTGAGTATCAGGGTAAGCACGGCCATCCCATCCTGTTCGGCCGCGAGCTTCTGGAAGCGTTCCTAAGAGCTCCAGAAACGTCCGACGCCCGGGCCGTTGAACACGAGCACCAGAGCAAGATCGAGTATCTCCCGGTGGACGATCCGTTGACCGTTCTCAACGTGAACACGCCCGAAGAGTATGCGGCTTTGAATTTGCAGTCGCCGCTTTTGCCCAGTTGATTCCCTCCAAGGCCCGACCTCTCATGACGCATCTCACACCCCGGCAAAACAGATTCATCGAGTCCGTACTCCGCCTGCAACCGCAAACCGCCACCTTTGACTGCGACGGCACCCTCTGGTCCGGAGACGCTGGCGAAGGATTTTTTTCCTGGGAACTGGCCCTGCCACCGAAAGAAAGGCTGGTGCCGGAAGAAATCGCGCAATGGGCCCGCGCCCGCTATGGCGACTACAAAGCCGGCAAAGTAGCGGAAGAGGTCATGTGCGGAGAAATGGTGACGCTGCATCGCGGACTACCCGAAAACGCAGTGCAGCAGGCGGCCGACACCTACTTCGCCCAGGCCATCGCGGGAAATATTTTTCCCGAGATGCGCGAACTGGTCGAGCGCCTGCGCGCCTCCGGATGCGACGTCTGGGCCGTTTCCTCCTCCAACCAGTGGATCATCCGCTCCGCCATGAAATTCTTCGGCATCGCGCAGGATCACATCCTCTCCGCCGAAGTGGCCGTAAAGAATGGCACAATCACCGACCAGCTGATCCGAGTTCCCAGCGGCCCCGGCAAGCCGGAAGCAATCCGATCCGCTCTGAAATCCCAGCCCGACTGTGCCTTCGGCAACGCCATCTGGGATCGCGAGATGCTAGCCCTGTCCAAGCACGCTTTCGCGATCAACCCCAATCCCGACCTGAAAGAAATCGCCATGGCCAGCAACTGGACCGTATATCAGCCCGGACAAAGCGATTAGCAGTCTGTTGAAAGACCGCGCAAAAGCGCCGCCAGCGTGTCGATCGCGAGGTGACTGGCATGGGTCGAGGCTTGCGGAAGACCTCCGAGTTTGCCGATCAACTCTTCCCGGCTGACCCGGCGTGCTTCGTCCAGACTTTTGCCGATCGCCAACTCGGTGATGGCCGAGCCGCACGCGATGGCCGGAACGCAGCCTTTGGCGCGAAAGCGAATCTCCCCAATACGCTTCCCTTCCAGCTTCGCGGTGAGTTCGAGAACATCGCCACAAACCGGGTTTTCCAGTTGCACGGCGGCGTCGGGAGTTGCAATCCTTCCGGCGTTGCGTGGGTTCTCGAAATGATCCAAAAGCGCGGTGGAATACATCTTGCGATTGTAATGCGCTGGCGGCACTTGCACGTCAGCCCCGGAAAATGCCGACCTTCAGCGGCATAGTTGACGCCATTCGTTGGCGCAATAGTTTAGGATTGTCTTCATGTCCAACTCGTCCGCTCCTGGCAAGATCGACGAAGTGCGCAAGGAAGTCGACCGCTTGTATTCGAAAGCGCTGTCAGCTGATGAACTGATGCGAGGCATCACGGTTCTGTTGAATCAACACATGCTGAAGTACAACTGGGTAGGCTTCTATATGCTGGAAGCCGGAGCCAATCCGCCCCTGCTAGTTTTGGGACATTACCAGGGAGCCATGACTCCGCACACGCACATTGGTCTGCACGAGGGGATCTGCGGCGCGGCTGCGTCGTCAGGTAAGACGGTAGTGGTGGACGACGTAAAGCTCGATCCGCGCTACCTTGCCTGCTCCCTCGAAACCAAATCCGAAATCGTAGTTCCGGTCTTTGTCAAGGGCAAGGTGGTCGGCGAACTCGACATCGACAGCCACTTCCTGGCGGCCTTCGCCGAGGAAGACCGCAAACTCGTCGAATATTGCGCGGAACTCGTAGGCAAGCGACTGGAGAAGGCCTAGGACCCATACCAAGACCGGTTGCTGGACAGCCAGAGGCATGTTGCACCCATGAAACGAGTCGTCGCCGCGTTGATCCTGAAAGATGACCTCATCCTCGCCTGCCAGAGGACGCGGCACCAGCCCATGCCCCTCAAATGGGAATTTCCCGGAGGAAAAATCGAGGAAGGTGAACAGCCTCGCGATGCCATGCGCCGGGAGTTGGAGGAAGAACTGGGAATCGTCGCCGAAATCGGAGTCGAGGTCGCCCGCATTGTGCATGAATATCCGGGCGGCGGCTCGGTAGAACTTCGATTTTTCGAAGTGCGAAAATACCAGTGTGAAATTGAGAACCGGATTTTTCGCGAAATCCGCTGGGTAACGCGACAGCAACTGCTGGAACTGGATTTTCTCGAAGCCGACCTGGGCCTGGTCAAGGATCTGGCGGCGGGGAAGATCATTTGAGAGTCAGCGAAAAGCAAGCGCGGCGCGTCCTGGCCCGCCGCGCCGCTACTCCTAATCCTTCTCTATCTTCACCCCGCCCCGCCGCTCAGCTGTCCGTACACCAGCAGGGCGGTCAGCAGGATCATGATCGCGGTGGTCGCCCAGGCGATGATGTTGAAGGTAGGTTGGTTCACGTACTCGCCCATCAGTTCTTTCTTATTGATGAGCAGCAGCATGAAAATCAGCACGAAGGGCAAGACGGCGCCGTTGACGACTTGCGAAAACACGGTGATCTTCACCAGCGGAATCCCCGGTATCAGAATCACCGCTCCTCCGGCGACGATGAGCGCGGTATAAAGCCAGTAGAAGGCGGGGGCCTCGGAAAACTTTCGCCCCACTCCCGACTCGAAGCCTAGTCCTTCACAGACCGTGTAAGCCGTGGAAAGCGGCAGAATCGACGCGGCAAACAGCGACGCATTAAAAAGCCCCAGGGCAAACAATATGTAAGCATAGTCGCCCGCCAGCGGCCGCAGCGACTGGGCGGCATCGGCGGCGTCGCGAATGTCACGATGACCATGCACATAGAGCGTGGCGGCACAGGCAACAATGATGAACCAGGCCACCACGTCCGTGAAAATGCATCCCACAATCACGTCGAGCTTCGAGGTTTTGTACTGTCGCCGGGTTACTCCCTTTTCGACGATCGATGACTGGAGGTAGAACTGCATCCAGGGCGCGATGGTGGTTCCAACCACACCGATCACCATGTAAAGATACGAGTTCTGCCTGAAAGCCGCGATCTGCGGCGGCTTGATGGTTGCCTTCATGGCCTCGATCCAAGCCGGCTTGGCAATCACTCCGGCGAATATATATGTGAGATAGAAGAAAGAAGCGGCCAGGAAAATCTTCTCAACGCTTTTATACTGTCCTTTCACGACGATGAGCCAGACGATCACGGCGCAGACCGGCACCGAATAGTACTTTGAGATACCAAAGAGTTCCATGCTCCCGGCGATACCGGCAAATTCCGCGATTACGTTTCCGAAATTCGTAATCAGAATGCCGAGCATCATGAGGAACGTAATCCGCAAGCCGAATTCTTCGCGGATCAGGTCGCTCAGGCCCTTGCCTGTAACCGCGCCCATGCGGGCGCACATTTCCTGCACCACGATCAGAGCCACGGTGATAGGGATCATCGTCCACAGCAGCGTGTAGCCGAACTGAGCGCCCGCAGCAGAATAGGTGAAGATGCCGCCGGCATCGTTGTCGACATTCGCGGTGATAAAGCCCGGACCCACTACCGCAAAAAACAGCAGGAGCCGGACCTTCCAACTTCTCAGGAATTTCATGCGCGCAGGCTACCGGTACGATTCAAGTCGGGAAGCGATTGCCCAGAATAAATGCAGAACGCGGAGTCTGGATAGTTGAATTTGCACAACCGCGGAACTTTTGGCGGGACAGGGGCGAATCAGGTTCACTGGAGAGACGATCCGGCCTACAATTTCGCGCGCAGCATCGCGATCACGTCGTCAGGCGTGATGACGCCGGTCAGTTGATTGTGCTCGTCGATCACCGGCAAGGTCAGCAGGTTGTACTTGTCAAACAGTTCCGCGAATTCCTTCTCCTTGGCATCTTCGTGACAGGAAATCAGGGGTTCCTGGGCCAAAGCCAGGAGCGGCGTGGAGGCGGGGGCGAGCACGATTTTGACCAGGGGAACGGAACCCGCCAGCGTCCCGCGAGAATCGGTCAGGTAAATCGTGCTCATGTTTTCCATGCGGCCTTCGAAACTGCGCATCGCCTCGATGGCCTGTTGGGCCGTCGCCGCCACTGGAAGGGCAATGAACTCAGTGGTCATGCGACCGGCGGCCGAATTTTCTTTGAACTCCAGTAAATCGGTGACTTCCTGACGCTCTTCGGGCTGCATCTGCACCAGGATTTCCTCGGTGCGCTCATGGGACAGGTCGCCCAGAAGGTCGGCAGCCGCGTCCGGTTCCATCTCCTCGACGATGTCGGCAGCGCGGTCGGAATCAAGCGACTCCAGGACGGCTCTCTGAACCTTGGGTTCGAGTTCCTCCAGCGCGCCGGCAGCCACGCCCTCGTCGAGCGTCTCGAACACCGCTTCCCGCTCATCGGGAGCGAGATCTTCCACAATGTCGGCAATATCGGCAGGATGGAGCTTACCCAGGCGCTCGTTGGAGATCTTGAGCTTCACGCGACGGGCCGGATCAGTCTCGACAATATCGACAAAGTCCCACGGAATATCGCGAGGAGGAATGCGCAGCAGCAAAGCGCGAAGAGCCGCGGCCGGCACCATCCCTTGGAGCAGGCGGCGAACCGCGCCACGCGCGCCCACGTCCACGCCGCCCACCCTCAGGACGGAACGATTCTGGGCGCTGTCGTGGTGAAAATCGACGTCATTCACGCGCACGACTTTGCGGCCATGGACGTCAATCACCTGCTGATCGAGCAGATCTCGGCTGAGCAGCAGCAGGCCTTCGGAGCCATCGGCAGCGACCCAATCCGTCGCGGAGGTAGAGGCCCGAATCCCACCATTAATGGCGGAGACAGCGGTTAGGGGAAGCACGCGGTTCCCCGCCGGCGTCTTTACGATGAGAAGCGAAACGCGGGAGCGATCCTCCTGCGGGGCGAGTGCCACCTCGCGAACTCGGCCACTAGCGGCGCCGGACGCGTCGTAGACGGTCGAGCCCAGCAATTCGCTCAAGGAGACGGTGGCCATCACCAAGAGAATACTGAAGAGTGCCTGCGGATGCCAGATGAATGAACGCGATCTCGAAAAAATTCAAACTCTTCTGCTAGCCATGGTTCACCGGACTCCCGCAGCCGCCAGCGCTCGTTGGGTGGCTTCCAGCAAGGCCTCTGGGCCTACGGGGCGGCCGGTGGCATGTTCCATCCACCGATCGGGAGTCACCCGACCCATCCTGGCCATGCGCTCGAATTCAGGACCAATCGCGCCCGTCTTTTTCATTTGCTCTTCAATCTGAAAGGCGATCATGTGGCCAATCGGATAATCGGGCAGGTATAGAAACGCGTCGATCATGTGCGAATAAATTCCCAGCAGCACCACATCGTTTTTATGGAAAACGGGAGCGTAGTACCGGTTCCAGATGTCTTTCGAGATCTGTACCGTGGCTTCATTGAGCTGCCGGGGCGTGGCTTGCGGGTGGTCATACATCCAGTGCCACACCGCCGTATCGACCAAAGCAACGCCCGCAATTTCATACGTGCCCCAGAAGTCATTCAAGGTCTTTTCGGCCTCACTCTTCGCGTCGGGAGCAGGCAGCCCGAGCAGTTCGAGATCATGACCTTGAAACACAAAGGCCAGCGCCTCGGTAAATGCCGTGTTGGGCACTCCCTGCAGCAGTGTGTAGTCGACATCATTAAGCGAAAACGTCTGTTCCACGTTGTGTCCCATTTCATGGACGGCGATGTTGTAGCCCTTGTAGTTCATTCCGGTTTTCTCGACGCGGGTGCGCAGGTGGGCCTTTTCGGCTCGCATTTGCGACCCCATCGCGTGGCCGGATCCGCGGGCCGGATCGACGATGATGTTATTGGCTACATACCTGGCGCGTTCCGGGGAGAAGCCGAGTTTCATCAGCAGATTGGGAATGTCTTTCTGATACGCCTCGGCCGTGGGATATTTCTTCGCCACCATCTCATCCAGTTTGGCTTCCGTGTATTGGCTGCCGGGGCGAAATCCGTTGTACCAGACGTCAAACGGTTCCAGCGGCCTTCCCAGGCGCGATTCGATCAGTTTGGCGGTCTGGGGCACCAGGGGCGAAGTCAAGGTCTGTTCCAGCATCGCTTTCAAACGCACTTCGGGGATCTCGCGGTCTTCGTTGAAGCGACGATCGATCAGGGTGGGAGCAGTCGGAGAATAGGCGTCGACCCGCCGGGAAACGTTGAAATCCTTGAGCAGCACGGCGTAGCGCGTATCGGGCTCGCGGGTATTCGTGATCGTGGTTCCGGCGGAATTCTCTTTCGCGGGCCCGTCTATGTCTTTTTCACTGGCCGCCTTCACCTCGTTGGTGTAGGGATTCCAATCCACGCCCGGATTGTTCACCACAATTTCGGGGATGGTCTGAGTCACAATGCGATCCATCACCTGCTGGATCATGCGCTGTTTGGCGCGACCGTTCTCGGTGTCGGCATAGTTCGCTTTGATTTCGTCACGCAGGTTCCAGTGGCTGAGCAGACGCATTTTCGGTGGAAAGAGCCGCTGGCCTTGCGGGTCCAGCAGGTGGTACATCCAGATGTTGTATTCCGAGACGTATTGCGCCGCCTCGGCTCCCGCCTGAGCGATGGCCAGGTTCACGTTGGAGGGGATGCGTTTGCCAAAGCGCTGCGCCAGGCGAACTTCGGCCCACTGGCGGCGACTCCAGGCGCCTCCGTCTTTCAGGCATTCGTCGAGGGTCGCGAGGGGGAAGTTCAGCAAAACCGTGAAGGCCAGCTTATTCTGAAAAAAATCGTCGATAACATGGGCGGACGGATCGTAGCCCGCGAAAAGTTCATCGAAGGGAAGCACTGGGCCCAAATCGAGATCGGACTGTTGATTAAACTCGCGGCTGATCTCGTGCATGTGGCCATCGATCTGTTCCAGCAAGCGCTGAAAGCGGTCGAACATGGTGTCGAGCGTGGCTTGATCACCGGCAAAATTCGCCGCCACGAACGCCTCGAACGCCGCCGCATCGCCGTCCTCGGCACGCCAAAACTCGGCTACCTGGCGCAGCCCGCGCTCGGCTCGCATTCGTTGGTGGTCGCCATACTTTACTACCAGTTCCCTTTGCAACTTCGCGGCCGTGTCTTTCATCCATCCTGGTTGCAGACTGGCGGCGGTGGTTTCGGAGTGAGCGGACGAAGAGCTTTGCATCGAGATTTCCTGGGCTGCAAGTGGTAGCGTAGTCGCAAAGCAGATCACGAACAAGAAGAACCGATGAATGCAACGCACGGGAATTCCTCCAAAATTCTAAAGGTTCAGCGGAAAAGTCTTTTCTTTGTTTGGACGGGTCATTCTACACTGCGGCGTCGACACCGGGGCTTCTTCCGAGATTGTCGCTGGCGAAGCTGATTTCCACCAAGCGCAGAAAGGTACCCTCATCGAGGTGTGCGATTGGCGGTTGACACGCAGGGAATCGACTGACTACACTCTGCCTTCCTTACTTCAAGTTGGCATCCGCTGTTTAGCACGCTGGCGAAAACTGGAAAATTATGACAAAGCGTCCTCGCATCGCGGTAGTGGGCAGCGCCAACGTGGATTTGACCACATTTTCGGACCAATTCCCGAAGCCCGGAGAAACGATCCTGGGCCAGAAGTTTAACCTGGGATTCGGCGGCAAAGGCGCGAATCAAGCAGTTGCCGCCCGGCTCTGTGGGGCGGAAGTTTTCATGGTCGCGCGCGTCGGCGACGACCTGTTCGGTCCATCCACCATCAAGAACTTTGAAACCCTGGGGATCAATGCCACGCATGTGCGCCAGGTAACCGGAGCATCCAGCGGTGTCGCGCCGATCTTCGTCGACCCCTCTGGGCAGAATCGAATCATCGTCGTCAAGGGCGCGAACGACGAACTGAAGCCGGCCGACGTGGACGCTGCGGCGGATGTGCTGAAGAGGGCCGATTGCATTGTGCTGCAATTCGAGATTCCGCTGGAGACCGTGTTCTACACCATTCAGTTTGCGCGGCAAAACGGCATCCAGTGCATCTTGAATCCCGCGCCCGCACAGGCCATCGACCTGCAAGCCATTGCCGGTCTTGACTACTTTGTTCCGAACGAGACCGAGGCAGAGGCAATTTCCGGCATGCCGGTGCGCAATCTCGACGACGCCAAGGCTTGCGCAACGAAACTGCTTGCCAGTGGCGTGCGGCGCGTGATGATCACTCTGGGCGCAAACGGATCGCTGCTGGCCGGAAGTGACGGCATGGAGCATGTGCCCGCATTTGCAGTGAAGAGCGTCGATAGCACCGGAGCCGGTGACGCTTTTATTGGCAGCTTTGCGACTTTCCTTGGCGAGGGTTTGCCCGAGCGGGAAGCGGCCCGGCGCGCCAACCTCTATGCGGCCCTTTCAACCACAGGCGTGGGCACCCAGAAATCTTTCTATGACCGGGCGCGCTTCGACGTCGAGTGGAGCGCAAGAGGCAAGGGCTAGGCTGAACTGCGCTTGGCTTTGGACGGGCCCATTTCCCGTCTCCACCAGAAACCGGACTTCACCTCTCCATCAGCAGAACTTTCTCCGCATCGTCGATTTCGGTTAACTTCACTTCGATCACTTCATTGTCGGTGGTCTGCACCACGCGGCCAATGAACGTGGCCTCGACCGGCAATTCGCGATGGCCGCGGTCGATCAGCACCAGCAACTGTACGCGGCTCGGGCGGCCATGCGAAAACAGCGCGTCGAGGGCGGCGCGGGTAGTGCGCCCGGTATAAAGCACGTCGTCAACCAGCACTATTTTCTTGCCCTCAATGGAGAAGCCAATTTCCCCCTGCTGCACCACGGGCTTGGGACCCAGCGTCGAAAGGTCATCGCGATAGAAGGTAATATCGAGCGTGCCGACGGGTACCTTCTTTTTTTCGACCTGCTGAATCATCTTGCCCAAGCGCTCGGCGATAGGGACTCCACGACGCCGGATCCCGACCAGTCCCAAGCCTTCGACGCCGCCGTTCTTTTCCAGGATTTCGTGAGCCAACCGCACCAGCGTGCGTTCAATCTCGGAACCCGACATCAATTGCGCTTTTTGCCGGAGCGCAGTCTTGCGGACCGCGCTCTCCTTATTTTTCATGCGTGAGCACTCCGTCTTCAATTGTTTTGGATCGCGGAAATTGCACCTCTGGCCGGACCAATCCCGGCACTGAATGTAGTAGAGTCTTCTCCCGAACGTCAAGCGCGCATGGTGGCGGTCAATTCCGCCCGGGCTTGCTCAGCAGCAACTGTAAGGCGACAACCATCGGGATTGAAACGGGGCGGTTGGCGGACCCGGGGCAACTACCGCCATGTGATCTCACGCTCTCTCACGTGTGATACATGTCACAGCCGCTTGGCTCCCCTTTTCGGGACAATGAGTTGTAAGCGACCGGAGACATGTTCAAAATCCTGCACGCCGAGTTCCTGGCGCCCGGCATCAAGCGGTTTGTCATTGAGGCGCCGCGCATTGCACAGAAACAGAAACCGGGACAGTTTGTAATTCTGCGTCTCTACGAACACGGCGAACGGATCCCGATCACCATCGAGCATTCCGACCCTAAAGCCGGAACCATTCGCATCGTCGTCCAGTCCATCGGCAAGACCACCAACCTGCTCAATTCCCTCAACGCGGGTGACAGCATCCTGAACGTGGTCGGGCCTCTGGGCAAACCGTCCGAGATCGAGAACTTCGGCACGGTGGTGGTGATGGGCGGCGGGGTGGGTACGGCGATGGCGTATCCGACGGCGGCGGCGCTGAAAAATGCCGGAAACCGGGTCATCTCGATTGTCGGCGCGCGGAATAAGGAACTGGTCATTCTGGAGCGCGAACTGCGCGAGACCAGCGACGCGCTGATGATAACGACCGACGATGGCAGCTATGCCGACAAAGGCTTTGTCACAGACAAACTGCGGCAGTTGATCGAGAACGGAACGCGCATCGATCTGGTGCTGGCCATCGGACCGATCCCGATGATGCGGGCGGTGGCGGAAATGACCCGCAAAGAGAAGATTCGCACCATCGTCAGCCTCAACCCGATCATGATCGACGGTACTGGCATGTGTGGCGGCTGCCGCGTGCTGGTCGACGGCAAGAGCGAATTCGCCTGCGTGGACGGACCGGAATTCGACGCGCACCGGGTGGACTTTTCCGTGCTGGTACAGCGCAATTCCATGTACCGGACCGCCGAACAGAAGTCGATGGAAGAATTCCAGCACGATCCCAAGTCGCAGATTGAAGCCGTTCATGCCGAGCAGCCGGGCGCATGCGCGCTGGAAGGAGGCCGCCAGTGACCGAATCCTCGAAGCCTCCCCTGTTGAACGTTCTGCCGCTCAAGGAGCGGATGAAAATTCCGCGGCAGCACATGTTGGAGCAGCCGGCGCTCGAGCGGGCCACGAACTTTACCGAAGTAAACCTGGGCTATTCCGAAGAACTGGCGCGGCAGGAAGCGGCGCGCTGCCTGGAGTGCGCCAATCCGAAATGCACCAACGACTGTCCTGTAGGCGTCAAAGTGAAAGACTTCGTGCGGTTGATCGTGGCCGGCGACTTCATGGGCGCGGCGGCGAAGATTCGCGAAGATAACGTGCTACCGGCGATCACCGGGCGCGTATGCCCGCAGGAAGACCACTGCGAAGGCGGCTGCCTGATGGGCAAGAAGGTTCAGCCGCTGGGCATTGGATATCTGGAGCGCTTTGTCGCCGACTACGAGCAGCGCCATCTGGATACCAGCAAATTGCCGAAGGCGCCGCCCACCGGCAAAAAAGTCGCCATCGTGGGCAGCGGTCCATCCGGTCTGACCGCGGCGGGCGACCTTATCCAGAGGGGACACGAAGTCCACGTGTTCGAGGCGCTGCACACGCCGGGCGGTGTTCTGGTGTACGGTATTCCGGAGTTTCGATTGCCCAAACAGATCATCCGCGAGCAGATCGATTACATGCGCGCCATGGGCGTGGTGTTCGAAACCGACGTCGTGGTCGGAAAAACCGTGACCCTCGATGAATTGATGCATGAGGAAGGCTATGACGCCGTGTTTATTGGAACTGGCGCGGGGTTGCCGCAATTCATGAACATACCGGGCGAACATCTCAACGGCGTTTACTCGGCGAACGAATTTCTGACTCGCATCAACCTGATGCACGCATACGAGTTTCCCAAGTATGACGAGCCCATGCTCGATCTCCATGGCAAACAAGTGGCGGTGATTGGCGGCGGCAACACCGCGCTCGACGCGATTCGCTCGGCGCTGCGCCTGGGGGCAAGCAAGGCATATGTGATCTATCGCCGCAGCGAGGCGGAGATGCCGGCGCGCAAGGAAGAAGTGGAGCACGCCAAGCAGGAGGGCATCGAGTTTCGGGTGCTGACCAACCCCATCGAGTTTCTCTCCGACGGCAAGGGTTGGTTGAACGCGGTGCGCTGCATGAAGATGGATCTGGGCGAGCCCGACGCGTCGGGACGCCGGCGTCCGGTGGCAGTCGAGGGCTCGGAATTCAACCTGCCGCTATCGGTTGCGGTGATCGCCATTGGGACGGGGGCGAATCCGCTGATCCAGAGCACGACGCCGGGCCTGAACACGAACAAGAAGAATTACATCGAGGCCGATCCCGTCACCCAGCGCACCTCGCGAAGAGGCGTTTTCGCCGGCGGCGACATCGTTACTGGAAGCGCTACGGTGATACTGGCGATGGGAGCGGGGCGACGCGCGGCACAGGCGATTCACGAGTATCTGAGCACATGGTGCGAGTGGTAACCGACGGCGCGAGCGCTAAGAAGCAGAGCAGCAATGACTTAGCCGCCGGATTGCATGTGACGCCTGGCACCAAGGCGGGTGCCTAAGATCACCGCTGCGACAATGGGCGAGGGTTTTAATTGGAGTGGCAAGCTACGCGCCAGCCGAGATTTAGAGGCCGCAACGCAGCAGGCGAGTTTCGCAAGAGGTGGACCATGGCGGTGCAAGCACGCGGTAAGGTCACGGTCGATGTCGAAGAATGCAAGGGTTGCGGGCTATGTGTCGAATGCTGCCCACCCAAGTGCCTGGAACTGGAGCCGGAGTTGAACGCTTATGGGGTTCATCCGGCGCATTACACGGGGGAGTGCTGCACGGGCTGCGGGATCTGTTTTTATTGCTGCCCGGAACCGGGCGCGATTACGGTCTACCGTACCAGGGCGAAAGCGGCGAAAGCCAAGACGGCTGCGCCGCAGGAGGGCGAACATGCGGCAACTCTGTAAGGGCAACGTGGCCGTAGTCAAGGGTGCGATCCTCGCCGGATGCCGCGGTTACTACGGATATCCAATCACTCCAGCCAGCGAAATCGCCGAGGCCGCCGCACTTTACTTCCCGCAGGTGGGCGGAACATTCATTCAAGCGGAAAGCGAAGTGGCCGCCATCAACATGGTCTACGGAGCATCTGCGGCTGGCGTCCGCGTCATGACGGGTTCCTCCGGACCCGGACTCAGCCTCATGCAGGAAGGCATGTCCTACCTCGCGGGCGCGGAACTGCCCTGCGTGATCGTCGATGTGATGCGGGGCGGCCCGGGACTGGGCAACATCGCGCCCGAACAAAGCGACTATTTCGCCATGGTAAAGGGCGGCGGCCATGGCAACTACCGTAATCTCGTGCTCGCTCCCGCCTCGGTACAGGAGATGGCTGAGTTCACCATGCTGGCTTTCGAACTAGCCGACAAGTATCGCAATCCGGCGGTGGTGCTGACTGACGGCTTCGTCGGGCAAATGATGGAGCCGCTCGAACTGGAGGATCGCGAGATTCAGCCGCCTGAAAAGCCATGGGCGGTCAAGGGAACCCCTGAGACGCGCGCCAACCTGATCAGTTCCATTTTTCTCGAAAGCGATGAACTGGAAGAACACCAGCGCCAGATGGAAGCCAAGTACATCCGCGCCCAGGAAGCCGAGCCGCGCTGCGAGCTCTGCCACACCGAGGACGCTGAAATACTGCTGGTCGGCTACGGAATCGTGTCCCGAGTATTGCTTTCGACGGTGGAAGCCTTGCGCAAGCAAGGCGTGAAAGCCGGGCTGTTCCGTCCCATCACGCTGTGGCCCTATCCTTCGAAAGCGCTGGTGGAGGCGGTTTCTAACCGAGGAAGCAAGGTCCAGAAGGTTCTGGTCGTCGAGTTGAGTAACGGACAGATGGTGGAAGATGTGCGGCTGGCGCTGAACGGCAGCGTGCCAGTCGAGTTCTACGGGCGGGTGGGCGGGAATGTGCCCTCGGTCCGGGAGTTACAAGAACAAGTGTTGTCACGCATCGCCGTGGCGGTCTGAAGCCAGGTCCACGACGACCTGGTTGAAAGAGGACAACGAATATGGCAAATGAGCGCGGGGTCAGCGTAGCCGACCAGGAACTTAAAGTAAAAGTTGAGACTGAAGTCAAGTTGGACGTGAATTCAGAAGCCAAGCCCGAAGCCAACCCGCAAGCCCTTCCCGAAACGAGCCTCCAAGTCACCAACCCGGTCACAAACGACGACTACGAAGCGATCCACTCCAAGTCGCCGCTGTTTTATGACCTGTACGAGCGTAAATCCGAGCTCAAGCACCAGACCCACTATTGTCCCGGCTGCGGGCACGGCGTGGTTCACAAGCTGATTGCCGAAGCATTGCAGGATCTCGGAGTGCAGGACAAGACGATCTTCGTCAGTCCGGTGGGCTGCTCGGTCTTTGCATACTATTATTTTGACGTGGGCAACGTGCAGGTCGCGCATGGTCGCGCGCCGGCTTCGGCCACGGGCATTAAGCGGTCGTGCCCGGACAAGATCGTCATCTCCTACCAGGGAGATGGCGACCTGGCGGCGATCGGGACGGCTGAGATCGTCCACGCCGCCAACCGCGGCGAAAAAATCACAGTCTTTTTCGTTAACAACGGAATTTACGGCATGACCGGGGGACAGTTGGCGCCGACCACTCTCGTCGGAATGAAGAGCACCACCTCCCCCTGGGGCCGGAGGCCGTCCAATGAAGGCTTCCCGCTGCATATGGCGGAACTTCTCGCCACTCTCGAAGCTCCGGCTTATATCGAACGCGTGGCGCTCTCGGACAGCAAAAACATCATGAAGGCGCGGCGGGCGATTCGCAAAGCGCTTGAGATTCAGCGCGATGGCGCGGGCTTTTCGTTCGTCGAAATCCTGTCGCCCTGCCCGACCATCTGGGGCAAGGATCCGGTGGAAGCGCGGCGCTGGGTGCTGGAGAAGATGACACCGGCGTTCCCGCTGAATGTTTTCCGCGATCATCGACCGGAAATGCCCTCTGGCAGTCAGGCCGAGAAGGTGCCACCACATCACTCGGTGGCCGAAGTGCTGGGCATTGCGCCGAAAGTCACCACAGGCGACGTTTCTAAAGCGAAACACGCTCACCGGTTCAAGGACGTGAAGATCAAGATCGCGGGCTTTGGCGGCCAGGGCGTGCTGCTGCTCGGACAACTGCTCATCGAAATGGGCATGCGCGAAGGGCTGGAAGTCAGTTGGCTGCCGTCGTATGGTCCGGAGATGCGATCGGGCAGCGCGCACTGCCATGTCTGCCTGTCAAAAGAGCGCATCGGCACGCCCCTGGTGTCACACCCCGATGTGCTGGTGGCAATGAATGAATATTCGCTCAAGAAGTTTGCCCACGAAGTAGTGAGCGGGGGAGTCATTCTCTATAACGGTTCCAGCCTTCCCGCCGACTTTAGCGCGCCGGAACTGCAAGTGGTCTGCATTCCAGCAGCGGAGATTGCGGATAAACTCGGTTCGACCAAGGCAACCAACATCGTGATGATGGGAGCCCTGCTGGAAGACACCGAGTGTCTGGCTCCTGGAACTGCCTTGAGTGTGCTGGAAGACAAGGTCAAGAAGCTTGATCTGCTGGAGATCGATCGCAAGGCGCTGGCTGCGGGCCGCCTGTTTATCGACGAACAAGCTCACATCGGCGCAGTCAGTCAGCCCGACGGCTTCGCTTAGCGTCGATTGTTGTTGGCAAAAGCGCTTTTCACGGGGAGGACTTTTCATGTCGACTGCCTGGACATCGCGTTACGCACTGCGCACCAAGGGGATTACCAGTTCTCAGATCCGCGAGCTGTTAAAGGTTACCCAGAAACCAGGAATGATCTCCTTTGGCGGCGGCCTCCCCGCGCCTGACGTCTTCCCGGTCCAACGCTTCGAGGAAGCCTGCCACAAAGTGCTCACCGAGCAAGCCCCTTCCGCCTTGCAGTATGGAGCCACCGAGGGTTACGAGCCTCTGCGTGAGCTGGTTGCCAACAACATCTCGCGCTACGGGATCAAGGCGAAAGCGGAGAACGTCCTGATCACTTCCGGCTCGCAGCAGGCCCTGGATCTGATCGGCAAGCTTTTTATCAATCGCGGAGACCGCGTGCTTGTGGAAGCGCCGACCTATCTCGGCGCGCTGCAGGCGTTCAACGTCTATGGCGCGGAATATGTCTCGGTTCCGAGCGACGATAACGGTTTGCGCACCGAGCTTTTGGAGGCGCCACTGCGTTCCGGTCCCAAGTTCATGTATGTACTGCCCAACTTTCAGAATCCCGCCGGGACCACATTGTCGGAAGGCCGCCGTCACGAACTCGTGCTGCTGGCGGACCGCTACGGTATTCCGATTGTCGAAGACGATCCCTACGGCCAGTTGCGGTATGAAGGCGAACACCTCCCGCCGCTAGTGGTGCTCGACCGCGAAAACCTGCGCCGCGACGACGGTTATTCCATTGGCAACGTCATCTACCTGAGTACATTCTCGAAGACGCTGGCACCCGGGCTTCGTCTGGGATGGATCGTCGCTCCGCCGGATGTGATTGGCAAGCTGGCGCAATTGAAACAGGGCGCCGACCTGCACACTTCGACCTTCACTCAGTTCGTGGCCTACGAAGTCGCCCGCGACGGCTTCCTCGACAAACACGTCAGGCTGATCCGCCAGATCTACCGTGAACGCAGAGACGTGATGTTGCAGGCTCTCGAAGAGTGCTTCCCACCGGAAGTCACCTGGACTCATCCTCACGGCGGGCTATTTCTGTGGGTGACTTTGCCCGCAGGAATCGATATGAAAGCCGTCTTCGAGTCGGCTATTGAACAGAACGTGGCCTTCGTCCCCGGCGATTCCTTCTACGCCAGTGATGTCCGCGAGGGCTCGCGGCACATGCGCTTGAACTTCTCGAACGCCGCTCCCGAGCAAATCCGGGAGGGCATACGGCGTCTGGCGGCGGCGGTAAAGAGCCATCTGACGGCTGGAACTCTGGGAGCGTACGCGCCACTCGAGGTATAGAAATACCCCGATCAATCCCTGTTCCGGAACTCTGTCCCGGCGCTTGCCAGAATCAGGCGCGTCCACTATAGTTGGCCCGCTTTCCCATCCCACCAATTCACAAAGGAGAATAAGAATGCGCAAGCCCTTTCTGGTTGCATTGCTTCTGCTTGTGTCTGGCTCCATCGCCATGGCCCAGAACAAGATTGACACCAAGTGGCATTGCCCAAAGCCCACCGCCGACCACAAATTTGATGTGGGCGACGTGACCGATCACGTTTATTGGATTGGGCAGGGCGCCTGCGAAGCTGCCTCGAGCGAAGGCGACCTGAAGGAAAAGACGGGCAAGTACACAGAATTCCACGACGCCTGGAAAGCGACCTTCAACTTCCACGGCTACTTTATCGCCACCGGAGATGATGGCGACAAGGTCAACTACACCTATGAAGGTTCCGGTTCCACCGACCCTACGAAACCGGGCGCGAACAAATGGAAAATCGTAGG
Organism: Acidobacteriaceae bacterium; assembly: GCA_003134435.1. Classification (GTDB taxonomy): domain Bacteria; phylum Acidobacteriota; class Terriglobia; order Terriglobales; family Acidobacteriaceae; genus Acidiflorens. The sequence goes on from PLBE01000196.1 coordinate 51,656, forward strand.
CGGTACCGGAAAACACAAAGGGATCAAGGGTTCGGGAAGTTGCGCCGGAAAGCCCAATGCGGATGGCTCCTTCGACTGGGAGTGCACCGGAACGTATTCGATGGGCATGGGCAAAATGGAGAAGATGGATAAGATGAAGTAACGGCATGGTCTAGAACTGGCGCGGCAGGTTCTACTGCAGCGTCGGGGGCTGGCAGTTTTGCGGGAGCCCCATCATGAAAAGGGGGTGGCCGTCGCGGCCACCCCTTCTACTGGAACAAAGCGCGCGAAACAACCGTGCTCACTCCAGCACGAAGATATTCTTTCCCGCGCAAATCTGCTTGAGAATCTTCGGCCACACCGTAACACTGACCTCTCCAAGATGTGCTTTGCGGAGTAGCAGCATCAGCGTTCTCGACTGCCCGATTCCACCGCCGATCGAAAGCGGAATCTGGTCGTTCAAGATCGCCTGGTGATAGGGCAGTTGCAGGAAGTCCAACTGCTTAGCCATGGTAAGTTGCTTTTTGAGAGACTCGGCAGTCACCCGGATGCCCATGGACGTCAGTTCGTGACGCCGCCTGGTTACGGAATTCCAGACCAGAATGTCGCCGTTCAGTCCGTGAGTATCTTTGCCGGTCTGATCTTGAGTTGGAGTGACCCAGTCGTCGTAATCGGCGGCGCGCATTTCGTGGGGATAGCCATCCTGCAACGGCCAGCCAATCCCAATAATGAAGACGGCAGGATACTTCTGCAGCACCGCCGTCTCGCGCTGCTTGCGTGGCAGGTCGGGATACAGATCCAGAAGCTCTTCCGCGTGCAGGAACGTCAACTCCGCCGGCAGGTCGGGGTAGCGCGAATCCTTCAACTGCGGGAAGAGGTTCTGCGCGAACTTCTCCGCGCCCACGATTACCTTCCAGATCTTGCTGACAATGGCTTTCAGAAAGTCGAGATTGCGCTGCTCGGCGGTGATGACGCGCTCCCAGTCCCACTGGTCGACATAGGCGGAATGGTCGTGATCGAGGAAGTAGTCCTTGCGAACCGCCCGCATGTCGGTGCAGATGCCCTCGCCGACCCGGCAATCGAATTGCTTGAGCGCAACCCGTTTCCACTTCGTCGCCGCCTGCACTACCTGCGCGTCGACGGGATGCAGGTTGTGATCGTTCGAAATGTGGAACTGAATGGGCGTGCGCGAACCGTCGCGATCGAGCATGTCGTTGACGCCGCTCTGCACATCCACAATCAGCGGTACTTCGACCATCATCAGATTAAGTTCCCGGCACAGGCTGTCCGCGATATAGCGTTTCACCTGGTGGAGGGCCTGCTGCGTCTCTTTGGGAGTCAGCAGAGAGTGATATCCCAGCGGCAGAATTTTTTCGAGCTCTTTGTAATCTCCGATTCCGGGCCCAGCCAGGTCGGCTTTCTTATCTTTCGTCGAATCGAGCACCAGCGCACTCATGTAGGTTCTCCTTTGGCGGACGGATGCGTGCTGCCGCGCCGTCGCTACGCGGTCCAACTGAATCAAGGTCTAAATCAAACTTTTGGATGTAGGGTCGGGGCAGAACCTGAAATCACGGGGTTAGCGGGATTGCGCTTGATTTTACGCTTGAGTTTGGACTGCTCCATGATTACCGCGGCGGTCAGTAAAATTCCAATTAGACCAAATACGACCAACGCGAGCAGAGCCATTAGGAGGATTGGCATCGCTACACCTCGCTGCTGCGATGGATTGTCTCTCTCGATGGCGGGAGACGCTGTGACCGCAGTCACCAGTCTGGGTGACTGTCCGAATTTTCCGCGCGCGGTCCATACTCGCACCGCTCTCGCTGCAAGTCACGGGTGAGGGTGACCTGGATCACTGCGGCGTTTCCCTCAAAACGTTGAAACTCTCAACTAGGCAGCAAGCAAGCTGCTGAGTTTTGCTACGTCTGGCTATTAATAAGGGTTTTGCCAGTGGTTACTTTCGCAACACTCATAGAACCGCGTCAAGAACCGCTGATCTCATCGGGTTCCACAAATTTGACAAGGAGAAAGACAAAATCATGAAGACGACAAAGTTAGTGGTACTGGTAATGACAATCGCAATGGCCCTGTTCATTCTGATGCCCAGTCTGTCCTGGGCTGACGATGGAGCCACTCTTTACAAAGCAAAGTGTGCCATGTGTCACGGCGCGGACGCGGCGGGCAAACCGGCAGCCAAGATTCCGAGCCTGATTTCGGATGAAGCGAAGAAGATGTCCGACGCCGACCTGTCCAAGGCCGTCGCGGAAACCGCAAAGCACCCCGGCCCGGTAAAGAGCCTGAGCGCTGACGACGTGAAAGCGGTCGTAACGTACGTTCGCAGCCTGCAGAAATAGTCGTTCGCTGCCGTTTTAACTGTAGTTCCGGCTGTTCCTCTTTGCGCGTAGCCGCTGTCACGTAAACGCGGGCAGCGACTGAGGAAGGCGTTATGGTGAGTCGAGAAGTCTCAGGTTCATTTCGGCGGACGGAACGGAGCACTGGCCGATCCGCAACTGACCGGAGAGCTTCTCTCCCATTCGCCTTCCCTGCTCCTTCTCTCTCAAAGAGGACAGCCCGGCCGGGTCCGGGTGTCCACCTCTCCGGGCTCGGTTCTTTTTTTCTAGTCAGACCGCCAGATACCTCCTGCAGGGCTCCTAAATCCGTTCCAACCGCACGCACTCTTACTTCCTATTACTTCATTCCATTGGAACGGAAGTCCCGCCTGGGAACAATCTGGGGAGCGATATTTGGAACCTCGAGGAGCGACTCCCATGAGTAAGGCCCTGCTCTATGACGCGACCATGTGCATTGGTTGCAAGCAGTGCGAAGGCGCGTGCGCACAGCAGAACAAGCTGCCGTACGACGACAAGGTAGCTGCCGAGTCGGTGCAATCGGCGCACAAGTACACCGTCGTGATGACCAAGGACGACAAATTCATGCGCCGCCTGTGCATGCACTGTGAGCATCCCGCGTGCGCCTCGGTTTGTCCCGTAGGCGCATTTCACAAGACGGCTGCGGGTCCGGTTGTATATGACGTCTGGAAATGCATCGGATGCCGCTACTGCATGGTGGCTTGCGCATTCAACCAGCCGAAATACGAATGGCAGTCGCTGAATCCGCGAGTCCGCAAGTGCATCATGTGCCCGGACCGCATCGCCTCCGGCAAACCGACGGCCTGCGCCGAGATCTGCCCTACGGGCGCCACCAAGTTTGGCGAGCGTGACGACCTCATTCAGGAAGCGCAGCAGCGCATCAGTCAGAGTCCGTCGACTTACCTGCCCCGCATTTACGGCCTGCACGAAGTGGGCGGCACGTCGGTGCTGATCCTCTCCAGCAAGAAGGTGGAAGAGTACGGTTACCCGTCCTCGGAGAGGGTTGGCGAAACTCCGATGCCGGAATATACAGGGCGGGTCATGGAGAAGATTCCGGACTTCATTCCGGTGTGGGCGCTGGTATTGGGAGGTGTTTACTGGGTCTCTCATCGGCGGGACGAAGTTGCAGCGGCTGAGGCGGAACAGAAAAACGGAAACAATCGCAACGGGGGTGCGAAGTGAAGATCAAACTGACCTTCTGGAAGATCGTATTCCTGGTGATTATGGCCCTCGGCCTCTACTCCACCTTCGTTCGCTATTACTACGGACTTGGCGCCATCTCGAACATGACCGACCAGTTTCCCTGGGGACTCTGGATCGGATTCGACTGCCTCTGTGGAGTGATGCTGGCGGCGGGCGGTTTCTGCATGATCGGCGCAGTCTACCTGTTTAACGTCGAGCGCTTGCACAGCGTAGTGCGTCCGGCCGTATTGACGGCCTTCCTGGGATATCTGCTGTTCATCGTAGGACTGTTGTTCGACCTCGGCCGCCCCTGGTACATCTGGCACCAGCTCATCTACATGAATCCACACTCGGTCATGTTCGAGGTGGGAATGTGCGTGATGGCTTACACCACCGTGCTGTTCTTCGAATTCCTTCCCAATGTGCTGGAGCGCTTCCACCTGAATGCTCCCATCAAATGGATCAAGAAGATCTATCCGGTGTTGATCGTGCTGGGTATCCTGCTCTCGACCCTGCACCAGAGTTCACTGGGATCGCTCTATCTGATCATGCCCAGCAAGCTGCATCCTTTCTGGTATACGCCCGCGCTGCCGTTCCTTTTTTTTGGATCGGCGATTGCCGTCGGCTTGGCCATGACCATCTTCGAATCCACCCAGAGCGCAAAAGCCTTCGGCCGCCACCTGGAACTACCGGTGATCGTCGAACTGGGCGGCGCTTTGCTGGTCGCTCTCTGGGTCAATGCCCTGCTGCGCTTTGAGGATTACTTTCATCGCGGCATGTTGGGACAGATCATCAAGCCCAGCTACGAAGCTTATTTCCTCTGGCTCGAACTGACGCTGGCCTTCGTGATTCCCATTGCCATGCTCAGCTTCAAGAAAGTCCGGATGTCGCCCCAAGGTTTATATCTTGCTTCCATTTTCACGGTGCTGGGATTCATCACCAACCGCCTGAATATTGCGCTCACCGGCTTTGAGACCTATGTTGGGCATCACTATCTGCCCAAGTGGACCGAATTCTCGGTCACTCTCATGATTATCGCCATGGGTTTTGCCCTGTTTGGAGTAGCCGCCAGGTATTTGCCCATCTTCCCGGAAGAGGAACATGCGGTGCAGCAAAGCCCGCGAATCGAACCCGGCCCTGTATCTGTGACTGCGGTATTAGGTCATGCGGGAGACTGAACCAAACCGACGCGAACTAAGCTGGAAGCGGCTGACTTACAGCATCAGCGCAAAATTAATTGGTTCCCTGCTGGTATTAATGGTCGTCATTTTCGCGCTTCTCGGATACCTGACGATCCGATTGCATCGGCAACACCTCGAAGCGGCCACCCTGAGCAGCGCCGAACGGGTCAGCGATGTCATCAAGCGCAGCACTACTTACTACATGATGCATAACGATCGCGAGGGACTCTACCACGCCATTCAAACCATGGCGGATGAGCCCGGCATGGTTAAGGTGCGCATCCTCGACCCCGAGGGGCGGGTCAGTTACTCGACCGATCCAGCCGAGGTCAGCCACATTCTGGACAAGACGGCGGAGGCTTGCTATGGCTGCCATACTCAATCGCAACCACTGGCCCGCCTGAATCGACCCGATCGCTTTCGCATTTATCGCATTGGCGGCGGGCAGCGCGTGCTGGGCATCATCACCCCCCTGGAGAATCAACCGAGTTGCTCCAACGCTGAATGCCATGCCCATCCTGCCGGCCAGCAGGTGCTGGGCGTGCTCGATACAAATTTGTCCCTGGCGACAACCGACGCACAACTCGCAGTCAGCAGCGCCCGCATGAAGTATTACACCGCGGGAGCTTTGCTGATCGTCGCTGTATTGAGCTGGCTCTTCGTCTGGCGCGTGGTATACAGACCGATCACGGCGCTCAAGCGGGGCACCGAACATCTGTCGCGAGGAGAACTTGGGTACCAGATCGAAGTGCAGTCCGAGGACGAAGTGGGGGAACTGGCTCATTCCTTCAACGGCATGAGCCTGGAGTTGCGCGCCGCCAATGAAGAAATCGTGAACTGGGCCAGGACTCTCGAAGATCGCGTCGAGCAGAAAACCAACGAACTCAATCGCGCCCACGATCATGTTCTGCATGTCGAAAAAATGGCTTCCATTGGAAAAATGGCTGCCGTGGTCGCGCACGAGGTAAATAACCCGCTCTCCGGCATTCTGACCTACGCCAAGCTGATTCGGAAGTGGGTTGCCTCAGGCCAGACCGAGCATGAAAAGCACGAGGAAGCGATCGAGTGTCTCGAACTGATCGCCGCCGAAAGCAAGCGCTGTGGCGACCTCATCAAGAACCTGCTGTCGCTTTCCCGGACCGCGCCTATGAATGTGCAGTCCACCAACCTGCATGCGGTCATCGATCGTTGCCTGATGCTGGTGCGGCATCAACTGGAACTGGTTGGAGTCGAACTGCAACTGCAGTTTGCGAGCGACCTGCCGCCGGTCCCCTGCGATCCGGCCCAGATCGAACAAGTCCTGATCGCGCTGATTATGAATGCCATCGANNACCAAAGAGAGTGGACACGGAGTCGGGCTGGGCCTGGCCATCAGCCGTGGCATTGTGGAGCGGCACAACGGGCGCATTGAAGTCCAGTCGGAAGTAGGCCGCGGTACGACCTTCTCGATAACGCTGCCCATCGAAGATCACGCTGCGCTGGCGATTGTCGGCGACGGAAATACCGCAACGAAAACGAGGTGAGTGAAGTGAGCACACAAGGAAAACTGCTGATCGTGGACGACGAATTGAGCGTGCGTGACTCGCTCGGCAAGTGGTTCCGCGAAGAGGGTTACGAAGTCACGATGCTGGAAAGCGCCAACGAGGCGCTGACCCGCCTGGCCTCCGAACGCTGGGATGCCGCTCTGGTCGACATCAAGATGCACGGTACCGATGGCATCGAACTGCAGCGCCGGATGCACGAGATCGATCCGGAGCTGATCGTGGTCATCATGACCGGCTACGCCTCGGTTGAAACCGCGGTCGCCGCGCTGAAGAATGGAGCCTATGACTACGTGACCAAACCGCTTGACCCGGACGAAATTGCGCATCTGGTGAAGAACGCGCTCGCTCACAAGCGCACAGCCCAGGAGAATGTACTTTTGCGTGAGACCGTCGCCGAAGTCGCGCGGCCCGAAGACATCGTCGGCCAGAGCGGTCCCATGCGCAAAATCTTCGATGCCATCGAAACGGTTGGTCCCACCGACGCCACCGTCCTGGTCACGGGCGAAAGCGGCACCGGGAAAGAACTGGTGGCGCGGGCTATCCATCAAGCCAGCCCGCGGAGATTTCATCCTCTGGTCATCATTCACTGCGGGGCCCTGACAGAAACGCTTCTGGAAAGCGAACTCTTCGGCCATGAAAAAGGCGCGTTCACGGGTGCGCAATACCGCAAGAAGGGTAAGTTTGAAATTGCCGAAGGGGGCACGGTTTTCCTCGACGAGATCGGCGACATCTCTCTGAAGACGCAGACCGACCTTTTGCGCGTGCTGCAGGAGCGCGAAATCACGCGCGTCGGTGGGAACCAGACCATCAAGGTTGACTTCCGCTGCATCGCCGCCACCAATAAGGACCTGGAAAAATTGATTGAGGAGGGTAAGTTTCGTCCCGACCTTTTTTACCGGCTCAACGTGTTCCGCATCGAACTACCGCCGTTACGCGAACGGCGCGACGATATCCCGGTGCTGGTGGGCCATTTCGTGCAGAAGTTTTCGCTGGCGATGAACAAGCGTATTACCCGGGTCGCACCCGCCGCCATGAACCAGTTGCAGCAACAGCCCTGGGTAGGAAATGTTCGCGAACTGGAGAATGCGGTCGAGCGTGCCATGGTTGTCGGGCAGGAGCCGGAACTGAAAGAACAGGACTTCATTTTCAAGCCGCAAAACCTTGCCAATGGCGCCAGCGGGGCGGGCAAGAAACTGGAAGAGATGGAGCGCGCCCACATCCTGCGCATCGTCGAGGAATGCGGCGGAAATCAGAGCCACGCCGCTGAACTACTTGATATCGACCGGGTGACCCTTTACCACAAGCTGAAGAAATACGGCTGGACGCGCACTCCGGTGGAAGCGCGATAACGCTGGAAGCTGGCTTCGGACGTCGCTTCTCAGTTCCCGGTTCTCAGTACTGAATCGAAAGCTGAGAACTGAGAACCGGAAACTGAGAACTGCCGCATGAAATTGCTGCACTTGCTGCCGATCGGGAACGTGGAAGATGGGCTCCTCAAAGACCTGCGCCCCGTCGTCGAAGATACGTTCCGTGTTCCCTGCAAGGTGCTTCCCGTCCGACTGGACCCTGAGTTCGCCTACCACGGCGAGCGGCAACAATATCACTCGTCGGAGATCCTTTATCGCATGCAGAACTTTGTTACGGCCGACTCATGGCGTGTGCTGGGGGTGGCGGCAGTCGATCTCTATATTCCGATTCTTACTTTTGTTTTTGGCGAGGCGCAGATGGGCGGCCCCTGCGCCGTAGTCTCCGCTCACCGCTTGCGGCAGGAACTGTACGGCCTTCCTTCCGACCCCGATCTGTTTCGGCTCAGAGTGGCCAAAGAAGCCGTTCATGAACTGGGCCACACCGTGAACCTGACACACTGCGAAGACTACCGCTGCGCCATGGCGCCTTCCCACGCAGTGGAGTGGATCGACCTCAAGGAAAGCACGCTATGCACTGCCTGTCGGGCCGTGGCTGCGCCCTCAACCCAGGTCTGGTCGGCGCGATCCTTCTGAACCTGTCGAGGACCATGCTTCACGGACTTACGGCTTCAGCTGTTTTTCGATGGCCGAAATCACTTCCTTCGAATCGGGCGTCACGGCCGGCTCAAAGCGCTGCACAACGTTGCCGTTGCGGTCCACCAGAAATTTGGTGAAGTTCCACTTGATATCGCCGCGAATGCCGGGTGCGGTGTCTTTGGTCAGGTAGCTATACAGCGGTGCCTGGTCCGGCCCTTTCACCGAAATCTTGGCATAGATCGGGAAAGTCACATTGTACTTCCGAGTGCAGAAAGTCTTAATCTCTTCGTTCGTTCCCGGTTCTTGCGCGCCAAAATTATTGGCCGGGAAGCCCAGGATCACGAAGCCCTGGTCTTTATATTTCTCAAAAATGGATTCCAGCGCGCTGTATTGCGGGGTGTAACCACACTGGCTGGCCACATTGACCACGAGAACGACCTTGCCCTTGTAGTCGGCCAAAGGAGCGGGTTTACCGTCGATGGAGTTGAGCGTGAACGTGTAGATATTCGCAAGCGCAAACAATGATCCCGCCATCATCAGCAAGGCTCCTGCGATTAAACACGCACGCTTCGATAAGCGCGCCTGCAAGGGCGACGCGCACCCGGCGGGCGCGACCATTCCCGGGAATTGGGACGGCGTTCCCGGCGTTCTCAAAATTGAGGACACGATTTCAGGCATGATGCAGTTTACTCCAAGAGGATATCTTCGAGAAGTGTGGAGTGCGCTTGGTCTGACCCTGGTTCAGATGCGATCGGCTAAAAGTCGACGTCTTCGGGCGTGCAGGTGCAAACTCCCTGGCCGCCGCCGCCCAGCAGATTCACATACAAACACAGGGTCTCGAGCAACGTCTCCTGAGACGGCGAGAGGTTCGAGTCGCGCAAGCCGGTTTCGGTTTGGGAGAAGGGTCCGGCGCCGTAAGGAGACTTATTCTGCGGGCTCTGTACGTGGGTGGCCCACCCCCGCAGTCCGGCTGCAAGCGTGTTCGTAAAGTTCGGCCCACCGGCGGCAACCGAAGACCCAATGATCTTAATGACGCCGCGCGATACCGGCCTGCTCGTCAGAGTGTTGTTGGTCAGGTTGTGCTCCACCGACTCCGAGTTCAGCCCGTCTGGGGTCACTTCGCAACTGCAGCACTCCTGCATTTCCTGGCTATCGTCAAACACATAATAAGACGCCCACAGGTTTGCTCCGGTGTCGCCGTCGTTGATGATGCGCACCGTTTGATCCGGAACCCCAGCACCCTGCGGCGAATTGGAAAAATACGTGACAAAATAAGTGCTGTTGTCACCGCCCTTTTGCGCCAACGCAGTTCCCCCCAAGAGAATTGCAATTGTCAGTACTCGAAACAGGGACACTCCAGATCCTTGCATGTTTGTGAATGCTCCTTATAGTACGACAGTGCGCCTGACACCTGGGGGAGGGTCAGTGGTGGGGCGTTGCATAAACACTCAACCTTTGGCGACCTTTTTGCAATTACCCAACTGGAGTAGTTCGGGGCCGGACCGCTCTTTTGGAAATGTCGGTCACGGCATGGACCCCAGTTCCTTGCCAGCAACTCAAGCTCTACCAAGGATGGGGAGACTTTCGAGGACGTGGAATTTTTCTTCCGATCGGCGACACTCTAGCTGCGCGCTGCGTTGCGCCGGCGCCGAATAGCGTTGCAATTTATGTCGAGCCGCAAGTCGCGCCCTTGTTTTCTTGCTTTGATCGTTGTCTTCTCCGTCGTCTTGTTCGCAGCTTCCTTGCTTCTCGGTCTGGGCGCATTGTTGGGCAGCGCATTTGGTCAGGAACCTGACAGGAACGCAACCGACCGCTCCGCTCCAGAAAGGGTGCACGCACAGGGCGGGGATCGTCCGCATTGGAACTGGACCCAGCGAGGCCCTAATGTACCGCCGGGCGCATCGGCAGCGGCCTTGCGCTTGCGGGCGTACCGACGGAAGCTCGCCATGCGGGCGTGGCGCGCGGCGGTGAATGCTCCCTCTCCAGCCCAGCGAGGCTCTGCTGAGGCACTCCATGGGCAACCGGCCTCGACAACGTGGGTTCCCTTGGGACCGGCTCCGCTGGCATCCGACGCCACCGGCGATGGGGGGCAGAATTACAACTGGGTCTCCGGGCGGGCCACTTCCGTATTGATTGATCCGGCGGACCCCAGCGGGAACACGGTGCTGCTGGGCGGCGCGTATGGCGGACTATGGAAATCGGCGAACGCGGGCAGTCTGAGTCCAAGTCCTGCCTCGGTCACATGGAAAGCGCTGATTGACGACGAACCGACCCTGGCCGTGGGGGCGATTGCTTTGCAGCCGGGAAACAGCCGCGTCATTCTGGTTGGAACCGGGGAGACAAACAATACCGCCGATTCGTATTACGGGCTCGGGATTCTGGGTTCGGCCGATGGGGGCGCGACGTGGGCGCCGCCGATCCAGAGCGCGGGAACGGGCGAGTCTTTTCTGGGCGTCGGATTCAGCAAGATCGCGTTCAGCACCGCGAACCCCAGCATCGTGGTGGCGTCGACAGCCGGCGATAACGGTTTATACGTTGGCCTGGAGGAGGACGGGAATGCCACCGCTCGCGGTCTCTATTCCTCGCTGGACGGAGGCTTGACGTGGAATCGCGTCGTGCTTTCCGACGGCGCCATTCCCGCTTCGGCCACGGCTGTGATTTACAACCCGATGCAAGGTGCTTTCTACGCCTTTATCCGGCGTCACGGCTTGTATTCATCGATCGATGGGCAACATTTCACGCGCGTGCCTGCGCAACCGGGCGCGGGCCTGGCATCCCCAAACTGCCCGTCCAGTTCGAATTCAGCGACCTGCCAGATCTATCGCGGCGAGTTCACTATGGTGCCGGGGCGGAACGAAATGTACGTGTGGGTGGTTGACGTGCAAACCGATAGTAACGGAAATCCCACTGCCGTCGATGAAGGCATCTGGCAATCGCTGAACGGCGGAACGACTTGGACCGCGATTCCGGATAACGGGATCACGAACTGCGGTGACAACGCGTTTGGCCTGGAGAACAGCGGCTGCGGAGTCGAGCAAGGCTGGTACAACCTGGAGTTAGCCGCGATTCCCGACGGTGCGGCAACCGATCTTTACGCAGGCGCGGTCAATCTCTACAAGTGCACGCTGGCCGGGGGCACAACCTGCACCCAGGGCGACTGGATCAACCTGACCCACGTCTACGGCTGCGACCCGTTGGCGGCACCGGCACACGTGCATCCCAACCAACATGGATTAGCATTTCTGGTGGCGGGGAGTGCGACACCAGGCTATTTCGCGCACGATGGCGGAATCAGCCGCACGCTGGACGGTTATGCCGGACTGAACACTGGGAGTTGCACCGGAACGAATAAGTTTGACAGCCTGAGCCAGTCTCTCGGCTCGATGACCGAGTTCGTTTCGTTCTCCGTCAATCCAACTGATGCTGACATTCTGCTGGGGGGAACGCAGGGAAACGGTTCCCCCAGAACCAACACGGCAACCAGCGGCAGCACCTGGCAAAATGCGCTGAGCGGCGATGGTGGATTTACGATCATCAATCCCGCGAATCCCAGCCAGTGGTTTGCCGAGAACCCCAACCTGACGATCCTGAAGTGCGATTCGTCCACCGGAACCGGGTCGGACTGCAACGACAGCACATTTATCCAGGTGGTCGGGTCCAGCGATCTGGGCGGCGATCAGGGAGCTTACGAAACTCCGTACATTCTAGATCCACAGAATGCGGACACTATGCTGGTCGGCACCTGCCGGGTGTGGCTGATCGGCACGAACGGAACGGCGTCGTTGCCGCTCAGTAATGACTTCGACACCCTAGGCACCGGAGTATGCACTGGTAGCGAAATTAACCTGGTAACGGGGTTGGCGGCGGGGGGTCCGGCAAACGCCAGCGGGAATTCGGGAACGGTGTATGCGGTAACGAACGGATACGGCCCGCTGAGCGGAACACCCGGGGGCGAGGTATGGGTCACGGCCAACGCCGGCGTCACCTTAATGACGAATGTCACACAGAACTCAACTCAGAATGTGAATCCGAATGGCTATGCGATCTCCTCGGTCGCGATGGATCGGTCCGATGCGACCGGCGACACCGCGTATGTTGGGATCATGGGATTCAGTACGTTGAACTACCCAACATCCCATGTGTGGCAGACGACGAATGCAGGCGCGAGTTGGACGGACTGGAGCGGCGTGGGAGGTACAGAACTGCCGGACGCGCCAGTGAATGCGTTGCTGGTGGATCCGCAGGCGGGAGTGGTCTACGCGGGAACCGACGTGGGCGTTTTCGTCAGTTCAACGACGACGCCAAGTTGGACTGAAGTTGGCCCGGCGCCGGGGCCGAGCGCGGCCGGATTTCTGCCCAATGCCCCGGTAACGGCACTGCAGCTTTTTAATCCCGACGCAGGCACGAAAACGCTGCTGGCATCGACCTACGGACGCGGCATTTGGAACTATGCGCTGCTGACCGCGCCCGGCTTCACGAATGTTATCTCGAATTCACCGCTGACGGTGTTTCTGAACCAGACGGCAGCCTTCAATGGGACACTCACGGCGCAGGCCGGATATGCGAGTCCGGTGAATTTGAGTTGCTCGGGAGCAGCCCCGGCGACCTGCACGCTAGCACCAGCACAGGTAACATTTTCCCCAAGTTCGACGGCTGCTTACACTCTGACTGCGGGCGGAAGTGTTGGCGATTACAACTTCAACGCGCATGCGATAGGGACGGACGCAAACGCCATTGCCCGCGACGCTCCAATCATGCTGAGTGTAGTGGACTTTAACCTGACTACGCCCAGTCCGGCTTACATGAGCGTTGGCCAGGGTGGAACCTCAGGAACCAGCACCTTTCAGGTGACTGCGGCGGGCAGTTTCTCTGGGACGGTGACCCTCAGTTGCCCGGCAGGACTGCCTAGCGGAGCAACCTGCGTTTTTTCGCCATCAGGTTCGGTAAGTCCAAGCTCTTCGGCGCCAGTGACGGTCACGTTGACCGTAACGGCCGGCGTATCCACTCCATTAGGCGGGCCGATCATTCTGACGGTCGCGGCGATGACGGCAGGAGCGCCAGCGGCAAAGACGCAGACTCTTGAGCTGACCGTGACCGCGGCGGGGGCCGACTTTTCGCTGGCGCTGACCGCAACTCCCAATACCACCGTGACCAACCAGAACGTCACTTGGAATGGGGCACTCACCGCGATCGACGGATACGCAGGGAGCGTGGCGTTGATTTGTACGGCAGGAGCCCCGGGGATATGCACGATCGCTCCGACGGTGGCGCTGCCGACTACCGCGGGAGCCCCGTTTACGGTTACGCTCGGCAGCACTGCGGCCGGGACGTTCAATTTCACCATCCAGGGAACGGACGGAACGCTGACGCACGCCACGCCGACCGAGACGCTGACGGTGGGAACGAACACGGCTTTCACCTGGGCAGACACGGGAAACGCGGCCGTAACGGTGCTTGCGGGAGAGGGCGCAGCCTATACATTTTCGGCGACTCCGGGGGGTAATGGGACCTTCGGTGCCGCCGTTAGTTTTGGCTGCTCAAACCTGCCGGCGCTCACGACTTGCCAGTTTATTCCGACGTCGATTGCGGCGGGGGCGGCGACCACGCCAGTTACGTTGACCATCGTAACGACGGGGCCGAACCTAGGAACAGGAGATCTCCGGCGCAGAGTCGAACTTCATCCGCTGCGCTCGAAACTGGGGCATAAACCCTGTGCTCCCGACGCGCAGCGCCCCTCCACGTTGCCTCGCTTCACGCTGGCGTGGATTCTACTGCTAGGGATTGTCGGGATCAGACGGAAGCAACTCAGCCCGGCACGATTCTCACTCCACTTCTGCGCGGCAGTCGTTGGAATTTGCCTGGCTCTGGGACTGTTGGCGGAGATTTCCTGCGGCGGTCTGGCGGGCGGCAGCGGTACTCCGCCGCCAGTAACGATCACGGTTAACCCGGGATTGGCTACCCTGTTTGCCGCTGAAGCCGGCAACGCCTGGCCGGCGGCTGCGACCCAGCAGTCATTCACGGCGACAGTGAATGGCGGAAGCAGCCAAACTGTGACCTGGGCTGTCACCGGCGGGAGCGCAAATGGCACAATCGACGCCACCGGGCTCTACACCGCTCCGGCCATGGTGCCGAACCCGCAGACGGCAACAGTGACCGCCACTTCGACGGAGGCAACGACCGGGGGTTCGGCGTTTGTGACGCTGGCCGTGCCCACGGCCTTGGGGACAACGCAAATCGCGGTGACCGCTACCGCCGCGGGCGGAACCGCGCAGGCCAACGTAGTAACGCTGATCGTACAGTGAATCGAGGACTCTCGAATCTTCCACTGAAACGCGGCGATTGACGCGCAATCCATTCCTTGGACAACGAGGCGCGGACAATCTTGTCCGCGCGTCCCTTTCTCTGCATGTTCCAACATCACACGTCGTTGTTCCTACGTCACGGCAATGGAACCTCGATTGGGATAGGATCTTCTCGATAGCAGCCGTGTTGAGTCCGGCTGGACAGCTTGTAACGGCTGTCGCAACCTGAGCTTATGACGTATGACATTGCCGTGATTGGCGGAGGCATCGTCGGACTTTCCTTCGCCATGCAGGCAACGGCGAGATTCCCCGGGCTGCGATTGGTGGTGCTCGAGAAAGAGAGTGGAGTCGCTCGCCACCAGACGGGGCACAACAGTGGGGTAATCCACAGCGGCGTCTACTACAAACCAGGCTCGATGAAGGCGCGGTTTTGTGCGCCCGGCGCGCGGGAGATGGTGGAGTTCTGCGCCCACAATGGCATTCCGCATGAAGTGTGCGGGAAGTTGATTGTTGCCGTGAACCCGGAGGAAGCCTCGCGATTGGACGAGTTACTGGCGCGCGGAGTGGCCAATGGTTTGGAATGTTTGCGCTTGCTCGAGCGCGAAGCGATGCGCGAAATCGAGCCGCACGTGGGCGGAGTCCGAGCGCTGCAGGTTCCCTCGACGGGCATCACGGACTACGCAGCCGTGGCGGCGAAGTATGCTGAAATCGCAGTGCAACGCGGGGCCGAGGTTAGGACCGGTGCGGCCGTTGTGGGATTCGAACAGAGCAGGGAGGAAAGCGGAAACGTCGTCGTGGTCCGGACCCGAGCCGGGGATTTTTCGGCACGTTATGTCGTCAATTGCGCGGGGCTCTACAGCGACCGGGTGGCGCGTCTGGCAGGCGACGATCCGGAGATCATCGTCATTCCGTTTCGCGGAGAGTATTACGATCTGGCGCCCACACGCCAGTCCTGGGTGCGGGCGCTGATTTATCCGGTACCTGATCCCCGGTATCCATTCCTGGGCGTGCACTTCACCCGGCGGATTCAAGGCAATGTCGATGCGGGGCCGAACGCGGTCCTGGCCTTCCGGCGCGAGGGATACCGATTCACCGACTTCGATTTGAACGAAACCATGGAAGTCCTCATGGACCACGGATTTCGAGCCATGTCGCGCCGCCACTGGAAAAATGGCCTGGTGGAATTTCGCCGGTCGCTAAGCAAGCGCGAGTTTGTGCGTTCCTGCCGGCGTTTGCTTCCAGACCTGACCATGGAAGACATGACGCCGGGCACGTCGGGAGTCCGCGCCCAAGCCGTGGGAGCGGACGGCGCGCTGGTGGATGATTTCCGGTTCGTGGCGCGGCAACGCTTCCTGCATGTGCTGAACGTTCCGTCACCAGCGGCCACTGCGTCCTTGCCCATCGGACGCGAAATTCTGAAGATGGTACCGTCGGAGATCACGGGATAGCTGAACCAACCCAGGCTTTACTACACTGGCTGGTGTAGTCTTTCCGGAGAGACGCGGCGGCCAGCGTCTCCACGCAAATGTCTTAGTTTGGGGAGAGTTCTTATGGCGCAGAGCGCAGGTTCGAAGAAGAAAATTGCGGTTTTGGGTGCGGGAAAAATGGGGTCGATTCTGCTGCAGTCTTTCTTGCGCGATGGATTGCTTTCGCCGGGCCAAACCTGGGCAACGGTGGCGCATCCGGAGCGGGCGCGCATGCTGAAGGACAAGCTGAAAGTGCATGCCGGCACCGACAATTCCGAGGCCGTGAAGGACGCGGACATTATTTTTCTCTGCGTGAAACCACAAGTGGTCGCGGACGTGGCCAGGGAGATTCGCGCGCACGTCCACGGCCGGCAGTTGGTCATTTCCGTGGCTGCCTCGGTCCCCACCGAAATGATCGAACGCGCGCTGGAGAAAGATGTTCCGGTAGTGCGCGCGATGCCGAACACTCCGTGCGTTCTGGGTGCGGGCATGACGGCGTTGTGCAAAGGAAAATTCGCCGCCAGACAGCATCTGGAAACGGCAACGAAATTCTTCGATGCCGTAGGACGCACCGTGGTGGTGGACGAAAAACACATGGACGCAGTGACGGGATTGTCCGCCAGCGGACCGGCCTATATCTACATAATTTTGGAATCGCTGGCCGAAGCGGGCGTGAAGGTGGGCCTACCCCGCGATATCGCGACCTTGCTGGCCGCTCAAACCACTATGGGAGCGGCACGCGTGGTACTGGAGACGGGTGATCATCCGGCGTTGCTGAAGGATGCGGTCACAACGCCCGCCGGGTGCACGATTGATGGCATCATGGAACTCGAAGAAGGCAAGCTGCGCGTAACTCTGATCAAGGCGGTAGTAAAGGCGGTGCAGCGCGCTAAGGAGTTGGCGTTTTCGTAAATCGCGTCAGGACGCCGCGCTAAATGCGCTTGAACGCCTTCTGAATATCCTGCATGGAGTAACGCAACACCACTGGCCTGCCGTGGGGACAGGTCATGGGGTGCTCGGTTTTTGCCAACTCCACCAGCAGCCATTCCATCTTGTTCTGTTCCAGTGGCATGTTGACTTTGATGGCGGCGTGACATGCGATCGATGCCGCAATGCGAGTCCGCACCGCTTCCAGATTGATCGCCTGATCTTCGCGCGTGAGCTGTTCCAGGATTTCATTCAGCATGGGCTCAATCTGGGCCGCGTCCACGCCCGCTGGCGCGACCTTTACCGCGACGCTGCGCGCGCCGAAAGGCTCCGCCTCAAAACCGTTGCGCGCCAGTTCGTCGGCGATGTCGCTGAAGAGCGCTTGCTGTGCCGGAGTCAACTCGATCATCAGCGGCATGAGCAGCCGCTGGCTTTCCACCCGCTGCGCCGACCGCTGCCGCAGAACCTGCTCAAACAACACGCGCTCGTGCGCAACATGCTGATCGATGATCCAGAGCCCGTCTTGGTTGACGGCGAGGATGAACGAATTTCGAATCTGGCCGAGCGGCCGCAGGGTTCGCAGCGACTCTAGAGTGGGAGCGGCGTCGGGTTCCTGCGGAATCGGCGGAGCGCAGCCGCGATCGGGAATCGCCGGATCCACCATCACCTGCCGACCAGAGTCTGACTCGGGCGGGCGCGCCAAGGATAGCGCCGCGTTGGCCTCGACCGCAATTCCGCCTTCGAATTCGAACCGCGCCGTCGTCGCTGGAATCGCCGGGGCCTGCAGCGCGAAACCGCTCGCCGCCGCCGGTTCGTACAAATCGCGCCACGGCGCACGCTGCCCACCCTCGCTGGCGGGCGCTCCATCCGCGAACCGTCGATTCCCGAGGCCGGGGCTGGTCAGGCCGGCGCTCGCCGACGGCTGGGCGCCGATCTCGGTTAAGAACTGGGGCACCGGTCTGGCCTTCATCAGCGCCGCGCGCACCGACTCGCGCACGAAATCGTGAATCACAGTCTGCTGCCGGAAGCGCACCTCCGTTTTTGACGGATGTACATTCACATCCACCTCGGCAGTCGGCATCTCGATAAAGAGAAGAACGACCGGAAACACTGTGGGCGGTAAAATATTTCGATACGCCTCGGTGATTCCGTGTTGAATGAGACGGTCGCGAATGAGCCGCCCATTTACGAAGATATAAATCGAATTCCGATTCAACTTTTGGATTTCCGGTTTGGAGACAAAGCCATGCAGGCGCACTTCGCCGAAATCCTGCGGCACGGACGCTCCCGCCCGCGAAGAATCGTCTTCGTCGCCAGCCGTCGAATTCAGGCTGGCGCTCGCTGCGCTGCGGCGCCACGGCGGAGGTTGCGGCAGTCCGATGCGCTCCAGGGGTTGCACCGCTGCCAGCGGAATCAACTGGTCCAGTGTCTCCCGGCCAAACACCTGGTACACTCGCTCGCGATGTCCCGCCACTGGCGGTGCCACCAGCAGGGCATTGGTCGCCGAGTGCAGTTCGAAATGCTTCTCCGGGTGGGCCAGCGCATAGTGAGTCACGAGCGATGCGATGTGGGAAAGTTCAGTCGACTCCGACCTGAGAAATTTCTTGCGGGCCGGCGTGTTAAAGAAGAGATCGCGAATCGTGATTGACGTACCCAGCGGCAGCCCCGCCTCTTCCACCCGGATGATCTTGCCGCCATTAATCTCGATGACCGTCCCGGCCGCATCCTCTTCGGCGCGGGTCTCCAGATGCAACCGGGCAACCGACGCAATGGAGGGCAGCGCCTCACCGCGAAATCCCAGAGTCGCTATGGTCAGCAGATCGTCCGCGTCTTTGATTTTGGAAGTGGCGTGGCGCTCGAAAGCGAGCATGGCATCGTCGCGACCCATTCCGCAGCCATTGTCGGTGATCTGGATCAGCTTCTTGCCGCCCGCCTCTACCTGAATACGGATACGCGTGGAACCTGCGTCCAGCGCGTTCTCCAGTAGCTCTTTCACCACCGACGCGGGACGCTCGACGACTTCGCCGGCGGCGATCTGGTTGGCAACTCGGTCAGGAAGGACGTGGATTTTTCCCATACAATCAGCGGTCGGCAAATAGAGGCTAGTGGTCAGTGTGACAGATTCGCCGGGGGAGCGTAAAGGCGAGTCCGAGTATGCCCGCGGCGGTCGCATTCAAGACTGAGATAGCATATATTTTTCGCGGGAGTTCCAACATGAAGCACGCGATCCTGGGAGCAGGAGCAATCGGAGGTTTAGTCGGAACGGCCTTGGCATCGCTGGGCGAGGATGTCACGATGCTGGTTCGAGCGGCAAGTCTGGCGAGCTATCCCGCGCACTTGACGTTGGAACGACCGTCGGGCCGGCTCACCGTGCCTGCGAAGGCGAGCGCCGTGCTAACGGAGTCGGTTGACGTGCTCTGGATCGCGACCAAGACCTACCAATTGCAAACTGCGCTGGAGGCGGTGCACAGGTCGCCGGGCAGCGTGGTGCCTTTGCTGAACGGAGTGGATCATATCGCCGTGCTCCGGCAGCGATTCGGGCGGGACTGCGTGGTCCCGGCAACGATTGCGGTGGAAGCGGAGAAGCTCGCGCCCGGACGATTTATTCAGCGATCCCCGTTCGTTCTACTCAACCTCGCCGCTAGCGGGGAACCTCTTCTGGGAACAATTATCAAAGCCCTGGGCAATCTCGGGTTCAACTGTCAGTTTATTCCGAACGAGCAGGCCCTGCTCTGGTGGAAGCTTTGCTTTCTAGCTCCCTTTGCGCTCACCACGTCGGCGTCCGGAATGAATATTGGCGAGATTTTGGGGAACGCCGGGTGGAAAGAGACTTTGAGTTCTGCGATCGTAGAAACATGCGCCGTGGGCAACGCGGAGGGCGCGCAACTGGACGCAGCCCGTATTCGGGCTAGCTTTGACAGCGCGCCTCCGGGCATGCGCAGCTCCATGCAGAAAGACCTGGCGGCCGGGAGACAACTTGAAACAGATGCCATTGGCGGCCCGATTTTGCGAGGCGGGGAGCGCCACGCCATCGACGTTCACACCACGGCAGAACTGATGGCTGATATTCAAGCGCGGGCTCCGAGGGGAGTGCATGTGCCAAGTTAACAGGTCGCCTGCTACACTCTTTCACCAATGAAAACTCCTCCAATGAAACCTCCACGACTGCTCTTGAACCTGTTATTGCTGGCGGGACAGATGGCCCTGCAGATGGCCTGGGCACAGGCGGCGCCGCCAACGGCGTCATCGTCACTCGCTACTCCCGAAGAAAAGCACTTGCGGAATGTGCGGCAGCTGACCTTTGGCGGCTCCAATGCCGAAGCCTATTTTTCGGCGGACGGCAAGCGCCTGATTTTTCAATCGACGCGTGGCGACTTGCAGTGCGACCAGATCTTCACCATGAACATAGACGGGACCGACCAGAAGATGGTCTCGACGGGCAAGGGCCGCACCACTTGCAGCTATATCTTTCCGCACAACGAGAAGATTCTGTATTCTTCAACCCACTTGGCGGATGCCGCTTGCCCGCCTCGTCCGGACTATTCGAAAGGCTATGTTTGGGCGGTGTATCCGGGGTTCGACATTTTCACGGCGAATCTCGATGGATCGGACCTCAAACAGCTTACGACGACGCCGGGGTACGATGCGGAGGCCACGATTTCGGAAGACGGCAAGAAGATTGTTTTCACTTCACTGCGCAACGGCGACCTCGATATCTATTCCATGGACACTGATGGCAAGCACGTAAAGCAGCTGACCCATGAATTGGGATATGACGGCGGTCCATTTTTTTCCAAAGACCGTAAGTGGATTGTTTATCGGGCCTACCATCCCAAGACGGACCAGGAGATCGCGGAGTACAAGGAACTGCTGAAACAAAATCTGATTCGTCCAACCACGCTTGAGATTTGGATTATGAAAGCGAATGGCGGTGGTAAACGGCAGCTTACGAATCTGAACGCGGCCAGTTTCGCGCCGTCATTTTTCCCTGACGGCAAGCGAGTGATTTTTGCGACGAATTTGGGATCCACCGGTGGCATGGGAAATTTTGAACTGTACACCATCAACGTGGACGGAACCGGGCTGGAGCGGATCACTTTCAGTGACGGCTTTGACGGCTTCCCGATGTTCAGCCCGGATGGCAGGCAGTTGGTTTGGATTTCGCATCGCAACGGCAAGGCGCAGCGCGAAACAAATGTCTTTATCGCGGATTGGGTGCCGTGAAGCTAGACGTGGCGTAACGCTTTCGTAGAGGGTCTCCTCTACACAACCGTATTCTTACTCTCACGCAGCAGTGAGTCTTTGATTTTGCCTGGAAGGCGCGAACTGCCGAGAAGCTCTTGCAGTTGCGGCGAGGGGACTTCCCGGCTGAATTCGAGCGCACGGCCGAGCGGGAGATGCTCCGTTCGCAGCAGGGCGACGCGAACCTCCCGACGACACGACCACTTTGCATGTCGCGCCACCGCATGCACCAAGGCTGCACTTGCTTGGGAATGGAGCACGGAGTTGATCACCAGGGCTTCGGTAAGCCGCGGATTTCCCAGCGCCACCTGAAACACACGACTCTGGCGTGCGAGGGATTTGGCGCTCTTAATTTCGGCATCGGTGACTTGTCCGTCCGCGGTTTCTGCTCCGACAGTTACTCCACCTCGGTTTTCCAAATCCAGCAAAAGCGCGGCCGCCACTCGACCCGACGCGCGCCGGGCAAGGGTCAGCCGCTCGCCGATGGTAATGGTTTTCAGCCTCGAGATCAGAACCTCGTCGACGGCAACTTTCACGTCGGCCGGTACGCCGGGTGCAAGCGCGACCTTCATCAGATCGAAAGTGTACAACTGGCGAGCCATCGGCACAGACACATGGCGCGGCGTATGAGGATGAGCGACCAGCGCGAGCTTCACCTTCCGACTCGTGAGGACCGCAGCGTGCTTGCTTAGTTGCTCGATGACGTCAGGGCTCAAGTCGACGCGCTTGAGCAGGGCCAGCGCCGTGTCCTCCGTCAGGTGGGGATCGCCAGCCGAGCTATGCAGATCGGAGGGCGCGAGGGTGGTTGGCGTGTCCGAATTCGGCGATAGCGGCGCGCTCTCCTCAATCATTTTATTTTCCTATTACTCTCGATTGTCCGCCCGTGATTGCGCTAACCCTGCGCGCTCTGGCCAGCGCGCCTTCCACCGGATCAACTAACTCCTGGCGCACCTCGATCCCAGGGAAACTGTCCTGTAAAGCACTGGAAAAAAGCTGGCGCACATATGGCGATTGACGAAAGACACTACCCGTCATCGCCACGGGAGGAACGGCGGCGCAGAGCGCGTCCGCCGTCGCTTGGCCGGCGAGCCGGCGGATCACGGTGGCGGCGAGCGCAGCCAACCGGGACGCAGCGTCAGCGAGCAGGTCACGGGCGATGGTGTCGGATTTGTCAGCGGCGCGCAAGACAACAGGAAACAGGCGGGGAAAATTCGGTGGCGGCGTGGAGTTGGCTTGCCGCACCAGTTCGTCGATCGTGCCGAGTTTCCAGGCTTCGAGAACCAGCGCGCCGAGCGCCGGCTCGCGGCCTTGATCGCGAGCACTCATGATCGCGGAAATTGCCTGCCGTCCGATCCAGTGGCCAGAACCCTCATCGGAGATGGCAAAGCCCCACCCTCCCGCGCGCGCGGTGTGGCCGGCGGCATCGCGGCCGTAAACGATCGAACCGGTACCGGCGATCGCAATCACGCCGGGCCCCTCGCCGAACGCAGCTTCCAGAGCGACGACCGTATCGCCAACGATCTCGATCCTGGTGAGAATGTTCTCGCGACTCGTCTCCGAAAATAATTCCTCCACGACGCCGCGAATTTTGGCTGCGATTTCCGGCCGCGCCGCGCCAGCGGCGCCAATACAGATGGCTTGAATCCGATCTGGAGAAATCCGGGCCGTGGCGCAGACCTGGCGGACGGTGGCGTGCACCGCTTCCCGGGCTTGTGTTTCTCCCAGGCGAACGATGTTGCTGCCGCCGGACATGGCCGTCGCCAGCACCGTCGTTTCGTCGCCGAGGAGGCACCGCGTTTTGGTGCCGCCGCCGTCGATCCCGAGATAATAGGCCATCGCGCTAGTTCTAACACAGGTTCGCGGCTGCGTTCGCGGCCGGATTGAGCGCGGAACATGCTTGTACAATGCTGCGAACTGATTGCCCGGGCCCGAGGAACGTTCGAGTTGCGTCGCAACGCCCGCAATCGGAAGGAAATCGCTTGGGATTGAATCGGATCGACCTGTCGATTATCGCGCTGTACCTGGCGGGTATTACGCTTTTCGGGCTGCGTTTTCGCAAGCGCCAGCGCACTATGCGCGACTATTTTCTCGCCGATCGAGACATTCCATGGTGGGCAATTGCCCTGTCGATTGTGGCCGCCGAGACCAGCACGCTGACTATCATCAGCATTCCCGGCCTCGCCTACGATTCGAATCTCACGTTTCTGCAACTGGTGATGGGTTACGTCGCCGGGCGCATCATGATTACTTTTGTCCTGCTGCCGCAGTATTTTCGCGGTGAACTTTACACCGCGTATCAACTGATCGAACGGCGCTTTGGTCCCGAATTGCGCACGGTAACGGCTGGACTTTTCTTGCTGACCCGGGCGGCCGCAGAGGGCGTCCGCGTTTATGCCGTGTCGATTGTGGTGTCGATTGCGCTCGGCACGGGCCAGGTCACGTCGATTGCCATCATCACGCTGCTGACCTTGATTTACACCTTCGAAGGAGGTCTGGCGGCGGTGATCTGGACCGATGTCGTTCAGACCTTTATTTATGTAGGAGGAACCCTGGTAGGAATGTTTACGATTCTCCATCTCGTGCCGGGAGGATGGGGGGCAGTCGCGGCGATTGCCGGCGCGTTTCACAAGTTCCAGGTGTTTGACGCTTCCCTTCTGCAGCACTGGCCGTATATTAATTTCGCCAAACCCTACACGCTGTGGGCGGGAATCATCGGGGGTACATTCCTGACTACGGCCAGCCATGGCACCGACCAGCTCATCGTACAAAGACTGCTGGCGGCGCGAAATCAGAGACAATCCGCGCTCGCGTTGCTGTCCAGCGGAGTCGCGGTCTTTTTTCAATTTGGACTGTTTCTTTTTGTCGGTGTGATGCTGTTTGCTTACTACCGGATGCCGTCCTCAACATTTGGACGGGCCGACAGGATCTACCCGACGTTCATCGTCACCCGGATGCCGCATGGGATTGCCGGACTCTTAATCGCAGCTATTCTGGCAGCTGCGATGTCGAACTTGAGCGCGGCGCTGAACTCCCTGGCTTCCAGTTCAATGATGGATTTCTATCTCCGTTTTCGCCCGGCATCCCGAGACGAAGTCAGACCAGAGGCGCGCCTGCGACTGGCTCGAATGGCCACGGTCGGCTGGGCACTGGCTCTGTTCGCATTGGCCGTGCTGGCGCTCCATCGCGTCGGACGCGTGGTTGAAGTCGGATTGCAAATCGCCTCGATTGCCTATGGCGCTTTGCTCGGAGTTTTCTTGCTGGGAGCGCTCACCAAACGCGTACAGCAGCGCGACGCCGTTACGGGCATGATTTGCGGGCTGGCGATCGAACTGTATCTGTGGGGATGGTCGCAGATCGCCTTCACCTGGTGGGTGACGATCGGAACCAGCCTCACATTTGCAGTAGGATACACAGCGAGCCGCTTGCGGCCCGCCGGACCCAAGAATTGAACCGCCGCCAAGCGGCCGGCGCAGTGAGACTCATCTACCTTGCTTCGAACCCGGGGCGAATGCGCCCTCAACGATCGTTGATCAACGATCGTTGATCTCTGAGGTTAGAATCTCTTTTTCAGGCCGCCAGCGAAAATTATGGGAGCGCAATCCACAACCAGTCACGCCCGCCCTGAACTCGCCCGCGATCTCGGCCTGTCCCACGCTGGCGCTGTGGTAGTGGGAACCATCATCGGAAGCGGAATTTTCCTGGTTCCCTCCGAGATGATGCAGGCGGTGGGGTCGGCACGTATGGTCTATCTGGCATGGATGGCCGGCGGCCTGCTTTCTTTTTTCGGCGCACTCACCTATGCCGAGCTCGGTGCCATGAAGCCGCAGGCCGGCGGCGAGTATGTCTACGTTCGCGATGCCTACGGTCCGCTCGCCGGATTTCTGTATTCCTGGACCTGGTTTCTGATCGCCAAACCCGCCTCGATTGCCACTATCACGACCGGCTTGGTTCGGATTCTGGAAACCTTTGCCGTCTTCTCTTTTTTCTCGCGGACCTGCCTTTCGCACCCCTTCGCCGTAACTTACGGCCAACTGGTGGCGATCGCAGCCACACTCGTGATCTCGGGGCTGAACTACATCGGGGTGCGAAGAGCGGGAGAATTTCAATTTCTGTTCACCCTGCTGAAGGTTGCAATCATTCTCGGAATCGTCGCGGTGGGCTTCTCCTACAGCGGAGGCACCTGGGCAAATTTCGCGACGGAGTTCACTGGTGCGAGAGGCGGATTAGCGGGATTCTTCGCGGCTCTGGTAGCTGCGCTTTGGGCGTACGACGGTTGGAACGATCTGAACATGGTGGCGGGCGAGATACGAAATCCGCAGCGGAATATTCCCCTGGCGCTGATCTGGGGAGTGGCAACCGTCGGCGCGCTCTATATTCTGGTAAACGCCGCGGTGCAGTATGTGTTACCGGCGGCGGCGATTGCGTCTTCTGAACGTCCCGCGTCGGACGCCGTGGCGCTGGTGCTAGGGCATTCCGGCGCTCGCCTGGTTTCGGTGGGCATCGCGATTTCGATGCTTGTCACTTTGAATGGCACCATCATGAGCGGGGCGCGCGTGCCCTTTGCGACCGCCCGCGACGGCTATTTTTTCTCGGCGCTGGCGGAGGTTCATCCTCGCTTTCGTACCCCGTCGGTGGCGATTGTCGTGCAGTGCGCGCTGGCCATTGTTCTGCTGCTACTGGGAGGCAGTTTCCGGCAGTTTTTTTCCCTGGCCATTTTCGCAGAGTGGATGTTCTACATGATCGCAGGCAGCACCGTATTTATTTTTCGCCAGCGGGAACCGGACCTCGACCGGCCTTATCGCGTGTTGGGATATCCCATGGTTCCGGCGCTTTTTGTGCTTGCTTCCGCGGCTCTCCTCTACTACACGTTCACCGACAACCTCAGAAGTTCGGCTGGCGGTTGTGTGGCAATTTTGGCGGGCGTTCCAGTTTTCTACTATTTTGCCCGTCGCCGGACGGGGACCCCAAAGTAATCGACCATCAGGCCGAAGGGGTTACGGCTGGTTACTAAAGGACACGCGCAAGCGGCACGTTTACCACCTGCCCAATCTCCAATAATGTGAAGACTCCAACCCTGAGCGCTCTCCCCAGCTTCGGGCCCCCATTTTGGAGTCGAGATGCCCACGGACGATTACGATTTTCAACTCGGCCTGCTACCTGAAAAGAAGTGGAATTGGCGTACCTTCGTAGCAAGCTACGGGATCGTCACATGCTTCGTTCTCTTTCTGCTCTTATTCGGGATCATCATGCCCGACACGCTCCTCATCACAGCCAATTATCACGTTACGGAATTAGTGCCGCGGCCATCGTTGCGGCCGGAGCCCCCGCCTCCGCCAAAACCGCTTCCGGTGCATGCCAAGTTGCTGCCGCCAGCGCCCGTGTTCGAAACACCGAAGTTAGTCGTGCCCCACGAAGTCCGCGCTCCCAAGCTCCAACCGCAGGAAATCGAGCCCCCGAAAGTGGCGATCAATGTTGCTGCGCCGGCGGTCTTGAAGCCGACCAGCGGAGCACGGCCGGTCCTGATTCATACCGGGGAATTCCAGGGAAGTTCCGTGGCTCCAACCGTGAATGCTCCAATTTCGAAGGTCCAGACCGGCGGCTTCGGGGATCCGAATGGGCTGAAGCCGAGCGAGAACAGCAAGCCTAACGGCAAGTTGATCGCTTCCGCTGCCGGTTCGTTTGATATGCCGGTGGGGCCGGGACAGGGCAACGGGTCGGGCGGAGCCAAAGGAATCAAGGGAACCGTCGCCAGTGCCGATTTTGGCAGTGGGGTGGCAACTGGCGGGCAGGGCGACGGTCGGCGCAGCGGACGCGGCAGCCCGGGAGTGCAGAGTTCCGGGTTTGGCGCGCAGGAGATCGCGCAGAACACGGCCCACCTGCAGCGCGTGGACAGCGGTCCTCCGACGACCCAGGTGGAGATCACCTACAAGCCGAATCCGGCGTATACGGACGAGGCCAGGAATCTAAAACTGGAAGGCGAAGTGCTGCTGGAAGTGGAGTTCGCGGCGAACGGGCAACTGCACGTGAATCGCGTAGTCCGGGGTCTGGGCCATGGACTCGATGAGACTGCTGTGGCGGCCGCAAACAAGATGCGGTTTAAACCCGCTCTTCGAAACGGCCAGGCAATCGATTCGACAGCAATTGTGCACGTGGTATTTCAACTGGCGTATTGAAACTTTGGAGATAAGTGTTATGCGGATGGTTACAGGCAGCATGAAGGGTATGATTTTGGCTCTGCTGGCGGTATCAGCGACAGCAATAGCTCAGCAGTCCGCGGCCACGCCGCAGAACCCACAGCCGGTCGCGGCAGCGCAGTCGAATCTGGCTCCGCCCGCCACCATGGATCAGGTGGTGGACCGCGTGATCTTGCGCGAGAAAGACATGGTTAAGTTCCTGTCGCCGCGCACCCCGATTGTGGAGACGTATCTGCAGGACCTGACGCAGGATCCGCAACTGGGACCGATTCCGCAGGACGATCATTATTTTCTGGGACGCATGGATTTCAGCGATTCCATCGACCGGACCGAATACCTGCAGGGCAAAGACAAAGGCTCAGACAAAGACGAGAGCATGGAGAAACGTCTGCTGGGCGGATTCGCGAAAAAATTCAAGTTCCAGTACCAACCGCTGGGTTTTTCCTGGATGATCTTCGCCGACCGCAGCGATTTTGACCGCCAGCACTACGATTTCCGCTATGCGCGACGCGAGTTCCTGGGCGACGTCCGCTGCCTCGTGTTTGACGTGACGCCCAAGAAAAACGCCGGTCGCGGCCGCTTTCTCGGACGCATCTGGGTTGAAGATCAGGACTTCAGCATTGTTCGTCTGAACGGGACCTATTCGCATCCTTCGCGGAATACCTACTATTTCCACATGGACAGCTGGCGGCTGAATCTGGTTCCGGGTTACTGGGTGCCGTCGTATATCTACAGCGAAGAGGGCGACTTCTCGGCGGGAGCCAAGAACAAAATCGCATTCAAAGCGCAGACTCGCATGTGGGGTTACAACCTGAAAATGGGAACCGCGAGCGACGAGCTCACGAACATCCGCGTCGACAGCGTCAAAGATGACACGCCGACCGCCCAGGATGCTACTCCGCTGGCCGCCGAGCGCGAATGGCAACAGCAGGCGGAAGACAATGTGGTTGATCGTCTGGAGCGCGCGGGCCTGCTTGCCCCCGCTGGCGACGTGGACAAGATCCTGCAAACCGTGGTGGATAACCTATTGATCACCAATAACATCGAACTGCCACGGCCGGTCCGGACGCGGGTTCTGACCACTTCCCCGCTGGAGACTTTCAGCGTTGGGAACACCATCGTGGTGAGCCGCGGACTGATCGACGTGCTTCCCGATGAGGGTAGCCTGGCCATGGTGCTTTCGCACGAACTGGCGCACATCGTGCTGGGACACAATCTTGGAGGCGAATACGCCTTTAATGACCGCATGCTGTTTTCCGACGAAGGAACCTATCAGAACCTCGGCTTCAAACATATTCCCGAAGAGGAAGCGGCCGCCGACAAGAAAGCAATCGAGATGTTGAAGGCTTCACCCTACGCGCAGAAGCTGGATTCAGCCGGACTCTTTATCAAAGCGCTACAGATACGCGCTCCACAATTGAGCGCTCTGCTGCAAGCGCATCTCGGGAACAACATCTCGGAAAACGGCGTCGTGCGCATGGCGCAACTCGCCACATCGGCTCCAGCCCTCGATTGGAACAAGCTCGACCAGATTGCCGCCTTGCCTCTCGGTGGACGAGTCAAACTGAATCCTTGGGACGACAAAGTAGAGATCGTAAAAGCGCAGCCAGTCGCGATCACTTCGGCGCGTGACAAGATGCCCTTCGAAGTGACGCCGTTCTTCCCCCGGCTCTCGCGCTACAACTCCGCGCCTGCGCCGGTAAATGCGCCTGCGCCCACCACGGCGGCCACCGCCACCAACAACCCTACGCCGAGCAACTGAGCCACTTCTCAAGTTGATAGAAGCGCGGGCCGGGACCGGAAGCAATTCCGGCTTCCCGGCCTGTGTCTATTTGCGTGTCCAATTTTCCTATCTCATACCCTTCCCTTTTTGTTAGTATCAAGAGCCGCGTTTTTGCTCCTCCCCGCCTGACGCGTCATAAGTGATCCGTGGTTCCCGCAGTGCGGGAAAGTTCTGCTCTGGCTGCCGCTGGCAGTCCTCTGGCAGTTCTAAAAGAAAGGTTGGATATCTTGTCGAAAAAACTAGTTCGCATCGCATTGATAGTGGGGCTCGCTCTATCGGGCGCCCAGGCACAGACCCTGAAAACCTTGGTAAACCAACCTCCCGACGGAATTCAGATCACTTTCCAGTTGACCGACGGTACCATCCTCGCGCAAGGAAACGGTGCTTCGGACTGGTGGAGGCTTACACCGGACAATACCGGGAGCTACGTGAACGGAACCTGGACGCAGGTTGCCAGCCTTCCCCAAGGATATGTGCCCGACGATTTTGCTTCCGCCGTATTGGCCGATGGGCGCGTAGTGATAACCGGCGGAGAATACAACAACGGAAACTTCGCCCTGACTAACCAGGGCGCGATCTACGATCCTAAGGCCAATACCTGGACGCCTCTCGCGCCGCCCAAAGGATGGAACTACATTGGAGACTCCCCGTCGGTCGTATTGCCGAATGGCAAGTTCGTAGTTGGAAACAAGCTCACGAAACAAATGCGTGAACTTGACCCGCAAACTCTGACCTGGACATCGCTGAGTTCGAAGGGTAAAAGCGATTTTAATGCGGAGGAGGGCTGGACCCTGTTGCCGAACGGTTCGATTCTGACCGCCGACGTCAAAGACGCTCCCAATTCCGAAATCTATGCGCCTCCGGCCAAGGAATGGGTGAGCGCTGGAAGTACGATCGTCGATTTACATTCCCCATCGCCTTTCGGCTGCATTCACTACGGTCCCGTCGGCAAACTTTGCTACTATCCGCCCGGGGAAATTGGTCCGCAGATCCTGCGCCCCGACGGCACGGTATTTGTGACCGGTTCTTACACCTCAAACAATGGCCCCGGGAATACGGCGATTTACGACAGCCTCACAGGAAAATGGGCCGTCGGTCCAGTGTTTCCGAATGGGGATAACGCCGGCGACTCCTTCGCCGTCCTGCTCACCAACGGCAACGTACTAGTGGAAGGCGACTCGGGAACTTCTTACGAGTTCGACGGCACACATCTTACTCCTGGACCGAAGACGTACGGAAGTCTGATGTTACTCCCGACTGGAGAGGTGCTCGTCGGCGGCGGTACGACGTCAACTTATACGTCTTCAGGAACCTACCAGACCTCTTGGGCGCCGGCGGTAACTACTTGTCCGCCTACGATAACTCGAGGATCAACTTATGCTATCTCCGGAACGCAATTTAACGGCTTGTCTCAAGCGGCGGCTTTTGGAGACGAGTTGCAGACGGCGACAAATTATCCTCTGGTTCGGATCACAAACAAAGCCACGAATCACGTGTTTTACGCCCGCACCCACGATCACAGCACGATGGGCGTGGCGACTGGGACAGAGAGCGTTTCGACGAACTTCGACGTGCCCCCGACAATGGAAACGGGCGCGAGTGCGTTGGTGGTCGTAGCCAACGGCATTCCTTCCGCCGTCGTCAATGTTACGGTCCAGTAGTTACTCTGGCGAGGCTGCCATTGTGTCCTTCTCAGTCAGCAGGTAGATACGGGACAGTTACTTGCTTGTATTGTACTGACTCAGGCCAACTACGGTTAAAAGTGTTTTCTGAGGTCGGTGAAACGATCCACCACCAGCAACCGCTGGTTGGGCGGTGCGGCGGCGACTTCCTCGTGCTCGAGAATCCAGGTGTTTCCGTGCGGAATGAAAACGGCATGGAGCCCGGCGGCGAGCGCGGGGTTGACGTCGGACTTGGGGCTGTTGCCGACCATCCATGTCGTGTCTGGCGCGAGAGCATACTTGGCGATGACGGAGCGGTAAGTGGATTCATCCTTCTCGGCCACGATCTCGATGGCGGAAAAGTATTCTTTTAATCCCGAACGTTCAACTTTCCCCGATTGCTCCGCCGGGTTTCCCTTGGTCATCATGATGACGTGGTGGCGCTCGCCGAGATATTGCAGAGTTTCCGGCACGCCTGGAAGAATCTCAATGGGATGATCGGCAATCTGGTGAGCAAAGCTTCGAATGCGTTCGTGCAATTCGGGCGTAACGGGATCGACGGACAGTTTCTCGAAAGTCTCGACCAGCGAATGCGCGAAGCTGTGCAGGCCATACCCGTGTTTCACGATGGATTCCCGCTCCACATCATTCAACACCAGTCGCACGGCCTCGGGCGAGTGCTCGCGATGGTCTAGGAAGGTAATGAATTTCGCGATCGCTCGTTCAAAGTAGATGTTATTTTCCCAGAGGGTGTCATCGGCATCGATGAGCAAAGTCTGGGCGTTTTCCCCACGCATAGAATTATGATAACGGCGGTTGTAGCCGGGAGGCGGACGTAGCGGGCCGGCCACCGGTTTCGCACGCAGCCAACGGCTGTCAGATTTTCCCTAGACCCAGTCTACCCGTGGCGTCTGCGTGATAATCCCGGCATTATGCCCCATCTCAAGCAGGCGTTTGACGGCTTCCCTGCCGTCGTCGCCGTAATCAAGGGTCCGCTCATTGACGTACATACCAACAAATTTATCGGCGAGCTGGGTATCGAGGTCGCGGGCAAACTGCATGGCATAGGCCAACGCCTCTTCGCGATGATCGATCGCGTACTGGATGCTCTCGCGCAGCGCCTGCGTGACGCTGGTCATGGTTTCCGGTCCGAGCGAGCGGCGGATCGCGTTGCCGCCAAGCGGCAGTGGCAACCCGGTAACTTTCTGCCACCACTTGCCGAGATCGACCACGCGGTGCAATCCCGACTTGTCATAGGTCAACTGGCCTTCGTGAATGATGAGACCGGCCTCATGCTTTCCTTCGAGAATCTGTGGAATGATTTCATCGAAAGGAACCACTTCAACCTCAACGCCCGGCGCGAACAGTTCGAGCGCCAGATAGGCCGTGGTGAGTTTGCCCGGTATCGCGATCTTCCTATGCTTAATCTCCTCCTGTGTGAAGGGGCGGGTGGAAACCAGCATGGGGCCGTAGCCGTCGCCCACGCTGCCGCCGCAGGACATGAGCGCGTATTTTTCCTGAATGTAAGGATAGGCGTGGAACGAAATCGCAGTCACGTCGTAGACGCCTTCCTGCGCCTGGCGATTTAACTTTTCGATATCACAGAGAGTGTGGTTGAATTTCAACCCGGGCACCCGAACCTTGTTGGTGGCCAAACCGTAAAACATAAAGGCATCGTCGGAGTCCGGACTGTGGGCCACCGAGATTTCGCGAACTGGAGAAGATACCGTACTCATAAGATGGCGTGATCCTGTTCTATAAGTTGTTGACGCTAGGAGATATTGGACTTCGAGAGCGCAGGCCCTAAAGGAAGGATTGTTCTCGCAGTAGATTCGGCGTCGCTAAGCCGGTATAAATCCCTGATGATCAATCTTCGTTAGGAATCGCCATTTTGCGAATCTCCATGCCTTTTAACTCACGCTTGCGACCCGGACTGCCGGTGCCATCGCGCGGCGACGGCGGCGGCCATCAGCACCTTGATGACTTCTGCAAACACAAACCAGTAGAGGCCGAAGCGGATCGCCAGAGAAATCGAATGGGTCAGCACGGCGAGCCAGCTTAGTCCGCTGGCGAAGAGTACGACTTCCGCCGCCACGGCCGACAACGCGGCCCAGCCGAAGCGACGAGAGCTGTGCTCATAGATATAGCCGGCGATGAAGGCGACCAGGGGATAAGCGAGGAGGAAGCCGCCAGTCGGACCGAGCAGGTAGGCAATTCCGGCGCCCATGCTGAATACCGGCATGCCGCACGCGCCTTCGATGAGGTAGAGCGCGAGCGCGGCGAAACCGCGGCGCGAACCAAGCGCCAACCCTACCGCCAGAACTCCGAAGTTTTGCAAGGTAAGTGGCACGGGCGTGAAGGGCAACGGCACAGAGACCCGTGCGCACAAGGCAACGAACAGGCTGGCCGTAATCACAATGGCGGCCTGCTTGGCAATCTCCAGCGACCGGCTCTGCTGACCGAGCACTTGAGTAGCTACTCTAGACATGGCGTTCCTTTCTTAACCACTTCGCGGATCGAACCGGCGGATCAGGCCTCAGGCGGCGTATGGTCGAGGCCGTTGAGTTCCGCTCGGGGCGCGGCCGAGCGCTTCATTTGCCGCCGGACCCGCATGTAGAGCGTGAGCGCAACCGACACCACCACCAGGGTACTGACTCCCAGTATGAGAAACCACCAGAGCATCCGCACAGCTTAACTAGGATAGCAGATGGCCGACGACTGGAATGTGCCCTGAATCACAGAATGAATGAAAGACGCGACCCGGCTGCGGTCAGCCTTTCTTCGCCGGCTTGGCCATTGTCTTGAGGCGATTCTCAACGTTCTTCGAGAAACGTTCGAGACGCTTGCGCGCGGTTTTCGATCCGGTAGCCACCTTCTCAATATTTGCAAAGATCTCGGGATTGTTCATTTTCTCCCGGATTTCTTTGAGGAAGGGGTGAATTTTGGCGAAGATCAAGAACATCTCGCCGCAAATGCCGGGCTGCAGGAAGAGCTCTTCGTTGAGGGCTCCCTGCAAGACCAGAGCAGCCGCCATGTCCCAATAGCCGCCGACCTGGCGCATCCAGGCATTTTCCTGGCTGGGGAATGCGTTGGCAACCTTCAGCACATCGTCCGCGCTCTGCGGCCAGAACTCCGCGGTATACCAGTTTCTTGCCTTGCGCATCTCCGCTTCCCGGCGCAGGTCATAGAGTTTTAGAACGACCTGGGCATCGTGCGCTGTCGCTTTATTTGCCATATTGTTCGCCTCACTTTCTGCTTGATTTCTTCCCGTTGCCTGGAACTTTCACACTTTCTTCTAAGCGCCCGCGGCTGGTCAGGCCTTTGATACTTCTGCAGTCGCGCCTTCGGCCTCGCGCTCGTACTCGCATTCTTTGTTGGGGCACGCGATCACCGTTCCATCTTTGCGGATTCTTTCCACCAGGTATTCATGACCGCAATCGGGACACTTTTCGGCGATCGGCTTAGCGGCGGACGTGAACTTACATTTCGGATAATTTCCGCAGCCGTAAAAAGTGTTGCCCTTGCGCGCTCGTTTTTCGACCAGTTCGCCTTCTTTGCACTCGGGACACTTCACGCCAATGAAATTCTGCTTCACATACTTGCATTCCGGATACCCGCTGCACGATGTGAACTCGCCAAAGCGGCCATGCCGAAGGATCAAGTTGCGCTTACATAGCGGACAAGTTTCATCCAGTGGAATGTCAGGCACCTTCTTGCCCTGATCGAGCCGCCGAGTCGTCTTGCAGTCCGGATACCCGGTGCAGGCCATGAACTGCCCGAAGCGTCCGCGTTTCAGCACCATCACGCGGCCGCAATTTTCGCAGTATTCCTCTTGCGCCGTCTCCTGCACATCGGCCGAGTCGAGATCGGGTAAATTGATCGGGTTCTCTTTGGTGAACTTGCAGGTGTCGGGATTTTCCTTGTCGTAAGTGCTGCAGGCGTAGAAGGAGCCGTGCTTGCCCCACTTGATGACCAGCGGCGCCCCGCAGAGTTCGCATTTTTCGTCGGTCGGCTTCTCCATACGCTTGATGTTTTCCATGTGCTTCTCGGCGTAGCGGAGGTCCTTCGAAAACTTCTGGTAAAACTCGGTGAGGGCGCCGTTCCCCGTCTGCTTGCCCTCTTCAATCTCGTCGAGTTCTTCTTCCAGGCGCGCGGTGTATTGAAAGTCAAAAATATCTTTGAAGTTCTCGACCAGCAGATCGGTCACCACCAATCCGATTTCGGTGGGCACAAACTTGCCCCCGACTTTCTGCGCGTACATGCGCTCCTGAATCGTGCTGAGAATGGTGGCGTAGGTCGACGGACGGCCAATGCCGCGCTCTTCCAATTCCTTCACCAGCGAAGCTTCGTTGAAGCGCGGGGGCGGTTCGGTGAAATGCTGCTCCGGCGACAGCGACTTCAAAGTCAGCCTCTGCCCCGCTTCGAGCGGCGGCAGTTTGTGCTTCAACTCCTCGTCTTCCTCATCTTTATTATCTTTCGATTCCTCATAAACCTTTAGGAATCCGTCGAACTTCGGCACCGATCCGGTGACGCGGAACTGGAACACATCGGTTCCAGACGTGGCGTCAATGTCGACCGTGGTCTGGTCAAATACGGCGGGATTCATCTGCGACGCGACAAAGCGCTGCCAGATCAGTTTGTAAACCTTGAATTCGTCTTCCTGCAGATACTGTTTGACCTGGTCGGGATGACGCACCGCCGAAGTCGGGCGAATGGCCTCGTGCGCCGCCTGCGCTTCCTTCTTCTCCTTATATGTATTGGGAGAAGCGGGCAGATACTGCGCTCCATACTCGCTCGTGATGTAGTCGCGGACCTCGGTGATCGCCTCGGCGGAAACGCGAGTCGAATCGGTTCGCATATAGGTGATCAGGCCGACCAGTCCTTCGGCGCCCAGTTCGACACCTTCATACAAGCGTTGTGCGATCATCATGGTGCGTTTCACGCTGAAGCGCAGCTTGCGGGAGGAATCCTGTTGCAGTTTGCTGGTGGTGAATGGCGGAGTGGCATTGCGACGCCGCTCTTTCTTCTCCGCCGAACGGACCACCCAGTCGGCTTTTTCGAGCGCCAGGCGAATCTGTTCCGCTTGCTCGCCATTGACAACTTCAACCTTCTCGTCGCCCTTCCCCAGAAAGCGCGCGTCAAATGCCGGAGGCTTGGCGGCGGCAAGATTCGCGTCGATCGTCCAGTATTCTTTTTTCTCGAAGGCTTTGATTTCGCGTTCGCGATCGACGATTAAGCGCAGCGCCACCGTCTGCACCCGTCCCGCCGAAAGACCGCGACGGACTTTGTCCCACAAAAGAGGCGAAACCTGGTAGCCCACCAGGCGATCCAGTACGCGGCGAGTCTGCTGCGCGTCGACCAGATTGCGATCGATATCGCGGGGATGCTCGAAGGCGGCCTTTACGGCGCGCTGCGTGATCTCGTTAAACGTCACCCGGCGGATGCGCGCATCGTCGCCGATATCGTCCGTCTTCTTTTTGGTGGTCTTTTTTCCCTTCTTGGTCTTCTTGCTCGAATCCTCACCCAGTTCGTCGGCCAGATGCGCGGCGATGGCCTCGCCTTCGCGATCCGGATCGGGCGCCAGATAAATGTGGTCAGCGCCGAGAGCCAGCTTCTTCAGCTTGGCCAGCACTTTTTCTTTTCCTGGGATGACGACGTATTCCGTATCGAAATTGTTTTCGACGTCGACCCCCAGGCTGCTTTTAGGCAGGTCTTTCACATGGCCGAAAGAAGCATCGACCGTGAATCCCTTGCCCAGATATTTCTGGATTGTTTTCGCCTTAGCCGGCGATTCGACAATGACTAGACCTTTGGACAATGTTTCCTCAATTTAGTGACAATGGAATTGAAACTAGCACGAATTGGCGGATTGCAACAACTGTGTGAAGTGCCGGCTACTCGCTCTTCGCTTCTGGCTGCCGGCAATCTTGCGACCTTCTCGTCATGCTCAGCCTTGGGCCAGCGCCCGTGCCGCTGACGCTGCGAACCGGCGCAGTTGCTATTTTCTCCACTGTCAAGCAGCTAAAAGCTCTTCACAAAATTCTTCCCCGGCAACTGCCGCACTTTCCCATTCAGCTCCAGTTCAAAAAGCGCCGCAAAAATCTCGGAGGATGACATTTCGTTTTCCAGCAACTCCACCAGTTCATCGATGTGCGTGGATTCGTCGGCCTTGAGCAGCCTGAGAATATTTCTTTCGTGGGGCGAGGTCGCTTCGTCCGGGAATAGAGATGCAGTCTCTGCTTCGGAGGATTCATTTCGCTGGGAGCCGAGCGCATCCTGCACCTCTGCCGGAAGCTCTTCCCAAACGTCTTCCCAAGTGGCAACCAGCTTCGCTCCCTGCTTGATCAAAGTATTCGGACCCCATGAATTCTTGTTCGTTACATTGCCCGGAACGGCGTAGACATCGCGGTTTTGTTCGAGTGCGAGGCGCGAGGTAATGCGGGTGCCGCTATATTCGGCCGCTTCGATCACGAGCACGCCGGCCGACATGCCGCTGATGATCCGGTTGCGAATCGGAAAGTTTTGTGGCGCCGGCGAGGTCCCGACCGGAAACTCCGTGATCAATGCGCCCCCCAGCGCGACGATCTGTTCGGTGAGCCGCGTATTTTCCTTGGGATACATCACATCAATTCCCGTCCCCAGCACAGCGACGGTTTTCCCTTTGGCGGCGATCGCGCCCCGATGCGACGAGGTATCGATGCCACGGGCTAGTCCGCTGATAATCACCAGTCCGCGCGCTGCCAGATCAGTCGACAGGCGTTCAGCCATACCGCTGCCGTAGGGCGTGGGATGACGCGTCCCCACCATGGCAATGCCTGGCCGGTCCAGTACCTCGACACTTCCTTTCACGAACAGGATTACCGGCGGATCGTAAATTTCCTTCAGCCGCGATGGGTATTCGGGATCGCTCAGCGAAATAATCCTGGCGCCGGCTTCTGCTGCTTTCGCGCATTCCTGCTGTGCCAACTCCATTGACTTTCCCGTAGCAATCGATTGCGCCGAAACCGCCCGCATTCCAGCAGCTTCGAGTTCGGTAAGACTCGCCTGAAAAACACGCTCGGCGCTGCCATAGCGCTCGATCAATTTCTTGATTCCCGATGGACCCAGTCCCTGGGTCAAGGCGAGCCCGAGCCAGTAGACGCCGTGGCAGGAGGCTGGACTGGATGGGGCACCGGCTACGTTGGAAATGGACATATTGCGTGACCCTAGTCTGCGCCGGAAAACGCTGTCAAGGATGGCGCGCACATCACTTTCGGTATAATCCGCAAAGTGATGTGCCGGTTAAAGATCTCGGCTATTTCTTATCTGAACACGGCACCGCTTCTGTGGGACTTTGAGCATCCGGAAGCAGGCGCGAGCAAGAGCCAGGAGTTTTCCATCTCCTACACCATCCCCTCGGCCTGCGCCGAGGATTTGCGTACGGGAACGGCGGATATCGGCATCATTCCGGCCGCCGCCTACACCACTGTTCCCGATCTCATTATCATTCCTGAAGTCGCGATTGCGGCACGGCGCGCCGTGCGCTCGATCCTGCTGGTAAGCAGAGAGCCTGTCGATTCCATGTGGACGCAAGCCCGCAGCGTGGCCCTCGATACTTCTTCGATGACGTCGATTGCTCTGGCCAAGATTCTGTTTGCGAAGTGGATGGGCGGTGCGCGCGATTACAAGGCCATGGCCCCCGATCTCGAAGCCATGCTTGCCGCCTGCGATGCCGCCTTGCTCATTGGAGACCCGGCATTGCAGGTCGATCGCGCACGCTACTTCACGCTCGACCTGGCAGAGGAGTGGGTGGCGCGCACCGGAAAGTCATTCGTCTTCGCCTTCTGGGCGATCCGCAGGCAGGCCCTTGCCGGACGCGATGGGCGGGCTATTGCCCAGGCCTTCAAAGAGTCGCGCGATCACGGGGTCTCCCCCAAAAGACTGGAAACGATCGCTCAGCAGTGGGCGCCTCGCCTCCGCCTCGGCGTCGAGGTCCTGCGCGTCTACCTGTCACGCAACATCCATTATTATCTTGACCCCCCATGCCTAGAAGGGCTGGCCCTTTACTACCGCCTGGCGGCGGAAATCGGAGCCCTGCCACCGGCCCCCGAACTTCAGTTTGTTTGAGAGCGCTCTGTAGTGACTGCAAATTGATTTGTCCTCCAACACCTTTTCCGGCGTTGGTAGCCAGCGCCAAGCAAGACCTCTGGTATCGTAAAACTGCGAGATTGGGCTGGCGTCCCAGAGCACTGACTTAGAACCAGAAGAAGCGCAATGCGTATCGATGTCGTATCCCTTCTGTTGCTGTCCGCTGGTTGGGCAACGGCGCACGCCGTGTCCCAGAATATTCCCGCCACAGCCCCGCGCCCTTCGCATCCGGCAATTACATCCATAACCGTCGCTGAACTGGACGACGGCGTAGCTGTTGAAGTCGCATTCACCGCACGGGTGCAAGCCGAGGTGACCGCGATCGAGCATCCCGACCGGCTCGTATTCGATTTTCCAGGATGTGAACTGACTCATCCCAGTCAGCGCCTCGCGGTCAATCGGGGCGCTGTCATTGCCGTGAGGGCTGCCATATTCAGCGCTGCCCCGCCCGTCGCCAGAATCGTCATCGATCTCAAGTCGGCGCTGGATCACGAGGAAACCTACACAGGGAACAATCTCGTCATCAAGATCAAGCTCAAGTCCAGTAGTTTCAAGTCAACCGAAGATCACCCGACTCCAGCAGCCGACATCCACGCAGCCAACACCCCGCCCGTTGCCCCCAGCAAAGGTCAAGGTCAAAGAGCGGATCAAATGCCGCCCAAACCGGGTGCATCCCACTCCTTGGGAGGTTCGAGTGCGGCAACCGCCCGTCCCACCGCTTATACCCTGCTCGCCAAAGCCCGCGCTTTGACCCTCTCCGATCTGGAGTCGCTCGAAGCCCAGGCGGAAACCGGCGACCCCGAGTCACAGACCACCATGGCCCTGGCGTACCATGCCGGCACGTTGCTGAAGCTCGACGATGCAAAGGCGCTCCGGTTGCTGCAGCACGCCGCCAATCGTGGCTTTCTCGCGGCGGAAGAAGCGATGGGAATTTTCTATCAGTCGGGCTTCGGAATGCCGCCTGACAAAGCACAGGCGATTTCCTGGTACACCAAGGCGGCGCAGCATGGATCGCGGGACGCTGCGACCAACCTCGCGCTGATGTACTCCACCGGCGATGGAATCGCAAAAGATTCGACCAGGGCGGCGACTTGGTTCCTGCACTCCGCCGAGGCTGGCGACGCCACTGCCCAGTTGAATCTCGCCGCCTTGTACCACCGTGGCGAAGGCGTGCCGCAGGATGATGCCCAAGCCGCCATCTGGCTCACCCGAGCCGCTGAGCAAGGCTTTGTTCCAGCAATGCTTGAACTCGGAACCTGGAACCTGCGGCCGGAACATGGCAGCAAGGTTGATGCTGCCATCAGCTGGTTCAAGAAAGCTGCCGACCTTGGGGATGCCTCGGCACAATCCACTCTGGGCGATATCTATGTCGATCAAGAACTCGGACGAGTGGATTTTTCTCAGGCCGTGGACTGGTACAGGAAAGCGGCCGACCAGGGGCACAGCGGCGGTGAATTTGGTTTGGGAACGCGATACTTGATGGGCGAAGGCGTACCTCAGGATCTGACGGAAGCCCGCCGCTGGCTGACTCCGGCAGCCAACCAGGGTCACCCGTACGCGCAGATCCTGCTGGCCAAGATGTTCCAGGCAGGAGAAGGCGGTTCCGTCGATACCACCGCTGCGGAGAAATATTACGAACTCGCGGCGGTTCGTGGCTTCGCCCCGGCGCAATACCAACTCGGACTTCTTCTCTCCGCCGACCGTGGCAATGGTGCGGGCCTGGTATCTGCCTACAAGTGGCTAGTTTTGGCGCAGGATTCGGTGAAGGAGAGCGCGGCGGCGGCGCAGGAACTGCGAAAATCGCTCGCCCCCGAGCAAATTACCCAAGCCGAACACGAGATTGACGAATGGCGCGCGGCGCACCCTCGGCGCGATTCGACTCACTAGCCTGCCCGACGGCAGCGCCTCCAAACCGAACTTTGCAACTTGTGCGGCGTAACTCTGCTCTAATTGGGGACGATGCACATGCTTGCGATTTTCCTGCTCGCATCGAAAAAGAGCGCCCTGCGGTGGCTCGTCCATCTCGGCGGCCCCAGCCTGATTCTCCTGGGACTGGTCGACAACTCGATCATTCCTCTGCCCGGGAGTACCGACATCGTTACCATCCTTCTCGCTGCGCACCGCCGCGAGCCCTGGATCTACTATGCCGTCATGGCAACGGCCGGGGCTCTCATCGGAGGCTTCCTGACTTACCGTATGGCCAGCAAGGGTGGCAAGGCAACTCTGGAGAAGCGGTTTTCCAAAAGAAAAGTCAACCAGGTCTACGCGATTTTTGAACGCTGGGGATTCGCCGCGGTCGCGATCCCCGCGCTACTTCCGCCGCCGTTTCCCATCGTGCCCATGCTCCTCGCGGCGGGCGCGCTGCAATACCCAACCAGGAAATTCCTGACTGCTCTAGCAGTCGGGCGCGGCCTTCGTTTCATCATCCTGGCTTATCTCGGCTACCGCTACGGGCGGCACATTGTGAAATTCTTCGACCGCTACTACTGGCCTGTGCTGATCGTTCTGATCGCAATTTCACTGCTGGGTGCGGGGCTGGGATTTTACGAGTTCAGGCGCAGGCGAAAGGTTGACCAAGCCACTTCTCCGCCAACCCCTCAAGTTCAGGGTCGGACCGCGTAGGCGCCCGAGACTTGGAGAATCGCGCGCAACCCGGACTCCCGCAATGGGCGTGTCTGGGAGACGAATCTAAAGGCTCTTTCGGAGATGCTCGAACACGAAGTACCCAACCGACGCAGAAATAATTGCAATCACAAAATTCGTCCCTGTGAAGATGTTTCGCAAGGCGAAGGTGAGACTCTTTCCTTTCCCATTGCTGGACGTAAATTCTCCCATCAAGAGATTCGAATAGAACAGAAAGACGATCGAGGTCGTCTCGATCACCGCCCTCCACAGCGGTGTCGGTCCGCGACGAGGTTTTGGGCTCTGGATCATCGCCCCATCGTATCAAACGGGGTGGTAAAGGCTTTCGCGAAGCGAGCCACCACTAAAAACCCGGAAAACTCGCCTCCACTGCCCCGCACCAGCTAAAATGCTAATTACTGTGGGGTGATTAGGATGTCCCTGACCAAGCAGCAGGCTCTGGAGATGTTTCGCTCTGACGATCTGATTGGGATTGGCATGGAGGCGGACGCGGTCCGCCGCAGAATGCATCCCGAAGGCGTCGTGACGTACATCATCGACCGCAACATCAATTACACCAACTTCTGCACCGAATATTGCACCTTTTGCGCCTTCTATCGTCCCCTGAAAGGTCCAGCGGCCAGGGTCAACGAGGGCTACATCCTCGACCTCGACACCATCTACGAAAAAATCCGTGAGACGGTTGAACTCGGCGGCACGGGTGTGCTGATGCAGGGGGGACTGCATCCCGATCTCAAGATTGACTGGCACGAACGCATGTTGACCGGAATCAAACAGCGGTTCCCGAAAATTCACCTGCATTGC
This sequence comes from Acidobacteriaceae bacterium, assembly GCA_003134435.1. Classification (GTDB taxonomy): domain Bacteria; phylum Acidobacteriota; class Terriglobia; order Terriglobales; family Acidobacteriaceae; genus Acidiflorens. The sequence continues at coordinate 94,063 of PLBE01000196.1, forward strand.
TACTCGGCTTCGGAAATTCTCGCCATTGCGGAATACAGCCAACTCACCCTGCGCGATACCATTGCGCGCCTGCGCGATGCCGGACTCGATTCCATCCCCGGCGGCGGTGCGGAAATTCTGGATGACGAAGTCCGCTACAAAATCGCGCGCCTGAAATGCCTGACCGCCGATTGGCTGGAAGTCCATCGCACCGCCCATCAACTCGGCATGAGAACCACCGCCACCATGATGTTTGGCGTCGGCGAGTCCATCGAACACCGCATCAACCATCTCCAGGTCCTCTACGATTTGCAGCAGGAGACGGCCGGATTCACGGCATTCATCCCGTGGAGTTTCCAGCCCGCCAACACCGCGCTCGGCGGACGCCACTGGGATGAAGCGACCGCCGTCGAGTACCTGAAAGTGCTGGCGATCTCGCGACTCTATCTCTCGAATTTTCTGAATGTTCAATCCAGTTGGGTGACCCAAGGGTTGAAAGTCTGCCAGATGGGTTTGCGCTTTGGCGGCAACGACGTGGGGTCGGTGATGCTGGAAGAGAATGTAGTCCGCGCGGCTGGCGTAACCAACTGCACAACCGAGGAAGAACTGCGGCGCATCATACGCGATGCCGGTTTCCGTCCGGCACAGCGCGACACCTTGTACCGGCAATATTTTCTCAACTGAGTTCCACGCGGGACAATGTGAATCTTTACTCCAAGCGGATTCCTCACTTGTGGGTCGCGATCACTCGAACGACGCGCTCACTATCGGCAGCGGGCGTGCTGCTAAGCGTCGCGCTACTGGCAAGGGCTCAAGTTTCCACTTCTAAACCGGCCTCCATCGCTGGCACGGTAGTAAAGGAACCCGGCAGCCAGCCGCTCAAGAAAGTGCTGCTGCAGATCGTCCCGGAAGGCCAGAAGCAGGGCGGAAACTATACTGCCTCCACCGACGCCGACGGCCATTTCCACTTGGAGAACGTCACGCCGGGGCGCTATTCGATTTTCCTGGAAAGAACCGGGTTTGTCGGAGTCAACAGGCGCGGGCTCAAGTCTGACGTGAACGTGGTCACGGTCCAAGCGGGGCAGTCGATGGAAGATCTGCTGTTTCGAATGTTGCCCACCGCCGTCATCAGGGGCCGCATCAGCGACGAAGATGGCGACCCAATGTCCGATGTCCGAGTGTTCGCGCTCGCAAGGGTGCCTGGGAAGAAGCTGCGTGAAGGAGCCGCAAGCGTTGCTACAAACGATCTTGGCGAGTATCGTCTCGCCGGTTTGTTTCCGGGTCAGTATTGGATCGCGGCCGCGCCGCCGCCCGACATCCGCGATTACGACCAGCGCGAAAAAGAAAAAACAGGGGACGCCGGCAATACCGCTGATCACCCCGGCGACCGCCCGCCCGATACTCGCTATGTCACGACCTACTATCCGGGCGCCTACGACGCCGGCCAGGCGTCAACCGTGATGGTAAGAGCCGGCGACGACGTGCCGATCAACATCATGCTCGTACCTACGAGAACATATCGCGTCCGGGGAATCGTTCCCGGCCTCAAGGCCGGCGAGAAGGCCGTGGTAGATTTAGTTTCCCAAACGGGCGACTCGATCCGGTCAAACGAAGTGGGGTCGGACGGCCAGTTTGAGGTCCGGGGAGTCGCTCCGGGGACCTATACGGCCACGGGATCGTCGCTCGGCGCCGACTCGCAGGTGCTCACGGCGCGCCAGGAAATCAGCGTCGTTGCCGGCGACATCGAAGGGGTAAAGCTGCTCCTCCAGTCCTCTTTTACACTCGCCGGTCATCTTCGCTTCGATGGGTCCGCGGCGCAGGACCTCACTCACTACACCGTAAACCTGCGTCAGTCGGGGTTGGCGCCAGATCCCGGCTTCTTCATATCCCAGGACTCCTTCGGAACTAATGCCCAAGTCGATCGACTCGGCCGTTTTGAGTGGAAGAGTGTGAACCCCGGCGCCTACATCATCCAGGTGTATGGCGGCAACGAACAGCAGAACTTCTTCCTGAAATCGGCAAAACTCGATGGACGCGATGTCGATTCCGGATTCACCGCCAGTGGACCCTCTTCACTCGATCTGCTGCTGAGTTCCAAGGGCGGAACGGTCGAGGGCATCGTCGTCGAAAGAGAAAAAGATGTCGATCACGATCATCCAGTGCCCGAGGCTGCAGTGGTAGCGGTCCCCGAGGAAAAATATCGCAGGATCCCAAATCGCCTCGGCATTGGATCGACCGACCAGAATGGACGCTTTGTGATTCGTGGATTGCCGCCCGGCAACTACTCGCTCTATGCCTGGCAGGACGTTGGAGAGGACGTCTACCGCGACCCCGACTTTCTAGAGTCCCAAGAAGCCAATGGCCAAGCCTTGAAGGTGGAGGAAGGCTCGCGTCAGCAACTCGAACTGAGACTGAGTAATGTGGCCGAGGAATGGAGCCCTTAAGGTGACGCCTCAATGGGCTGGGCCAGATCAGTTACAATACCCTTGTATACGCAGCCGCTGTCAGGCGTTTCGCTTGCTGGCCCTGTTGATTTCATGGATGTGACGCTTACTTCTTCCCCGATGTCCTCGCTGGCGCTGTTCGCAAGTCTTGCTCCCAAGGGCTTTGGAGCCTATCTCCGCCACCATTTTCTGGACAAGACTTTCGTGGGCCTCTACCAGGTCAACGCCTTTGACTTGGCGTTGCTGATTCCTTATTTCATCGTCTTGATCATCCTCGCTGCCTATGGCGCCCACCGCTACTGGCTCGTCTATCTTTATTACAAGCACAAAGAGAAGAAGACCTCCGAACCCGCCGCTCATTTCGACGAACTGCCGCGGGTCACGGTGCAATTGCCCATCTATAACGAGCAATACGTTGTGGACCGTCTGCTCGACGCGGTGTGCCGCCTGGAGTATCCCAAAGACAAACTCGACATTCAACTGCTCGACGACTCCACCGACGAAACCGTCGAGGTCGCACGCCTTCTGGTCGAACGCTATGCCGCGCTGGGCAATCCCGTCGTCTACCTCCACCGCCTCAATCGTGAAGGCTTCAAAGCAGGCGCTTTGGAAGCCGGATTAAAAACCGCGAAGGGCGAATTCGTCGCTATCTTCGACGCCGATTTCGTGCCGCCGTCTGACTTTCTGTTGAAGTGCATCCATCACTTCACCGATCCCCGGGTCGGCATGGTGCAAACGCGCTGGACCCACATCAATCGCAACTATTCTCTCCTGACCCAGGTTGAAGCCATTCTGCTCGACGGCCATTTCGTGCTCGAACACTCGGGACGGGCGCGCAGCGGCGTCTTTTTTAATTTCAACGGCACCGCCGGAATGTGGCGACGCCGCGCCATCGACGAAGCCGGCGGCTGGGAGCACGACACGCTCACCGAAGACACCGATCTCTCCTATCGCGCACAACTCAAGGGCTGGAAGTTCCTTTATCTGCAGGACGTCGAATGTCCAGCCGAGTTGCCGGTGGAAATGACGGCCTTCAAGACGCAGCAGGCGCGCTGGGCCAAGGGATTGATCCAGGTCTCGAAGAAAATCCTACCCAGGGTCTTTGCCAGCGACGCCTCGCGGCACCAGAAGATCGAAGCCGTCTACCACCTCACCGCGAACCTCAGCTATCCGTTGATGATCGTGCTTTCCGTTTTGCTGATGCCGGCGATGATTATTCGCTTTTATCAGGGATGGTTTCAGATGCTTTATATCGACCTGCCCCTGTTCATGGCGTCAACGTTCTCCATTTCCAGCTTCTATCTGGTTTCGCAGAAGGAACTATTCCCGAAGCGCTGGTTCCGAGCGTTGCTCTACCTGCCACTGTTGATGTCTTTGGGAATTGGTCTGACGATCACCAATACCATCGCCGTGCTCGAGGCGTTGGTAGGCAAACAGACAGCCTTCGCCCGCACTCCCAAGTACCGCGTTGAATCGAAGAAAGACCGCGTCGGGGCCAACAAGTACCGCAAGCGCCTGGGCTGGGTTCCGTGGATTGAGCTTCTGATTGGAACGTATTTCGCGCTGGCCGTCTTTTACGCGATCGACAATGAAAATTACTTTACCGTTCCGTTTCTGCTGTTGTTCGTCGTCGGCTACTGGGTCACGGGCCTGATGTCGCTGCTCCAGGGCCGCTTCACCGGACTGTCGGTAGGTTCGGAAGCCCACACCAAGCCTTTCCCGGTAGGCGTTTAGACTTTCATTCTGAACCATTCAATGTCTCATCGGCCCGGCAGCTTGAATTCGACCACAATTCTGGTCTCGTTCTTTACTGGTTTGCCATCCAGTTCGAAAGGCTTGTAGCGCCAGTTCTGTACGGCGCTGACGGCGGCTTCGGCAAGAATGGGCGGACCCTTGACGATCTTGACATTCCGCACCGTGCCATCCTCCATGATGGTTGCAGCCAGGACCACGGAGCCCTCCAGTCGTCGCTCGCGGGCTTGGGCAGGATAGACGGGCTCCACGCGCCGCGCCAGTTGGCCGCCCGAAACTCCCTGTGACCGCGGCGCGGAAAGTCCGGGCATTGAGGCTTTTGCAGAGAGAACTCCGCTCAGCGCGGACTGATTCATGGAACCGGCGGGAATTGGCGGCGGCTGGGCCGCAGTTTCATCGGAACGCGAATCTGTGGAGCGCGCTTCAGTCTGTGCGGAGGCAGCCTCCCGGGGCAGGGCAATATTCGCAGCGACGTCCGCCAGCAAGCTTCCTCGATCTCTTTCCGGTCGATCATTCTGACCTCGAGCTGCCGCCGCGTTTTTACCTGCGATCACATCCACCTTGGCGGCGAACTTCAGTGGATTTCCCGCCGCAATCTGCTCCCGGGATGGACTCAGCGATTCGCCTGCTGAGTTCGACTTCCAAACCGGGTCATGGCCAGGCGGGCGCGAGAGTTCGTCATTGCGGCTGGCGGCATTCAAGGACGATGGTCTCGCGTCGACGGCTTTGCGGCCGGCAGCATCCTGTCCCCGCCACCCGAGCCAAATCACCAGTGCCAGCAGCGCGATCGCCAGGCAGCCAATCGCTCCCAAAACGAGCGGACGCCTCCGTCGATCGACGAACGCCAGAGCGACGTCCCCAACGGGATCGGATGCCGGCAAGAGGCCGCGCTGCCGCCTCTGCAGTTCGCCCGCCGGTCTAGGCGCGGCCGTCGACGCGCCGTGCGGTTGCGATGCGCGTGCCCGTTCCGCGAGTGACGCCAGTTGCTGAAGCTGAACAATATGTTGTTCGGTGAAGGCTGCCGGTCGGGTTGAAAAAACCTCAAGAATTCCGTTGATCCCGCGCCAACCCTGGATCGGCAAGACCGCAATGGAACGCAAACCCAGGCTGCGGCAGACCTCAACATCGACCAGCGGATCATTCTCCGTATCCAGGCAATGCTGTAGCTTTCCGGTACGCAGACATTCCCCCGAGATTCCAGTCTCCGCACTCAATCGCGCGCCGAGAGCGGGAGCCGTCTCACCACTGCGCGCGCGGCACACCATCGCACCGTCCTTCCACATGGCCAGCGCGGCTCCGGAGGCGCCCGTCAATTGCCGGGCGGCGTCAGTGATGGTCCCGAGGATCGTGTCCAGGCGGTGGTCGCCGGTGGCGATAAGGTTCCTCAAGGACGACAGGGCTGTGCCCTCATCCAGTTTTCCAGAGCGGACGCCCGGCGGACTGGAGTGGGTTTGCGGCGCAGCATCACGATCAAAAGCAGGGGATATCTTCCCGGGGCCTAACGGCTTGGACTGAGGCACAACCACACGCTCTCTCGAATGGCAAGTGGCCGAATAAAATCCGGCAAAACGCAAGCTGTGCTGGCAATTTGCCCGAGTATGAGGCATCGAAACCGCGCTGTCAATAATAGATCGGGCGCTCTGGGCTCGCCCTTCGAATGATCGGAAGGGCGTGCGTTGCGAATCCCACAATCCGCAGATTTTCCTCGCACCAAACTAACCAACAAACGACGCGCCGACAGAATGCTAACCTGAATGTGCTCTGGGTTTCTGGCAAGCACCTCCGCAACAGGCATTGCAGGGAACCAACCTCAAAAAGCTCTTACGAACCGTCGAAGCGCTGGCGGAGCTGGGTCCCGAACTTACGGCGGACCGCGACTTCCACCAAACCGCTCGCGCCATGCTGAACGCGGTCATGGAAGCAGCCGGTGCCCGCGAAGCGGCTCTATTCTCATTCGGCGAACGGCCGTCAGTGCTTACTTCGGTCGATGCCGAGGGATTCGCGCTCCTCCCGGATCCGTCGATCATCCCCCTGCTTCCCCGTCACGTGCATGCTCTGACTGCAGCCACGGGCCCAGTGCTGCTCAACACTTCCACCTACGATATTTTCCTCAGTTCAAACGGCAATGTCGCGCCCGAACTATTCAAGTGTGTTTGCCCCCTGAAAGTACGCGGAAAGCTCGCCGGAGTGATTGCCCTGGGACGCCGGCTCGGCGATGCCCGCTACGAAGAAGACGCTCTCGATGCGTTTGAAATGTTGAGCCACTACGTGGCGCTGGCCATTCAAAATCACACGCTCGGCCAGACCCTGGCACAGCGCGTTTCGGAAAACCTGCGGCTCCTGGCTTCGCTGCACGGGTTCTACGACAATGCGCTGGAGGCCTTCGCGACCGCCATCGACGTCAAACACGTCAACATTCATGGCCACTCGCTGCGCGTCGGACGCTACGCCCAAGCCATCGGCGAAGCCATGGGGATGGATCCGACTGCGGTCGCATCGTTGCGCTCGGCGGGCTACCTGCACGACATTGGGAAGGTTGCCGTCGATAAACGGCTGTTCGAAAAACCCTCGCAACTCGATGCAGAAGAATCCCGGGCCATGCGCGACCACACCGTGGTTGGACACCAGATCGTCAGCCAGGTGCAGTTCCCCTGGCCGCAGATTCCGGAAATCGTGCGCTGGCATCATGAGCGGGGAGATGGTTCCGGCTACCCGGACGGCTTGCATGGCGACGAAATGCCGCAAGCCGTGCGCATTATTGCTCTGGCTGATAGCTTCGATGCCATGACCAGCGAGCGTCCCTACCGCGAACGCCTCTCCGTCGGCACCGCGCTTCAGGAGTTGATCCGCATGTCTCCCCAAAAATATGATCCCCATGCCCTGCAGGCTTTGCTCATCCAGGTGCGGAGGGACGCCATTGGAACCAACCGCATCCCGATTTTTGAACCTGGCGGGATGAACCTTTCCGCCGGCGATGTGGATCAACTGGCCTCGACTCTGCAACACCGCCTCACCCAGGACAAGGTCTTTGTCACCTGAAACTCGTCCCCATGGGGAACCGGGGGTCGTGCTCGTCCCGCCGAGCGCTGCAACTGCGGCCAAATCAAACACTCCCCGGCCAAGTTCGTCTCGGTGTAAAATCACAGCCTAGTCTTCCGGGGTTTGGTTTGGTTTGGTTTCTCGATCACAGGTGTAAACTTGGGCGGTCGGCCCAAATGTATCCATTTGGCGTTGGCTTCATCTCATCCAGAAGTAGGGTAAGGCAAGCGAATTTGCCAGGAGAGACAGGAGAGAATTGATGGCCGTCAGTGACCAGTCTGTCGCCACTGGTACGCAACTGGATCAGTTGTGTATCAACACCATCCGCACGCTTTCGATGGACGCGGTGCAGAAGGCCAACTCCGGCCATCCCGGCACGCCCATGGCTCTGGCTCCCGTCGCCTACTGCCTGTGGCAACAGTTCCTCGGTTACGATCCGGAAAATCCGCTCTGGCCGAATCGCGATCGCTTCGTCCTCTCCAACGGCCACGCCTCCATGTTGCTGTACTCGCTCATTCACCTGGCCGGCGTGCGCGACGTGGCTCCCGGCGGAAAGGTTCTTTCCAGCCCTTCCCTGTCGCTCGATGAGATTAAGAATTTCCGGCAACTGGGCAGCAAGACGCCTGGCCATCCTGAATACGGCTTGACCTCGGGAGTCGAAACCACCACAGGCCCGCTCGGTCAGGGCGTCGCTAACAGCGTCGGCATGGCCATCGCCGAACGCTGGCTGGCCGAGTATTTCAATCGTCCAGGCTTCGAACTGTTCAACTACAACATCTGGGTCATCTGCGGCGACGGCGACATGATGGAGGGAATTTCTTCCGAAGCCGCTTCCGTCGCCGGCCATCTCAAGCTCTCGAATCTTTGCTGGATTTACGACAACAACCACATCACCATCGAAGGCAACACCGATCTCGCCTACGACGAAAATGTGCCGGCCCGTTTTGCCGCGTATGGCTGGGATGTGCAGCACGTCCACGATGCCAACGACCTGGTCGCGCTGGCCAACGCCTACACCCATGCCCTGGGCGTGAAAGACCGCCCCAAACTCATCGTGGTCGACAGCCATATCGGCTTCGGCTCGCCCCACCGGCAAGACACCAAAGAAGCGCATGGCGAACCGCTGGGCGAAGAAGAAGTGAAGCTCACCAAGCGCGCGTATGGCTGGCCGGAAGACGCGAAATTCCTGGTCCCCGATGGCGTCCAAGAGAACTTCCGCGAAGTTATGGGCAAGCGTGGACGGCAATTGACCAGCCAGTGGAACACGCTTCTCTCCAAGTACAGCGCGCAGTATCCCGATCTGGCGACTCAATTCGAACGCCTGCAACACCGCCAATCGGCCGCGGGATGGGACAAGGAATTGCCGACCTTCGCGCCCGACGCCAAGGGACTCGCCACCCGCGATTCGTCCTCCAAAGTGCTGAATGCCATCGCCAAGAACGATCCCTGGCTCATGGGCGGCTCGGCCGATTTATATCCCTCCACGAAAACGCGGCTCACCTTCGACGGCGCCGGTGATTTCGAGGCCAATCATTACAACGCCCGGAATTTCCATTTCGGCATTCGCGAGCACGCCATGGGCGCGATTGTAAACGGCATGAGTCTGGCGAATCTTCGCGCCTACGGGTCGACCTTCCTCATTTTCAGCGACTACATGAAAATGCCGATCCGCCTTTCGGCCGTCATGGAAGTTCCGTCGATCTGGATTTTTACTCACGATTCCATCGGCGTCGGCGAAGATGGACCGACCCACCAGCCCATCGAACAGTTAATAACGCTGCGCGCCATACCTGGCCTCATTACGTTGCGTCCTGCCGATGCCAACGAAGTTGTCGAGGCTTGGAAGGTGATCATGAATTTGAAGAAGGAACCGGTCGCGCTCATTCTGACCCGGCAAGCGCTTCCAACCTTCGATCGGACCAAGTACTCATCGCCAGCCGGAGTGGCTCGAGGCGCCTACATTCTGGCCGATGCGGAAGGCGGTAAGCCCCAGGTCATTCTGATGGCCACGGGCAGCGAAGTCTATCTCTGCATCGAAGCTTACGAAAAATTAAAGGCGGAGGGCATTCGGGCTCGCGTCGTCAGTATGCCTTCCTGGGACCTATTCGAACACCAGGACCAGGGTTACCGCGATCAGGTGCTTCCACCCGACGTCACCGCGCGAGTCGCAGTCGAGATGGCCTCGACCTTCGGCTGGGCGCAGTACGCCGGACCGAAGGGCCACATCATCGGCATGACCACCTTTGGAGCGTCCGCGCCACTCAAGGATTTACAAAAGAAGTTCGGCTTCACCACCGACGCCATATTGCAGGCAGCTCGCGCACTGGTCGGCCAGTGAAGCATTCCGGTGTTGATGGAATAACTCAACGCCTCAAGTTTTAGGAGACGAATATGAATCCAGTGGGCACGCTCGAAACCGCAAAAGCCGCGAACCCTCTCACCCAGCTGCAGACGTTCGGCCAATCCATCTGGCTGGACTACATTCGCCGCGACCTGCTGAAGGGTGGCGAACTGCAGCGCCTGATCAGTCAGGATGGTTTGCGCGGGATGACGTCCAACCCCGCGATTTTCGAGAAGGCCATTGCCGGTTCGACGCAGTACCAGGATTTCCTGGACTCTCTCGCCGGGCGCGCCGACCTCGACGCCAAGGGCCGCTACGAATTGCTCGCCATCCGCGACATTCAGGACGCAGCCGACCTGCTAGCGCCCGTCTACAAGAGCACGAAGAAGCGCGACGGTTATGTCAGCCTCGAAGTCTCCCCTTACCTCGCCCACGACACGAATGGCACTCTGGAAGAGGCGCGGCGGCTGTGGAAGGCCGTAGCGCGTGAGAACTTGATGATCAAAGTGCCGGGCACTCCCGAGGGTATTCCGGCATTTCGCCAACTCATCAGCGAAGGTATCAACGTCAACGTGACTCTCCTGTTTGCACAGGGAGTTTATGAAGAAGTTGCCGCGGCATACATCGATGGCGTAGAAAAGTTCGCCGCCGGAGGCGGAGACGTGAACAAGATTGCCAGCGTTGCGAGTTTCTTCATCAGCCGCATCGATTCACTGGTTGACTCCATGGCAGGCGACCAACTCAAGAAGGAAACGGATGCGGCGCGCAAGGCCAAACTGCAAGGCATCCTCGGCAAAGTCGCCATCGCCAATGGCAAATTGACTTACGAAGCCTACCAGCGCATCTTCGCGTCGCCGCGCTGGCAGGCGCTGTCCGCCAAGGGCGCGCAAACTCAGCGCGTGCTGTGGGCGAGCACGGGCACCAAGAACCCGAATTACAGCGACGTCCTCTATATCGAGGAATTGATCGGACCGGACACCGTCAACACCGTTCCTCCGGCCACCCTTGACGCCTTCCGCGATCACGGCAAGCCCCGCCAAAGCCTGACCGAGGGCTTGGATGGCGCACGAAAAACCATGGCCGATCTGGCCGGGGTTGGCATCGTCATGAAAGATGTGACTGACAAGCTGACCGCCGACGGTGTAAAGCTGTTTGCCGACGCCTTCGATACTTTGCTGGCCGCAGTCGAGAAGAACACCAAGCGGCTGAACACGCCTCCGGTGAACTCGCAGGGCGCCTCCCTTCCCGCCGATCTTGACACTGCGGTAAAAAAAAACCTTAACGACTGGCGAGCTTCCGGAAAAGTAAGACGCCTCTGGCATAACGACGCTTCGTTGTGGACCAACGATGACGAAGCCAAGTGGCTGGGATGGCTCGGCATCACCGACGAGCAGCTCGCCAACGCGGACAAACTCAAGACGCTGGCCGCCGAGGTCAAGAGCGGCGGATTCTCCGACATTCTGCTGCTCGGCATGGGCGGATCCAGTCTTTGCCCCGAAGTACTCGCGCTCACTTATCCACAAGCGCCCGGCTTCCCCCGGCTGCACATTCTCGACTCCACCGACCCGGCGCAAATTCTTACCGTCGAAAAGAAAGTCGACCTCGCGAAAACCCTCTTCATTGTTTCCAGCAAGTCCGGCAGCACCCTCGAACCCAATATTTACAAACAGTATTTCTTCGAGCGCGTGCGGCAGACCATCGGCGGCGACAAGGCGGGCAGCCGCTTTATTGCCATCACCGACCCCGGCTCCAAGATGCAGCAAGTGGCCGAACGCGACAAGTTCCGTCACATTTTTTACGGACTGCCATCGATCGGCGGCCGTTACTCCGCCCTCTCCAACTTCGGCATGATTCCCGCGGCTGCCATGGGTCTTGATACCGGCAAATTTCTCCAGCGCACAAAAGACATGGTCGATTCCTGCAAGGCGTCAGTTCCCGTAGAGCAGAATCCGGGAGTGATGCTCGGCTTGGTCATCGGAACAGCCGCCAAGCTTGGCCGCGACAAGATCACACTCGTCACCTCGCCCGGCATTGCCGACCTCGGCGCGTGGCTCGAGCAGTTGATTGCGGAATCTACCGGCAAGCTCGGCAAGGGCATTATCCCGGTCGATCGCGAAGCCCTCGGTGCGCCGGAAGTGTATGGCAACGATCGCATCTTTGCCTGCATCCGGCTGGAAGGCGAACCTGACGCCGCGCAGAATGCTCAGATCTCCGCGCTCGAAAAGGCCGGCCATCCCGTCGTGCGGATCGCCGTCGCCGACGTCTACAACCTGGGACAGGAATTCTTCCGCTGGGAAATTGCCACCGCCGTCGCGGGCTCGATTCTCGGCATCAACGCCTTTAATCAGCCCGATGTCGAAGCCAGCAAAATTGTGACCAAGCAGCTTACCTCGGCCTACGAAAGCAGCGGCGCGCTTCCGCCCGAAAAACCCATCGCCGAAGAAGCGGGCTTCAAACTTTTCACCGACAACGCCAACGCCGCCGCTCTCGCCAAGGCGGCCGGTTCCGATCATTCCGTAAAAGGCTATCTGCGCGCCCATCTGGCGCGTTTAGGCGCGGGCGATTATTTTGCCCTGCTCGGATATGTCGAGATGAATGCCGAGCACGAAGCGCTGCTCCAAACCCTGCGCATGAATGTCCGCGATCGCAAGCATGTAGCCACGGTCCTCGGCTTCGGACCACGCTTCCTGCACTCCACTGGACAAGCCTACAAAGGAGGCCCCAACAGCGGCGTATTCCTCCAGATCACCTGTGATGACGGGAAGGATTTGCAGGTTCCCGATCAGAAATACACTTTCGGAATTGTGAAAGCAGCGCAAGCCCGCGGCGATTTCCAGGTTTTAGCCGACCGCAAGCGCCGCGCCCTGCGGGTTCACCTCGGCAGCGACGTGAAGGCAGGACTCACCAAACTGGCCGAGTTAGTCAAACAGATTTTGTAATCGAGGCTCGTGCGGTGACGGACCCTATGGCCCGTCCCAGCCGCCACAATCTAAGGAGCAGGAATGCAACTGGGAATGGTAGGTTTGGGCAAGATGGGCGCCAACATGACGCGGCGTCTGATGCGCGGTGGTCACACCATGGTCGTTTCCGATCTGAGTGCCGATGCCGTCAAAGGTCTCGCCAGCGAAGGCGCGGTGGGCTCCTCTTCCCTGGACGATCTGGTGGGCAAGCTAAGCGCTCCCCGCGCCGCGTGGATTATGGTCCCCTCCGGAGATCCCACGGAAAAAACCGCGCAAGCTTTGCTGGCAAAGATGCAGCCCGGCGACACGATCATCGACGGCGGCAACTCTTATTTCAAAGATGACGTCCGGCGCTCCAAGATTTGCGCTGCCAAAGGCGTCCATTACGTCGACGTCGGCACCAGCGGCGGCGTCTGGGGAATCGATCGCGGCTATTGCATGATGATCGGAGGCCCGAAAGAGGCTGTCCAGCGCCTTGATCCGATTTTCAAAACGCTCGCCCCCGGACGCGGCGACATCCCTCGCACTCCGGGACGCGAAAAAATGACCGGCGCTTCCGCCGGCACCGCCGAAGACGGCTACATCCATTGCGGGCCGTCCGGCGCCGGACATTTTGTGAAAATGGTCCACAACGGCATCGAATACGGAATGATGCAGGCTTATGCGGAAGGCTTCGACATTTTCAAGAACGCCACCAGCAAAGAGCTGCCCGAGGATATCCGGTACGACCTCAACCTGCCCGACATTGCCGAGGTGTGGCGGCGCGGCAGCGTGGTCAGTTCATGGCTGCTTGATCTCACCGCGATGGCGCTGGTCGAAAATCCGACGCTCTCGGAATACAGCGGGTTCGTGCAGGATTCCGGCGAGGGCCGTTGGACCATCCAGGCGGCGCTCGAAGAGGCGGTTCCGGCCGAGGTCCTGACTGCGGCTCTCTACACCCGCTTCCGCTCGCGCCAGGATCACACCTTCGCGGAGAAAATGCTCTCCGCCATGCGACAGAAGTTCGGCGGCCACATCGAACTCAAACCGCCAGCGAAGACGTAGGCTCATGCTTGCGAGCCCGCAGGTTCGATCGGCGATGAAGGCCAATCGGATTTGCCCAGCCGCAGTTGGCAGGGCGTAACTCACTCACGAGGAACCCATGGCTCAAACCGAAGTTTTGCCCGCAACCCCCAAACCGCGAGTCGGGCGCACCGCGGACCCGTGCGTTATGGTCATTTTCGGCTACTCCGGCGACCTGACGCGGCGCAAGCTCATTCCCGCTCTCTATAACCTCGCCAGCCAGCAGCTTCTGTCGCGCGAATTCGCCGTCATCGGCGTCGGCCGCAGCCCCATGAACGAGGACGACGCCAGAAAAAAACTCACTGAAGATTTCAAACAGTTCGCCACCGGCCCGGTCGATCACGATCTGTGGGAGTGGTTCGTCCGCCGCATTACTTACGTCAGTGGAGATTTCGACGATCCCGCCACCTATGACAACCTGAAACAAACCCTCGCCAAAGTCGACCAGGAACACGATTCTCACGGCAACTACTTCTTTTATCTCGCCACCGCGCCCAACTATTTCGGCGACATCGTCGAACGCCTGGCCAAAGTCGACCTGATGAAAGAAGAAAACGGGCATTGGCGTCGAGTCATTATCGAGAAGCCTTTTGGCCACGATCTCGATTCCGCCAAGGCGCTGAACCAGCAGCTTCTGAAAGTCGCTTCGGAATGCCAGATTTACCGCATCGATCACTACCTTGGAAAGGAAACCGTACAGAACATTCTGGCGCTCCGTTTCGCCAACGGAATTTTCGAGCCCATCTGGAATCGCCGCTACATCGACCACGTCCAGATCTCCGTGGCAGAAACCGTGGGCGTCGAAAAACGCGGAGGCTATTACGATGGAGCCGGAGCCCTGCGCGACATGGTGCCCAACCACATCATGCAACTCATCACGCTGACCGCCATGGAGCCGCCGATTTCATTCGAGGCCAATGCCGTCCGCGACGAACAGGCCAAGATTCTCCACGCCATTCAGCCCTTCAGCAACGAAGACGTACTCAGCAAGACGATTCGCGGCCAATACGGCGATGGCACCATGGACGGCGAACGCGTCCCCGCGTACCGCTCCGAAGAAGGCGTGCCTCCCGACTCGCGCACCGAAACGTTCGTGGCCATGCGCCTCCTCATCGACAACTGGCGCTGGGCGGGAGTTCCCTTCTATCTCCGTACCGGCAAGCGCCTGCCTGGCCGCAACACGCACGTTGTGATTCAGTTCCGCCGCGCGCCCTTCATGCTCTTCCGCGAGACTCAGGTCGAAAACATGATGCCCAACCAACTCGTGCTCCACATTCAACCGGAGGAAGGCATCTCGCTGCGCTTCGCCGCCAAAACTCCCGGACCCGCGATGCAACTCGGCGAGGTGAACATGGACTTCGAGTACTCCGATTATTTCGGGGTCAGTTCTTCCACGGGCTACGAACGTCTTCTCCACGACTGCATGATCGGTGATGCGACGCTGTTCCAACGCGCCGACATGGTCGAAGCCGGGTGGAGCATCGTCAATCCCGTGCTCGACGTGTGGAAGGCGCTGCCGCCGCGCAATTTCCCCAACTATCCTTCTGGAACCTGGGGCCCGAAAGAATCCGATGAAATGATGGAACGCGATGGCAGGCGCTGGCGAAATTTCGAAAAATAATAAATGAAGTACGCAGCAAATTTTCCATGCCCGCGACGAGAACCATCGAAGTAGTCCCCACCGCCGCCGATCTGTTTCACGCCGCCGCCGAGGAATTCATCGGCGCGGCCCGCGCCGCCATCGGCGCACAGGGACGCTTCACCGTAGCGCTCTCCGGAGGCTCAACTCCCAGGGCTCTCTACGCGCTGCTCGCCGCGAACTACGCCGACTTCGCGTGGAATCGCGTCTTTTTATTTTTTGGCGACGAACGCCACGTTTCCCCGACCGACGCTGACAGCAATTACCGGATGGTCAAGGAATCGCTGCTGACCAAAATTACGATCCCGCCGGAGAATGTCTTTCGCGTGCAAGCGGAAAATCCGGATGCCGCTGCCGCTGCCTCGGACTATGACGCACAACTCCACCGCTTCTTCCAACTCAAGCCCGCGGATTTTCCGCGCTTCGACCTGATTCTGTTGGGCATGGGCCCGGACGGCCACACCGCATCGCTGTTTCCCGATTCCGAGGCGCTCAACGAACAGTCACGCCTGGTCGTCGCCAACTGGGTCGCGAAGTTCAACACCCACCGCATCACCTTCACCTTCCCCGTCCTAAACCGAGCCGCCGAGGTTATGTTTATGGCCAGTGGGCCTGACAAGGCCGACATGCTGCATCAGGTGCTTGAAGAAAAGAAGACTCCGCCGCTGCCCGCGCAAAGAGTGCAACCGACCGACGGAAAATTGTTGTGGCTGCTCGACGAAGCAGCGGCCGCGAAACTGAGCCGGTGAAGTTCGTCATCGTTTTCGGTTATTTGGTTCTCAGTTCGGTTCTCAGTTCTCGGTAAGATTTCTTCCTATAAACCGCTGTCAGGAATTTACGGGAGTTGAGATTGCTAGAGTTCGGG
>PLBE01000111.1 GCA_003134435.1 Acidobacteriaceae bacterium
CGAGTAAGTCAGCTCCTCGATGGCTGCCGAATCGTTCCACAGGCAAGTGGACGTGGTCTGCGTCATTTTGTGCAACGGGCTCTTATATTGGACTTGCGATTCTATCTGGGCCATGCATCTCTCCATTCATGTCTTGCGCTTTCTGATTTCATCGCCAAAGGGAATTCAATGATGCAGCTGAAACCACGATCACACATCAACATCCCATCATTTCAATCTGCGCGACCGGTGCGGCTTTTCTCGTTAGCGATGCACACGCCTTACCTCAAAACGAGTAAGCGGACCGAAGTCGTCCCGAGTGAACGCCAATGTGATCCAAGCATGTAGTTCAGGTAAAAGTAAACGACCGGAAAAGTGACAATCAATCCGAGCACAAACCCGATCAACCTTGCCTGCACCTTTCTCATTCCAGAGCAACGCTGCATGCCGTACTATTCACTCACTTTCTTCCGTTGGCCTTGTTAGATGCCGGTACTGTGGCCTCAAGGCCTTGAATAATTCCCTTAACTTCGCTCGCGTAAGTTCCGCTAGGCGCAAGCTGCAGATACTTTTTGTAGGCCTCAATGCAGCCAGGCGGGGCGATCATCCTGCCAGTTTTTGGGTCGGAGGTTACCTGCATGACAAGCGCTTGCCCCTTGATGTAGTAGACATTGGCCACGTTCGGGTCGATGGCAATGACCTTGTCTGCGGCCGCAGCCGCTGCGGCAAGATCGGCCGTCTGGTTGACGGAATCGTTTTCGCTTGCCGTGTAGAAAATGATGGCCTCGTTGACGTAATACCTCGCGGCATGGGTTGGATTCAATTTCGCTGCAGTTTCATATGCCGTTGCTGCATCCGGTATCTTCCCGGTGTTGGCCAACGCGTGTCCCATGTTGTTGTAGGTGGCTGCTTCAGTTTCCAGGTCCGGCTTGGCCGACGCACTATCTGTCTCAACAGATTTTCTGTACGCCGCTATCGCATCGTCGTACTTCTTGAGTCCAAAGTCGGCTTCTCCCAGCATGAACCAGAAGATGGATTCGGTGGGCCTTGCCGTGGTGGCCTGCGTCATATCGTCGGCGGCCTTTGCATAATCGGGCGGTGTGGCACTCATCGCGGCGCGCGCTTCTGCCGTCAAGGCATTCAAGTTCCTGATCACCGCGTTCTCGGCCAGGATGGCGGCGTTCTTTTTCCGGGACTCCTCCAGCAGCCTCTTATCATCGTCGCTCAACTTGTCGATGTATTCCTGCCGGCTCATGTCGAAGTTGACAATGGCGTCCTGCCCTGCAACCAGGGTCACGGGCTTTGAGAAATCAGCAGTCAATCCCTTGCGAAACAACACCAGAGTATAGGTTCCCGGCGTAATACCCTCGCCCCTGTAATTGCCCTCTTTATCCAGGTCAAAACTGTAGACATAGTTACTGCCCTTATCGATCTTTCCTTTGTCCTGAGTTAGTTTAACCGACCCGTTGGTCACAAGTATGCCCAACGGGTCGTTGGCGTTGCCGTGAACCGAGGCAGTTGCACTCTGCGCGCGCAAGGAGCCTGCCGCGAGAACAAGAATGAGCAGTATGCGAGATATGGATTGCAGGAACTTCATCGAATTGCTCCAGTCTTATGGCCAACTGTTTAAACCGCAACACTCTCACATTATCGGAGTGAAAGCCCGCGTTACCGTGATCGCAGTCACTTCTTTCCGGTTGCCGCGTCGGCAACCTCCCGGAACTCGTCCCAACTGCACGCACTTGTCCCGCCGCCGCATGCCGGCAGTGTAACCACCTGACGCGCGGGAGGATTGGCTGCCGTAAACTCTTGCGCCTCGTGCATCTGGCGGAGTGTTTGCACGGTCACGGTTACCTTGACCCGGTAGGCGCCCTGTGGTGTCTGCCAAAGCTCGAAGGCAAGCTCCGTGCCCGGCGCGATATCATCGGCACGTCCATCGAGGTTCCAGTGCAGGCCAAGCAACGCCGAGATGGGTCCGATGTTTGTATCGTGNNGTAATTGCATTCAGCATGTTGGACGCTTCCATCCTGGCCAGCGAAGGAGTGCGGTGCATGAGATCGAAGTAGATGCTGTGCAAGGTGATGAACTTGATCACCTCGGCTTCGTCTACCTTCCCCCATCCCACCGACTGCGAGGGCATGCCTTCGGTATATTCGAGTTGAAAATCTTCTGCGAAACTAGACGCCTGTGCAAGCGGGCCTTGAAGCGTCACAATATGGTCGCCTTTTCCCTTTACGGCTCCATTCTTGCCTTCCATCAAAGGGACTTCCGGCGGCCGGGCCGGCGTGCAATCCGCATCCAACTCGCACCCCAGCAGCACGCGATTCATCTGCTCCAGCAGTCCGTTATATGGCGAAGCCGGTAGCGCCGTTACTCGGGTTGAAAACTCTGCAAACACACGGCTCGATTCCGCGGAATCCATGGCTTCTGGCGGGGCATGAAAGAGAGGGTCGTTCTCTCCCTCGCCAAGAGAATGCATCGCAACTGCACAGTCTGGGAACAGGCCCGCGGCCAGAGCCTTGCCACTTTCCAGAGTGCGCTGGTCGGTGTCCGCCCAGATGTAGGTATCGGATGCTCCGGAGCAGCCCTGGGCGGCAAAGAGGCCCGCATTTGCCAGCGACGCGCGGTCGTAAGCGCCAAAGAGTTTCATCAACTCGAACCCGTGCGCGGTCAGGTATCCTGGCGGAACGCTCCAGGCGGGCCAGGGCTTTGAAGAATATGTGTTCAGGCGATCCACCGTCCATGTTGGCGACCGTACTCCGTGCCGGCTGACCACCACTACCAGCTTCAGCTTGTCCTGATTGGCGCTGTAGGAGCCTTTTCCAGCCGCAGTCTGAGCATTCAGTGCGGTCCAGGCAAACACGCACAAGGAGACCAGCAAAAGTGCCTTACAAAGTCTGATCACAAGAGTTCCTCAAGTAAGCAATGATGTTGAGCTGCCCTGCGTGTTTCACCGCAGGCGCGGTTTCAAATTGAGAGCCCGTCTCTGCGCAATGCGGAGATAAGCTGCGCTGACTCCGTCGCCTATAAGAAGGGGCACATGCCATCGCAATGGTATGTGCCCCAGCCAGGCTAGCCAGTTGGCGCATGATGCCTGGCATTAGTCGTGTCCAAAGACGTACCTGATGCCAGCGTCATAACTTGGCTTGTAAAACTCGCGCTGGTTTACAAATTGCGGGCTGCCCTGGTAATAACCGTACACTTCGTTGTTGAGATTGAGTACGGAGGCCTGGACGCTCAAGCCACGGAAGAAGCGATAGCTTGCCTGCACATCCGCTTGATAATGAGGCAACGTCCAGATGTCTCCGGACGGACCCTTTGGACCAAGGCCGCTTGGATCAGCGCCTGCGCCCGGAGCACTGATCGGTGAAATCCAGTTGTATGAGAAGACACTCGAGCCGTTATATGTAAGCCCAGCGCGCGCAGAGAAGCGCTTGGTGTCATAGGTCGGGCTCAAGTTCCACGTATTGTTAGGCTGGTCGATCAATCGCGGATGGTCGTTGCGAAGTGGAATGGACTTGATTTTTGACTGTTGGTAACCGTAGTTGGCGGTAATGCCAATTCCGGCGAGCACACCAGGAAGAAACGTCAGATGCTGTTGGTAGCTAAGTTCCACGCCATATAATCTGGAATTCGTGCCACTGATATATTGGGTAACCTCGGCTCCCCCAGTGTTGGTGCCGGAGGCTAAATCTTGCTCGATATTGGCGAGAGTCAACGGTGGAATAGAGCCAGGGGGCAGTGCGGCGAGGTTGGTTCCGATCGGAATTGTGAACAAAAGCTGAGGTGCGGTCAGCTGCTTGTAGAAGACACCCGCCTGGATCATTCCAATCGGTTTGAGAAAGTGCTCGTAGAGCACATCGTAATTGTTGGCGTGTTCGGCATGGAGGCTGGGATCTCCGACGGTAAACGATGGCGGATTAGCGCTTTCGTCATACGTGATGTAAGGAATCAACTGGTAGGGATCGGGACGGGCGATGCCCCTGCCATATACGATACGAAGCCCCTGATCGTCAGTGATCTTGTAGCGCATATTGATGTCCGGAAAGGCATCGAAATACGAGGGATTGTTGGTCACCACCGATGGCACGCCGCAACCGGTGTTCGTAGGCCCTCCGCATTGCGAGGCGCCCGCCGCATACAAAGTGACGTTGTGGCCATGCGTACGCATGGTCGTTTGCTCGAAACGCACTCCTGCCTGGACATGGAGCCTTGCCACATCGATGGTATTCATTACGTAGCCGGCTGAAACACGCTCGATGATGCCGAAGAGGTTTGGCCAGTTATCGAGGGCAGTTTTGTACCCATCTACATCTGCGGAAAAGTTGGTAAGCACAAAGTTCGTCGTCCTGTTGAAATCCGAGACAGGCCCGAATTTCCCTCCCATGAACTCGCCTTTGAAGTAGTCGGTGTTATTGAAATAGCCCTGCAAGGCGGCCATGGAGTAGGCGGCAACGCCGGGCGTGGAAGCTTTTGTTCCCCAGCCGTCGTAGACGGTTTCAGTTGCATCCTGGAGCTTATGAGCATTGCTGATTTTGAAGCCGGCCTCGATGATCCCAAAATGACCGTGGAACGTGTAGTTCTGTGAATCCGAGATCTCGCCTGTCAGGTTGAGCTGTGTGCTCAAGCCCTTGGGGTCGGGGTAGGTAATGTCTTTGAAGACGAAGTCGTTGGCGTTCTCAAGCGGCGAGGTGGCCCCGCTGCAAGCGCCGAACTGTGGGAAGAAGGTTGCGCCCTGGGGCCCGTAGTTACATTGCAGCGAGGGACCAATCCAGGCGAAGTCGGCCTTGGGGTTGCCGGCCGAATCCTGCTCAAATGAACGCGAGACCGCGGCTTCCCAGACCAGCCAGTTACTGGGATGAATCTCTCTCCCGCCCAGCATCAACGTGCCGATCGAAGCATTGGGGCGCTTGGACGAAGTATAGAACTTTGGACTCGGCGAGTTGGCTGAGGTGCTCGGATAAACCCCAGTGGTCGTCAGCGGGGTCGATACCGGCTCGTAATACCACTTGTCGCCCCAGTCCTTGAGCTGGCTGTAAAAGCCGCGGACGAAGATGCTGGAGACGTCATTGAACTTGTAGTCCGCGCTGCCGGAGTAACCATAGCGGTAGCGGTAATAGCGGTATTCGCGCATGGTGTTGTTATCGTAGAAGGGTTGCGCCATGGTAGAGAGCGGGTCGATTTGCGGTTGGTAGTTGTCAATGCCGCGGCCGTTGAAATCAAAAGCTACATTCCCCAGAACGCCGAGCTTCTTGCTTTTCAGGAGCCGCT
>PLBE01000097.1 GCA_003134435.1 Acidobacteriaceae bacterium
AAAATCCGTTCGCGACGGGCCGAGGATGTGCTCACTCTATTGACGAGCTTATCGAGTTCCTCGACATACGCTTCAGCAAGGTCGCGCGCCCGATATCGATCACGGTCCATCACCGCAATGCTGATGATTCCGCTCTTCTTGTCCTCTATGATTGTGGTTCGTTCTGTCAGAATCTTGCGTGTGTCGACATAGAGCTTGCAATAATAAACGCGACGCAGGTCGAAGCGATTGATGATGTCGTCCTGGGCGGTTTGGCTGTGCAGTATGCCTATAAAGGTTTCGCTTGGCGTTCTCGCGCTCATCAAGCCTCCCGCTAGGCTGGGTGCGATAGAGCCAGCCCCCGCCCCCGCTAAAGCGTTGAGCATGGATGTACTTGAAAGTGCCTGCGGATCGGGTGGCATCAATTGCGCTGTGGACGTGTATTTATTCGGAATCAACAAGGCAATTCCGGTTGCGAGTACCAAGCCGAACCCAATTATCTTGGCGAGGAGGCGACGGCGTTGCCATATCACCATGCCGAGTTCGGCGATTGAAATCTCTATCGGAGCCGCGGCACCTTCGGCCGCAATTGGATCGTGTTCTTCCGCGGTACTCAATGTTTCGTCTCCTATTGAGCAAGAAAGCTAATTCAGCAGAGATTCGGCATGGCTGGAGTCTTAATGGACTGCCGTGGTTAGAGGGGCCTCATTAGAGGCGCCTTAACTGTTTCTCTCCAGTGGGCAAAGAACAATGCGATTGAGACGTTTTGAACAATAGATTGATGAGCTTTGGAGCCTTTGGGAAGCCTCATCGACTCTTGCCCCTATACAAGAGCCATCAGAGAACTCCGCCAATAGCTAGAGGAAGGGTTGTCGCTGACATGATCTGCGCCATACCTAATATGTTTTGCCAGACCTGCGAACCGCCAATAATCTTCTCGGGAACGAACACGGAATCGCCGGGGCGCAATCTAAGGTTCATCAAATTACCGCCAGTCCAGCTATTCCCGTGTGCTACTACTGACCCATCGGCACGCAAGACATATATGTATTTCTTGTTGCCATATGGTGTCGCACCGCCGGCCTTCCGTAAATACCAGCCGACATCCCTGCCCGGCACATAGCTTATTGCTACTGGGTTATATACCTGTCCGCTAACCATCACGAAATTAGGCCGCTTTGGAATGACCAGCGTATCTCCTGCTCGTAGTTCAATGTCCGCCGATGTGTTTTCCCATTTGCTGATGTCCTCAGAGATATTTATCACCATCCGACCGCTAGCGGGCCGGCTACGAAGCGTTGTGAGAACCTGGTCGCGCTGTTGCTGCATGGCCTGCATTTGCTCGGATTGGTCTGCGGCAGTCAGCACGCCCGCGTTAACCGTGATCGGGGTAGTTTCGATTCGCCGGATCATCTCCTGGCGGGCCTGCTCACCCTGTTGTTGCACTTGCACGCGCAGAAGGACTGCACCTGCGGGATATGCTTCATCTCCAAAGTCGCCCGCCCGTTTCAACAGCGAGCTAAGGCGCTCGCCGGTTCGAATGCCATAGGTGCCGGCATGTCCCACTTCGCCGGTTACCGTTGCCGAGGCACCGATATCGTCCCACCCTGTCAGCTTTCGTATGCTGACCACGTCTCCGGGATTGACTGCAACATCCGCACTGTTGTCGCCGTCCAGCGCTCTTTGTACATCAACGGTGGTGTGGTTGAGCAGTACCTTCTTGCCGTCCTGCACTGTATAGCTGGAGAGATCGGCCTGGCCCCTATAGGCGCTCCGTTTGAAGCCTCCCGCCATGCGCACGAGCCCAGCCAGAGTCATACCTTGCGACATGGGATAAGCGCCGGGGCGGAGGACCTCCCCCTCAATGGAAACCGTCGGCGCATCGATCTCATAGCGGCTGTAAACGCGGACCATGTCGAACGGCTTAAGTTTGATTACGTCGTTGCCGATCAGGGCGTCAGGCAAATTGAAGCTTATGGTCTCTGGCCGGAAATCCGGCGCCTGCAAACGGACGATCTCCGCATGATCGGCTGGCTCCGGCATCACGTCCTGATAAGAATGCAGAAGATCCGTTATGGTCATTCCATCAGTGTAGGGGTACTTACCTGGACGAAACACATGCCCCTCGAGATAGACAGCCTGCTGGTTATAGGGCAGTATCTGCGAAATCACGATATCGTCCCCACCCTGCACCTTGAAGTCTTCAAGTTTCTGTTTCACTCCGTCCGCGCTGTCCGGAAGTTCTAATGTCAACATGGTGTGGCGTTCGTGGGATTCAAGCCGCTCAACGTTGATCTGTTTCAGGCTCGCGGAAGCCAGGACGCCGCCGGCAAGATCGAGAACTTCGTTGAGTCCTCGCTCGCCATTCAGTTCGTAAATTGCCGGACGATGCANNAACCTACCGGTGGCACCATGATGGTATCGCCAGGCATCAAACGGTCGGCGTTGGAGCGGACACCGTGCAGCAAGAAGTCATAAAGGTCAATCTCACGGACCAATTGCTTGCCGCGATACTGCCGAAGTATGCGTAGCGATCCGCGGCTTGTCGGTCCGCCGGCAGCATACAGTGCGCTCAGTGGCGTCGACAGCGAACTGACATCGTAGGCGCCGGGTTGCTGCACGTCACCTACAACATACACGCGTACAGTGCGGAGCCGGCCCAGTGAAATCTCAACATGCTCACCTTCAAACTGCGTGCTGAGGGCTTTTTGAATCGCAATCTGAGCCTGCGCAATCGTGAGCCCGTC
>PLBE01000239.1 GCA_003134435.1 Acidobacteriaceae bacterium
CGCCGCCCGTACTTCATTTCCTTGCGGCGGCGAATGTCCTTGCGGATGGCGAACGGAATCTGCGCCAGCAGCGCGACCACTCCGAAGATGAGTGGCCACTGAAACAGACCGACAATCGTTGTTCCGCCGTAGACCTGCTGCCTGAAATAGCCCACAAGAGAGCCGTTTTGGTAGACCGTCGGCACGCTGCGGTAGAGATAAACCATGCCGCGCTGGCGGGCGGAATCGGACAAAACCAGGGGGAGGGGCTGGGCATTCGCTTGCGGCGTCGATCCCGCCGCAACATCCCCATCGCGGGCGTACAAGGCGTGGCCTTGCTTGTCGGCCATGAGCAGCAATTGATACTTGCTGGACTGGCGAATACTCGCCCCGATCGTGGTCTTTATAAAGGTTGGGAGATCGAACTGTTGTAGCGGAGTGAGCACGAACGCGAAGTGAAGATAGACGAACAATCCTGTCAGAACCACAGCAACAAAGACCGCGCCGAAAGTGTAAATCGGCTTGTGAGGCGGCCAAATGATGGTCTCCTTTCTCCCCCAGTTCGTTTCAGGCATGGCGTTTTTCCTCCTCGTTTTCGGCGGCGTACTGCGCGACGACCTCGCGCGCGGCGCGGTGCTTGTTGGTTTTCACGTTACGCATCAACTCCTGGTATTGCTCGGCGCTCATTCGTTCCCCGCACGCAACCGGCGAAAGAGCGTTGGTCAAGAACAGTTGCAAGGCAACGATTTCGGTCATGATTTGGTCAGGGCCAACGGCAAGCGTTGACCCATAAGCCTCGCGCAATAACACATCGCGTGCCCACTCGCGGAGGTTCCGCCCCTGAGCTTCCGCTTTTTCCATCAGGGCCTTTTCCTCTCCCTGCGTAAATCGCGTGGCGATGCTTTGGGTACGGCTTTCGCGGCCTCTTGTCCGCGCAGGACGGCTTTCGATTCGCAATGTGTCAGCGCTCATTGGTTCGCCCTTTCTTGGCGTATGCGACCACGGTTCCGAATGGAACCGGGGAAATTGCACGGTACGCAGAAGTCTTTATATTTCCGTGTGGTACCAAATGGAACCGTTCGGGTTCCAAACGCAACCCTTCCAGGGGTGGAGTGTCACAATTCTTCCGGTGCGAAGCACCGTTCTTGCTCCGACNNGTGGAAGGCACCTGCTTGGCCTGAGGCGTCTTCAGAAAGTCCTGAAAGTCGCGGTCCTTCGAGAAGACATAATTGAGCGCTTTGTCCACTACATCGTCGGCGGAAGCGTGGACGAAAGCGGCGTACTGATCGACCTGCTCGGCGGTGGACTCATCGAGCCGAACCGAAGCACTGATATAGCGGATCTGGTTGATTTCAAGCAANNATGCCTTCGATGAGCCAAAGTCGGGCGGACGCAACGTCAACTGTCCTCTGAGCGTAGTAAAGAGGATTGGGCTTATCAGACCTTCGCGAGGCAAGCTTGCGTGTGAGCTTCGCGGCGTCTTTGCCGCCCGCAAGCTCATGCAGAACCCAAGCCCAATCGTGTTCCGAATTGGTTCGGTTCGAGGGACGATTCCGCGCTGTGATTGCGCGGGATGAGAGGACGGCGTCAGCAGCTAGAATGTCGAGCCGGAAGTCATCGGAATTCCAGGTGGAATCGCCGGGGTATTCGACCGTCACTGCATACGCGGGATCGTACTTACAATTCAGGAATCCGGGCAGGCGGAGAACACGGTTGCAGTCGGTACAAGCGGGATCGCCGCCAAAGGTAACAGCCAGCAGTTTTAGGGCGATTTCTTGTTGTTCGAGAGTGAAGCCGTCAACTCGCCAGAGGATCTGGTATTTACCGAGCGATGTCGAGAGGACTGCATTCGGCGGGGGAACCGTGTACGAGGCCCGGAGCGAAATTAGACGGGTCTCTCCATCGGTATCCAAATCCAGATAGAGATGGCGGACCGAGGCGATGCACTCTTTGGTGCGTTTAGGGCTATCAGAACGAAGCGGATTGGCAGCCACATAGATGTTCGCGCCGGTAGAGTTCTCGTGCGCGAGCCAACTGAGGTAACGGGGCGCAAGCGCAGTCTGCAATTGGACGATTCTCTGAATTGTCGCGGTGGGTACCTCACGCCGTAGAAGCAGAGCAATGGTTTCCCCCGGAGCGAAACAACGCGTAAGGAAGTCAGCAGCGGTGGTGGTTGCATTCTGAGTATTAGGCTGTGGCATGTTTCACCTCGAAGACCGGCTCTATTAGGAAACGCTTGGCGTCCCGGTCGTATCCACGAAGCGCCAGCACTTCGCGGATGATGCGGCGACCTGGCTGCCGCTCAACATGGACGACAAAATCAACCGCTTCCCCGATCTCGGCTTCGGTGTCGGAGAAGGTGGTTTGCGCGTGGTTGCGCATCACTAAATTGGCGAAACGGCGGAGCGCTTTCTCCCCGGAATTGGCATGGATCGTCGCGAGTGAACCGGCATGGCCGGTGTTGAAGGAATCGAGCAGCGTCCGCGCCTCGATTCCACGCACTTCGCCGAGAATGATCCGGTCCGGTCTCCAGCGCAGAGCAGACTTCAAAAGATCATCGAAGGAGATGTTGGCCTTGAACGTGTCGGTCTGGCATTCAGCCGGCACAATGTTCGGCTTCTGGATGTGAAGTTCCGAAGTATCCTCGATGACCACGATGCGATCGTGGTCCGGAATGAAGTCAGCTAATATCCGCAATAGCGTGGTCTTGCCGGTCCCCGTTCCGCCACTGATAAGCAGAGTCTTTCCGCTCCGGATTTGCTCCCCCAAGAAGTCCGCAAGTTGCCGTGTAATCGTGCCACGAGCGATCAGGTCATCGATCGTGTNNGCGTGCAGCAAGGGATTGTCCTCGTCTAGCTTCTTGCCGAGTTGATTGGCGATTACTTCGAGGCCGGTGCGGAGCTGGCTAGCGTTGAAGGAAATGGTTCCTTCTTGGCGCATGATCCCATCGCGTTCATACCACCATGAGGCATCGGGATTGCCCATGATCTCGCTGATGCTCTCGTCCAGCAGCAGCGGCTCTATCGGCCGAAGGAATGGCAGGATCAATTCAAAGCTCATAGTGGGAACCTCACGGCGATGGAAGCCCAGCGGTTAGCCAGGCTTCCGGGAATGAAGAACGCTGGTTTACGCTGCCGCTTCCTCCTGAGGTAAGGTCTCGTGTTGCTGATCTTCCGGCTGGTCTTCCGGGCCGGCTTTCTCAGCGCGATCCAGCTTCAGGATCGAGGAGACCCGGATTTCCCATACGCGACGTTTCGAGTCCGTTTTCTTGCTGT
>PLBE01000063.1 GCA_003134435.1 Acidobacteriaceae bacterium
CCTCTTAAGAAATGGGTTTTCCATATCAAGACACCTCTGTTTACAACTACGAATGCCTCTGGCGCCGGCGGAAGAGCGGGCGCATTGGATGGCCTTGAGTGCCGTCCGATTCTGCCCAAAGCAAGGACACCGCATTGTTCGGCGTGTTGTGCTCCATAATGATCGGCAACCCCAGGCCACCGAAGCCAAGCTTGGCATGGTCGACGCCGCTCAGTCGGAAGTGCTCGTTATAGATCGAGTGGTCATAATATCGATCAATGACTTCAAAAAAGGCGGGCTCAGTCTGGTCGGACACGCGCACGGCATCCGGGAGCACCATTCCGTAGTGGAACTGAAGACCGGGCAGCCATCCGGATTCTGCATGATCGTGTTGTGCTTCTGCCACTCGTCCCTCGATGGTTTTTATGGCTTTCGCGGTCGCAATGTAGTGGTGCACGACAATCCGCAGGTCGGCATCAAAGTGAGTCGTCAACCTGGCCTGAATGATCTCCCGGACTTTTGGCAATCTACCCTTCCAGGACGCCCCATCCTTTCGAAGGAGAGTGGTTCCCGTGGCAACAAAATCATCCAATAGGAAGACGAACTTGAACCGTGCGTTTGGATCCCGCAAAGATTCCCTGAGGTCTTTTAATAGGCTGTCCCACTTGGTGTCGTTAATCTCGGTCGCGAGCACCACTTGTTCATTGGAAATTCGGCCAACATTGGCCCTACGGAAAACATCGATGCGAGCACCGTCGCTCAGACCGAAGAATAGGCATTTTCGCAGCAGCTCTGTGTACAGTCGCGTTGCCTCCGGAGTCGACCAGACCAAATACGCGGGGACACCGCACTGCGCAGCGAGGGCCGCGATCAGCGTCCGCTCGACGAGTGTCGGATAGACGAGTTCAACCATGTGTTGAAGTTCGGCCGCCCCAAAATAGATCAGCTTGAAGCGTACGAAGGAGTAGGCGGCGTCCCGGTCCTCCTTCTTAAACTGCTGGAGCCAATCTGCGAGACATTCAACGAAGCGTGCGCCGGCCATGTAGTCTTGATAGTCGTCATACTTGAACTTCGCCATCAGTTCTAACCAAGAGAACTCCTGGCGGGCACGATCCTCGTCCCAATCCATCACCTGGCCCAGTACTCGCAACGCGATTTCTTGTTTCATGATCGTCGATCTCTCATCTGAGCGAACCCGCTTTGAACTTGAAGGAACTCTTCCTCAATCGGATCTGCGACAGGTACCAGAGGACCCCTGGCGCCCCTCGCATGCCGGGCGGAAGTAGGTTCCAGCATGTTGCCGGATCTGGTGAAACTCGATCGACACTCACCGAGTACGGCTCTCCAAGCAGTTCGTAGTCATTTCCCGGCCACTCGCCTTGGTCGCCAATTACCAGCACATCCGAAGGGGAGGAACCTGGTAATTGCCCCCGCACCGCCTCAACCAAGCGACGCTTGCTGATCTCTGGGGCAAGGATATCGAGGGAGTGGCTTGATCTGACTACCGGCACTCTGCACATGGCGGCGTAGTGCCGGACGACCGGCCATATCATGTCCTCGACCCCCTGGTTCGGGCGAACAGTGATCTGGCCGGCACTGGCCTTGAGCTTCGCGAAATCGCGCGTCCTCGGATCATTTGCCAGAAGGTCCCAAACAGGCTGGAGCGGCACACTTAATCCAGCTTTCTCAGGTGGTTGCGAAGTGTCCGAGAGAATCCCGAGTTCGGCACCGTTGTGGTATCCAACGAAGACCTTTCCCTGCAAAATGGGATCGGGGATCTTGGCGCTGAGATCCTCTCGCACTGATCCGCCGCGGCCCGTCGCGATCCCAATCAGGATCCCACGGTCCAATAGGCCATTGAGAGCCGCGGCGACCTCCTTGCGAATCCCGTCAAATCGGTTCACCGGGTCGCAAAGCGTACCATCGTAGTCGAAAATAACCGCGCGGAAGGTCGCTGAGCACACCGCGTCACGGAATCGCCTATAAGCATTCTGCCAGTGTGCGAGCAAGCCCAGCTCTTGGAGTTCTGCAACGCCGATCCTGGCTTTCCGCTCGATCGCGTGACGCTCAGAACGAGACACCCCATCTACCGGCTCGCGTTTTCGCGCACTGAACGCCGGTAGGTTGTAGATTCGACTGCCATAGGATGGAACGCCTGGCCGTCCGGGGTCGATTCCGCGTATTAGACCTGCTGCTCTAACAACATACAGAACGTCGACGATGGCGCGAATGCCGCCAATGATCCGCTCACCTTCCACAGAAACGTCGGCTATCGGCACGGCAGGGGGAAGCAGCCGCGCGGTTCGATGCATCAACTTCGAGGACTCGCTCGTGTGCAGTGTCAAGATGCCGGTCGAATCGCCTCGCTTCGCGAGCCAGTGATGGCGGCCATGCGCGAAGCTTCGAAGGTCACAGACCTGCACAGTGCCAAGAGCCGCCTCACTGAACTTCGACTCGAGGTCCAATGCGGCGGAGCGGGTCGGATGATCGTGTATGACCAGGAGGGTTTCCCGCTCCAGCACAGACGAAAGGCTTTCTGGAAGCTCCGTGGTCAAGTCATCGAACGCGGAGGGCCAAGCGAGTTCCGCGGCTGTCGCCTCGCCATAAGCCCTTGCAACCAGAACGCACGAGGCGAAGAGCGAATTGGTTGCTACAAACCCGTCCTTCCCAGTGGGTAATTCATATTCGACGATGTCGACCCACGAGTAGGGCCTGGCCAACTCGGCCNNATTATGATGTTTGCCGGTTCTGCATTAAGGAGATACTGAAACGTAGCCAGGATGTCACGATTCTTGCCGGCGGCAGAGAGGATCACATAGGAGGCTTCCTTCTCGGGGTTGCCCGCCATCAATTCCAGGGGCGTGATGGCCTTTGCCAGGCGTCGGCAGAAATGCTGATGGCAGTCTGCCGCGAACGCCGCCGTAGTAAACGAACCGCCTGAGCCGATCGCAATCAGCGGGAGAGCTGATGCACGCCGAAACGCGGTGACTAGCGGCTTGATATCCGCCGTTCGAGCCCAGTCATATGTCAGTGGCAGGCTGGCGAGTTCT
>PLBE01000109.1 GCA_003134435.1 Acidobacteriaceae bacterium
CGTGTGGCACCGTTGTGGCACGGACCCTAATGGAGATCCATCGCCGGACGAGGCCAGGGCTTGGCCGATCGACGCTCCTAATAGCGCATTGATACGAGCCGCTGCTTCGTGCTGCATACTTTCCACGGCATGAAGGTAGACGTTTGCCGTCGTGGAGATAGCCGAGTGACCTAACGCGCTCGATACGGTCTTCAGATCGACCCCAGATTGCAGGGCCAAGGTGCCAAACGAGTGCCTCAAATCGTGGAAGCGGACGTGGCGTAGTTTGGCGCGCTTTACCAGCCGCGCGAAGGCCAGGGAGAATGCCCCAGGCTCCCACGCCGCCTCATCGGCCCGAGTAAAGACCGGCGTATCTTCGTCGCGACCAATCCCCAGGATCAGCCGTCTCTGCGTCTGGTCTGTGCGATTCCTACGAAGCGCGTCGACTACGAATGTCGGCAGAGCGATGGTCCGGGCACTTCTCGCGGTTTTCGGAGGCTTCGAACGGGTGACACCTTTGATAGTCTCAACCGAACGCCTTACCCATAGTAGTCCGGCATCAAGATCGATGTCTGAATGGCGAAGTCCGAGTAACTCGCCTCGGCGCAGTCCAGTTCCGACGGCTACAACGATGGGATGCTCGAGTTCTGTGCCTCGCGCAGCCGCGATTAGTTCCGCCACTCCGGCGGAATCTAACGCGCGCATCTCGACGCGTTCGACCCTTGGAGCGTGAACGGCGTCAACGGGATTACGCACCAGGAGCCGCATCTGTACCGCCCAACGGCACATTGTGCGAAGCGTGTTAAAGATATGTGCTACGGTGCGTTGTGAAAGTTTGCCAGTCTGGCGATCATTCCGCCCCCCTGTCGTCCACGCGGCTAGGGCGGATTCGATGTGCGGGGGAAGAAGCGCATCGACTCGATGCGAGCCGAGCAGCGGAACTATGTATAAGCGAAGGTGCGCATCGTAGCTGGTGAACGTTCGTGCCCCAACCCGGTGTTGTGCTGATTGCAACCAGCGTTCGGCCAGGTCCACAACTCGCATGCGTGTTCCATCGGCATGTCCGCCGGACTCGACTTCACGTATCAACTCGCGGAGGCGACGCTGTGCGTCGGCATTGGTTCCTCGCAATGTCTCGCGCCGCTGTTGTCGCCTTCCTCGACCGTTGCGCGGTAGTTCAACGCGCAGATACCAGGTTCCAGGGGCGCGACCGGGCTTAATGGATCCACTCACGTCAGTTTTTTCACCTGTTCTAAAAATTGGCCGGCATAAGCCGCTGAGAAGTCTTCATAGAGTGCCTCGGGTTCGTCTTCAAGCATGTTGGGTGGGATAGGTGCTAGGCGGCTAATCAGAGCATTTTCGTCGGTCCGGAGGCTTTCCAAGCCTGCGTTACGCAAAACGGTCAACGCACCAACGACCCTAACCGACTCCGAACACGCCGTGGAGGAAACAATTTCGGAGGCCAGGGCAAACTGTGGAGAAGCACGGCTAACCCGCGTCACCGAGGCATCCCAGGCTTTGTCTATCGCCGTCCGTTGAGAAGCGGCGATTTCCAATTCTGTGCGTGCTCGGTCGTGGATATCTCGCAAATGCTCTAGCCATTCTTTTTGCTTGACATTAAGCTCGTGTTGGTCTTGGCCAAAGGTCGCGCTTCTTAGGCGTTGTTCCCACGCCTTTGGTTCGGCCTGGGAAGTCGCGAACGCAAATCGATAGGCCGCATATCGGTCCGTAATATCTTCAGTCGCCGAAAGTGCCGCTAGAACCCGAAAAAAGCGATCGGTGTGACCTGCCGCCAGCAGCGCAACTGGCCCAGAGCACCACTTGAGCCCGCAGCTGTTGAGCGCCCAGCCAATTGCATAGGCGGCGGGGCCCCTGGGGCGCTTAACCTCTCCAGCCTCGTATCTCCGCAGTGCCTTGTCCGTCTCTTGGCCGTCCTCCATGTGATCGGCAAGACGCCGGCTCCAGCCAAGGTCGCCCCCCATTTCAATCACGCAACTCTTGAACCAGCCTGTGAAGTCCCGGTCATTCGCCGCCCCTCTGCTGGCCCTGTAGGCCCGCTTTCGAGCAGCGTCCCTGGAGCGGCGCTCTCCGTCACGACTTTTTTGGGGCATTCAGGCGTCCTCAATTGTTCGCAAATACCTCACTTAACTAGGTAAATTAAAGCATAGAAGTGGGGCAGTTGTCGACAGGAGACCTAAAAATGGCTCGAAACGACGAGATTGCGGTGGTCTTGACTCGGCGAGAGGCGGCGGCAATCGCTCGGATCTCGTTGACGGCCCTGGACGAGGCCCTGCGGGACGGTACATTTCCTTCGATCCGAATCGGAAAGCGGCGCGTCCTAATTCCACGTGACTCGTTCATGCAGATCCTGCTGGCTGGCGCCCGGGCAACTATCGAGAAGTCTTCACGAAGCCTGAGCGATCCGGAGGATTGTTTTTGAGCGGCAGCGCGGGCCGCATGTCAGGCTCAAGACCGGCGGCACGGAAGGCACGTCGGCGCCGGAATCACGATTGTAGCGCGTACACGAACGGCAGCCTTCCTCGCCGCCAACGTAAGCGCGTCCCGCCGATGGCAATTCTGCTTAAGGCCGTAGTCGCGTTCCTCATGAGCCTGAGCGACATGGCGCTACGGGTATATCTTGCAAGGGCCCGATTCGCTTCGCGGCGATTTGGTCTCAGTTATCCGAAGTTCGATGTACTTCTGAGAGCCCTGGGCTCCCCAAAACTCTATACGTGTTGGCACTGCGGCGGGCTCACGGCCTCTCTCACCGACTTCATGAAGGAAAAGCGTCGGAGGTATCAGGGCGCGCGCGAGCAGATTCTAAGTGGCGCGGATCGTGAGTTGCACGAAGCAGGATTGATTCAGCACGTGGAGATGAAAAATCACTTTGCTGTGTTCTCCGGAATGCAACTCACGTTGCCGGATGGATCAATACACCGAATCCCACCGAAAGCCCCGCGGGGAACGTTCTTCATTATTCCTGATCATATTTACGCAAGTGGCGCCCCGGCCATCTGGAGCAGGAAGAAGCAAGGGTTTTTGCCTGTATCATCTTGCGCGCTTAAGTTATTGGTCCTGCTGCTCTCAGAGGAAAACCATGACGAATATGGCGGAATCAATCCCCGCCTCATCCATGTTCGTTCCGACGGATCGTTGCATTTCCAGTCGCCTTTAATAGACTGGGAACCGGCTATCTTAAAAACCGCCCTTGATGAACTCGAGCGTCGATGTCTCCTCACGCGAGTGGACACGATCATATCCGCGGTCGGGGGACATTTAATTAGAAAAAACGATATCGCTCGATACGCGGACGAACTCCGCATTCAGATATTCTGCACACTGGCTTTTTGAAAGGAAAAATGTATGTATAATGAGCGCTTAAATAAGACGATCTCGTCGGCGCTCATTCGTACAATCTGCCGCTGCTGGATGGCTGCGTGAGCCTCCTTGTTAGTTAGTGCAGTCAAGTGCTTATCAGTCTATAAATAATACCCAGGCAGAGAGCATTTGCAGTAGTCTAGTAATGACTTGACTTACGATATAACACAAGAATTTACAAGAAAAAGAACAAGTCATTAGCACGCGATAATTAAATGCCTATTAACTCATTTCAAAAGAGGCATACCGTGCTCAGACGAGCGCCCCAGGTTGGACAAATGTTGGCATCCATGCGCCACTTACACCGGAATGGACGAGGTATTGTGCGAGTTGCGATCGCTCGCCGGTTCGTTGAAATGTGGGCCGTAATCCAAGTTGCGTGTCTAATGCGGAAGAGAGGCAACCGCAAGGGCCGCCGAGTCTCTTTTCTCGAGCGATCAATGATCGGAATGTCGGGCGAGATAGCACTTCATTTCTATCTCTGCGGAATTGGCTCATCGTCTCGTATACTGTTGCCAGCGTTGTCCCCAACCGCCATTGATCATCTGTTATACGTTAACGGGCGTGAATCCAGAATACAGAGCAAGACTTCGTGCTCCCAGGAGCATAAGTCGTTTACTACAGTCCCGCCCAGTTTCAAGCTGTCCGTCGATAAACGGGACGATCTAGTAGACTGGTATTCGTGGGCTATCGTTTATGCCGACAATATGTTTTCCGAAACGGCGACCATAGACGTGGATCTGGTAGCGTTTGCTCCCGCGGGATTTGTGTCAAAAAGCGCCCTAACGAGGCGAGGCTTTGGAAGGAGCGTTCTTCTAGGAGAAGTCTCACCGGAGATCAGTGCCCCACTTATTGATGACCAGGCCCAGATGCTACCTCGTGAAGTGTTAATCGCCCAGGATTGCTACGAAAGGCTTAGTTCGTCGTGCTTTGAGGATTGGCTACTCGAAGGCCTCGATCTAATCGGGTCGCCGAGAGAAGCGGACAGGGTTCTCGAAATGGTCATGGGCACACCGGGCCTTTCCGAGACGGTTTACGCCTTATGGCGAACGTTGCAGCCTATGCAGACCCGGCGCGCCTACGTGTCGGATGCCGTAGATGCGGTGGAGAGCGCGGTTGACGGGGCCTTGGTTTTGGGCGCCTGAACAAGTGGCCTTACAGAGCATTTTCGGAGGAACGTGTAAGTGTCGCGCCGCGAAGAATGCAATCAAAACTCGTCGTATATAATGAAGACGCCTTGGAAGTGCTCCGCGCTTTGATGCACTGAATGCACGAAAATCTCTTAGGTCGGCGGAAAATCGTGCAAGTGCATGACCATGCATTCGGACGTTCTCCGGATATCCTTCGAG
>PLBE01000143.1 GCA_003134435.1 Acidobacteriaceae bacterium
CATGACTCGCATGATTGCCAAGGCCTATCGCATGGCCGATGCGGTTCGAGCGACGGGGGTTCCGGTGGTGATGGGGGGACCGCACGTGACCGAGATGGCCGACGAGGCGCTGGGCCGCGATGGCGGACCGCGGCACGCCGACGCCGTTGCCCTCGGCGAAGCCGACGCAACCTGGCCGCAGATTGTCGAGGACGCTGCCCGCCATCAACTTAAGGATGTCTACTCGCCAGTCGATGCTTTTGGACAGGAGAGCAAGCCTTCGCTGAAGGACTACCCGGTGATTCCGTGGCAGTCGATCGATCTGAAGCAATTCAATCTGGTGCCCAAGGCCGCGACTGCGCTGCTGCAGAAGATTGGGGAGGGCTGGGGATCGTTTCGGATCATCCCGGTGGAATCGGGGCGAGGCTGCCCTTACGGTTGCGAGTTCTGCACCGTGACAGGATTTTTCGGCGACTCAATCCGGTTCCGCACCAATGAAAGCGTGGTCAATGAACTGCTGTTGTTGAAGGCGCGCGCCCGCACCGAGAAGGGACAGATGGCGGTGTTCTTTATCGACGACAATTTCGCCATCAACATCAAACGCACGAAGTCGCTGCTGCGCGACATCATTGCCGCCAAGGCCCAGGTGCATTGGGTGGCGCAAATCTCGGCCAACCTGTTGCGCGACGAAGAACTGGTCGACCTGATCGCGGCTTCGGGCGGGAAGTGGATTTTTATCGGGATGGAGTCGATCGACCCGGCCAATTTGAAAGACGTCAACAAGGGATTCAACAAGCCGGGTGAATACGCAGCCGTGCTGGAGCGACTGGCGTCCCGCAATGTTTACGCGATTACGTCATTTATCTTTG
Source organism: Acidobacteriaceae bacterium (assembly GCA_003134435.1). GTDB lineage: Bacteria > Acidobacteriota > Terriglobia > Terriglobales > Acidobacteriaceae > Acidiflorens. Next base: position 849 of record PLBE01000143.1, read on the forward strand.
GCATGGATAACGACACCGTTGGAGCCGCCGAGCGGACGCTGGAGCAGGTTCGGACCTGGCCGCCGGGGTTGCCGATTTTCGGGCTGCTCACTCCTTTGCCCGCGACCCCGCTCTACAAACGGCTGGAAAAAGCCGGACGCTTGACGCGCCCGAAGCATTGGCAGGAGTTCATTCCGTTTGCCATGGCGCACACTCCGTTGAAGATGACGGTAGAGGAGGCCCACGAGGAAGTTCGGCATGGGTGGGACGAGTCTTACAGCGCGGAAGCGCTGGCGCACGCGGTGGATTCACTGAGCGATCAGCCGCTCGGCTATCGCATCAACATCTTTCTAGCGCGCCTCTGTTTCCGCGGCATTTATTTTCCGATGATGGGGAAAATGGCTTGGGTGAAAGTGATTGCCCAAAATCGCCGAACCATCTTCAAACTCGTAAGGCAGGGGTTCAAGGCGGGCGCCTGGCGCGGCGCGCCAGAGCGGATTCCCGCCAGTGCTCTGCCGCCCGCGGAGCCGGTCGAAGCCATCGCACAGGTCGCCGAGGGGTAGGCGGCGCGAAACCGCGCGGGCACGTGCGCCTCTATACGTCGTTTGGGGATTCTTGCTAAGATAATCAGTCTGTTCATCCTCCCGACACTTAGGAGCCCTGAGAATCTATGGCCTACGTAATTGCCGAGCCCTGTATTGGAACCAAAGACACCGCCTGCGTTGACTCCTGTCCGGTGGATTGCATTCATCCCAAGAAAGACTCCGACAAATTCGGGACGGAGGAGATGTTGTATATCGATCCCGTGGAATGCATCGACTGTGGCGCCTGCGTTCCGGTGTGTCCGGTCTCGGCCATCTTCGCGCTCGACGATCTGCCGGAAAAGTGGAAAGAATATACCGAGCGGAACGCGAAGTACTTCGGGCGGTAAAGTAGCTCTCAGCCGTAAGGAGAACCGGTTCGGCATTCGGCATCGAATCCAGAGGCGCACGCCAATAACGGCGTGCGCCTTTGGCTTAGTTCACAGCGGTCAGTTCTTCGCGGCATCTGATTCTGGCTGACGGCTGACGGCTGACGGCTCCTTCCGTTACAATCATTCCTTAACCTGTACACCTTCCATGGCGCTGAAGGAGTCGGAAGCGATCGTTCTGCGCACGTACCCGCTGCGTGAGTCCGACCTGCTGGTGACGCTTTTTACCCGCTCGGAAGGCAAGGTAAAAGGCGTGGCGCGCGCCGCCATGAAGTCCAAACGGCGTTTTGGAGGCGCGCTCGAACCTCTTACCTATGTGCGGGCGTTCTATGACGACCGTGAACGGCAGGAACTGGCGCGGCTTGATTCTTTCGAAGTGATCGAGTCGCCGATGTCGAGCGCGGTGAGTTATCCACGGGCGGCGGCCTTGGCGCATGTTGCCGAGGTGCTTGATGAGTTGATGCCGGACCGCGAGGCCAGCGACGCGGTTTTCCGCTTGAGTCTGGCGGTCTTGCAGGAATTGCGCGGCCAGACGTTGTGGATGGCGGTGACCTACTTTGAGCTGTGGATGACCCGGCTTATGGGATTTCTGCCGGAGTTTTCGCAGTGCGTCGTCTGCGGAGCCGCCCTCGACGGCACTCGGGCGTTCTACCACGCGTTGGCCGACGGTTTGGTTTGCGTCGACGATAAGCGCATCGCGTCGTCGGAATTGTCGCCGGAGTCTCGAAAAATCGCGGCGCAAATGCTGCGGTCGCGAGTATCGGAGTTCGCGGAAATCGACTGGCCGAAAGCGGTGTGTGCAGACTTGCGCAAGTTCCTGGTTCAGATCCTGGAGCGGCACATCGAGAAGAAGCTGGTGACTGCGGGTATGCTGGAGAAGATTGCCGGCTAGTCCGTTATTGGGATTTCTGACATGAGTAGTAAGGCAGCGGTTCTGTGGGACGGCTTTCTGATGTGCGTGTACGCTGGGATAGCTTTGCTGTTTGTGGTTGCGTTTCTGCGTGGCGTACATTGGGCCGCTATCGGAGTGATCGTGTTTGGCTTTGGAGTCTTTCGCCAGGTAATGTTTGTCAAGCACCGCGATTTGCCTGATGGTCCGGAAGACTACTAGGAAGGATTCTCTCTAAACGCTATTGATTGTGACTTTGCCCAAATCCAATTCGCTGACCTTCCAGGAACTCATTCTCAAACTACAGGCTTTTTATGCCGCGCGCGGGGCGGTCATTCAGCAGCCTTATGACGTTGAAGTTGGCGCGGGCACCATGGCTCCGGAGACGTTTCTGCGCGTGCTGGGGCCGAATCCTTATAAGGTGGCCTATGTGCAGCCTTCGCGGCGTCCGGCCGACGGTCGCTATGGCGAGAATCCCAATCGCCTGTTCAAGCACCTGCAATTGCAGGTAATCCTGAAGCCGCCGCCGGAGAACGTGCAGGAACTGTACCTTGAATCGCTCGCCGCGATCGGCATTGATCTCCGCCAGCACGACATCAAGTTTGAAGAGGATAACTGGGAGTCGCCCACGCTGGGAGCATGGGGCATCGGATGGCAGGTCATGCTCGACGGCCTTGAGGTCACGCAGTTCACTTACTTCCAGCAATGCGGCGGCGTGGACCTCGATCCGATTTCGGCTGAGCTTACCTATGGTCTGGAACGTCTGTGCGCGTTCTTGCAGGACGTGGATTCGATCTACGACATTGTCTGGGCGCGCGACCCCGACACGGGCAGGGAAGTGAAGTATGGAGAAGTGCGGCTGGCCGACGAGCAGCAGTTCTCCGTCTACAACTTCGAAGCCGCCGATGTAGCCAGCGCCTGGAAGCATTTCGAACTTTGCGAAGCGGAGTGCAGGAAACTGATCGACCGCTACGCTTCCCTGGACCGGGATCTGGGAAAACATGATCCGGGAAAAGATAAAGATGATGATAAGGAGAAAAGCGAGGGCGATGCCGGCGCCGGCGCTCGCGAGAATTCGCGCTTCCCCTTGCTCGGGGCTTATGATCTTTGCCTGAAGTGCTCGCACTACTTCAATATTCTCGACGCCCGCGGCGCCATCTCGGTAACCGAGCGCGTCGGCGTCATCGCCCGGGTGCGGGCGCTGGCCGTCGGTGTTGCTAAGGCCTGGATGGATCAGCAATACGGTCAGCAATATAAGGATCGGCAATCCCCGGTTGCATCGGGAGGGGACGAACCGGCCGGGAAGAATCGACCCCGGGAAAAGAAAGGCAAACTTGCGCCGGTGGGATGAAATCCTGTCCCAGAGGACGCGTAACTCTCCAGGCAGATTTTCACCGGGCCAAATACACTCCGTTTGTGACGGGGCTCACATTAACGATGGTGTAATTCTGAGACGATAGACTGAAGACTGAATTAGCCGATGCCTGACCTCCTGCTCGAAATCGGATGCGAAGAAATTCCGGCGCGGTTGATTGACGCCGCCTCTCGCGAATTGCGCGAAAAACTGACCGCGCTGTTGCAGCGCGAGCGTCTCGAACCGGCCGGAGCGATTTCCCACTTCGATACGCCTCGGCGACTGGCGGTTCTGGCCGTGGGCGTTCCCTCCTCCCAACCCGATCTCACTGAGCGGGTCAATGGACCCTCCGCCCAGATTGCTTATAAAGATGGCCAGCCCACGCCGGCGGCGCATGCCTTTGCCAAGAAGGTTGGCGTCGATGTTGGCAACCTGGAGAAGGTCAATACTCCCAAAGGCGACTATCTGGCGGCGACGGTAACGCGGAAGGGCCGGACCGTCGCCGAGATTCTGGCCGAGTTGCTGCCCAAGGAAATTTCCTCACTTTACTGGCCGAAGAATATGTACTGGCGTAAGCGCGGCGAACTTTTCGTGCGTCCCGTGCGCTGGCTGGTGGCCATGCTCGATGACCAGGTCGTCCCCCTGGAACTATTTGGGATTCCCGCCGGCAGCAAATCCCGCGGGCACCGCATCATGAGCGGTGGTAAGGCCGTGGTCATCTCCCAGCCCAGTGCCTATGTCGAGGCCCTGCGCGACGCGAAGGTTCTGGGCGCCGCGGAACGTGAGCAGGTGATTCGCAAAGCGCTCGACGCGGCCACGCGAACCATCCCCGGCGCGCGCTGGCGCGAAGACAAGCCGCTCGTCGCGACCGTCGTCAATCTCACCGAATTTCCTTCCGCCATTCTAGGCAGCTTCGATCCCGAATTTCTCGAGTTGCCGGAAGAAGTGCTGGTCACGGTGATGCGCGACCACCAGAAATATTTTGCCATCGAGGATGTCCACGGAAAGTTACTGCCTCACTTCCTGGCTGTCCTCAATACCGCCGCCGATTCCGACGGATTGATCCGCCACGGCAACGAACGGGTTTTGCGCGCCCGCTTTAACGATGCCCGTTTTTTCTGGCAGACGGACCAGAAACAGACCCTGCGCCAGCGCGTCGAACTGCTGCGCAACGTCACCTTCCAGAAGGATCTGGGCAGTTATTACGACAAGACGATGCGCGTGCAGCGCCTGGCCAGTTGGCTGGCGGAGATCGTGAAACAGAGTGGGATGGCGGTTCGGCCCGGGGTCGTGCACAAAGCGGCTTTGCTGGCGAAAACCGATCTCACCACCGAACTGGTCAAGGAGTTTACCGAACTCCAGGGCATCGTCGGAGGTTTGTATGCCCGGGTGCAGCAACTCGACGAAGACTTGAAGTCCGACGTGCAACTGGAAGTCTCACGGGCCATTTACGATCATTACAAGCCCGAATCGATGGAAGACGGCGCCCCCGCCACGGTCGAGGGCGCGCTTCTTTCCATCGCCGACAAAGCCGATTCCATCGCGGGAATGTTCGCCCTCGGCCTCATTCCCAGCGGATCGAAAGATCCGTTCGCCCTGCGCCGGCAGGCGAATGGCATGGTGAAGACCATCGCCGAACATAAACTGCCGTTCCGTCTCTCGGAGATCATGGCCGATGCTCGCGCCCGCTATCAGGGTTCCGAAGCGGAGAAGAAGTTCTCCAACGCCGCCTATTCCAAAGCGGTGCGCAGCTTCTTTCGCGAGCGGCTGGAGTTTTACTTGAAGGATGCGCCGCAACATCGCTACGCCTATGACGTGGTCAACGCCGTGCTCGCGGTCGACTCGGACGATGTGGTCGACGCCGCTGCGCGGGCCGAGGCGGTCAGCAAAGTTCGCGGCTCGGCCGATTTCGAATCGATCTCCAGCGCGTTTAAGCGGATGAAGAACATTTTGCGCCAGGCTTCTGAAAAGAATAATCTTGTCGCCATGCGTGTCGATCCCGCCGGACTCCGGGAAGAATCCGAAAAGGCGCTGGCCGCGCTGATTCCCGAGACCGTGGCTACGGTTGAGAAACGGCGTGTGGCGCGCGATTATGAAGGAGCGCTGCTGGAGATTGCCAAGCTGCGTCCCGCCATCGACCAGTTCTTCGATAGGGTCATGGTCATGGTGGACGATGACCATCTCCGCGCCAACCGCCTGGCTTTGTTGCAGACGGTGGTGAAAGAATTCTCCACCATAGCCGATTTTTCCGAGATCGTGACCGAGGGCAAAGATTCTACGAAATAAATACATTCTACGAAATCGAATACTGAAGAGGACCAACTATGGCAACGACGACTCTCCCAGAAGCTGAAACGATCGAATCGAAACCCGCGGCGGCCAAGCCCGCAGCCACAAAATACGTCTATTCCTTCGGCGGTGGCAAGGCCGACGGCAACGGCAAGATGAAGGACGTTCTCGGCGGCAAAGGCGCCGGGTTGGCCGAGATGACCAACGCCGGACTGCCCGTGCCTCCCGGCTTCACCATCCAGACTGAAGCCTGCCGCGAATACATGCGGCTCAACGCGGTGTCGAAGGACGTCGACCGCCAGATGGAAGAGGCGCTGGCGAAACTCGAGGCCCTGCAGGGCCAAGAACTGGGCAAGGGCGAGAACCCGCTGCTGGTGAGCGTCCGCTCCGGCGCAAAGTTTTCCATGCCCGGCATGATGGATACGATTCTCAATCTCGGCCTCAACGACCAAAGCGTCGAAGCGCTGGCCCAGCGCACCGGCAATCCGCGCTTCGCCTACGATTCCTATCGCCGTCTGATTCAGATGTTCGGCAACGTCGTCCTCGACATCGAAAAATCCGTGTTCGACGAAATCTTCGACGCCAAGAAGAAACAGAAGAAAACGAAGTTCGACACCGGCCTCGACGCCAAGGCGCTGCAGGAAGTTATTGCGGAATATAAGAAAGCGGTGAAGAAGCACGCCAAACGCGATTTTCCGCAGGATGCGAACGAACAGCTGGTGATGTCGCGCGATGCCGTCTTCCGCTCCTGGCAGAACGATCGCGCCAAACACTATCGCCGCATCAACAACATCGACGACATGCTTGGAACCGCCGTCAACGTGCAGGCCATGGTCTTCGGCAACCTCGGCGAAACCAGCGGCACGGGCGTGGGCTTTACCCGCAACCCCGCCAATGGAACCAAGGAATTCTATGGCGAATTTCTGCTGAACGCGCAGGGCGAGGATGTCGTCTCCGGCGTTCGCACTCCGGTTCCCATCCTCGAACTGGAAAAAATCATGCCCGATGTCTACAACCAGCTCCGCGAAATCACCACCCGGCTGGAAAAACATTACAAAGACATGCAGGATTTTGAGTTCACCATCCAGGACCGCAAGCTCTACATGCTCCAGAC
>PLBE01000223.1 GCA_003134435.1 Acidobacteriaceae bacterium
CCCCGGATTCTTGACTAACTGCCGCAAGGCCAACCGCAGATCTCGTAGATGCACCGCTCACCTCCCATACTTACATAGGGACAGCCGCCCTCGGCTGTCCAGCGGAGCGCAGTTCCGCAGTTCCGTGTGTAGCGCGGACACTCCTGTCCGCGAACGTCGTCGGCACCCGGCACTTGCGCGGAGAGGAGTGTCCGCGCGACACGCAACTAGGAGGTTCGTGAGCACGAACGTTCAACCGCCAGCATCCTCGCCACGCGTCAGCGACTGGGAGCGGCATACTCATCAGGACAAAGAACTCGTCAAAGGACTCGGCCTGACCAGCGCCACCATGCTGGTCATGGGCTCCATGATCGGCTCGGGCATCTTCATCGTGTCCGCCGAGATTTCCCGCGAGGTCACATCGCCCGCGCTGCTGATCGGCGCATGGCTCATCACCGGCTTTCTAACCATTGTCGGCGCGCTCACCTACGGTGAACTGGCGGCCATGATGCCGCGGGCCGGCGGACAATACGTCTATCTGCGCGAGTCGCTTGGCCCGCTCTGGGGCTTTCTCTACGGCTGGACGCTGTTCCTGGTGATTCAGACCGGCACAATCGCCGCCGTGGGCGTGGCTTTTGGCAAGTTCCTGGGAATTTTCTGGCCGGCAATCTCCTCCAGCCATTGGATCGTCCACCTCTGGAAAGTGCCGAAGTTCGCCGTTGGCCCGATGACGCTCGGCGGCATGGATGTGGGCTTGAACACGCAGAACCTTGTCGCCATGCTGGTGGTGATCGCGCTCTCGATCATTAATATTTTTGGCGTCAAGACGGGCGCCCTCATTCAGAACATCTTCACCACGGCGAAAGTTTCGGCGCTGCTCGGCCTGGTGCTGTTCGGAATTTTTCTGGGCCGGAACGCGCAAGCGGTCGCCGCCAACTTCGGCGCAAATTTCTGGAGCAATTCGAGCCTCGCCACCTTACATGACGTTGGCGGTGGGGTTCTCGTTTCGACCCTCACGGTGCTGGCCATCGCGCAGGTCGGTTCGCTGTTTTCGGCGGATGCCTGGAATAACGTGACCTTCACGGCCGGCGAAGTGAAGAATCCCAGCCGGAATCTTCCACTGTCGCTTGCGCTGGGCACCGGCGTGGTGATCGCGCTCTATCTCGGCTGCAACTTTATCTATCTCGGCGCGCTGCCGCTGGTTGGGAATCCTACGGGCACGACACTCATCGATCGCGGCATTCAATATGCCAGCGAAGATCGGGTGGCCACTGCCGTCCTCAGCCAGATGTTCGGTTCCGCGGGCGGAGCGCTGATGGCCGTGGCCATCATGATTTCCGGCTTTGGTTGCTGCAACGGCCTGATCCTCTCGGGCGCGCGTGTTTATTACGCCATGGCCAAGGATGGCCTCTTCTTTCGCAGCGTGGCTCGCCTCCATCCTGGCTACAAAACACCCGCCGTTTCCCTGATGGTGCAGATGGTCTGGACCTGCGTGCTCTGCATTTCCGGCAGCTACGGCCAGCTTTTGGACTACATCATTTTTGCGGTGCTGGTCTTCTACGTTCTCACCATCTTAGGACTTTTTGTCCTGCGCCGCACCCATCCCGAGGCCGACCGTCCGTATAAGGCCATCGGATACCCCGTTTTGCCGGCAATCTATATCGTGATGGCTTTGTTTATCGACATCGTGCTGTTACGCTACAAACCACAATATACGTGGCCGGGACTGTTGATTGTGTTGCTGGGGATACCGGTCTACTATGCTTGGAATTTGCGGCAGAAAAACGCCGCTACAGAGGGATCGATTCCGCAATAATTCAGGAGAGTGTTTCCATGGCCAGTTTGTTCGCAACCAAGCCCCTGCAGACTCTGATGCAGGAGTCGCAGGAGACAGGGGAGCACAGCTTGAAACGCACGCTTGGTCCTGTCAACCTCATCATGCTCGGGATCGGAGCGATCATTGGGGCCGGCTTGTTCGTGCGAACCGCCGCGGCCATCGCCGATCGATCGGGGCCCTCCGTCACACTCGCTTTCATTGTTGCCGGATTCGGTTGCGCCTTCGCCGGACTGTGTTACGCCGAGTTCGCTTCCATGATCCCGGTTGCGGGGAGCGCCTATACCTATTCCTACACGACCATGGGAGAGTTAGTCGCTTGGATCATCGGCTGGGACCTGGTACTTGAGTACGCTGTCGGCGCCGCCACGGTCGCCATCGCCTGGAGCGAATACTTCAACCGGGTGCTGGACTGGTTCGGCCTTCGCATCCCTTATCAATGGAGTCACTCTCCTCTAGAAAGAATGGCTGACGCAGGGCCGCGCGGTATCGTCAATATTCCGGCTCTGTTCATCCTGTTTCTCCTGTCAGCCCTGCTCATCAAGGGCACCAAGGAATCCGCCATCTTCAATGGTTTTGTGGTTATCTTGAAAGTGACGATCGTGATTCTCGTCATCAGTATCGGCTGGGGCTTCATGAACCCGGCCAACCACACGCCATTCATCCCTGCTCCAACCACCTACGTGACCCCGCAAGGCATCACTCACAGCTACGGCGGCCTGTTAGGCATTCTCGGCGCAGCGGGAGTTGTCTTCTTCGCATATATCGGCTTCGACGCGGTTTCTACGGCAGCGCAAGAGGCGAAAAACCCGAAGCGCGACATGCCCATTGGCATCCTGGGCTCTCTGGTGATTTGCACCGTCCTTTATGTGCTCTTTGCCTACGTCTTAAGCGGCGTAGCGACGGTTCAGGACTTTCGCTCCACCGGGCGTGAAGCGTCGGTCGCGTTTGCCATCACAAAATACATGCATGGATATGAATGGCTGTCGAAATCGGTGACGATCGCGATTCTGGCCGGATTCTCATCGGTGATTCTGGTCATGCTGCTCGGCCAATCCCGCGTTTTTTATTCCATGAGCCATGACGGCCTGGTGCCGAGGGTTTTTTGCGACATTCATCCCCGCTTTCGCACCCCCTACAAGTCGAACATGCTCTTTTTCGTTTTCACGGGATTATTTGCTGGCTTCCTCCCCGAGGATATCGTTGGTGAGATGACCAGCATCGGGACCCTGTTTGCGTTCATCCTGGTGTGCATTGGAGTGTGGATTCTGCGCCGCCGCCGCCCGGACCTGCAGCGGGCCTTCAAGGTGCCGGCTGTGCCGTTCGTTTCGACTGCGGGCGTTTTGGTTTGCGGCGCCATGATCTATGGTCTGGGCTGGACGAATTGGTTACGCTTGATCGTCTGGCTGGCGATTGGCCTGGTGTTCTACTTCAGCTATGGACGGAAACACAGCCGCGTGCAGGCCGCGCTCGAAGGACGCAAGACACCGTAGACAATTCGTGTTTGTATCAGAGCATCGCTTTTAGCGATGCCGTAAATTCCGTGAATTGAGATGCCTTTAGGGCTTGGTGCGCCGAAGAGCCGAGTTTTTGAAGCAAGGCGCGCTGAAGATCCGTCCGCTACTCCTGCGTCTTCCTCGCAATCGCCGTTACCAGGCGGCGCGGAGAGAAGCGCACTGACTGAGCGAGCAGCCAGTTCTTGACTCCCGAAATCACGACCGGCTTTCCCGCCATCAACGCGCGATAACCGTCTTCGGCAACCACGGCCGCATCCATCGAACCAAATTTCAGCAGCTTCATGCTGGTGGCGTTGGCGCGCTTGTGGAACTCGGTAGCCGTCGCTCCGGGGCAAAGGCAGGTTACGGTGACGCCGGTGCCGTGAAGTTCATTGGCTAACGCCTCCGAGAAATGCAGGACGTATGCCTTAGTTGCAAAATATACGGCCATCAGCGGTCCCGGCTGAAACGCCGCCGTGGACGCCACATTCAGGATGCGTCCGCTGCTTCTCTCGATCATCGCCGGAAGATACAGGCGCGTGAGGTGGGTCAGGGCGGTGACGTTCAGTTGTATCTGACGCAGGCATTCTTCCAGATCATTTTCGGCGAAGTAACCATACTGTCCGAATCCAGCGTTGTTGACCAGCATGTCTATGGGGATGTCGGCGCGTGTCGTCTGGTCGAGCACATACGCGGGAGCGCCGGGATCGCTCAGATCGGCGGCCAGAATCAGTGAACGCGCCCCATGAGCCTTCTCCAGTTCGGCGGCAAGTTGCCGCAAGCGGTCGGCGCTGCGGGCAACGAGCACCAGGTTGTAGCCTTCGCGTGCGAAGATGCGGGCGAATTCCATTCCAATGCCGAACGACGCGCCAGTGATTAGAGCAGTCTTGCGGGGAGTGTTCATCATTCAACGCTCAGTAATTAGCCTTCAGGCAACAAACAAAGGCGGGTCCGAAGACCCGCCTTTGAGGTCTGAAACAGTTCCAATCTACACGTGGGCGAGAGCCGGTTCCACTTCGTAGATGGAGTGCCACGAAGTCGCAGCCTTCAGTTTGCCGTTGACGTTGTTGATGTTCTTCACGCCCTCGGTTTCCAGCCACTTTCGGAATGCCGCCGCGCCCTGCTTGGCGTAGATCGGGATACCATCCTTCCAGGTGGCGCGTCCACAAAGCACGCCGTTGAACTTCACGCCCGATTCTCCCGCCAGTTCCAGGGTCTCGCTGAACTCCGCGTTGCTCACCCCGGCCGAGAGATAAATGAATGGCTTGGTGGCGACGTTCGCAGCCTTGTGGAACAGTTCGATCGCTTCTTTCTTGGTATACGCCTTCGTGCCTCCGAAGGATTTTGTGCCCTCGACAAACTTCATATTCACCGGCACTTCGACCTTCAGTACGTCGACACCGTAACGCGGTTTGCTGAATTCCCGCATGCTCTCGGTGACGATCTGTGGTTTCTTTTTGGCGTACTCCAAGCCCTTTTCGTCCGCGCCTTCTTCGTAGCCGACAAACTCGAGGAAATAGGGAATGTCGTTGGCGCGGCACTCGTCGCCGATGCGCTCGACCCAGGCATGCTTTTTGTCGTTCACGTCCTTGGGATCAAACGGCGTGTAGTAGAGCAGAATCTTGACGCAATCCGCGCCCGCTTCCTTCAGGCGTCGCGCTGACCAGTGGTCGAGCAGATCTCCCAGGCGGCCCGGTCCGGTTTTGTCATATCCGGTCTTTTCATAGGCCAGCAGCAGGCCCGCATTCTTGGCGCGCCGCTTCGAAGCCGGCAGCCCCCACTCGGGATCGAGCAGAATGGCGCTGGCATGGGGCGTCAGAACTTCGCTTACCAAAATCTTGAATTCTTCCATCATTTCGTCGGAGACGGCCGAGCCCTTCTCCTTGGCGAGAGACTTCTGCAGCGAGCCACGCTGATCCATCGCGGCGGCAGCGATAACGCCATGTTCATTTGATACAGCTTTCATTCCAGCGAGTTTGCCGGGCGTAAGTTTCATGAATCCTCCTAATTTTCTATCAGTGCGATACTTCATCCTATTCTAAACCTACAAGCCCTGCCCTGAACATGACGAGTTTCCCCAATGGAATGTACTGCGTTACCCATTGGCGGGATCCCGTGGCGGGAACTAGCGCTTCGAAAACTGGTAGCGCAGCCCGATCCGGGCAAGTATGGGAGCGCCCAGACTGGGGACGGGCGCGGAATTCGGTACCGGGCTTAGAGCTGAGTAGTAGCGCTGATTGAACATGTTTTCGGCGGCGGCAAACACCTCCACACCATGGCCCAGTGAGCGCCCCAGGTACAGATCGACGGTAAAAAACTTCTTCAGCAATAAGGTGTTCTGGTCGTTATCGAATTGCTGGCCGACGAAGGTCCCTTGCAGGTTGGCGGTAACTATTTTGGGATTAACATACCGCGCCTGCAGAGTGACTTGCTGGTGCGGCACCTCCGGAATCCAATTTCCCACGATCGACGGGTTGGAGGAATTGGCCGCGTAGCTCGACACCACGGCATGAGCGAACTGGTAACCTCCCGAGAACTGCAGCGCGCCGCTGACGCGGAATTCGCCGTCGAGATCGATACCGGTCGAAAGCGTGCGGGCAACATTTTCCTTCTCGGCCAAAACCGGTGTTGACGTCGGGTTGATGGTGACGTTGACGATGGCGTCAGTGATGTCGTTCCAGAAAAATGTTGCCCGCAAGTTGAGTCGGTCGGAAAGCAAGCCTTGACGAATCCCCGATTCCACTCCCGTCAGCCGTTCCGCGTGGAGATCGGGGTTGCCGTCGGTCAGAGTGTTGCCCTGACGGAAGTTGCGGTATAGCTCATTCAAGGTCGGAGCGCGGAAGGCGCGGTAACCGGAAGCGGTCAGAGAAGTCCCGTGGCGGAGGCGGTAAAGCAGAGAGGCTCGCGGATTGAGAGCGTCGGAGCCGCGGTCAGGATAGAGAGTCAACGTCGTGCCGCCGGAGTTGATCGCAAGGAGCCGGGCGTTGATATCGCTCCAGTGGTCGTAGCCTACGGAAAGGTTGGCAATCAGATGCGAGCCGAGTTGGAGAAGGTCTTCTCCGAAGATCCGCGTCGTCCGCTCTTGCCCTCCACTGAGAGTGTTTCCGTTGGGGAGCCCGAGTTTGAAGAGGTTCTCATCGCTGGAACCGTGAACCGAGCGCATTTCGAAGCCGGCCACCAGCGTTTGCATCCGGCCGACCGGCCGTGACCATTGCCCACTGCCACCCAGGGCTTGCGACGGAACAGTTTGCTGGTCGGTCAGCGTTTCGGTATCGCGGTTCGCGGCCACCGCTGAAAAGGTCTGGTAGTACGATTCGAACAGGCCAAAGAGGCGCGCTGAAATCGCTCCCACACTCTTTGTTTCGTAATTCCATCCCGTAGCGAAGTCAGCCAACTGCGTGTGGTTCAACTGGATCACGGTCCCGTTGTGGCGATCCTCGTTGAAGAACGAACCACGCGCAAACCAACGGCTGAAGGCTCCAAAATGCCGCCCTAGTTCGAGCGCGGTCAGTTCGTGGGTGGAGTTGGCGGGCGCATCGACGGCTCCGCGCTGCGCGTCAGGGACAGGAATATAGCCGTTGGTCCGAAAAAGATCGGCGGCTGCGGAACCAAACCACGCTCCGAGACGAGTACCCGCCCAGAGCGATGACTCGGGAGTATTTTCACTTCCCCACGAGCTTTCGGCGGAGATTGTGGTCTGTTGCGGCGTACGGGCGCGGAACTGAATCACGCCGCCCATGGCGGTTGAACCGTAAAGGCTGGCGTCGGCGCCCCCGCGCACCACCTCGACATCGTTGATCGACTGGCGGACGACGCGGTCCCAATAGACCCATCCGCCGAAGGGATCGTTGAGCGGAATGTCATCGACCAGCACCAGCGCGCGGCTCGCCCCGCTGGCGCCGACGCCGCGCATGGAGACTCCCTGCGTGCCGGGATTCGCGGTGCGGCTGCTGGAGCGGCGAAATAGCGTGAAGCCGGGAACGTCGCGCAGTACATCGTCGAGCGCCAGGGCCGGCGTGGCCGCCAGATCGTCGTCAGAAATCGTGACGCTGTCGGCTGGCGAATCCTCCAGCGCCGTGTTGATTCGATTGGCGGTGACCAGCACATGCTGGCTGGTATAGTCCGATTCAAATTGGGGGTGGAGCACGATTTCAAGCTGGGATTCACGATTCCAGGGGCGCTGCAGCGGGAGGAATCCAACTGCTCTCACGGAAATCATGCCGGAAGCGGCGGAGATTTCCAGGCGAAATTGTCCAACGGTATTGCTTTGCGCCGCGCGGCGGTAATTACCGGCGGTGAATTCCACACGGGCTCCGGTGATGACGGCGCCCGACGGATCTTCAACCACGCCCGTCACCAGCGAAGTTTGTCCGTGGGCCGAGGATGCGGCGAAGCCAAGACTGGCGGCGAAAATGAAGGCGACTATTCTAGAGTTCAAGTCAGCACCGGATTTGCCGCTGGTTTTACGGGATAAGCCCAAGGCGGAGGCTCGGAGGGCGGAGTGGCGCTCAGGGGCAGGACCAACACACACGTCAGCCCGATGCAGAGAATCCGGATCATGAGGCTCCCGTCGAATACTTCCTTACTATATCGACAGCGCCGCGCTCTGGTTTATGACGGAGGTCACTGCCGCAGCGCGAGTGTTCCCAGCAAGGCTTGCTGTTTCGCAATCAGCGACTGGATGCCCTGCCGCGCCAGCCCAATCATCTTCGCCAGTTGCTGGTCGTCGAATACCTGATGCTCCGCAGTGGCCTGCAGTTCGACAATCTTGTTGCCCGCCGTCATGACGAAGTTCATATCGACATCGGCCCGCGAATCTTCTTCGTAGTTAAGATCGAGCAGGATCTCGCCATCCACAATCCCGACGCTGACGGCGGCCACAAAATCCTTGATCGGAGCCGCCGTCAACGTCCCGGCATCGATCAGCCGCTGCAGAGCCAGTCCCAGCGCCACAAATGCTCCGGTGATGGAAGCGGTTCGCGTCCCGCCGTCGGCCTGGATCACGTCGCAGTCAATCCAGATCGTGCGCTCGCCCAAACGCTTCAAATCCGCCACCGCCCGCAGCGATCGTCCGATCAGTCGCTGGATTTCCTGGGTGCGCCCGCTCTGCTTGCCCTTGGCCGATTCCCGCGCGGTGCGGGTCAGGGTAGAACGAGGCAGCATCCCGTACTCTCCCGAAATCCACCCCTTGCCCGAGTTGCGCAAAAAAGCGGGCACCGATTCCTCGACCGAAGCGGTGCAGATGACGCGAGTATTCCCCATCTCGATCAGGGCCGAACCCTCGGCAGTGGAGATGAAGTCAGGAATGATGTTGACAGGCCGAATCTGGTCAGGAGCGCGGTTGTCGCTGCGAAAGATCATCAGAAGGAAATTCTAACAGCCGGCGGACCGATCCCGTTTGGGACGGAAAATCGCGGCGCGACTGGGTGGGGCACACCGCTGGCTGCTCGGCTCCGAGGCAACTGTGGTTCACTCAGACGGGTTGGATGTTGGTGATGGCACAGTCGCCGTGCAGACTGGGTGCCCCAGGTTCGCGCCCGTTTTTTGGGCGCTAATCTGGGCCCCACTGTATTCGGGAGAGTCGCGACAGAAGTGAGGCCGGGGCGGGTGGGCCACATTTTAAGGGGGAGATATGACCGAGGTGCTCCGCTTCTCGCGCTTTCGAGACGTGGCATTCGGCGACCCATCCCACTCCGCGGTCCCCGGATTTTTGCGCCCGTCTTTCCAGGCGTCCATCGAAGACGCTCCAATCGGAGCGGGGGTGCCCCGCCTCATCTGCCTATTCCGGAGATACCCTATTGATTGCCAGCCTGTTCAACCGCCGTCACATCGAACGAGTCGCTCAGGTCCGCGTGTCCGGCGAGCGTGTCGCGGGTCTTTCCTTCGACCAGGATGTTGACCCTCTGGATTCCCGGAACGTTGACGGCCAGCGTCTCCACCAGCGAGTTCACGGTGAGTTGCTCGCTGAGAATGCCGGAGCGGTGCTGGTCCGCGAAGGCGGCGTTCAGGTCGATGACGGCCGCCCCCGGATCGACCAGGTAGATGCTGCGAATGTCCGCCGCCGCTGCCAGAGGATGCGCAGCGCCCGGTTGCTGGTAGATGCGCAACAGCCCGCGTAGGATTTCCTCCGCGCGCTGCTGGCGTCCTCCGGGAAGCGGGATCTGCGCCGGTCGCGCCCGCAGCAGGCCAGCGGCGTCATCGGCAACGTACAGAGTCACGGTTTCGGTAGGACCGGACGCCGGCGGTACAACCGGCAACGCGTCGGCCGCCGGAGACTCGAGTTGCCGCGCCTGTTGCCGCATGTGACGAAGATAGATTCCCATCGCTACTACCAGCACCAGCAGCGCGGCTACACCGATCAGGAGATGGCGAGGGATCATGGTTGCCCCTTCATGGTTGAGCTTTCATGGTTGTGATGCCAGCCGGTCGCGAACGGAAACGAGCGCGTCGGCAATGGCCGCTGCGGCCCGTTGTTGATAATTGGCCGAAGTCAAATCGGCAATGCCGTCCGGTCCCGGCGCCAGTTCTACGGCGACCGCCGGCATGAGCACGTTGTTCAACGGCCGGAGCGAGGCGGAAGATGCGTGAACCGTGAATTCTTTTTTTTGCATCTCGGCAACAATGGCTGCGGCCACGATTCGGCTGACGGGCAAAGCCGGAGCCTGGGCCGTATTCCAGGGATGAAATACTCCATTCGTTGGCCCTTCCACCGGCAGCAGGGCAGTATAAACTCGCGCGCCGCCGCCCTGCGAAGCCGCGTGCAGGCTGATGTAGATTCCGGCATGCGCAACGTTGGCGGCCGCCGCGCGCTGATCGAGAGTCGAGCCGGTATCGGCCTCGCGGGTCAGGGTTACTGCGAAACCTCGCGTCTCCAATTCATGGCGCAGCAGCCGCGCAAATCCCAGCGTGACGTCTTTTTCGGCCAGTTTGTCGCCCAAGGCGCCTCCCGGTTCGTCGCCGCCGTGAGCGGGATCGACGATGGCCAGAATACGATGACCGTTCGCGGAGCCACTGGCAGAACTGGCCTGGCCTTGCGTCGGGCGCAGCGGTCCGACGGTAGTCGGTGTGGTTGCCGCCGAGGCGGCCGAAACCATGATCGACCTTCGGTCGCTGCTGAAGCTTGCCATCAACATCACCGACTGGTTCGCCGCCACTTCCAGTTCGGCATCGCCGTTGTTTTCGAAGTAACTGGCGTGGGTGATGATTCTGTTGTCAAAAGAAATCGACTGGCTTCCCGGAGACACGACCGGATCGCGTTTGAAGACCATGCGCAGTTTGCCCGGTTCGGTCGAGATCGTGGGGTTTACCGGCGCGCTAAAGTTCACCGCCAGTCGGGGCGGGTTGCCCGCCGCCAGTTGAAAACTGATTTGGATGGCGACATCGCCGACCAACAAGCGGCGCGCGCTTTCACGGAAATTCACCGTCGCTCCGAGAAACCGGGGCAGAAACCCGTTCAGCGAACCGAGCGGAACTAATCCGCGGGAGTTTTCAATCAGGAAGGGAGCCACGAAATCGAAATCGCGTCCGGCAATCCTGGCCCGCGTTTTTCCCGCCGCAAACTCGGCTGACACGTTGTTGTAGTGGAGTCGCCACAGGCGCCCGTCGGTTTGGCTGCTGACGCGGCCCAGCGGCTCCAAAAGCTCGAGCAGGCCGACGTATTGATGGCCCGAGCGCTCCAGAACGGGCAGGTCATAGACCGCGACCGGAGAGTAGACGGAGATCCGCTGGTCTTCCGCCGAGGGCGCGGCGGAAAGAAACGTCGCGCTGGCCAGAAGGATCGCCAGGACTTTCTGGTTGAGTGTGGAGCGCACTTCCGCTAGTTCCAGTTCTCAGTTCCCGGTTCTCAGCAAAATCAGCTCGTGTGAGAACTGAGAACTGGAAACCGGGAACTGCGCTTTGCTACTCCAGCGCATAGATCGTGAGCCCACTGAGCAACTTGGGATAGAAATCGGTGGACTTCTGGGGCAGCACTTCTCCGGCAAAGGCAATCTCGCGGACCTGATCGATGCGCGCGGGATTCATCAGGAACGCGATCTGTGCCTTGCCGCTGCGCACCTGGGTCAGCGCCTCCGAGGCTTCGCGGCAATAGGAGACGTTTTGCTGATTGCGAATCGCCTCCTCCGAGATATTAAGAACCCCTTCCAGCAGGCACTTGTGCAACTGCACCACGTCCAGCCCTTGCTGGCGCAGGGAAAGTTTCTTGAAGGTTTCGCTGCCGGTGGCTTTCGGGGAATGCAGCAGAAAAGCTTGCCGGGCGGTGACCGCAAGCAGCGCCGTCCCCGTGATGCCGGCCTGCCGCAGAATGGCGGTGGAGCGCGCCGCATCGATGCCGGCATCCACATCCTCGACGTTGAAAAATCTTCGCGCCACGGCGCGAAATTGAGTAGGTGAAAACGAAGGCAGGCCGAAGACGAGACGGTGCGTGGGCAGGATCACCAGCCCCGGGCGATCCATGTCGACAAAAGTCATCATCACCGCGTCGTAGGGAGCCAGTCCGCCCGATCCGGTCGAGGTGATGGCAGCTGCCCGCCGCTCGTTGCGATAGGTCAACGCCGTTTCATAGCGGTGATGGCCGTCGGCAATGATCAGCTTCTTATCCCGCATGTGAGTGTGGACGGAAGCGATGACCGTGGGATCGGAAACCTTCCAGACGCGGTGGACCACGTCATACTCGTCGGTAACCTCGATATCCGGAGCGTGGTTCAAATCGGCGGCGGAATCGAGCAGGGTTTCGATCTTACCCGCCCCGCTGTATAGCATAAAAATCTGACCGAAATGGCCTTGCGTGGCTCGCAACAGATCCAGTCGATCGGCTTTGGGCTTGGCCAGCGTTTGCTCATGGCGGAAGACGATGCCGGCGAAGTAATTCTCAATGCGGCCGAGCGCGATAAAGCCTCGCCGTTCGGCTCGTGCCGCCTTTACCGCAATCTCTCCCGGAACGTCGAAAGTCTGAGAGTAGCGATAGATAGAGGGCTCGGGATCCTGGCGCAAAACGCCGGTCTGGCGCCAGTTCTGAAAGCAGGCTGCCGCCCGGGTATAGACATTGTCCGCGTCTCCGTCCTCGGGCAGGCGTTTCCCGAGGATAATCCGCACCAGGTTATAGGGACTCGACTGGTAGTAGCTTTCCTGCCGGGCTGGGGTGATTTTGTCGTAGGGCTGCGTCACGACCTGCTGCACGGGCACGCGCTCCGGGTCGTAGCGCCACGCTTGAAATGGATAAATGATGGCCATAGGGCGAACGCCGAATTGTAGCAGGGACGGTGCGCTCCCGATCCAAAACAGCTAATCATTGCACCGGCGTCTCTTAAATGTATGGTTAAAAGTGATGCTGTTTCCTTGCCGTTTCACCGTTTCATGATACGATCTGTCGGCTCGGTTGCGGTCGTCGGTACTCCCCTGCCGGACGCCCTGGGTAAGACAATCCAAACACTCTCAGCTTCAAAAGGACAAGCATGAAAATGTCGCGCGCTCTCTTGGTCATTAATGTGGTTCTGCTAGCCGGACTTGGCGTGGTTAGCGCCCAGAATTGGACCCCACTCACGAATCAACCAACCTTCTCCCCCGCGGGGGAATTTCTGCTCACTGACGGCAGAGTCTTAATGCAGAACAATAGTCAAACGGATTGGTGGGTTCTGACTCCCGATATCAAGGGCAGCTACATCAACGGTACCTGGTCCCAGATTGCCCCGATGCCGGCCGAGTTCAACTACGCGCCGTTATTCTACGCCTCGGCGGTACTGCCCGACGGGCGGTTCGCCGTGCTTGGAGGAGAATATAACTTTGGCAATGGCGTTTGGTTCAGCCAGGGTGCCGTCTACAATCCATCGGAGAACACCTGGAAACAGCTCAAAGCCCTGGACGGTTTGGCGGCCAATCCCAGTCCCGGTGTTGGCGATGCGGCAAGCGTCGTTCTTGCGACCGGCGACTGGCTGGTTGCCGCCTGCTGTGATGGGACGTCCGGAGCAGCATTGGCCAGCGGTGGCGATCTGCACTGGACCGTTACCGGCACGGGCAAAGCTGACAAATATGATGAAGAGGCTTTCACGTTGCTGCCCAACGGCACGGTGCTCTTAGCGGATACCACCACTCCGCTGGGCTCCGAGATTTTCGATCCCTCCACTGGAGCTTGGACCTCGGCTGGCAGCACCGTCGTGGAGCTCGCGGATATGACAGGCGACGAAATCGGACCGGCGGTTCTTCGGTACGACGGCACTGTGCTTCAAACTGGCGCCACGGGGCACAACGCCGTCTATGACTCTAACGCCGCTACTTGGACGGCCGCGCCCGACTTCCCGACCAACGGCGCGGGTCAACAACTGGCCGTCTACGACGGACCCGCTTCCATCCTGCCGAATGGAAACGTGCTCGTCATGACCGGGCCGCTCACGCCCGCCACCCCCTACGGCAAGGGCGTGCAATTCTTCGAGTGGGATGGTACGAACTTCAACCCCGTGCCCGCAACCCCGAACGCGCCCAACGTTGCGACGTTCTACGGCCGTATGTTGGCGCTGCCGGACGGTGGAGTTATGACGACCGATTATTCCAAGGACGTCGAGGTCTATTACACCACGGGCGGTCCTAATCCAGCCTGGGCGCCTACCATCACGGACGTTGATGCAAAGGAACTCCGCCCTGGCGAGAAAGCGCGCAAGCTCACGGGTACGCAGCTTTCCGGACTCTCGCAGGGTTCTGCGTATGGGGACGATTTCCAGGATGCCACCAACTATCCGCTGATCACGATTACCAACAATGCTACCGGGGATGTGTTTTACTGCCGCACCTACGACTTCAGCTCGGGTGTGGCGACGGGTGCGACGCCCCAGACTACTCATTTCGACGTCCCCGACGCCACCGAACTGGGGGATAGCCAGTTGACGGTCATCACCAACGGCATTGCGTCCGCGCAATGGCCGATTACGGTGAAAAGTTTCCGATAGTGTTCGGAGGCTTAAATTGGCCGGACGTCCAAACCGTCCGGCCTTTTCTTCGCGCGCCGAGAGGGACCTGGCGTGAGGCGGGAGAGTCCCTTGTCCAGGCGATGCCTCCGTGTAAGAACAGGAAAAAAGATGCGCAGAATCGGAAGCCACCTTTCGACCTCCTGCCCACCCGGATTGCCATCTGCGAAAAGGTGACAACACTTTTCGAAACCTGTGCTAGTATCCGGTTTAGAAGAGACTTTGGCCCGCCTTTTGGGATGCGGGCGCCTCCCTCCAAGGCGTGGAATTCGTGGGGCCTATGCGGTGCGGTCATCAGTTCTCGGTTGCATTCTTTCTGGTTGTCCTGGTGCTGGTTGCTGCCTGCTGCGTCCTCCCGGTATTCGCCCAGACTTCGACGCAGGATGTACACATTCAACCTCGAGTTCAGCCCCCGGTTCCGAAAGAACCCGAGTCCGATCCCGCCCTCAAGACCCACAACAAGCCCATCAAGGTCGATGTGAACATGGTCCTGGTGCCGGTCACCATCACCGACCCCATGAACCGTTTAGTAACCGGCCTTGACCGCGAGAACTTCAATCTTTTCGAAGGCAAGGACCAGCAGGAGATCAAGACTTTTTCCAGCGAAGACGCTCCCGTGTCGATCGGCGTGATTTTTGACATGAGCGGCAGTATGAGCAGTAAGATCGAGCGCGCCCGTGAGGCGGTGGTCGAGTTTTTCAAGACGGCGAATCCGCAGGACGAGTTCTTCATGATTACCTTCTCGGATCGGCCAGAGGAGATTGCGGATTTCACCAGTTCCGTGGATGACATTCAGGGCAGGCTGATCTACACCGTGCCCAGGGGCCGCACCGCACTGCTGGACGCCATCTACCTGGGCGTCACTAAAATGCGCCAGGCCAAGTATCCCAAGAAGGCTCTGCTGATCATTTCCGACGGCGGTGACAACCATAGCCGCTATACCGAGGGCGAAATCCGCTCTATGGTCAAAGAGGCCGATATCCTGATCTATGCCATCGGCATCTACGATCATTATTTCCCGACCGAGGAAGAGCGCCTCGGGCCGAGCCTGCTGAGCGATGTCACCGAACTCACCGGTGGCCGCGCCTTTACCATTGATAACCCGAACGACTTGGCGGACGTATCCACAAAAATTGGCATCGAGTTGCGCAACCAATATGTCATCGGATACCGTCCAAAGAATCCAGTGCGCGATGGCAAATGGCGTAAGATCAAAGTGAAACTCTTGCCGCCAAAAGGACTGCCGCCGCTGAAGGTCTACGCCAAGACGGGTTACTATGCGCCGACGGAATAATATTTCTCTGCTGACGGTTTTACTTCTGGCCTTGTCGTTCCCTAATTCTTCGCAGGCCAAGTGGAGCGGAGCGACGCAATCCGGTCCGGTTTCGAATTCCCAATCCCCTACTGCAACTTCAAGTCCGCCCGCGACAGGGAACTCCTCATCGGCGCCGCAGACTGCGGCCCAGAGTCCGGATGCCTCCGACAATGGCGTGTTCGTTTTCCGCAAGCAAGTTGACGAAGTGGTACTTCATGCCACGGTGATCGACGACAAGCAGCGCATCGTCACCACCCTCGATAAAGGGGATTTCAACGTCTACGAAGACGGACATCCGCAGAGCATTACTTCCTTTCGGCACGAAGACATTCCAGTCGCCATGGGGATCGTCGTCGATAACTCGGGTTCCATGCGCGAGAAGCGGCAGAAGGTGAACGCCGCCGCCCTGAATCTGGTGCGGGCGTCCAATCCCAACGATGAAGTGTTTATCGTCAACTTCAACGACGAGTATTACCTCGACCAGGATTTCACTTCCAACATCAATAAACTGAAGGAGGGGCTGGAAAAGATCGAAGCCCGCGGCGGCACGGCACTCTACGATGCGGTCGTAGCTTCGGCCGAGCATTTAAAAAAAGAGGCGAGGCTGGAAAAGAAAATTATCTTCGTCGTTACAGATGGCGAAGACAACGAGAGCGCCGAAACCCTCGAACAGGCCGTACGGCGACTGCAGGCAGACGGCGGACCAACCGTTTACGCCATTGGCATCCTGGAGAAAGAAGAGCATCCGAAGCACGCCAAGCGCGCCTTGCAAATCATGTCCGAGAGGACCGGAGGCATCGCTTTCTTCCCCCAAACGCTGGACGAAGTTGATGCCATCAGTCGCACCGTGGCGCACGATATCCGCACCCAGTACACGATTGGCTACAAACCGACGACACCGAAAAATCAGGGCGGATATCGCCAGGTGAAAGTCGATGCCCGCGCCCACGGCTACGGCAAGCTCACGGTCCGCACAAAGAGCGGCTATTACGCCGGGACCGAACCTGCTGCCGGAGCGCAGTAGAAGAATTTGGTAATTTGGCAAGTTTGTAATTGGGTAATTTGAAACCCGACTTTTGCCCGCTGCCAGCGCCGCAGCCCCCTTCAATTCAAGAATTGCCAAGGTTACCAAATTGCAAAATTACAGAATCCTTTGATTGACGCTCTCTCGTCCATTCCTTACTCTGGTAACGTGCCGACCATCACTTCAACTTCGCGCCTGCGCGTTAGCGACGACATTTCCAAACTCGTTGGCGAAACGCCGATGCTGCAAATGAAGAAGCTGGCTCCTGCGGGAGCAGCCGACATTTTCGCCAAGCTCGAATATCTGAACCCGGGCGGCAGCGTGAAAGACCGCGCCGCCATTGGCTTGATCGCGCGCGCCGAGCGCGAAGGCAAACTGAAGCAGGGCGGCACAGTGATCGAAGCGACCGCCGGCAACACGGGGATCGGCCTCGCTCTGATCGGTGTGAGCCGCGGCTATAAAGTGCGACTATTCGTCCCGGAGAAATTTTCCGAGGAAAAAGTCATCATCATGCGGGCCCTCGGCGCCGAGGTGACGCGCACTCCGGAAGCCGAGGGCATGCAGGGCGCCATCGATCGCGCCAAGAAGTTGCTGGCAACGGATCCTATGGCGTTCATGGCTGCGCAGTTTGAAAACCCCGCCAACCCCGATATTCATTACGAGACGACGGCCCGGGAAATCTTCGAGCAGATGGAAGGGAGAATTGACGCTGTTACCGTCGGCAGCGGCACCGCTGGAACGTTTACTGGGATTGCCCGCTTTTTGAAGGAGCGCCTCCCGCATGTGCATACGGTGGTCGTTGAGACGGAGGGCTCGGTGCTTGGCGGCGGCAAGCCCGGTCCGCATAAGGTTGAAGGCATCGGATCGAGCTTCATCCCGAGGAATTTTGATGCGTCCGTTTGTGACGAAGTGATGATGGTGACCGACGTTCAAGCCTTCGGCATGGTGAAAGAACTGGCCGCCCGCGAAGGCGTGCTTGGAGGTTCGAGCGCGGGCGCTAACGTCTATGCGGCGGTACAAATGGCCAGGCGCCTCGGGGCAGGGAAGCGCGTAGTCACGCTGATTCCCGACTCGGCCGAGCGGTATCTATCGAAGAAGATTTTTGAAGGCGGAATTTAAGAGTTACAACCCTTGGTTGTTCGCGCCAGAAGCGAACATCGATGAGCGAACCTCGATGAGCCAACATCGATTCCCGAATCCCGGAGATTCCTTGACCAACAACAAATCGGGCTTTGCAACTCGCGCCATCCACGACGGCCAGGAACCGGATCCCCTGACCGGCGCGGTTTCACCTGCCATCTATGCGACCTCGACCTACGTTCAGGAAGAAATCGGCAAGCACAAAGGTTACGAATACGCGCGGGTGTCGAATCCCACTCGCGACCGGCTTGAGACCAACCTGGCGTCGCTTGAAAACGGGATCGCCGCGAAAGTGTTCGCCAGTGGCATGGCGGCGATCAATGCCGTCGCTTCGATGCTCAAAGCTGGCGACCACGTCGTCGCCGGGCACAATCTCTACGGCGGAACGCCGCGCCTGTTCAATCAAGTCCTGGTTAACTTCGGTCTTACATTTACCTATGTCGATACATCGGACCTCGATAAGGTTGAGCGCGCATTCCAGAAGAACACCCGGTTGCTGTTCGTGGAGTCGCCGACGAACCCCTTAATGGAGTTGTGCGACCTGCGAGCTGTCGCCGATCTGAGCCACGCGCATGGGATTGAGGTCGTGGTCGACAACACGTTTATGTCGCCGTATTTTCAGCGTCCAATCGATTTCGGCGCCGACATGGTGGTTCATTCCACCACCAAATTTCTCAATGGACACAGCGACGGGTTGGGAGGTGTAGTGGTCTGCACCAAGCCCGAGCAGGCGGAAAAGCTCGCCTTTCTTCAGAAATGCGCCGGCGCTATTTTGTCTCCGTTCGAGTGCTGGCTGATCCTGCGCGGGGTCAAGACGCTGGCGGTCCGCATGGAGCAGCACGACCGCAGCGGACGCAGGATTGCCGGCTATCTTTCAAAACATAAGAAAGTGCAGAAGGTGTTTTATCCCGGCCTGCCCGATCATCCGCAGCACGAACTAGCCAAGCGCCAGATGTCTGGCTTCGGAGCGTTGATCGCCTTCGAAACCGGATCGCTGGCCAACGCCAATAAAATGTTGCGCAAAGTGCGCATCTGTTCTCTGGGCGAGTCGCTGGGCGGGGTCGAAACGCTGATTTCACATCCCGCGACCATGACGCATGCTGGCGTCGGCGAAGAAGTCCGGCGCAAGATCGGAATTACCGATGGCATGGTCCGGATTTCCGTTGGGATTGAGGACGTGGACGACATTCTCGAGGATCTAGATCAGGCGCTGGAGGCGATTTAATGCGATGTGGGTGGACGCGGCTTCGCCGGTCCAAACGCGGCGCAGCCCCGTTTCTACAAAGTGCCCTCACCGCACCGACTCTCCGATCCATTCCAGATAAGCCGCGTTTCCGTCTTCGATGGTGAGTTCGATGCATTCTGGCAGTTCGTAGGAATGCAACTCGCTCAGAGCCGCGCGCAGACGTGGGCCGGCCTCCTCGGTCGTTTTGATTACAAGAAGGCATTCGGCTGCCGTTTCGATCTCGCCTTGCCAGCGATACGCAGATTCAATCTGCGGGACGATGTTGACACAGGCCGCCAGATGCCGTTCCACCAGAGCGTGGGCGATGCTCCGGGCTTCTTCGAGCGAACCACACGTCGTTAGAACCAGCCTCTTGTTCGTCATTTAAAATCGGTCGTATTAAATCGGAAGTTAGAGTCAGCCGAAAGTGTCACTGGAAGGATACGAGGCAGCCGATGGCAACGCAAATCAAGTTTGGCACTTCTGGATGGCGCGCGGTGATCGCCGAGGAGTTTACCTTCGCGAACGTTCAACGAGCTGTCCATGGCATTGCCGGTTACGTGTCGTCGCAGAAGCAGAAATCGAGTGGCGCGAAGGTATTGGTGGGGCGCGATCCGCGCTTTCTGGGCGAGAGTTTTTGCGCCATGGCGGCGGACATTTTGTCCAGCCATGGCATCACCCCGCTGGTCATTGCCGAGCCCGTACCAACGCCGGCGATTTCTTACGCCGTAGTTCAGTCCAAGGCCGATGGGGCCATCAACTTTACGGCCTCGCACAATCCTCCGGAATATGGCGGCATCAAGTTTTCGACGCCAGATGGCGCGCCCGCGCTGCCCGAAGCGACACAGGCTATCGAGCGCGAGATTACAGCCTACGACGCGAACCCGCCAGCTCCCCGCGCAGCAAAGGCGGAGTCGCAGTCGATCGATCCCCGGCGCATGTATCTCTCGCGCTTGCGAGAAATCGTCGATCTCGATGTGATCAAAAAAGCTGGCCTGAAAATAGCCTTTGATCCGATGTGGGGCGCTGCCCGGGGCTATTCGGACGCACTTTTGCGCGAGGCTGGCGTTAGCGTCGCCACCGTGCACGACACTCGCGACGTGCTCTTCGGAGGCCACTCCCCGGAACCCGACGATCGTTGGCTCGGAGACCTGCGCCTGAAAATGCGCGACATCGGTGCCGCCATTGGCATTGCAACCGACGGCGACGCCGATCGTTTTGGCATCGTCGACGAGGACGGCACATTCCTGCAGCCCAACTACGTCATCGCGCTGCTCTTTGATTACTTAGTCGAAAGCCGGGGTTGGAAGAATGGAGTGGGCAAATCCGTGGCTACTACCAATCTGATCAATGCGCTGGCTGAGAAATATAAGATTGAACTTTACGAAACTCCGGTCGGATTCAAGTACATTGGCGAGTTGATTAAGCAAGACAAGATTCTCATCGGCGGCGAGGAGAGTGCGGGACTTTCCATCCGCAAGCATGTTCCGGAAAAAGATGGCGTGCTTGCGGGACTACTGTGCTGTGAGATGGTGGCGCGTCGCGGGGCCTCGCTGGGCAAGCAACTGGCCAACCTGTTTGCTAAAGTTGGTTCCTTTTTTCCACTGCGCCAGAACTTCCACTTGACGCCGGACGTGAAACAGAAGTTTACTGATAAGTTACGGGTCGATCCGAGCGAGTTTCATGGCATCGGAGTTGCCCAGGTCGTGAGGACCGACGGACTCAAGCTGGTGCTTGCCGACGGATCGTGGGTTTGCTACCGGTTGTCGGGCACGGAGCCGGTAGTGCGCGTGTATAGCGAGGCGCGCAGCCAGGGAGACCTCGTAAAGTTGAGCGCGGCAGCGAAAGCATGGATCTTCGATTAGGACCACCGCCGAGAATGCGCATCCTGCCGAGTCCGGAGGAAGGCTTTCGCTCGGTCGTGAATCAGGCCATCGATCAAGCCAAGGACAAGGCTCCGAGCGCGGAGGCCATGGCGGTGCGCTGGATCGAACGCACACGTCCAGTCTGGGCGTGGCTGGCCCGCGAATGGCGGCGAATGGGAACCGCGGCGGCTCTCCTGATTATTGTCGGATTGATGCTGCACGCCATGTTCGGAGCCAACGGCATGGTCATCTACCGCCAGAAGCGCGACGAGATGCAAACGCTGCAGCAGGAAGTCGAGCGCTTGCAGAAGGAAAACAACCAGTACGCCGATCAGATCAAATCGCTCAAGTCCGATCCGGCGGCTATCGAGAAGGAAGCTCGCGAACAGTTACACTACACTCGCCGTGGCGAAATTATCTATGTCGCTCCCGATCCTCCGCAAAAGCCGCCTACCGGTCGCGCCCAGAAATGACCCAAGAAGGGTCGATATGCGGGTTGACTCGAGTTTTAGAGCCCATCGACGGGCTTCCTGTGATAAAGTTCAGGGGTCGCATCAGGTGTGGGAAAGGTTTAAGGAGGGTGACATGCGAAAGCTTTTCTTGTTGTTACTTGCTGGCACGCTGATCGTGCTGGTTGCCTCGGTGTCATTTGCCAGCGATGCCAAGACTGTGAATGGCTGGGTTAGCGATTCCAAGTGTGGTGTCAAAGGAGCCAGTGCGGGCGCGGAAGAATGCACGAAAAAGTGCATCACAGCCGGTGCCAGCCCGGTGGTTGTTACGGATAAGGACCAGCGAGTCCTGGCAGTGGACAACCCTGAAGCTCTTAAAGAACACTACGGACATCACGTTGCTGTCACCGGGCACATCGACGGCGACAAAATCCACGTGGATAGCGTCAAGATGCTCTAGGGGCAACGAATCCTACAGATACAAAGAAGGGCGGCCTTCGCGGGCCGCCCAGTTGTTTTTCCGTTGGGAATCCCGGAGTTGTGGCGACCACAGCCAGAGGACGAACTGCCCTCGGCTTGCCCCCTTCGACTTCGCTCAGGGCAGGCTCGCAATGGCTCCCGTCCCTGCATGAACGGTCTTATCGCACCACGCCCTCCAGCGGCGAACTGGCAGTCGCATAGAGCTTCCGGGGCATTCTCCCGGCCCTGTAGGCTTGCCTTCCCGCCAGCACCGCGTGCTTCATGGCCTCGGCCATCAGCACCGGTTCCTGGGCACCGGCGATGCCAGTATTCATCAAAACCGCGTCGTAGCCTAACTCCATGGCAACGGCTGCGTCAGAGGCCGTGCCTACGCCCGCGTCCACAATTAGAGGAACGCCCGTGATGAGTTCGCGCAGGATGCGCAGGCTGGCGGCATTCTGAATGCCAAGTCCACTGCCGATCGGCGCGCCCAACGGCATAACCGCCGACGCTCCCGCGTCTACCAGGCGCTTGGCGAACACAATGTCGTCCGAGGTGTAGGCGAGCACCGTGAATCCTTCTTTCACCAGCACCCGCGTAGCTTCGAGCGTCGCTTGCACATCCGGGTAGAGCGTTGCCTGATCGCCAATCACCTCAAGCTTGATCCAGTCCGAGAGTCCCACTTCGCGCGCCAGGCGAGCGGTGCGGATGGTGTCGTCGGCGGTATAGCAGCCGGCCGTGTTGGGCAGCAGAAAGTATTGATTAGGATCGATGTAATCGAGCAGCGATTCCTTGCTGCGGTCAAGATTCACGCGGCGCACGGCAACCGTCACCATATCGGCGCCGCTCGCCTCGAGCGCGCGCGCAGTTTCCTGGAAAGACTTGTACTTGCCCGTTCCTACAATCAAGCGGGAACGGAATTGCCTGCCAGCGATCGTCAATGAGTCCGTCATGAAAATTATTGTACGGCGAACCAGACAATGCGGCGATGGCAAGCGCCCGTCCGCAGGCCGCCAGGCCGGTGCTTCCGGCACTCCACCGGTTCACCCGACGGACGCCTCCGCCTTCTCGTACATTTCATCGATCCGTTCGCGGTAGCGCGCTTCGATTCCGCGGCGTCGAACTTTGAAAGTGTGAGTTAGCGTTCCATCCGTCTCCGAGAATTCTTCGGACACCACGAGCACCCTTTTCATTCTTTCGAATCGCGCCAGGTTCTGGTTCATCTCTTCGACGATGCCTTCATAGAGCGCCTGTACCCGGTCGTTTGCAACCAGCGCTTGGCGCGACTCAAAATCAACATGGTTCGCCCGTGCCCAATCTTCCAGCACCGGAAAATGCGGCGCAATGAGCACTGCGGGGAACTTTCGCCGGTCGCCGAGCACTACCGCCGTTCCAATCAAGGGGTTGAGTTTTAGCGAATTCTCGATCGGCTGCGGTGCAATGAACTTTCCGCCCGAAGTCTTGATCAGATCCTTCTTGCGATCGGTGATCGAAAGGAACCCGTCGCTGTCGAGGTGCCCGATGTCGCCGGTCTTGAACCAACCGTCCACAAACGAGTCCCGCGTTTCTTCCGGACGATTCCAATAGCCCTTGAAGATCGAGGGCCCGCGCACCAGCACCTCGCCGTCTTCGGCAATCCGCACCTCGACGTTCGCCAGTGGTTTGCCGACCGTTCCCAGTTTGTGGGCCCGGGGATTATTCACCGCGATCACCGGAGAAGTTTCTGTCAGCCCATATCCTTCGTGAATGGGGATGCCGATATCGGCATACCATTCCGCCAATTCGCGGCCTAGAGGAGCGCCGCCAGAAATGAATTCCTCCGCCTTTCCACCCATCCCCGCACGCACTTTCGAAAAAACCAGGCGGTCGGCGATTTTCCAGGAGAGCCCTGCCGGTTGGACGCCGGCCAGAGTCTCGTCGCGGTGAGCGCGGCCCACCGCCAGCGCCCAGCGATAGATGGCATTTCTCGGAAAGCCCGCGGTCTTCAGTATCACTTGTTGGCGGATCTTTTCGTACACGCGCGGCACGGCAATGAAAGTCGCCGGTCGCACTTCCGCTAATGCCTGCGCCAGTTGTGCCAGGTCGGGACAATAGGCCAGCACTACGCCGCGGTAGAGGAGTGCGAAATCGACGTGCCTGGCCGTGACATGCGAGAGCGGTAGAAACGATACGCTCACTTCTTCTTTTGTTCCAACGCCAAAGCCATCCAACGAACAGGCGATGTTGGTCGCCATGTTGCCGTGAGTGAGCATCGCGCCCTTCGATGTGCCCGTCGTACCCGAGGTGTAAATGATGGTCGCCAGGTCGTCGGGATGCACGGCTTGAGCGCGGCCATCGAATTCCGCGTCGAACTCGCCTGGCCCCTGCAGCATCAGTCGCTGCATGTGGACGGCGTGCGCGGTCTCGAATTCGTCCATCACCAGGATCCGTTCCACCGGTGTGTGCCGCTGGATGGTCAGGACCTTTTCCAACTGGTACCTGGTGGATACGGCGATGACGCGTGCCCCGCAGTCGTTGAGCAGAAGGGAAGTCTGATCCGCAGTCTGGGTAGCATAAACCGGAACCGTAACCGCGCCCAGGGCGAGCGTCGCGAAATCAGTGATCGTCCATTCCGGTCGATTTTCACTCAGAATGGCGACACGATCGCCCTTACCGACACCCCAGGACTCCAGCGCACGCGCTACGCCGACAACGCTGCGGTAAATCTCGGTGGCCGAAATCGGCATCCAGCCTTGGGCCCCTCGCTGGAGCATGACCCGTTCGCGGCGGCTTCTGCATACCGTCAAAAAAATATCGTTTAAAGTCTGAAGGCCCATCCGGTGCATCGAAGGTTCCGCTGGCAAAGCTCGCCACCATTCGTACGCAAGCATTGTACGACTGCAATAGATACTACGTCTGCAGAGCCCGTGCAGGGTGACGTAAATTCGATTGTGTAAAAGCGAAGAGGGTGTAAGTTGGCTTTGGCCTCGCAAGCTAAAGCCGATCCTAAAAAGGAGACCTACACCCGATGGCGAAGATAATCCCAATCACTGAGCATTACCAACATTTTTTGG
>PLBE01000024.1 GCA_003134435.1 Acidobacteriaceae bacterium
ATCTGCAAACTCCAAGAAGATATCGGAGACTCATTTTGTCGGCAGGTTTCTTCATGCGATTCAACTGAGAGCGCTTCCCCAATCACAGATTGCGCCGCCGAATGTGCTATCGTTTCACCAACTTCCAATAAGCCTTTTTGGCGCGCGAAAAGAATGACACAGCACGGCCCTATAACTCTATGGAATGCTTTGATCGCCGCTAACAATGGACCTGATTCTTTTGTTAGTAGTGCGGAAGCCCGTGTTGCACGCAGCGATTTGGCAAGGGGTTCCATCCTCGAAGGCGGAAGTCAGGAACTCCGCGGACGGTCCGTAGTGCTAATGACAGCGGATCAGTTATCCACGGCACTGGCCCTTTTTGAGTTGGATGGGATTGCGCGCCGCATTGTTATTTGTCNNCATAAATGCAACCAACGCCGATGCCCTTGTGTCGGATCGGATAAGTTCGCCGGCGGGCCCTTCTCCGGTTCAACATTTCACCCCGTGCGCACACACGGCGATGTCCCGGAACTACGACCGGAGTTTGCCGCTGCAAACCGAATGGATCACCTTCACGTCCGGCACCATGGGGCCGCCCAAGCTTGTCCTCCACACCCTGTCGAGTCTGATCGGGGCTATCCTTTGCGGGGCAGTTCCAGCGGAGAAAATGGTTTGGGGCACGCTTTACGACATTCGCCGCTTCGGCGGTCTTCAGGTATTTCTTCGCGCAGCGCTTTCCGGCGCGTCACTTATCCTATCGAGCCCGTCGGAATCGATCCGTAGTTATCTGGCCCGCGCGGGCTCACACGGCGTGACTCATATCTCGGGAACACCTTCTCAGTGGCGACGAGCGCTGATGAGTGGATCGGCTCATTCGATCTCGCCTGAATATGTTCGCCTGTCGGGAGAAATTGCCGATCAGGCAATATTGAATCATCTTCGGTCAGTCTATCCGCAAGCCCGCGTCGTACACGCCTTTGGTTCGTCTGAGGCCGGCACGGTGTTCGAAGTCAACGATNNGGCGACGATGCTCCAACGCTCAAGGACGCGGACGGCTTCATCGATACGGGCGACCTGGTTGATCTGCGCAATGGCCGGTATTACTTCGTTGGCCGGCGGGATGGGCGGATCAACGTTGGAGGTCTCAAAGTCCACCCCGAGGAAGTCGAAGCAGTCATCAACCTTCACCCTGCTGTTCATATGTCGCGGGTGCGCGCGAAGAAGAATCCTGTTACAGGCTCGGTTGTCGTTGCCGACGTGGTGCTAAGCGCGCCTTCACAGGTTGGAAGCGATGAGGAGCATGCACTCCAGAACGACATCCTTCAGTTCTGTCACAAGTCCCTTCCCTCGCATAAAGTTCCAGCGCTGATCCGATTCGTCGCCACTCTGGGTATTGCTGAATCAGGGAAGATGATCCGTAGAGATGCTTAATGCATTGATGCGTATTGACCGGCACATCGTGATAACAGTCACATACTTTTCCCCTTCCGATTGCGAGAGTTTCTTTAAGGTGGGCTTATTGCGGGATTTTTCGGCAATAACACTCCCACTTGGCCTATCAGGAAACAAAGGAAAGGATCTACCATGGGATTCCCGGCGCAAAGACTTAGAAGGCTAAGGACGAACGAATCGATACGCGGTCTAGTTCGAGAGAACCATCTTTCCGCCGGCAACTTCGTTCTTCCCCTTTTCGCGGTTCCCGGGAGCAAAGTCAGGCGAGAGATTGCGGCGCTTCCAGGGAACTATCAACTGTCTATCGACTGCCTGGTTGAGGAAGCGGTCGAAGCGCGCGCTCTCGGTATCCCCGCCATTCTTCTGTTTGGCGTGCCGCAGGCCAGGGACGAGCTGGGGTCCGGTTCCTATGCCGAAGACGGAATCGTGCAGGAAGCTGTGCGAGCCGTGAAGCACGCAGTTCCCGGCATCCTCGTTATCACTGACGTGTGTGCCTGCGAATACATGACGAACGGACACTGCGGAATCATGAAAGACGGCTACCTCGATAACGATTTGTCCCTTGACCTGATGTCCAAAATTGCTCTTTCCCATGCTGAAGCCGGCAGCGACATGGTGGCCCCGGCGGCCATGCTCGACGGACAGATTCAGGCGATCAGAAAGACGCTGGATGCACATGGTTTCCATAACCTGCCGATCATGGCGTATTCGGCAAAGTTCGCCTCAAGCCTATATGACCCGTTCTTCAAAGAGGGAACACAATCGGTAGTGTCTTTTGGAGACAAGAGAACCCATCAAATGGACTTCTTCAACTCCGACGAAGCCATGCGTGAGATTGCGCTCGATATCGAGGAAGGAGCGGACATCGTGATGGTGAAGCCCGCGCTCTTTTATCTGGATATCGTGTACCGCGCCAAGCAGGAATTTCAAATGCCGCTGGCGGTCTACGATGTGAGCGGAGAATATGCAATGATCGATGCGGCGGCCCGCATGGGGCGTCTCGATCGCGATGCGATCATGCTTGAAGCACTCTCGTGCATGAAACGCGCGGGGGCCGATTTCATCATTACCTATTTTGCGAAGCGAGCCGCGGAGCTGCTGCGCTCCCATGAGCAGTTGGCTTCTTCGCACGTTGAAGACAAGGCGCCCGAGCCCCGCCTCGCAACGGTCCGATGACAAATACATTCTGTGAAAACGGCCGCGCCTCCTCCGGAGCCACGCACCTCCCGTCGCAGGAAACGCCCGGTGAAGTCACAAGTCTTCGCGGCTTGATTGAATCGCTCTCGGACGCCGGCCGCCTTGTGCGTGTGAGCGAATTAACGCATTGGCGCTTCGATCTGGGAAGAATCACGCGGGAAAGCAAGACGCCGCTCTTGTTTGAGAATATTGCCGACTACCCCGGCCAGTGTGTGTTCACAAACGGCCTGCGCACGATTGATTTGATCCGGCTTGCCCTCGGAATGGAGAGCGGGACCAGCCGCGACGATCTAATCGCGGAGCTCCGGCAGCGGATAGCCCGCCCGGTCAGGCCGAGGGTTGTTGAAACTGGCCCGGTGCTGGAAAACATTCTTCAAGGGAGCGCTGTTAATCTCCTAACACTCCCGGTTCCACAATGGAATGAGAACGACTGCGGCAGATATCTTGGCACCTGGCACATCAACGTAACCAAAGATCCAGAAACAGGCCAGCGAAACGTTGGTGTTTATCGCATGCAACTCCTCGGGCCAAATCAAGCAACGGTGAGTACGGCTCCGGAGAGCCACCTGGCTCAGCATGTTGCCAAGGCGGAGAAGGCCGGCCGAGCGCTTCCCATGGCAGTTGCGATCGGTGTCAGCGAAGCGGTGATCATGTCCGCAGCCGCTGCTTACCCTTACGGAATGGACGAATATGAGTTAGCCGGAGGACTGCTACAAAAGGCGGTGGAACTTATCGAGTGCCAGACGGTGAACCTCGAGGTTCCAGCAAATTCGGAGATTGTAATTGAAGGGTTGATTCATCCAGGCGTCCGTGTCCAGGACGGGCCTTACTTCGATTACACCGGAACCACCAACACGAATCCTGCCGCGTTCCTGTTTGAAGCTACACAGATTATGTTTCGAAACAATCCCATTTTTCGCGGCACTTCGATTGGGATTCCCGGCGCAGAAGATCATCAACTTCTTGCTATTCTGGCGGAGCTCAGTCTGTTGGACTTTCATCGCTCCAGTGTCAAGAAGCACATCCAGGACATGGTACTGAAGCAGCGCCTCCTTCGCTGGACTTCTACCGATTGATGAAACAGCCGCAACGCCGGCCGTCAGCACGTTAGCCTATGATGGACTGGGGCGAAGCCAATGGCGACTCTGATTCCGAACTCCGAAGAAATAATTCATGAGGCTAGCGGCCGGTTGTATTCCGTCGCTCGCGTGCCGATTCTGGATCTGCACAGCCGCATTCATGCTTATGCATTGCTCATGCGCGGAGCAACGCAGCCGGAAGGAAGCGGTGAAGAGGTTTCCCGCACCTTATCAGAGACGGCCGCGTACTTTGGCCTGCAAAGACCCACTGAGTTGAAGAAACTGACGGGCAAAATGCCGGCCTTTGTAAGTTGTCCCGCCCAGGCGCTGAACGAACAGCTCGCGCAAGCATTACCCTCGACTCTCACGGTTCTTGAGTTGCCCGCGAGCCTGGAAATCTCACCGGACCTGATTGCCGAGTGCCAGCAACTCAACGCCCTTGGTTTCC
>PLBE01000055.1 GCA_003134435.1 Acidobacteriaceae bacterium
CAAATGGCAATCCATCCGAAATATCGTCTCGGCGAATACGTCAAAACCTCGCCTCTGTACATCGATTTTCGGCTCACCTGGCACGCAGAGAATGCATTGTAGAAAGGAGATTAAGGAGACGATGGGGTTCCGCAGCATTTTGTTTGAGGATCTGGAGAGCGGCAGGAATGTCGACAGCGAGGAAGCGCCTGATTTCTTCAGGGATCTCAACCTCCACCAGGTCGTCCAAGCAATTACAGAAGGTTGGAAGGATTACAATCTCGCGTGTTTTTTCTATGTCCGACTGCATGAGCTCGATGTGATCTCTTATCGTCAGGAGGTCATGCGGGATTTCGAAGACGCTAGTTTGATGGAGGCCGTCAAATCGTTCTCGGCGGAAATGCGCGCGATGCGCGAGCGTCTTAAGCAAGCAAAAGATCTCTACTTCAAGTACGCAATTGAGCGTGGCTTCCTCGGGGCGGTCGAGATCTACTGCCAAGCAGTCGAGCGGTTCTTACAGCAACTAGGTGAGCTTAATTTGGGGTCGCGCGGCCTGCAGGCTTTCCGCGAATATCTGACCGACTACGCGGGACGAGCCTCATTCAGGAACCTCGTGACGGAGACTGCAAAGCTTCGGTCGGACCTGTCTAGCATTACTTACTCGCTCCTGTTGAAGGACGATTCCATCACAGTTCGTCACTATGACGGAGAGAGCGACTACAGCGCCGCCGTAGAAGAGACTTTTAGCAAATTCAGGCGGGAAACGGCGACGGATTACCAACTCAAGGTCCCGATCCGCGATGGCATGAATCACATCCAGGCCGAGATTCTGGATGGTGTCGCACTGTTGTATCGCGACGCATTTCGCGCACTCGATGAATTTAGTGCAGCGCATGCAGATTATCTCGACGAAACGATCGCGCGCTTTGATCGCGAGATCCATTTCTACGTTGCTTACCTCACGCACATCGACAAGTTCCGGCCAGCGGGCCTCACCTTCTGCTTGCCAGTGCTCTCACGAACCTCAAAAGAAATAGGAGCGCGCGACGCTTTCGATATCGCACTGGGCGGCAAGCTGATTCGGGAAAACGCCGCGGTCGTCCTTAATGATTTCTCTCTGGTTGGCTCGGAGCGCGTCTTCGTCGTTTCCGGTCCGAACCAGGGCGGTAAGACCACCTTCGCCCGCATGTTCGGCCAATTGCATTATCTGGCCTGTCTGGGCTGCCCAGTTCCGGGTAAAGAGGCCCGCCTATTTCTCTACGACCACCTTTTCGCACATTTCGAACGCGAAGAGAACATCACGAATCTCCGCGGCAAGCTGCACGACGATCTCGTTCGGATTCGCCAAATCCTCGACTATGCGACCCCGAACAGTATCGTCATCATGAACGAAATCTTCTCCTCGACGACGGTGCAGGACGCTGTATATCTGAGCAAGAAAGTCATGGCTCAGATTACTGATCTGGACCTTTTGGGGGTCTGGGTGACTTTCCTCGATGAATTGGCATCATTCAACGACAAAACGGTCAGCATCGTCAGCACTGTCGACCCGCAGAACCCAGCAGATCGCACCTATAAATTAGAACGACGACCAGCCGACGGACTCGCCTATGCGCACGCGATCGCAGAGAAGTACCGGGTCACATACAGCTTGCTCAAGGAGCGGATCGAAGTATGAAAGTTCTGCTAATGCACCGGGACAAGGATTTCGAGCTGTACCAGCCCGCGTCACAGAATAGATATGTTCGGCGACAGGAGGTGGATCGGGATACTCTTCTGCGAGCCGTGCTGTGGAACGCGCCTGATTTGACGAAAGACTTGGAACTGAATACGTTGCTGCGCGCTATGGCAGGCGCCGATGAGTTCGTGTTTGAGGTGGCGCAGCAAGCGCTTATCTCCGGGCTGCGAAACGACTTGGACACAATCCTCTACAGGCAAGCGATCTTGAGAGACTGCTTGAAGAATCCTGTTGTGGTAAGGGGACTTTACGACCTCATGACAGCCGTGGTGGAAGAAACGAGGAGACAGTGGTGGAGCCTTTCCGGTAGCTATCCCAGTTCAATGCTCTACGGCTCTGTGGACTTGATGGAAACCTTTCTGCATGTGCTCCAGAAGCTCAGGAGCGCCGCGGAAGAGAACGGCAGCAACTTTGAGTCCGCGGGTTTCAGGTCACTTTTTGCAATGCTAAAGAAAGAGCTGAGCGAGCAATACCTGACAACGATAAAAAGCCATTTGAAGGAATTGAAGTTCCGCAAGGGCGCTTTTTTAAGCGCCGCGCTTGGCAACAGCAACGAAGGCACCCACTACATGCTGCGCAAGGCGCACGGTAAGGAGCAGACCTGGCTCGACCGCCTTCTTGGCAAAGGACCTGTTTCCTACAGCTTCCGTCTCGACCCCCGCGACGAGGCTGGCGCGCGGATCTTATCGGATATGCGGAACCGAGGGATCTCCCGCGTTGCGCTTGCGCTGACTCAATCCTCCGATCATGTGCTCGGCTTCTTCAAGGCGCTGCTGACAGAATTGGCGTTTTATGTGGGCTGCCTCAATCTACATACCGAACTGGCATCGCACCGAATGCCTATTGCTTTTCCGACCCCGGTGCCATCGGGCGTACGCAGCCAGGAGTTCAGCGGATTGTACGATGTCACCCTCTGCCTCACGATGAATCACGGCGTCGTCGGGAATGCCCTTCATGCGGAACAAAAGAACTTGGTGATCATCACCGGCGCGAACCAAGGAGGGAAAACGACTTTCCTGCGGAGCATCGGCCTTGCGCAGTTGATGATGCAATGCGGCTTGTTCGTTGGTGCCGACGACTTCAAGGCTGAAATCTGCTCTGCCCTGTTTACTCACTACAAGCGTGAAGAAGACACCAGCATGAAGAGCGGGAAATTCGATGAGGAACTCGCGAGAATGAGCGACATCGTCGAGCACATTGTCCCGAATTCGATCTTGCTCTTCAATGAATCATTCGCAGCGACGAACGAGCGAGAAGGCTCAGAAATCGCGACACAGATTGTCCGCGCTCTGCTGGAAAAGGGGATGAAAGTCTTCTACGTAACCCACTTGTATGAATTCGCGCGGGGATTCTTCAACGACAAGGACAGAGTTGCTATTTTTCTGCGTGCCGAACGAGAAACGGATGGAACGCGAACTTTCAAGCTGGCAGAAGGTGAGCCTCTCCAGACCAGTTACGGCCAAGACCAGTACAACAGAGTGTTTGGCGTTGAGGACCAGACGGTTGCTGTCAGACCAACGATGAGCAGTTGATTCGAATCGGGTTTAGAGGTTCCACTTCACACCCGTTCGGTATTTAAATGCTGTGTGGATTCGCGGAGGGCGGTGACTTCGTGTTCCAAACCGTCCAATCGATCCAATTCCGCCTGGACCGCAGGATCGCCGTCTTCTTTCACTTTCCGGGCGCGAACCAACGCCTGTTCTGCAATCCTACTCACCTCATGAAGCAGCTTGCGAATCTCGGTTTCTAACTTCGCTCGACTGTCCTGAACCCGGTTGAGAATATCGCTCTGCACACGGGTGCTGTTGAATTCAAGCAGCCTACTGAGAAAACTTCTCGCTTCATTCTTGATTACCCATCGGGCGCCCACTAGGCCAAGAACCAGGTCGGCCATCCAGCGCACTGGTGAGGCAGGCTGCGCGACATCAATGAACTCCAAGAACGTGAATTCCGAGCGAACGCGAAAGCCGCTCTCCGGATCGAGGGCATGGGGCATCCGTGCCAACTCGGGAATGCCGGCATTCGCTAGTTTCTTTAGAAACTCGTTTGCCATCTCCACGAAGCGCGTCGCAATGCGACGATACTCTTTTTCTCCTTCTTCCTGTTCGGGTTTCAACCAGGGGACCACATAATGTCGTGCGAGGTCCTGTGCCGCGCGGAAGGTACGCCGGCGATAAGTTGGCCCCAGCCAGCCAGATATCCCTTGGAGCACCACCTCGAACTCCTCATGCGCCTGCGGCGTTACGCGCGCGAGAAACGCCTTGTGCCGGTCGACAAACATGTCCGAGAGATGTTGTTGCTCGGCCATAAACAGATAAGCGAGTT
>PLBE01000081.1:0-4343 GCA_003134435.1 Acidobacteriaceae bacterium
CCGCCGCTTCCAGCAACGACAGCCCGACAATCGACTCTTCTAACTGCTGTAAATCCGCCATGTGACCCTCTCCACTCTATGTAAGATTTTCGATCTCGCCATCGCTTCCCCAGGTTTCCAGTGCGACCAGGTCTTCCATTCCAGCGCCAGACAACGCCCGAATCTCAGACCGCGCCACCCCTGACTCAGCAACAGCTAAACCTTTTTTCGAGCAGACTTGCTGCCCAGAAAAGTTTGTAATCGTGCCCTATGCTTCCTTGAACTTTTTCTGCTCCACGCCCTGGCCCACCACCACCGCCAGATTCCGCCCAACCGCATTCATCGCCGTGACCAGACGCTGCGACGGAGCGTTCAACAGGAACAGCAGCTTAGAATACAGTTCTTCCTTCGACGGCATGGTCGCCAGCGACTCGATTTCCTTGACCGAGATCACGCGCCCCTCAACCACTCCCGCCTTGAAGCTGAATTCCGGATTCTCCTTGACGTACTTCGCCAGCGCCTTCGCCAGCGCCACCGGATCCCCTTCGGTGTAGGCAATCGAGGTTACGCCCT
The DNA here is from genome assembly GCA_003134435.1 of Acidobacteriaceae bacterium. Lineage (GTDB taxonomy): Bacteria > Acidobacteriota > Terriglobia > Terriglobales > Acidobacteriaceae > Acidiflorens. The sequence goes on from PLBE01000081.1 coordinate 553, forward strand.
GAAGATTCTTCAGCACTTCCTCGACCTTCGTGCCCTTGCCCGCCCGCTCCGCCAAAGTGTTTTTTACCACGCGATACTTCGCCCCGGTCGGACGCAACGCCTTCCGCAACTCAAAGTCCTGCGTCACCGTCAGCTTGGAGTAAGTCGCCACAATCATGCTCGAGGCATTCTTCAGTTCACTGCCCAGCTTCTCAACCTGCGCAACTTTCTTAGCTCGTGTAACCGCCATATCCAAACCCTTTCAGAAAAGTCGTTGGTCGCTTGTCGTTAGTCGTTAGTCGTTCGGATCGTCGAGTGCCTTCCAGGCTCACCGAACGACGAACGACCATCGACGAACGACGTCTATGCCTTCGCCGCAACCTCAATCGCTGTCGTATCCAGCGAGATTCCCGGCCCCATGCTCGAACTCAAATAGCAGGCCTTGATGTACTTGCCCTTGGCCACCGAAGGCTTCGCCTTGATCACACTCGAAATCAGCGTGGTCGCGTTGTCGATCAGCTTGTCGGGCGTGAAGGAAATCTTTCCCACCGGAACATGCACCAGCGCCGTCTTGTCGGTGCGGAACTCCACCTTGCCCGCCTTCACTTCCTGCACCGCCTTCGCGACGTCCATGGTCACAGTGCCCGTCTTCGGATTCGGCATCAGCCCCTTCGGCCCCAGCACTTTGCCCAACCGGCCCACCGATTTCATCATGTCCGGAGTCGCAATCAGCGCGTCAAAGTCGGTCCAGTTCTCTTTCGTGATCTTCTCGACCATGTCTTCGCCGCCCACAAAATCCGCGCCCGCCGCCTCGGCCTCACGAACCTTTTCGCCGCTCGCGATCACTAGGACCTTTTTCGACTTGCCTAGTCCATGTGGAAGCACCACCGTGCCCCGCACCATCTGATCGGCATGCTTCGGATCGACGCCCAGCCGCAGCGTCACCTCCACCGTCTCGTCGAATTTCGCGAATTTCACTTTCTGCAGAAGTGGAACCGCTTCCTGCAGCGTATACGGCCGCGGTTCAACTGCCTTCCGCGACTTCTCAATATTCTTCCCTGACTTCTTCATTCTCACCTCAGTCTCCCACCGCCAATCGCTGATCTGAAAAGCCGTGGTATTTTCGACAAACCTGATGTCGTCGGTCGCTTGTCGCTAGTCGTTATAAAACCCTCCGAACGACTACCGGCCGGCGACTGACGACGATCTTATCCCACCACTTCAATCCCCATCGACCGCGCCGTCCCGCGCACGCTCTTAATCGCGGCATCAACCGACGCCGCATTCAGATCCGGCATCTTCTGCTTCGCAATGTCCTCGACCTGCTTCAGCGTCACCTTGCCCACCTTGTCTTTATTAGGAGCGCCCGATCCTTTGGCGATGCCCGCCGCACGCTTCAGCAAAATCGACGCTGGCGGCGTCTTCGTAATGAACGTGAACGATCGGTCACTGTAGACCGTGATCACCACCGGAACAATCAGCCCTTCCAGTTCCTTCTGCGAAGTCCGCGCATTGAACTGCTTGCAGAACTCCATGATNNGGCGTTGCTTTGCCCGCCGCAATCTGTAACTTTACCGAACCTGTCGCCTTCTTAGCCATGATGCCTTTCCCATACCTGAATTCAACTTCAGCCCCGAGTCTAGGATTTTCGGCTCAGTGCTTTGCAACTCAGCCCTTCAAACTCTGCCGCTTATGCCACTTTCTCCACCTGCCCAAATTCCAATTCCACCGGAGTCGACCGCCCGAAAATCGTGACCATCACCTTCAAAGTCTCCCGATCTTCATTCACATCGTCGACCACTCCGGTGAACGTCGCAAACGGACCCTCGCCGATGCGCACCGTTTCGCCCTTTTCAAACTTGACCTTGAGCTTCGGCTTCTCCCGGCTGTCCGCCACTTTGTAAACAATATGATTGACTTCTTCTTCCGACAGCGGAGTCGGTTGCTGCCCCGTGCCCACAAATCCCGTAACCCGCGGCGTCGACTTCACCACGTGCCACACGTGGTCGTCCATGTCCATCTCCACCAGCACGTAGCCGGGATAGAACATGCGCTCTGAAGTATACTTCTTGCCCCCGCGAACTTCCGTGACCGACTCGGTCGGAATCAGCACTTTGCCAATCTTGTTCTGCAATCCGAAAGCCTGCACCCGCGATTCCAGCGACTCCCGCACTTTCCGCTCGAATCCCGAATAGGCGTGGATGATGTACCACTTCATATTCGGATTGCGCGCGGGCTCTCCGCCTGCAACCGCTTCCCCGGGCGTTGGCGTCGGCTGGCCTTCACCTTCCGAGCCAACTCCCACCGCGGCGCTTTCGGTCTTCTCTTCTTTATTCGAATCCGTATCCGGCATTCATCGCTTCTTTCGCTCGACGCCTAACGGCGCGAGAAATAATGCAGCATCCGCTCCAGCGTGTTGCTGATCGCCAGATCAACCAGAAAAAAATACAACCCAAATAAAAACACCGTAATAATCACCACCGTCGTCGTGGCCTGCACCTCTTTGCGCGTCGGCGAAGTGACTTTCTTCATCTCCGTGCGCACATCGTGGTAAAAAGACCGGATCCGCTCCGGCCACGATCTCAACGTGGTCGTAATCGCATTCTGTTCTACCGCTGTCGCCATACCTTCCCGCTTTCCTTCACTTCTCCCTCTCGGGCCTCAACTCTGGCAGGGGCGGAGGGATTCGAACCCCCAAGTTCGGTTTTGGAGACCGACAGTTTAACCGTTGAGCTTACGCCCCTATGATTATTGAGCCATTTGGTCATTGTGCCATTGAATCATTTGCCGCAATCGCTCAATGTCTCAATGTCTCAATCGCTCTACTTCACTTCTTTGTGCGGCGTATGCTTGCGGCACCGACTGCAGAACTTCTTCAGCTCCAGCCGGTCCGGCGTCGTTTTGCGGTTCTTGGTCGTCGAATAATTCCGCTCTTTGCAATCGCCGCACTGCAACGTAATAATCTCTCGGGGCATCGCTCACTCCAAACCAGCTCTTGGCTGTTAGCTCTTAGCTCTCTGCACTTCAACCACTCCGCTTTTCCTGATGGCTGACGGCTGAAAGCTATGTCACAATCTCCGCAATCGTCCCCGCTCCCACCGTGTGGCCGCCTTCGCGGATCGCAAACCGCAATCCCTTTTCCATCGCCACCGGCGTGATCAGTTCGATCACCAGGCTCACGTTGTCTCCCGGCATCACCATCTCCGTCCCCGCCGGCAACTCCGCAATCCCCGTCACGTCCGTCGTCCGCAGATAAAACTGCGGCCGATATCCCTTGAAGAACGGCGTATGCCGCCCGCCTTCTTCCTTCGTCAAGATATATACTTCCGCCTTGAACTTCGTGTGCGGAGTGATCGATCCCGGCTTCGCCAGCACCATCCCACGCTCCACATCCTCTTTCGCAATGCCGCGCAGCAATAGCCCCGCATTATCGCCCGCCATCCCCTCATCCAACTGCTTCTTGAACATTTCGACGCCGGTCACCACCGTCTTGCGCGTATCCCGGAAGCCCACAATCTCCGCTTCCTCGCCCACTTTCACCTTCCCGCGCTCGATCCGGCCCGTCACCACCGTGCCTCGTCCCTGAATCGAAAAAATATCCTCGATCGGCATCAGGAACGGCTTGTCCAACTCCCGCGCCGGCTGCGGCACGCTCTTGTCCACCGCCTCCATCAGCGCGTCTATCTGCTTCTCCCACTTCTCTTCCCCATTCAACGCACCCAGCGCCGACAACCGGATCACCGGCACTTCATCCCCTGGAAACTGGTAGCTCTTCAGCAACTCGCGGACTTCCAACTCCACCAGATCCAGCA
>PLBE01000081.1:4428-4638 GCA_003134435.1 Acidobacteriaceae bacterium
TGCGCCGTCGCTATCGTGATCCCGCGCGCCTTCTCTTCCGGAGCGTTGTCGATCGAATCAAACGACCGGTACACAATCTTCGGATTGTGCTTCTGCAATACCTTCGTGATCGCCGCCGTCAACGTCGTCTTCCCGTGATCGATGTGTCCGATCGTCCCTACGTTGCAGTGCGGCTTTGTCCGCTCAAATTTTTCCTTCGCCATTTGCTCT
>PLBE01000094.1 GCA_003134435.1 Acidobacteriaceae bacterium
ACACAATCGAATTTACGTCACCTCGCATGGTATCCACCGCCTGCTCCGTGCGAAACTGAACGCATGAGAGTCATTGCTGTGATTCCCGCACGGCTGGCCTCGACGCGCCTGCCCCGCAAAATGCTACGCCCGATCGCCGGCGTCCCGTTACTTGCCTGGGTCTATCAGGGAGTGCGGCGCTGTTCTGCGCTGGATCACGTTGTCGTGGCCACCGATTCGGATGAGATCATGGCCTTCTGCGAACAACACGGCTTCGTCGCCCGCATGACTTCGGCGGAACACCGGTCGGGCACCGAGCGGGTCCATGAAATCTCGACTGCGATGCCCGCGGACGTTTACCTGAATGTGCAGGGCGATGAACCGTTGACTCGGCCCGATCATATCGANNCTGTGGCCGCCGAGGTTGACATCGACAATCCGAGCGCGGTGAAGGTGGTAACCGATGACGCGGGACGGGCCTTGTATTTTTCGCGGGCAACCATACCGCATGACCGCGACGGAGTGCGTCCGCGATACTACAAGCATCTGGGGTTTTATGGATATCGCAAGACCGCGCTGGACAAGTTCGTGCGTTGGCCCGAGTCGTCGCTCGAACGCAGCGAGCGGCTCGAACAGTTACGCTTTCTCGAGAACGGGATCCCGCTTTACGTAGCGGAAACACCGTTTGACACGGTGGGCGTCGACACGGAAGAGGACCTGCGGCGGGTCGAGGAGATTTTGAAGAAGAATTTGTAATATTTCATCGGGGAATTGGGCTGGTTTCGTACCGCCCGTTTTGCCGGCCAAATTTTCAGTGCGCCTTCGCCCAGGCTTCGGCGGCCGCGACGCGCTTTGTGATCGCAGGGTGCGAGTGCAGCAGCCACTCGACCCAGCGGGAAGGCGTTTTTTCGGCGAGATTCTGTTCGGCCAGTTTGTTCATCGAAGAAATGAAGGGTTCGACGCTGGCCACGGACTCGAAACAATAGCGGTCGGCCTGCCGTTCGTTGAAGCGTGAATAGGCGTTGAGCGCCGGCATCAGCAGGAAAGAAAGAACGGTCGCGACCAGAATCAGCAGCGGAAGGTCGGCAAAATCAGACACCGTCTCGAACAGGTGGCGCCGCTCCACCGCGAAGTGGAGAACTTCGTTGGCCAGCCAGAAACCAAACAGCGTGATCCCGGCCTGCACGAAAATGCTCTTCAGAATGTGCCGGTGCACGTGATGCCCGAGTTCGTGCGCCAGCACCGCCTCGATTTCGTCGTCGGAATAGTTGTCCAGTAAAGTGTCGGCGAGAATGATGCGCCGGGTCGCGCCCAGTCCGGTGAGCGCGGCGTTGGCCTTCTTGCTTTTTTCGGAAAGATGCCACTTGTAGACCCCGCGCACTCGCGTCCCGGCGCGTTCGCTCAGCACGATCAGGCGGCGCTTGAGTTCTTCATTTTCGAGTGGTTCGAATTTGTAAAAGATAGGAAATAGCACCACCGGCGCGAGCTGCGCCAGCAACACAAAGAGTCCGAGGAAAACCGCCCATGCCATCACCCACCAGTACTGCTGAGATTGGCGCATGAGCTTGTAGAGCAGTTCCACCACAATGCTGGCCATCACCAGGCCGATCAGAAGTCCTTTCAGTTCGTCCCAGAGCCAGGAACGGAGTTTCTGGTTGCTCAGGTTATAGCGGTGTTCAAGCCGGAAGCCGTAGTACTCGAGCGGGGTTCCGATGATCTTGCTGATCGCCATCAGCATCAAGACGTAGAGAAAAACAGCCAAAGAATAATTCTGCGAAGCACAGCGATACGCCAGATCGCGGAGCGTTCCAGTCCAGCCGGTAGCCAGGAGCACGACCAGCCACCCGAAGCCCAGCACCAGATCGGCGAGCCCCATCCACCGCTTGATGCGGTTGTAGCGCCGCGATTCCGGAGAATCCGCGAAAACTGGCGTGGGTTGTGTAGTGGCCATGATGCTGAAGGCGTTGCCTCTATCCTATCGCGTTCTTAGGCTGACTTGCTTGCGGCTGAACCTGCGCNNCAGCGCAGCATCCGTTCGGTCCCCGAGGCTCGAAACAATACCCAGGCATCGGCGCCGTTCCCTGGCTTCGGAGCATCGATGTAGAACTTGACACCGTCGCGATTTTCCTTACGCAGAATAGAATAACCGCCGACCTTCGTGGTCTTGGGATCGGCGGCGCGGCGGATGGCGGCGTTCTTCATCTCGTCGGAAATGTGCAGATCGCGGCGTCCATAATAGTGCGGGCCGAATTCCCGCTGCAGGTCGGCAACCAACTGGCCCAGCGGCTTCTCTTCTTCGGCCATGACGTTGGCCAGCAGCAGCGCGTTGAGAATCCCATCGCGTTCAGGCAGGAAACGGCCGTATCCAATGCCTCCGGATTCTTCTCCGCCAATCAGAATGTCATGCTCCATCATTAAATCGGCAATGTATTTGAAGCCGATCGAAGTCTCGTGCAGCTTGCGCCCGTATTTCGCGGCGATCCGATCCATCATGCCGGTAGTGTTGAAGGCGCGCACCACGTCGCCCGGCCACTTTTTATATTGCAGCAGCCAGTACAGTAAAACGCACATGCACTTGTGCGAATCGACAAAGCTTCCGTCTTCCGCCACGGCGCCAATACGGTCGGCGTCGCCGTCAGTGACGAGGCCGGCGTGGCATTGTTCCCGGACGACGGTTTGCTGCAGGAGGGCGACGTGGGGCAGGATCGGTTCGGGATTAATGCCGGGAAACAGAGGATTCACTTCCTGGCGGATGGCCACATAGCGAATGCCGTGGGCGTCAAATATTTTTGGTAGAACTCCTCGACCCGAGCCATACATTGAATCGATCGCAAACTTGAAATTCGCCCGCCGAATCAGATCGAGGTCCGCGAACTCGGAAACCGCCGCGACATAGGCGGGCTTCAAATCGACTTCCTCGATGACCGCGGGTGTCCCACTCCTTCGCGTGGCTGCCCCATCCTTGCGCGTTTTGTGCGCAAGGTCGGGAGTCGAATCTGTGTGCATTTCTGCGCCGCCCAGTTCATCTTCAATCGACTTCATGATTGCGGGTGTCGCCGAGCCGCCAAATTTGGCTTTGAACTTTACCCCATTCCAGTTCCATGGATTATGACTCGAGGTGACCATGACGCCCCCCGCCGCTCCCAGTTTCTTGACGTTGTAAGACACTGCGGGAGTGGGTACGTAGTCGTTGGACAGCCGCACGGGAATACCCGCGCCAGCGACGACTTCAGCTATCGCGCGAGCCGCCCGGTCGGAGAGAAAGCGCGTGTCGTAGCCAATCACAACGCCGCGAGTAGGATCCTCATGTTTAACGACGTAGCCGGCGATCGCTGCGGCTACACGGCGCACGTTGGCGAAAGTGAAATCGTCCGCAATCAGGCCGCGCCAACCGTCGGTTCCGAATTTGATTTGAGTCATAGGGTCCGTCGTTCGCTATTCGTCGTTCGCCCTGCGTCGTTCGCGGTGGCTGTTCGCAAATGCAGATCCCTCACCTTCGGCTTCTCTCAGGGCCGGGAATCCAGGAGGATGTCGCGAACGGTCAACGACGAACAGCCAACGGCGGACGACGACGGTCACACAAGTTTCTTCAGTTTCTTCTCATCCAAATGCTTCACCACTTTGCCGACATCCTGCGACTGGTCGAGCGTGGTCACGAGAAGAGCGTCTTCCGTCTCCACAATCACCAGGTTGCTGACGCCCACCAGGGCTACAAACTTGCCGACTACGCGAACATAGTTATTCTTCGCGTTCAAGGAAAAGCTTCCCGACGCTGAGATCATGCTGCCGTCGGCCGCTTTCGACATTCCCACCCGGTGCTCATGGAGCGCGCTCCAGGAACCAAGGTCGTTCCATCCGAAATCGGCCGGGAGACAGAAAATGCGCGACTGTGCTTCTCCCTTGGCCGAGCGCGGCTCGAGCACGGCATAGTCGATGCTGATGTTTTCGCACTTCGGGTAAAGCTTGCGAAAGGTGTCCGCAAACTTGCGCGTCCCATACGCGGCGGCGATTTGTTCGAGGAGCGGCGCGGTCTTCGGAAGATGCTCACGCAGCGCGTTGGCCAGGGTATCGGCGCGCCAGAGAAACATGCCACTGTTCCAGAAGTAGTTGCCCGCTTCCACAAACTGCCTGGCTCGGGCGAGGTCTGGCTTTTCGGTGAAGCGGCGCACCGGGAGCGCCGACGCCGCTTTCGAATCGGGCGCGCCACTTTCCAGCCCGCCCGCCTCGATGTAGCCGTAGCCGGTTTCGGGTCGAGTCGGGCGGATCCCGAGCACAACAATGTTTTCTCCCGCAGCCGCGATTTCGATTCCCCGGCTGATCGTCGCATGGTATCGGGCTGGCTCCGCGATGACATGATCGGAGGGAAAAAGACCAAGCACCGCATCCGGGTCCTGACGAAGCAGAAGAAACGCCGCTAGCCCAATCGCGGGCGCGGTGTTGCGGCCGGCGGGCTCGGCGATGATTTGTTTCGGAGGAAGCTTTGCCACCTGACGCAAAATCGCCGGGCGCAAGTCGCCATTCGTGATCATCCAGAAGCGCCTCGGCGCAGCCATCGGTATCAGGCGCGCGACCGTTTGCTGGAGCATCGTCTGCTTACCGTCGAGCGCCAGCAGTTGCTTGGCGCGGCGCTTGCGGCTCAGAGGCCAGAAGCGCGTGCCTCGGCCGCCTGCCAGAATTACGGGATAGAAGTGCGGATCCGCTTTCACAGTCGTTGCCAGCCTAACACTTGCGCCATGCGCGCGGAAGAGCTTGACCACAGTGGACGTGCAGACTCGTCTACATGCGGGTCGCGGGTTCGGGGACCAGCCCGCCGGGCAGGCTGGCTATTAGAAACTCCACTGCCCACTGTGGCCGGACCATAAAGCTTTCGACCACGGCTGGAATCACCACCGCGTCGCCTTTAGCCAGCGTCACCGGGTCGCGGCCCTGGGCCTCGACCACTCCGCAGCCTTCGACTGCCACCAAAATCTGCACCGAAGTTTTGCCGCCATCGGCGGCGGTTGAGAACACGTGCGGCTCCTTCAGTTCAAACAGGTCAACCTTGAAGTAGGGCGCGCGAATCATCGACGAAAACCGGCTGTTGCCGCCATCGATGCTGGCTGGCGCGGGACGGATCACTTTGCCAGAGGCTGTGTGTTCCTTGACTGAAGCGAGGCCGCGCTCCAGATGCAGCCGGCGCGGGCGTCCGTAGTCGTAAAGACGATACGTGGTATCGGACTGCTGCTGCGTCTCCACGATGACCGCTCCCGGTCCGAGGGTGTGCACGGTACCCCCAGCCACATAAATCATTTCGCCTTGATAGACGTTGACCCACTGAAGCAACTCTTCCGCGCGCTTTTCCTCGATGCTCTCCGCGAATTGGGCCCTGGTAACTCCGGGCTTTAGTCCGAGCGCGATCTGCGATCCTGCCTTGGCATGGGCCACGTACCAGCATTCGGTCTTGCCCCAGGGCTCGCCGAACTGCTGCGCAGTGACGTCGTCCGGATGCACTTGCACGGAGAGTTTCTCTTCCGGGAACAAGAACTTCAGCAGCAACGGAAAGCGCTGCGGATCGCGTGCCGCCGTGCCCACTAGTTCAGCGCCTAGTTCTTTGCTCAGGTCTGCCAGCGTTCGTTTCGCCAGTGGTCCGTTGACGACCACGCAATGATCGCCCGTGAGCCACGCTTCTCCGATGCGTTCGTTGAATTTGTGATTGGGATAGATGGCCGAAAGATCGAGCGTGCCCCAGGGCCGGGGGTCGAAGGCGGGTGACATCAGGAGTGGGTAGAGTTGGGTCATTTGATCGAGCAGCGTAGCTGGAAACTTAAATCAAAGGCAAGAACGCATGGAGCGTGTCGCTTTTGGAGCTGCCGCCTCTAGGCTTGAAAATGTCGGGTTTGACTACGCACAACCCCGAACAAGATCGCCGATGGTCCGAATACCATTCCGCCCCAACAGTTCCAATAGAAGAGATAACCGTATCGGAGCGGAACGAAACCGAGCCTGCGGCAACAAACTTACAGCCCACCAAAAAACTTCCGCATCCGCTCCAGTCCGCGGTCAAGTTCGGCGATCGAAGTAGCGTACGAGACCCGGATATGCTCCTTCGTGCCAAATCCTTCCCCGGGAACAGTGGCGACGTGCGCTTCGCGCAGCAGTCTACCCGCGATGTCGGAGGCCGAGTTGATCCCGCTGCGACCGAAAAATGCCGACACATTGGGATAGGCGTAGAAAGCGCCTTCGGGCAATGTGCACTTCACGCCCGGTATCGACCGCAGGCCCTTGACCACATGATCGCGCAGCTTGATGTACTCCGCTCGCATGTCTTCCACGCATTGCTGCTGGCCTTTCAGCGCGGCAACCGCCGCCTTCTGCACGATCGACGTCGGGTTCGATGTGGACTGACTCTGCAGCTTCTGAACCGCAGTGATAATCGCCGCCGGTCCGAGCGTAAATCCTAGACGCCATCCGGTCATGGCGTAAGTCTTGGAAAGCGAACCCACGACCAGAAAACGGTCGCGGTACTCGCGCAGCGAACCGACCGAAAAGCGTTTGCCAGTGTAATTCAGATAAACGTAGCACTCGTCTGAAATCACCCAGATCCCGCGCTGGTGCGCCAGGCGGACAACTTCAGTCATGTCTTCCGGACTCATCACCGCGCCCGAGGGATTGGAGGGCGAATTCAAAATGATGAGCTTGGTTTTCGGCGTGATCAGTCTCGCGACCATGTCGGCCGTAACGCGAAATCCCTGCGACTCGTCACTCTGCAGAAGTACGCAGTTGCCGCCGGCATAGCGCACCATGTCTTTAAACGAAACCCAGTACGGAACGGGAAGAATAACCTCGTCGCCATGATCCACCAGCACCGAAATCACGTTGAACAGCGCGTGCTTGCCGCCCACCGATGCCGCGGCTTCTTCGCGGCGATAATCCGAGTCGAAGTCGACAGCATGGCGGTGCACGATCGCATCCTTCAACTCGATGGTGCCGCCGACCGGAGTGTACTTCGAGAAATTGGCCTGGATGGCGGCGATGGCGGCATCCTTAACGTGTTGCGGAGTTGTGAAGTGAGGCTCGCCGGCGCCAAAGTCGACGACATCAATGCCCTGCTGCCGGAGTTTGTCGGCCTCGGCCACCACCGCCATGGTCGCGGAGGGCTCGATGCGGTTGATGCGTTCGGTAAGACGGACGGGGTGCGTGATGGGCGACACGACTGTGCTCATAATTTCTTTTTCCTGAGTTTGCTCCTGGCTTCGGAAGGTGGCTTGCCGGAGGTCTGCACGCCGTTCTCGAATTTGTGAGCAACATCCATTTTCTCACGAAGTTTCTGCGCGACAAGTTCGGGGACGAGGCAATTGATGGAGCCTCCGAGCTGGGCGACTTCGCGCACCAGGCGCGAACTGAGATAGGAATATTTTTCCGCTGGCATCATGAACACCGTCTCCAGGCCCGGCTGCAGCTTCCGATTCATCAGCGCCATTTGAAGTTCGTATTCATAATCGCTGATGGCGCGAATGCCGCGCAGGATGACCCTGGCCTCGACCCGCAGGGCGTAGTCGACGGTGAGGCCGTCGAAGGTATCCACCGAAACGTTGTCAAAATCGGCCGTCATCGCTTCCAGCATCTTGCGCCGGTCAGGGACGCTGAAAAGAGGATCCTTTTCGGGATTGCGCAGAATGGCAACCACGAGTTCGTCAAAAATCTCGCTGCCGCGCTCGATCAGGTCGAGATGGCCGTTGGTGGGAGGATCGAACGATCCCGGATAAATGGCTTTGATGCGCTTCACAGGGGGCCCTCGCTCGACGACAGGGTCGACGAAAGGAGGATTGTATGCGGGGGCAGCGGGGATGGCAATTCGGAGGGAGTTGAGCGGGCGGGTGACGGCACCCGCCCCTGTGCGAATATGATTACCGTCTCGCCGCCGGAACTTTCACTGCTTCCGGCGCTGACGGCATGGTGGTGACGCGTCCCTGGGTGCCCGTGGCCTGGGCCGGAGCGGCCGTTGGAGTGGGCGTAGCGATGGAGGGCACCAATCCCAGCGACTTGCGCACTTCAGCATCGAGCTTCGCCAGCGTGTCTTTGTTTTCTTTGAGGAAGGCGCGCGCATTCTCGCGCCCCTGGCCGATGCGCTCGCCTTTATAGCTGAACCAGGAGCCCGATTTCTCCAGGATATTGCTGCTGACGGCGATGTCCAGCAGGTCGCCTTCGCGGGAGATGCCTTCGCCATACAGGATGTCAAACTCCGCTTCGCGGAAGGGGGCGGCCACCTTGTTTTTCACGATCTTCACGCGGGTGCGCGAACCCGTCACGACATCTCCTTCTTTAATGGCGGCGATGCGGCGGATATCGATACGCACCGAGGAATAGAACTTCAGCGCTCGCCCACCCGTCGTGGTTTCAGGATTGCCAAACATCACACCAATCTTTTCGCGAATCTGGTTGATAAAGATCAGGCAAGTACGCGACTTGGCTACGGTTCCAGTGAGTTTGCGCAGCGCCTGCGACATCAGGCGCGCCTGCAGTCCCATGTGGCTGTCGCCCATTTCGCCGTCAAGTTCAGCCTTGGGGACGAGCGCCGCCACCGAATCCACGACCAGGACGTCAATGGCGTTCGACCGAACCAGCGCTTCCGTAATTTCGAGCGCCTGCTCGCCATAGTCGGGCTGCGAGACCAGAAGGTTGTCTACGTCCACGCCCAGCTTTTTGGCATAGCCGGGATCGAGGGCATGCTCGGCATCGACGAACGCGGCCATGCCTCCAGCCTTTTGCGCCTCGGCAATCACCTGCAAGGCAATCGTAGTTTTGCCCGATGACTCGGGCCCGAAGATTTCAACCACGCGGCCGCGCGGAACTCCTCCTACGCCGAGCGCGGCGTCGAACGAAATCGCGCCGGTGGAAATCACCGCGATCGGAACGATCGCTTCCTTAGACCCCAGCCGCATGATGGAACCTTTGCCAAACTGCTTTTCGATCTGGGCGAAGGCGAGATCGATTGCCTTGACGCGTTCATTGCTGCGCTCTTCTACTACTCGGCTGCGTTCCTCGGCCATGATGGCTGCTCCTGTTTTATGAATCTGGAAATTCGAGCCTACACCCGCGGGCTGGAGCGTGAAGTGTTGGCTATCACATCGATTTCGGTCAGTTTAGCATGAAGCGAATGAAAGGCGAAGAAGAAATGGATATGAAGAGTTAGAGATTAGATTACACAGCCGCGCCCCGATCCTGACTTCTGCAATCTCACCTCCGGCCTCCAACCTCGCGACCTCCCCTTTCTTGCTAGACTCGCCTTATGCACGAAGACAGTGAGAATGCCAGCAACTCAGAGCGAGGCAAGACCATCGGCGGCCCCTCCCTCTATCTCGTAGCTACGCCGATCGGCAACCTCGAAGACATTACGCTGCGGGCGCTGCGCGTGCTCAAGGAAGTGGATCTGATTGCCTGCGAAGACACACGCCAGACCCTGAAGCTGCTCAGCCACTACGGCATCCAAACGCGCTTAGTCAGCTATCACGAACACAATGAAATCACCAAAGCCGCCGAACTCGTCGTCGACCTCGAAGGCGGCGCCCAGATCGCTCTCGTCACCGACGCCGGCATGCCCGGCATTTCGGACCCGGGATTTCGGCTGATCGCCCTGGCCATCCGGCATCATGTGCCGGTGGTGCCGATTCCCGGAGCGTCGGCATTTCTGGCGGCCCTGGTCGCAAGCGGCCTGCCTACCGAGTCGTTCCGCTTCAGCGGCTTCCTCCCAGCCAAGTCAGGACAGCGCCGCAAACTGCTCGAGAGCATCAAAGACTCTCCGCGCACGCAGGTGTTCTACGAAGCGCCCCACCGTCTGCTGGAAACGCTTTCCGAGGTTTCCGAAGTTCTAGGAGACGCGCGGCACGTGGTGGTGGCCCGCGAGGTAACAAAGATTCACGAGGAGTTTCTGCGCGGCCGGGCGCGCGAAATTCTCGACGAACTCAAAGCTCGAGGAGACGTAAAGGGCGAAATCACCCTGCTGATCGCGAAGGCCGAAGAGGGAGCGGTTCCGTCCGCATCCGAGACCGTAAGCCTCGCCCAGCGCGTGCGCGAAATCATCACCGAAGACAAGTCAGACGAAAAATCCGCACTGAAGAAAGTAGCGAAAGAGCGCGGGATTGGGAAGAGCGAAGCATATCGAGAGTGGCAACAGAGCAAGTCGTAGCGCGACCCTCTGTCATCTCGCCAGATCGAGTGGCATTGATCAATATTAATCAACATATGAAAACCATCGTGAACCGCCTTCCCCTGACCAAAGCGCGTGTGAATCTCGGCCAAGTCGTGCGCCGCGCGCACGTGAACGGCGAATTGTTCACCTTCGAGAAGGACGGTATCCCCGTCGTCGGCCTCATGCATGTGGACGATCTGGAGGATTGCCTGGAAATGCAGAGCCGCTCGGTGAAGGAGCAAATCCAAACGAGCACGGCGGAGTATCGGCGCGGGGCGGCGCGCAGTGTTCACGAATTCATGGTTGAGCTGAAATCTCCAACCCGCAAGCGCAAGAAGAAGTAAGGACGAAGAAATTAGATCGCCATGGCTGGCCCGTTTCGAATCCTCACCACTCCCGCATTCGAGCGGAAGTTTCGGGCAATCTCCAGGAAAGGACATGGCAATCGAGTAGTCGACCGTCTCCAGCACTCGTCAACCATCTGCCCCACCATCCCGCCCGATCATCTTCATAAGCATTCTTTGCGCCCCACGTTCTTTCAGCATTTGCCGCAGGCGTTTAGCGCCGGCCACGATGACCGGTTCGGGAAGCAACGGGAAGCGGCCGACGAAGCCAGCTTTTCGGCGGTCAAGAATTCGGCCGACCAGTTTCTGTTCGTAAACCGCTCCGGCAATATAGACACGGGGCCGGGAACTGCCATTCAAAACCGCCAGAGCCGTCCGCACGAAGCCCTGATCCAGTTGCCGGTCGACGTGACCGTGAAGAATCTTGACGGGGCCATTCAGGTATCCTTGGCCGCGAAATTTGCAGTTGTATTCCCGCGTGAGCGTTGCGATACGCGCCGAACTGCTGTACACAGCAGCGCGAAAGAACGGCTGATCGTTGATTTCCTGGCCGGGATGCTCTTCGAGGAACGCGCGGTAGAGGGCTGACCAGTTTTTTAGAACACTATCCATTTGTGGCGATCGCCGATAGGCCAGAACGCCAGTGTTGAATTCGGGAAAACTGCGCGGAATATCGGGCCGGGGATATCGATTCCACCAATCGGTGCTGAGATATTCCTCATGGGTAGCGGCAAAATCAAAATGATCGAGCAGGGAGAATAGTTCAGGAACGGGCTCGGCGACATAGATATCGGCGTCGATAAACAAGGTGCGATCGTAAGGAGTTTGTTGGAAGAAAAGAGTCTTGTCGTAGAACGCATCCTCGGACCCTTCAACGCGGATGACTCTTTCGAAGCAGGAGCTCTCCAGCGGGAACTGGCTGAACACGGTGATGGGCAAATCCGGCATCACCCGCTTCAGGCTGGCGGCGGAATTCACCAGCAACTCGATGTAGCGCGCATCTCGCGTGATGATGTAGATCGCGCCAATCTTCATCTACTTGCTCAATTCTTTCTTCACCGCCTCGCTGACCACCTTCCCATCCACCCGCATCCCCGCCGCCGCGAAGCGCGCCATCGCAGCCTTCATCACCGTTCCCATATCCTTCATTGCCGGAGCAGGCGTCATCTCGGCAATCGCCGCGCGCACTCCAGCCACAATCTCTTCTTCACCCGCGGCCTTGGGCAAGTAGGTTTCGATAAGCTTGATTTCGGCCGCCTCCTTGTCAGCCATTTCCTGGCGTCCGCCCTTGGTGAACTGCTCCACCGAGTCCTTGCGTTGCTTGATCAGCGTGGAGAGCACCTGCTGCGATTCCTTGTCGTCGAGCGGCGCCATCTTCTCGATCTCGCGGTTCTTGAGCGCAGTCTTGATCATGCGCAGCGTGGAGAGGCGCTGCTCTTCGCGGGCCTTCATGGCCGCGACAATATCTTTCTGAATCTGGTCGATGAGGGGCATGGAAGAATTATAGAGGTCAGAGGTTCGATTGCCGAGGTTCGATTGCAGAGGTTCGAATCACTCGGTTCAGGATCAATCAGGTCAGGATCAATCACTACGAGCGCATGGTGGCTACCTCTGCCATCGGTCCTCTCACCACTGACCTTGCCGCCTCTTTCCTTCCCGAACCACGAGCTTTCGAATATTCTTGTTCCCATGCTCAAGAAAGACAGGCTCTTCACTCCCGGACCCACTCCTCTTCTTCCCGCCGCCCAGACGGCGATGGCCGCGTATGGCTCGCACCATCGTACCTCCGAGTTCCGCGCCCTGTTCGCGGGCGTTCTCGCCGACCTCAAGCAATTCATCGGCACCCGCAACGACGTCCTGGTGCTCAGTTCGTCGGGCACCGGTTTCATGGAAGCCTCCGTCTCGAACCTCACTTCCCCCGGCGACCGCGTGCTCGTCCTGACTGCCGGCAAGTTCGGCGAACGCTGGGCCTCCCTGGCCAAGGCCTTTGGTTGCGCCCTGGACACCGTAACCGCTCCTTACGGCGAAACCATTTCGCTCGAAGAAGTCCGTCGCAAACTGACGCCCGAGACCCGGTGCGTCTATGTCCAGGCCACCGAGAGTTCCACCGGCGCTCGTCATGACGTGCAGGCGATCGCCAAGCTCGTGCGCACCTTGCCCGACACTTTACTCGTAGTCGATGCAATTACCGGATTCGGCACCACCCGACTCGACATCGACGCTTGGGGAATCGATATCATCATCGGTGGTTCGCAAAAAGCTCTGATGATTCCCCCGGGCCTTGCCTATGGAGCCGTCAGCGAGCGCGCGTGGCAGCGCATGGAGACGACAAAGTGTCCGCGCTATTACTTCGACTTGCGCAAGGAACGAAAGTCCGCGGCCAAGTCGGAGACCGCTTATACCCCGGCGACGTCCCTTTTTGCCGGACTGGCGGCGGCGTTTGATTACGTGCGCCAGATGGGAAATGGGAACCTAGCCGCCGGCCGCGATGCCCTCGTCGCCAATGCCGAGTTGTGCGCGGCCATGACCCGCGCCGGAGTTCAGGCCCTGGGACTCAAGTTATTCTCGCCCGCTTGTCCCGCCGCCGCCCTCACCGCCGTGGCGGCCCCGCCGGGCGCCGATTCAACGACCATCTGCAAAAAGTTTCGAGATCAGTTTGGCGCCGTCGTGGCCAACGGGCAGGCGGAGATGAAGGGACAGCTTTTCCGCATCGCTCACCTGGGCTACTACGATTATCTGGACACAGTAGGAGTGCTCGCCGCTCTTGAACACGTAATCGCCGAGACTACGGGCACGGCAGTCGAGTTTGGATCCGCCGTGCGGGCGGCTCAGGAAGTCTACAGCAAAATAAGGTGAGAGGTCAGATTGCAGAAGTTAAAATTCAGGTTGCGACCAGTGTGCGCACTTGGGTTCTAACCTCTGCAATCTGNNGGAATAATGCTGAGATTGCGCGCGGAAAGTTTGCGGAAGGCGGAAGCGAGCGACTCTTGTTTAGCGGCTACTTCGAAAATACGGTTCATCACCGCCTGCACATAACCATTGCCGTCGGCGCGCAGCGCTTCCAGAATCTTCTGCTTCGAAACCACCCCCACCATGTCGCTGCCCCGCACTACTGGAAAATCATCCTGCAGCGTATGTACGGCCTTTTCCAGTGCGTCTTCCAGCGTGTCGGCGGGCGAGAGTGTCGCGAAGTCAGTGAGCATGACCTCTTCCAGACGAACGCTTTGCAGCACTGATTGAAATACCGCCGAACGCTCTTCCAGTTGCGCTCCGGCGAAAAGAAAAAAGCCGATCATCATCAGCCAGTAACCGTCGAATCGCGTCTCGTCCCGGCTGGTAAGTACCATTCCTAGCATGATCATCAGGATGGAAAAAACGTGGCCGATGCGGACCGCCCGCTGTGTGGCTCGAACCATATCGACCCGGCGCGAAAAAAAAGCGCGCAATACCCGCCCGCCATCCATGGGATAGGCCGGCAACAGGTTGAACAAGCCGAGGTAGAGGTTCCCCCAGACTATGCTGCGCAACAGGGCGCTGGAATGGAGAAGTGGGCGCGTGGTCAGCGAAAAGCCTGGCACGGCCGCCAGCAGTATCACTGCGGCTAAGCCGGCAATGAAAAGGTTCACCAGCGGTCCGGCAATCGCAATGCGGATGTCTCGTATCCATCCGTTGATCGGGTCGGGAATGACGTTCGCTTCATCCAGGATGGTGATGCCCCCGATCGGCAGCAGGATGATACCCTTTGCCGGAATGCCCGAGCCGCGCGCCACCAAAGCGTGCCCTAATTCATGCACTACCACGCTCCCGAAGACGATGCCCACCAAGGCGAGTCCGCGCAACGCCGCGCTGGCATCC
>PLBE01000052.1 GCA_003134435.1 Acidobacteriaceae bacterium
GCCCTGAAAAGGCTGGCGTCGGCGGTTCAACTCCGTCCCTGGCCACCATCATTCTTAAGAACTTAGTGGCGAAGAGCCGAATTTTCCAACCCACGATCCAACCCATGATTCTCACTGAACTCGCTCTGTGAGCAGGTGAATTCTGTCCCCCATCAGCTGTTCGAGGAACTTGCCTTGCGCATCCCGCATGGACTCCATGTCGGACTGCGCATAGAGTTCCATCGTTGTGCCAAAGTCCTCGTGCCGCAGAACACCCTGCACGGTTTTGGGGTCCACTTTCAGCTTCACCAGTGCCGTCGCCAGTGAATGGCGAAAGTTGTGAAAACCGAACCGTCCCTTCCAGTTCGGCGCAATCACGCCGGCGCTGATGGCTGCGGGTCGCAAGTATTTCTGCACCATGATGGACGCGGACAGCGGCTTCTTGCCTCTCAGCTTTACGCTGGGAAACACATAGTCGCTTTCCTTGGCATACTTCGTTCTCTCGCGCCATGCGAGGAGGAAGCCAGCCAAAAGCGGATGCATGGGAACGGGAGCCTTTGACGCTTTCGACTTCGGCTCCTTGAATCTTCCCCACACATAAGCTCGTCTCACGTAAATCACCAACCCCTCGAAATCGAGATCCATCCACATCAAGCCCAACAGTTCTGATACGCGCAGAGCAGTGGCCGCGTCGCTTAGAGTCAACGTGCGCCTTGGCTCTGGAGTATTGAGAAGAACCTCGAACGCCTGCTTCGGCGTCATGACTACAGCCCGATAGTCGCTCGTGGTTCGTTGGCTCACCCAGTTCATGGGATTGCCTTCCTGCTGGCGAGGGAGGAAATTGCATCGCTGCCCGTGCTTGAAGACCAGGCTCATGATGCGGCGGATTTTGTCGATCGTGGGATCGGCTAACGGTTTCACCTTCTTCTGAGCGTTCCCCTTGCGTAGTTCCCGAAACCACCCCTCGACATCCCTCGATTCCACGGCTAAGGGTGCTAATCTCCCCCATCGTGGAATGATGCGTTTGATAAGGTGTCGCTCGTAGGTTTCGACTGTGGGAAATGCTTTGGGACGCGCTGATTCCGATTGGTCGATTCTCAGCTCGTTTTCGATATAGTCCTGACAAAGCTGACCAAACGTTCTCGGCGTTCCTTGGAAGGGCTGCAATTGGTTGATGGTTTCGCGCAGCTTCTGACGATCGACTTCTCTCGATGCATCCGCCGGGCTGGGACCGATATCTTTGACAAGACCTATAGCGGTCGTGCGTTCGACTCGTTTCCCATCCGAGCGAGTAGCGTAATAGCGAAGCACCCACGTCAGACCCTCCGCGCGCATTATCTTGCGTAGACTGCCTATTTGATACCTGGGCATCAAACCCTCCTTGGTGGTTTGCGTGCTCCAGGTGGCCGTGTTTCGCAGCTTACCATGTAGGCGTGGAGTTCCGATAAGAGAAACCTCCAGTCCTTCTTTTCTGCCGATGGATCGAGCGCGTGACCGGGAATTTTGCCATCGCGGACTTTTTGCAGCAGCGTACGTCGCGTGATACCTAGGAACGTGGCCGCTGTGTCTCCGTCGACGAAGTGTTCGAAAGTTGGGGCTGGTGCGGCACCGAGGAGCTGGCTGGCTGTCATAGAGGAACCTCAAGAAACAACGTTGCCCTTGACACTAGCCCAGACATACCAATACAGTCAACATGTATCGTTACATAATTTCAACGAGGATGGCGCATGGCAAAAAAAGCGGCAACCGCTCATCAGCCGGTGATTTCCATCCGTATCTCCGAAGAACTCCGTTCCAGGCTGGAAACACTGAAGGAAGTCATTGCCCAGAAGACCGGCCAAACCGTCTCGACATCCGAGGCCGCAAAGCAACTGCTGGAGTCGGCTAGAGACGACCGCCTTGAGTTGGCAAATCTGCTCACTGAGCCGACCGATTCTCTGCTCAATATTCGCGGGAAAGCGGAGGCACACATGCCGCTCACGCAGGCCGAATGGGCTCTCGTTGCCTACTATTGCGCCAAGGGTGCGCAGTCATTTATGAGTACCGAACAAGGCCAGCTTTCTTATGACTCTCTGGCCGAGATTCTTGAGGCATTTCTCGCCGTTTACGCAATCGCCCGCAGAAGGAAGAAGCTTTCCCTAGACTTCCTCTATTTGATGACGCTTCCCGAGGACAAACAACTCGCTGCAAAGGAGCCGGACGATGTCGATAGTGACGACCTCCGTCGAGTCGTTACGCGAACGATTCAGATGCTCAGAGACCCGGCTCAGAAGCGCCGACGACCCCTGCTCGCCGTTCGCAATCTCTACACGCTCTTGGATCAGGAAACGTTCTCGAATATCGAGAAGCTGAACGAAGTACTTTGGCCGCACTGGAATACCCTTTGGCGCGTCTGTGCCCGAGGCCATTACGCAGTTCACCGCAAGCCCTTACGACCGAAACCCGCTGGCGACGACGATGACTTTGAAGCCCCAATGCAGCGCGGATTGCCATCCCAGGAGGAGGGCGGATACCGCCTCGATCTGGTGCGAGAGGAGGGGAACGATTTCTCTCCCTACCTGCATTTTCCTGGCCCGCTTGCGCCACGCTATCCGGTAACTGGATACGCGAGAACTGCGGAATTCCGAAGGATGCTGGAAGGGCTCGATTTGACTCGCCCACTGGCTCAATGGAAAGGACACTATTTCTACGCCCACGTTGGAATCATGGAGAACCAAGAGTTCGATGTGAATTTCTGTGCCTGTGACAACGGAATTAGTTTCGTCTTCCCCATGGAGCACTGGAAGTCCATTCAGAATCTGTTTCGCCGTGCATGGCAGTCGCCAGACGTGATGCAGGCGTGGGA
This sequence comes from Acidobacteriaceae bacterium, assembly GCA_003134435.1. Lineage (GTDB taxonomy): Bacteria > Acidobacteriota > Terriglobia > Terriglobales > Acidobacteriaceae > Acidiflorens. Next base: position 2,825 of record PLBE01000052.1, read on the forward strand.
CACGTTGGCGTTGGAATATGGCGAGATGTGAGCGAGGCGGTGCTTCGCACCGGAAGAAGGGGGGTCGCGGTAGGGATACGGATTGCTCCGTACCCCCCGCGCGGATCCGTACGAGCGGGTTTCCCGCATACGGCTCTTGCCTCAGGTGGTGACGCGCAGACGGCGCGAAGGATAAGGATGGCAGATATGGGCCGGAGGCAGCCAGCGGCGGATGAGCCGTTGCATTCGTTCCCA
>PLBE01000127.1:0-39280 GCA_003134435.1 Acidobacteriaceae bacterium
CCGAGGATCGAAGGTCCCTTCGCAACTTGCCCTAACCCAGTCGACCTGCGTATTGTTACGAAGTGAAATTTCCGCGATGTAGTGGAATCCTGCTTCATTTCACCTCGTTGCCCGGCCGCTTCGGTATTGGCGATTTCGGCCCCTGCGCCTACGAGTTCGCCGATTTCCTTTCCGCTTCCGGCGTAAAGTTATGGCAGGTATTGCCGCTCAACCCCACGGGATACGCCGACTCTCCCTATCAGTGCTTCTCCGCATTTGGTGGCAATCCGATGCTGCTTAGCCTGGAGCCGTTAGGCGATCGGGGATTGTTAACAGCGTCCGATCTCGCCGGCGCGCCGCGCTTTCCTGAAGACAGCGTTGACTATGGGCCGGCGATCGATTTCAAGATGGCGGCCTTGCGCCGCGCCGCGCAGGTTTTTTTCGCCGATGCTTCCCGCGCCGATCGCGCGGATTTCGACCGCTTTTGCGAGACAGCCGGTCTGTGGCTTGATGACTACGCCCTCTTCATGGCCTGCAAAGATGCGCACCACGGAGTAATGTGGACGCTGTGGAACCCCGAGATTCGTCAGCGCAGCCCACAAGCCATCCAGGATTGGTCGCAGAAGCTCGCGCCCGAAGTAAGGGCCCATAAATACTGGCAATTCGAATTCTTCCGCCAGTGGGAGCAACTCAAGTCCTACTGCCAGCAGCGCGGTATCCGGTTCATGGGCGACTTGCCCATCTATGTCGCGCACGACAGCGCCGATGTTTGGGCGCATCCCGAGTTGTTCTATCTCGACGCCAAAGGCCGCCCCACTGTGGTCTCTGGCGTGCCACCCGACTATTTCAGCGCGACCGGACAACTTTGGGGGAACCCGATCTATCGCTGGGAATTGATGGCTGCGGGCGGATACAAGTGGTGGATCGAGCGCTTTCGCGCCTCCCTCGCGCTCTTCGACCTGGTGCGACTCGATCACTTTCGCGGGTTTGAATCTTACTGGGAGGTCCCCGCCCGCGAAAACACCGCCATCAACGGACGTTGGGTCAAAGGGCCGGGGGAGGATTTTCTCCTCGCGATGCAGAGCGCTTTCGGCGGTCTGCCAATCGTGGCCGAGAACCTGGGTGTCATCACTCCGCCAGTCGAGAAACTGCGGCAACAGTTTGGACTTCCGGGCATGAGCCTCTTGCAATTTGCCTTCGGCAACGATCCCCAGGGCCCATCCTTCCGTCCCCATAACTACAGTCGCGACTTGGTCGCTTACACCGGCGGCCACGACAACGATACGACGGTGGGTTGGTGGTCCAGTTCGGGTGCGGGCGACAGTACGCGCAGTCCGGAGGACGTCCGTAAAGAGCATGAATTCGCCAGCACATATCTGAACTTTAATGACGATTCCGAGATCAACTGGGTCATGATCCGGGCGGTGCTGGCGTCGGTGGCGGACATTGCGATTGTCCCGCTGCAAGATGTGCTGGGCCTCGGCAGCGGGGCGCGGATGAATCTTCCCGGTACGGTCAGCGGAAACTGGAAATGGCGCTATCGTCCGGGAGCCTTGACCGCCGCCTTGAGTACCANNAACATGAGCTTCGGATTTTTCGGCATCCAGTTTGGCTGGGGACTGCAACTGGCCAACATGAGCGCCATCTACGAATACCTTGGCGCTAAGCCTGACAGGATTCCGATTCTATGGCTCGCCGCTCCGCTCACGGGATTGATTGTGCAGCCCATCATCGGACACGCCAGCGACCGCACCTGGGGGCCGCTGGGTCGACGGCGTCCTTACTTCCTGGCGGGCGCGATTCTCAGTTCGATGGCCTTGATCCTGATGCCGCAAAGTTCCGCGCTGTGGATGGCGGCCGGGTTGCTTTGGGTTCTCGACGCCTGCATCAATATCAGTATGGAGCCGTTTCGTGCCTTCGTGGCCGACCTGCTGCCGGAATTCCAGCGCAATCGCGGTTTTGCCATGCAGAGCCTCTTCATCGGACTGGGAGCGTCGATTGCCTCCGGTCTCCCTTACCTGCTGACCAACTTTTTTCATGTAGCGGCAAACACTGCCGCCGGCGCAATTCCCGCCACCGTGCGTTTTTCCTTTTATATTGGCGCCGCCACTTTTCTGGGTGCCGTGCTTTGGACCGTGTTCACGACCAAAGAATATCCGCCCGACAGTATGCAGCAATTTGAGAAAGAAAAGACCGAAAGCTCGGGACTGCTCGGCGGGGCTCGCGAGATATTGGCCTCGGTTCGCGACATGCCCAGCACCATGCGCCAATTGGCTTGGGTCCAGATCTGCACCTGGCTGGGATTATTCTGCATGTGGCTTTACTTTCCCGTAGCAGTGGCGCGCAACGTTTTTGGAGCGGCCGACACCAGTTCGCCCCTCTATGCCACTGGAGTCGAGTGGGCCGGCATCTGCTTCGGAATGTACTCGCTCGTTTGTTTCGGATTTTCTTTCTTATTGCCAGTGTTGGCGCGGCAGTATGGCCGCAAGGTGACGCACGCCTTCTGCCTGATATGCGGCGGAATGGGCTTGCTTTCCGTTGCCGTGATTCACAGCAAATATCTCTTATTATTCTCAATGACTGGCGTCGGCATCGCCTGGGCCAGCACCCTCTCGATGCCGTACTCCATACTCGCCGGCAGCCTTCCCCACGGAAAGACTGGCGTCTATATGGGAATCTTCAATTTCTTCATCGTGATTCCTGAGATTGTGGCATCCTTTGGATTGGGCTGGGCCATGCAGCATTTGCTCAACAACAACCGCGTGGCTGCCGTAGTAGCCGGAGGAGTCTTCTTCATCCTGGCTGCCATGCTGACCCAGCGCGTCGAAGACCCCTACGACCTGCGGCATCCGAGCGGATCGCTTCCAGGAATCGCCGCGCCCGCAAAGTCTTGAATCCAGCGCGGTCGGAACAATTCACCGCGCGCGCATTGCGACCAGTTCCGTATCCACCGGCACGCCGCGAACAATCTTCGTCCGAACCAGTGCTTCGAACGGTCTCATCGCTCCCCCGCTCGGGCCGGGCATCGCGCGGAGCAATTTTTCTACTGACTCCCGGCGGCACACAAATTCCACCGCCGCTTGGGTCCCGAACGTGGTCGTTCCGGCCAGAATCATGACCAGTCCGTCGGAGCCGATTCCAGGCATCAGCCCGATAATCGCGTAGTCTTCCGTGATTGGCAGGTTGGACGGACTCGCCAGGTAGGTGCCAGCCTCATCCGCCTTCGGATGCCGGCTGACAATCGCCAAGTCGCCCTTGCGAGGCCCCGACTCCAGCCTTTGAAAAACGAATTCCTGCGTACCCGGAATGTCGAGCAGCGACAGATTTTCTGATGGTGATCCAACGAAGATCAGGTTCGTGCTCTTGGCATCGTCCAGCGAGAATAAGCTTCCGCGCTTCACCCGGATCGTACGCCCCAGAGTGTGAAACGCATCGTCGAGCGCGTGGATGGCCAATACTTCGCCGACTCCCGCATAGTGATCGTGCACCTGCGTCTTGGCATCGTGCTGCGCGTCGTAGTAACGCAGGCCGGTCTCCGGGCGGCCGACGAAAGCAGCATTGCTGAAGATCACCCAGGGTTCCTCGGGGCCGGAGGCAAACGGTCTCCAGAAGTCAGCCAGAGGTCCCGTAGGCCGCGCGACGCTAACCTTCGCGGCCGCGGAATCCGACCTTCGATTCCAAACCGTTCCCAATGCCATCAGCGCAGCGAGCAAGCATGCCGCGAGCAAGATCACAGCCACCCGCCAGCGCGCCGGAACCACCTCGACAGTCACCTCTCGCTGCGCTTCCTGCCGAGGCACGCTTAACAGCTGCGTCCCGGAATCAGCGGAGTTCCCTGCTGCAACCCGCGCCTCGAAGATGAGGTGGTAGCTGCCTTTTGGAATCCTCACCAGGATCGGATCGGCCGCCCCCTCGGTGGCGTAGTACTCCGCCAGCTTCATCCGTAACCGGCCAGCTTGCACCCGGATCGTGGAATCCGCCTGCGGATCAAAATCCGCCGACCGTCCATACACTTCAGTGGCGATCTGATATTCCTTCAACGGCGCCTCGGGATGATCCAAGGACTGCTTGGCAAGGTATTGCAGCAGCTTGCACAACGATTCAGAGCCGCGAAGGCTATGACTTTTAATAATGTTATCTATTTGTTGGGAGAGTTGCTCGGGTCCGGGGGCAACAGTTCGCGTCACAGCCATTTAACACCGATGTAACACCAAATCGTATTGTGTTGCAACAAAGGGAGTTTACTCCAGTAACGGTTAGAAACCTAGTGCAACCTACTCCGCCAGGGGAGTTTGCACTAGAACATGCAAGTCAATCTGTAGATTTTAAGAACTCCCGATGTTCCGGGGGATGTCCCAGAAGACACCCCTCTAAAATTGGAGAAAATATGAAGCGCGCTTCCCTGGTTCTACTCCTTGTCTCCTGCTTGGCCGGTCTGGCCCTGGCGCAAACGGATACAGCCCGTCTCATTGGAACGATCACGGATTCCACCGGCGCGGTCGTGCCGAATGCCGCCGTCACTGTCACCAGCGTGGGTACGGGAAGAGTCGTGACCGCCCAAACCAGCGGCTCCGGCGAGTACACCTTTAACGCCTTGAGCGCGGGAAGGTACCACATCGAAGTCACGGCGACCGGATTCAAGACTGCGACTGCCGACTTTACATTGGAGGTTTCTCAGGTTCAGGAAATCAGTCTGAAACTGGAAGCGGGCGCGGCGGGTACGACCGTTGACGTAACCGGTGAAGTGCCGCTGGTCGACACCGCGACATCAAGCACGGGCGAAGTGATTCAGGGGCGGGAGGTAACCGAACTTCCGCTGAACGGCCGCAACTTCACGCAGCTCGCGCTGCTCGCCCCAGGCGTTACACGTGGCGCCTATGGCGACGAAGCCTCCGGTGGTGGCTCAGGAACGAATTCCGAGACTTTCCGAAACTCCGAAACTGGCGGCGCGGCGCTCTCGGCGAATGGATTGCGTCCGCAAGCGGATAACTTCCTTCTCGATGGCGTCGACAACAACGACGCCCTCGTCAATACCATCATCTTCTTCCCGCCCGCCGAAGCCATCCAGGAGTTCCGCATCACCACCAGCGTAGCGACTGCCGAATACGGACGCGGCGGGGGCGCCATTCTTGAGACCAGCACCAAGTCTGGCACCAACCAATTGCACGGGTCGGCTTTCCTGTTCCGCCGCAGCGGTTTTGGTGAGGCCCACGACTATAATGCGACCGGCCCCATTCAGTTCCGCCAGGGACAATTCGGCGGCACGCTCGGCGGCGCCATATGGAAGAACAAATTATTTGCGTTCGGCGACTACCAGGGCCGCCGTCAGGACCAACCGAACGGCGTTGAAACCGATACCGTCCCCACCGACAAAATGAAGACCGGGGATTTCAGCGAATTTCTGGGCACGAACTTTACCACCACACCGGCTTTCTGTACCGGCGCCCCGGCTAACAACGGCTACATCTGGGATCCCACCACCTGTCTGCCGTTTGGCTGGAACGGTACTACGGCCACCAACGTCATCCCCAATCCGAACCCAGTGGGACTGAAGTATCTGCAGACCTTTCCCGAGCCCAACGTCGCTGACGCGGTTCAGAACAACTACGTCACCGAGCGCCAGCAGGTTCGGAACTTCGACGATTTTGACATCCGAGCCGACTTTAACGCTACCCAGAAGGATCAGGTGTTCTTTCGCTACAGCTACGCGCAAGACAACTTCACGGTCACCAACAGCCTTGGCGCGTGCTGTCCTTCCGGATTCGGGTCCGGCGACAACATCGACCATGCCCGCGGATTTGCCATCGGCTATACCCGGACCTTCACTCCAAATATTGTGAACGAATTCCGCTTCGGTTACACCAGTTCAACCTACGGCTACAATCCTCCGAACATCGGCGAGAAGCTGGGACAGGCGATCGGAATTCCTGGGGCCAACCCAACCGCGCTGCTCGGTGGTCAAGTTTTGATCGGCGGCAACGGCAACCCCGAGCTTGACTACCAAGGCGATGGCGGCCCCTACAACGTGCCGCAAAAACTCTACGAATTCACCGATTCGCTGTCCTACAGCCACGGCCACCATGTATTCAAGTACGGAGCCACCATCGGAAAGCGCGAATTAAATTTCGTGCAGGGCAACGACGCCAAGGGATACTTCGTCCTCGGCGGACTGAGCTATCCGGGCACGGGAAGATTCACGGGGTATGAGGCTTCCGAAGTGCTGGCTGGTTTTCCGGATTACGAGATTGGACAGTTCAACGGCCTGTACCAGACGCGCAATTGGGAAACCGGATATTTTGCTCAGGACGATTGGCGCGTGAACAGCCGCCTCACCCTGAACCTCGGTATCCGCTACGATTACTTCACTTGGCCTTACGAAATACACAATCAACTGTCCAACTGGCTTCCCACCAACGCCACCGATCCCACCGATGGTACGTTGATCACGCCAGGAAGCAGCGGGGCCGCCGGACTGCCGAAAAGCCTGATTAAGACTGACAAGGGCGATTGGGCGCCGCGTATCGGATTTGCCTATGATCTGTCCGGGAATGGCAAGAGCGTGGTCCGCGGCGGATATGGCATCTTTTACTACCTTGATCGCGGCGGTATCGGCGTTCAGTTGAGTAATAACCCGGATTTCAACGGTGTTTCCAGCTACGAGGCTTGTCCCGGCACCAACAACAATTGCTCCACTCCATTCCCCGTCAATCCAACCACCCTGCAACCACTTTACAGCCGCATTACGCTGAGCGGCGCGATCGATACGACCACCAATCCCAACAGCAACGACTGGACTCTCGCCACCAACGCTCTGCCGCCAGCAGTGAACACGGTAAACGCTGCCGATCCAAAAAACGTTAGCGTAATCTACACTCCCAGCAACAGCAAGAACTCGACCGTCCAGCAATGGAACCTCCAGTTCGAACATCAACTCGGGTCGAGTATGGCATTTGACATCGCCTACGTAGGCACCAGGATGAACCACTTGGCCACATCCTTCAACGCCAACAATACAATTCTGGGCGGCACCGGCTCGTCGCGCTGGTCCGGCTTGGGCGGAAATGTCAACGAATACGCTTACATCGGAACAGGCACTTACAACGGTTTGCAAACCAGCTTCCAGCGACGTCTCTCCAGGGGCCTCACGTTCCGGAGCGCTTATACTTGGTCGCACACAATCGATAACTCCAATGGAGCCTTCAGCACCACCGACGGCGGCGGCAGCAGAATTTTCGTCGACCCGAACGGCAACCCGCTGTTGGCCTATAACAAGGGCAACTCTGACCAGGACATCCGCAACAACTTCACCTTCGGATCCATCTACGAGCTTCCCTTCGGCAAGGGCAAACAATACGGCTCCGGCTGGTCCACACCCATCGATTACCTGATCGGCGGCTGGCAGTGGAATAACATTGTTACGCTGCAGAGCGGGACTCCGTTTGACTTCTACGTGAACGGCGCGCCGCAAGACCGCCCCGACGTTACGGGACCGGTTTCAGCGACCATCGATCATTCGACTGGCAGAGGTGTTGTCACCGGAATCTTCACTGCTCCGGCGACCAACTCGGACGGAGTTTTCACCGCTCCGGGCACTCTTGGCCGTAATGCCGTCTATGGTCCAGGCTTCCATAGCTGGGATTCGGGCATGAACAAGAGCTTTGCCATCGGGGAACGGTTCAAGATGGAGTTCCGGGGCGACTACTTTAACCTGCTGAACCATCCGCAGTTTACCAACAGCAGCTTCCAGACAAACGCCCAGACAACGGTTGGGAACCCCGGCATTGCGTCCACGCGGTTCTCATCCGCACGCCAATTGCAGTTGGCAGTGCGCATTACCTTCTGAACCGTGGGATCGGCGGCGGGAACGGACGATCGCTCCGTTCTCGCCCCATCCCCCTCCCTTGTTCAGTGCTCGATAGATTTCTGCATCTGGCCTGTTTGTCACAAATCGTTTGGCCTGCACGGATAAGGTGTATTACATGCCCGCCATGAAAATTCAACGCACCTTCGCGCTTCTATTTCTCCTGGTATGCCCTTACCCGGTATACCTGCGCGCCCAAGCCGTGTCGCCCACCCCGGTGGTCCGCAAGATCGAGCCGCCCAACTGGTGGGTGAACTACACGCCCGAACTCACCCTCCTGCTTACCGGCGAGAATCTCTCCGACGCACACGTCGGCGGCGCTTCGAACGGTGTGCGAGTCGTTGGATCGCACGCTTCGCAAAATGGGCATTATCTCTTCGTCCGCCTCCAGCTCTCGTCCTCGCGACCCGAGACCGCGCAGATTGAGGTGAACACTGCTTCCGGTTCGACCTCCGTGCAGCTACAGCTTTTGGCACGCGCCGATTCTCACGGCCGTTTCGCAGGCTTCTCTCGCGACGACGTCATCTACCTGATCATGCCCGACCGTTTCGCAGACGGAGATCTTTCGAACAACCGGCCCCCGGGTTCGACGGGGGTTTACGACCGCAGCCAGCCTAAGGCTTACCATGGCGGCGATCTGCGCGGCATTCGCGACCATCTCGGATACCTGCACGACCTCGGCGTCACCGCGCTCTGGCTCACTCCAGTGTGGAAGAATACCGACTCTGACTACCACGGATATCACGCCACCGATTTCTACGCCCTCGACGACCACATGGGATCCATGCAGGAATACCAGGCGCTGGTAGCCGAGGCGCACAAACTGGGCATGAAGGTGCTCATCGACTACGTCGTCAATCACACTGGCCCACACCATCCCTGGGCCAACGATCCGCCAACGCCAACCTGGCTCCACGGCACGCCGGCGCATCATCTCGAACCAAGTTACTCCTTTAACGGATTAGTCGATCCGCACGCTTCGCCGCGCGAGTATCGCAACACGCTCGACGGCTGGTTTGCGGGCAAACTGCCCGATCTGAATCCAGACGATCCCGAACTCGCCACCTATCTCGCCCAAAATTCACTCTGGTGGACGGAGATCGCTCAACTCGATGGCTTCCGCCTGGATACTTTCCCCTATTCCTCTCGTCAATTCTGGAGCGGCTGGCATGAGCGTTTGCATCGGGTTTATCCATTGGTCAATGATGTCGGCGAAGTGGCGGATGGCGATCCATCGATCACCTCCTTCTTCGAAGGCGGACGGACTCAGTTCGACGGAGTTGACTCCGGCTTGGCGACAGTCTTTGACTTCCCCCTGTGCAATGCTTTGCGCGACGTCATCATCAGAGGCGCATCGGTGGAGAAGATCGTTGATGTGCTTCGCCACGACGAACTCTACCTTCATCCCGAGAGGCTGGTGACTTTCATCGGCAATCACGACGATGGGCGGTTTGTCGGAGAAGCAGGCAGTTCCGTCGCGAAACTCAAAGCCGCGTTGGCTGTGCTGCTTACCATGCGGGGCATCCCACAGATTTATTCCGGAGACGAAATCGCCATGCCCGGCGGCAACGATCCCGACAACCGCCGCGATTTCCCGGGAGGCTTTCCCGGCGACCCTCACAACGCCTTCACCAGCAGCGGTCGCACTCCCGAACAGCAGGAGGTTTTCTCGTTAGTAAAGTCGTTGCTGGCCTTGCGCAAAGATCACGCTGCCCTCCGCACCGGAGAGCAACGGCACATCGCATGGGACGACTCCTACTACGCCTTCCTGCGTGATACCCCAGAGGAACGGCTGCTGGTTGTCTATAACAATGCGGCGACCTCACGCGATCTCCACATTCCAGTGGGCGATACTCCTCTCGCCGGAGTGAAACAACTGCAAGGGCTGTTTGGTGGAGCAACGCCCCAGTTCGCCGGCGAAGAAGTGCGAGTGACTCTAGCCCCGCGGTCACTGGCGATCTTTAGCGCCAAATAAGCTCGTCCGCAAGCATCGGTTCTTGACCGCATTTCCTTCGCCTCTGGAAATCATCGAAACCGGACTGGTTTTCCTTCTTGCGGTCGTAGCGGGCATAGGAATCTTCACATACTCCAACGTGGAGAAGTGGACGCCGTTGCGGCAGTGGTACTGGACCGAATATCTGACTGCGAAGTCGGGCATATGGCAGTGCCATTAACACTTGCCGACGGTTCCCCCCGAGTCACGGGCAAACCGGCAGGGCATGTGGGGTCTTTCGATCCGGCCTGAATTTCGCCTTCGCCGAGTGATCGGCTTTTGATCGCATTCCCTTTCGCCAGCGGGGTTGGCGGAAACCGGACTGTCAATTCCTCGATCAGAGAAAATGAAGGTTTTGCGAGGGCGAAAAGCTAGGCAGTCGATTCTCCGCAGTCCGGTTCAAGAATAGAAAACCGCGAATTGGCGGGCTTTTACGCGATCATTTCAAGGAACGCAGGCCCGACTTCTCTGCGGTCCAGACTGCGTGGCGGAGAGGGAGGGATTCGAACCCCCGATACCCTTTCGGGTATGCCGGTTTTCAAGACCGGAGCCATCAACCACTCGGCCACCTCTCCGGATACTAATGTTTTACTACACCCCGCAGATTTCCCGGATCTGTTCTGCGCAAAAAATAGCTGAACCCTTGGCCTCGAGGACTAAGCTGATTGTCCCCCGGTCGTCCAGGAACCCGGCTGGACGCGATGCGCGACTCGGGGTGCGGATGTATCATAGTCGGTCTGTAATAACTCGCGCCCAAACAGAAATGACGAAAGACAAGAAGTCTCGCCTCAGCCAGCCCGGCAGAGTCACGCTGCGCGACGTCGCGGCGCGAGTCGGCCTCGCTCCGGGCACGGTCTCGGCCGTCCTCAACAACTCTCCCTCGGCGCGTGCCATTCCCGAACGCACCCAGCAACGCATCCAGGCTGCCGCCCTGGAACTGAACTATCGTCCCAATTTCCTGGCCCGCTCTTTGCGCAAAAAGCGCACTTTCACAGTCGGCCTCATTATCCAGGAGATCGGTGACGTCTACGGAGCCATGGTCATCAGTGGAGTCGAAGCCTACCTTCGCCGTCACAATTACTTTTTCCTGACCGTCATTCACCGCCACGACGCCTCCATGCTTCGCGATCACGCCCAGCTTCTCCTGGAGCGCGGAGCAGAAGGACTCATCACCGTTGACACCAGCTTGCACGAACCTCTGCCGCTGCCAACCGTCTGCGTCGCCGGACACAAGACTCTGAAAGGAGTTACCAACATCTTATTGGACCAGGAGCGTGGTGCCCGAGTGGCCCTGGAGCATCTGCTGCATCTCGGCCACCGTAAGATCGCCTTCATGAAGGGCCAGCCCCGCAGTTCCGATGCCGAAGACCGCTGGAGCGCAGTCTGCAAAGTGGCGCAAGAATTATGCATTGAGATGGACCCGAACCTGATCGTCAACCTTGAATTCGACGATTCTTCTCCCCAGGTCGGATATCCCTATGCCAAACAACTGCTCGCCAGAAAGACCCCTTTCACCGCGCTATTCGCTTATAACGACATCTCCGCGATCGGCGCCATCCGCGCCGTACGCGAAGCAGGCCTTCGCATTCCGCAGGATGTCTCCGTCGTGGGGTTCGACGATATTCCCTGGGCCGCCTACCACACTCCCAGTCTCACCACCGTGCAGCAACCCCTGGGCAGAATGGGTGAAATGGCTGCCGAAACCGTGATCCAGATGATCGAACATGATGGGGCGTACGCTCCTGAAATCGCGATCGAACCAACGCTCGTCGTCCGCGAGTCAACCGGACGGGCCCCGAACTAAGGTTGCGGCGGCAAGGCTCGCGCCGTGGCACATTGGATATTCAGTCCTGGAAAATTGATCGGAATCGTGAATGAGAAATAGAACACGCTTCGCTCTTCGGACGGCCCGTTAACATCGAGGTTAAATTTAGGATCGCTGAATTCTATGAGAATCCCTCCAACTTCTCCGCGGCACGCACTCTTCGCCTTCGCCCTCACCATGGCATCGCTGTCCGTACCAGCTTCCGGCGGCGATGGCCCCCAGCATTGGATCACAACCTGGGCCACGTCGAATGTGTCCAGCGACCAACCCGCCACTTTCTCCAATCAGACCATTCGCGAAATCGTCCATACCACCATCGGCGGTTCCAGCCTTCGCATCGTGCTCTCCAACACGTTTGGCCCGCGCCCAATCCGATTCGATGCCGTCTATGTTGGATTGCAAAAAGAAGCAGCCACTCTGGTTCCGCAATCGAATCACGCGGTGACCTTCGGCGGTAGCCCATCCATCGCGATTCCTGAAGGCGCTGAAGCTTTAAGCGATCCCGTTCCGCTCGCCGTCGGCCCTGAGCAGAATCTCACCATCAGTTTGTTTACTGCCGCCGATACCGGACCTGCCACGGTTCACGGCTCGGCTTTCCAAACCAACTTTATCTCGGGCGCGGGCAACTTCGCCGCTGACGAAAAAGCCATCGGCTTTACCAACGCCGCGGGATCTCGGGCCGCCGCACCTCAAACTACCGGCTCTTGGTACTTCCTGAGCGCCGTCGAAGTGCTAGCCTCCCCCGCCGCCAAAGGCGCCGTGGTTGCCCTCGGAGACTCCATCACCGACGGCGCCTCTGCCCGGGCCGACAAGAACGAACGCTGGACTGACGTGCTCGCCCGCCGCCTCCTGGCCAATCATTCGGAAATTGCCGTCCTCAATGCCGGCATCGGCGGTAATCGCGTTTTAACCACCTCACCCTGCTGGGGACAGAACGCGCTGGCCCGGCTGCGCCGCGACGTTCTGTCGCAAACCGGAATCTCATCAGTCATTTTGTTCGAGGGCACCAACGACATTGGTCAGCCCGATACGCCCGCCGCGGCTACCAACCCTTGCCTCACCCGGACACCGGTCACCGCCGATGAAATCATCGCCGGCTATAAACAGATCATCGCGCGTACCCATGCCCGCGCCCTCAAGATCTTCGGCGCCACCATCCTCCCCTATCAAGGCTTCGCTGGATGGACCGCAATCGGTGAGGCCAAACGCACCGCCGTCAATCACTGGATTCGCACCTCCGGCGCTTTCGATGGAATCATCGACTTTGACGCCGCCCTGCGCGACCCGGCAACCCCCACCCGCTTAGCTCCGCACTACGACAGTGGAGATCACCTCCATCCCGGCCCCGCAGGTCATGAAGCAATGGCCAATGCCGTCGATCTGTCGCTATTCCGCTGAATTCACCGACTATCTCGGCCGATACGCTCGTGCCCTGACCAGCGCTGCCCGTTCCGCCAACACCCCATCGCGCTAGAATCCGTACTTCGCCACCACCGCCTTCTCCCGCTTGCCTATCACCGCGATCGCCGCATGTTGCCCCGGTAGCAGCAAGTTAATCCGCGCGCCCGTAAGCTTGTCGCGCAAGTCGATTCTCGTATCCTCCCCCGCATCTGAAACCATCACATACATCACTCCATCCTCGAGTACCGTCGGATAAATAAGCACGCCGGGCGACATCGTGGCCTCAACTTCAGCCCCGAGTTCAAAAAGCGGCTCGATCCCAACCCGCCCCGCCACATAGGTATATAAATCCGCGGCGGCTTGCGTACCTTCCGCCAGTTCCACCGGATACGCGGCCCAGAAGACTCGCCCCTTGCCGTACGGAATCTCCTCAAATGTGGAACCGTCGTTGAATCGCAACGCATCCAGCCAAGTCTGCTTCTGCATGTCAAATGAAAGTCTGACGTCCCGGTCCTTCAGCCGGAGGCTGGCGTTGTGATAGGTCAGCGGAACAGTGTGCGCTTCCAGTTTCACCTGCCCGGCGCGCCCGGCATGTTGCCAGTGTTCGTCATACTCCACCGGGCCTGTGATCAGCAGATTGCCTCCCTCCTTCGCATACTGCAACAAGGCCTGCCACGCTTTCTCCGACAAGGCCTGCGCGGAAGGCAAAATCGCCAACTTGGGCATCCCCAGTTTGTCGATCTGATTCTCTGCGATCGCATAGGCCGTCAGCCGATCGTTGTATGCCAGCGCCCGCACCGCCTTCTGCTGCGCCTCAATCTGCATTCCTTGGATTACCGAAAACTGCGCCGCCTGCGAAGTGACAATGGCCACCGAGGGCAATTGCGGCTTGCGCAAATGCGGGCTTAGCGACTTCGAGAAAGCCGCGTACTCCCGCAGCAAGCTTGCTTCCGGCTTCTCCGTGCCATCCGGAAGCACCGCCCCAATCGGTGTCTCGTTGCCATTCGTCATGTACGAATTCGTGTTCCACAACCACTCAATGGCGCCCGACCCCTGAATGAATGACGTAGCAATCTTGCGCTCCAGAAGTGCGGCTTCCTCCTGCGGACTGCGACGAGCCGTCTCATCAAGATTCAACTCGCGCTGCAAACCCGTCTCCTGGATCAGCAGTGTCTCTCCCGGCTGCTTCGCCAGAATCGAATCCCACAGCACGTAATCGTTCAGCCACCACGTGTGATTCGTAGTGAAATCCACAAACCGCCCGTAATAAGCCGGCGAGAGACGGTCCTGAACTCCGCCCTCGTCCTGTCCAACCGTGACCAGTTGCTGCGATCCCGCGCCGCGAATCGCCTCATGCATCTCGCGCGCCCAGTTCGCAAATACATCCTGAGCGAAAAGATAATAGTCGTAGACTTTCAGCGAGTTGTGGCCAATGTACATTCCACGTGGTGTAAATTCGACGTCTTCGGGAACCGGCACCGTCCCCTGCACTGCACCAGCCGGAAGATTCCACGCCGCCGCCAGCGCCGCCCGATCCGGATAACGTCGGTTCAACCACTCGTTCCATTTCGCCAGTTCGATGGCATCGCCGTTCGGCCGCATCGTCCACAGCCTCTCAGAATCGCTCGGCTCGTTGATCAAGTCCCAGGCCAGCCACGGCACATCGTGGAAACGCTCGACCACCGAAGCGATCAATGTCTTCTGCCGTCGCACCGCCTCCGGATCCAGATAAGGATTCACTCCTCCCAGCACATCCGGCGCAAACGCGAAAAAATTGAACTGCACCGGCATCCCGTTCTTGCGCGCCGTCATGAGATACGCTTCCAGCGTCCGCAGCGTCCTTTCGTAGGGCTGCCCGTTTTCATCGCAAAGCTTGTCCCAGCCCGTCCACCAGCCCGTGCGAATCATGTTCAAACCGCCGGAATGGATCTGCGCCAGATCCTGATCCCACACGTAAACATTGGGGCGCTCGAAGTAAAGACGCTGGAATTCACTCGACATGTAGGTCGTTCCAACCACCGCCAGCGGCTGCCCCTCGAGCTCGAAGTAATCTCCATTGACCGTCATCCGCGGGCCCGAACCCAGGAACGCCCGGTCGCGCACCCAGAATCCGGAATGATGAATCGCGCGCACCTTGCCTTGCCCATCGCCGCCTTCCACCAGTTGCGCTTCGATGATCTGCAGACCCGCCGTTTTCGGAGCCGGCAAATAAAGCGGCTGCTCGGCCAGCTCGGAAAGCGTTCCTCTTACTTCAGAGCGCGCCTGCGGCTGATCCTGCGAGTAGCTCGTGACCTTGATTGTGAGCGGCAAGCTCGAGGCCGCGTTCGCGTGCCAATTCACTTCCAGTTGAACCGGCTCCCCCGGAAAGTAGAGCGGAAATTCCGGGTGCACATTGAATTCTTCGCTGCCCCGCAGAGCCATCTCGGCGAGCCCTTGCACTAACTCCGTGGCCGCCGCGCCAACATAAAAATCCGCCCCCACTTCCGAGTTCAAAAAGACCCAGCGCCCGCCCCCAAAACCGTTTCGTAAATGATCGATCGCAACCGCCGGAGCCGCCATCTTCCGTCCATCCTTGACGCCCCATGCCAGCGCGTCGAGGCGCGCATCAATCGAGCCCGCCGCGCCACCACGGTGAGAGAGATCGACCGCGCTCAGGCGAATCACCGGACTGAACCCTCGTCCCCACCCGAAGCGCGGCAATCGCAGCGGCAGCTCCGGATTCGGTTGAAATTCCAATCCCTCCGACCCCGGAGTCGTCTGGTACTGGTCAATCATCAACGCCCGCGCGAATCGCACACTGTATTCGCGCAGCTTCCAGCCATTGGCATCGCGATACGCCGAGCGCGTGAAGGGCCTGCCGCCCAGCACCAGCAGATTCCCTCCATGCTCAAGAAACCCCAAAATCTCAGCCCATGATTCTTCCGGAAACGCCGACCCATAAGGCAGCACCAGCAGTCGCGACGTTGGATCCTTTAGCGCACCGCCAAGCTCCGCTGCCGAGGCAAATCGCGCGCCCTCCATCATCTTCGCGAGACGCTGCTCCGGCGGTCCAGCCGTATCCGCTGCCGGAAATCCCGCTTCGCTGAACACTACCGCGCCGGAAAATCGCTCGGCCGCCGCGACGCTTGTACCCATCATCAACGGCAGCGCCCAACCCACCGCACAAAATAGAAAGAGAGAAATTCTTCTCATCAGAATGCCTGCCTTATCGCTTGTGATCGTACCCCTTGAGAGCGTTCCGCTTTCAGATCCTGCCGCTTTGTTCGAACGAAGCCCGAGCCACTTCGAGCCCGCCTCCACCATGGCAAACAATAATACTGTAACGATTTTGTAGTAACGATCAACGATTATCTTTGACGGCAGGCCGTGTTATCCTCGTGTTTTGGATGGTATGATCTGCCCACATGAAGAGGTGGCCCTGCTATGCTGCGCCGCCCTTTCGTAGCCGAGACAATGGAGGCCAATGCCGTCTCTCCCTAGCACGAATCTGCCGCCGCAATCGTTGACGTCCGCTCCTGCCACTACCCATCGGGCCGCGCTGTCGGTCGTGACCACTCTGTTTTTCATGTGGGGATTTCTTACCTGCTTAAACGACATCCTCGTCCCTCACCTGAAATCCATCTTCGACCTCAACTACCGGCAAGTGATGTTGATCCAGTTCGCATTTTTCGGCGCCTATTTCCTTTTCTCCATTCCTTCCGCCAAGATCATTGACTGGATTGGTTATCAGCGCTCCATGGTGGTCGGTCTGCTCACCATGGGCCTCGGAGCCTTTCTCTTCGTCCCCGCAGCCAGTGTTCCATCCTACCCTTTGTTCCTCGGTGCGCTGATTGTCCTAGCCGCCGGCATCACCTGCCTGCAGGTCGCTGCCAATCCTTACGTCAGTGTCCTAGGTACTCCCGAGACCGCTTCCAGTCGCCTCAACCTGACCCAGGCATTCAATTCCCTCGGAACCTTCCTTGCCCCTTTCTTTGGCGGCTTGCTGATTCTCAGCGCCGCCCCCAAAACCATTGACGAGATTCGCGCCTTGGCGCCCGCCGCCTTGCAAGCCTATCGCCTGCATGAAGCGGCCACGGTCAAGACGCCCTACGTCGGCCTTGGCATCGCGCTGGTTGTGCTCGCCGCCGCCATTGGTAGCTTCAAACTGCCCAAGATCGAACACGCCCAGCACCGCATTGGCGAAAAAGTCAGCGACTCCATTTGGAAGCATCCAAATCTCGTTCTCGGCGCCATCGCCATCTTCGTCTACGTCGGAGCCGAAGTCTCCATTGGAAGCTTCCTCGTGAATTACTTCAACCAGCCCGAAATCGGCGGTCTCTCGGCCCGGGTCGCCGCTGGATTTGTCGCCTTGTACTGGGGTAGCGCTATGGTCGGACGGTTTTTCGGCTCCGCTTTATTGAGCGGCGCGAAAGCATCTCGCTTGGCCCTGGCATCCGCCGCCGGAGCCCTCATGGCCTTCGTTTCCTACTGGCTCCGCGGCCGAGTCGCTGTCGAGGATCAAACCGGACTCACCGTTTTGCTCCGACAACTCGGAGCGGTTCTGGTTTCCGCAGGCCCTCTGTTTGCCCTGGTTGCGGTTCTGGCTGCCATTCTCGCAATCATCGCCGCGCTTCGCGGCGGCAACGTCTCTGCCCGTACCAATGCCCTCCTCGGCCTTTGTGCCTTGGCCGCCTGCATTCTCGTCGCAACCTCCATGCTCAGCATGGGTCCAACCGCCATGTGGAGCATTATCCTCGTCGGCCTGTTCAACTCCATCATGTTCCCCAGCATCTTCACCCTGGCCATCGCCGAACTCGGACCCCTCACCGGCGATGGCTCCGGCCTCCTGGTCATGGCCATTGTCGGCGGCGCGATTATTCCGGTGGCCCAAGGCGCGATCGCCGATAGCATTGGGATTCATCACGCTTTTTTCCTCCCAGTCATTTGCTATCTCTACATCGTGTTCTATGCGTTCAAAGGCTCCAAGCCCCGGAAAGTACTGGCGAACTAGACCCACGAAAGGTAAAGGTAACGAATGTCTTCGGTTGCGGTGCGCGACGAACTCGTCATCGGCGTGGACATAGGCGGCACCAAGGTCGCCGCCGGCCTCGTCGATCCGGGCGGCGAGATCCTTTGCCACAACCGTAATCCCATGGTTCCAAACCAGGGTCCCGCCAGCGCCCTCGCCGCCGTTACCAAAGCCATTGAAACCGCTTCCGCCCAGGCCATCAGCACTGCCGGCAAACATAACCTGATCCGCGGAGTCGGAATCTGTTGTCCCGGGCCCCTCGATCCAACCACGGGAGTGATCATCAACCCTCCCAACCTTCCCAGTTGGAGGAATTTCCCTCTCGCTGCTGAAATCGCGCAGATCTATCGCGTCCGCGTCAAAGTGGATAATGACGCCAATGCCGCCGGCCTCGCCGAAACTCTCTGGGGATCCGGACGCGGCTACCGCAACGTCTTTTACGCCACCATCGGCACCGGAATCGGCACCGCCATCGTCCTCGACGGACACATCTATCACGGTCGCACCGGCGCCGCCGCCGAGGGCGGACACATGACCATTGACTACAATGGACCACGCTGCGGTTGCGGCAAGCCCGGTTGCATCGAGGTCCTCGCCTCCGGTCCGGCCATCGCCCGCCGCGCCCGCGCCAAACTCACTGCCGGACAACCCTCCAGCCTGCTCGATCTCGCCGCGGGTAAACCCGAAAACGTTACCAGCGAAATGGTGGGCGAAGCCGCCTCGGCAGACGATCCCGCCGCCCGCGACGTTCTTCGCGAGACCATCGAACTCTTGTCCTTCTGGTTCGGCAACATCATTGACCTGCTCGAACCGGACGTCATGATTGTCGGTGGCGGCGTGGCCTCTATGCTCAAACCTTATTTCGGCCAGATCCAGGATCGCCTGCCCGGTTGTTGTGTCAACCAGCGCTGCCAGGAAATCCCTCTGTTGTCCGCTCGCTACGGCGAAGATGCCGGCATTGCGGGAGGCGCCGCCCTCTGCTTCGACGAGGCCAGAAACGACACGCGCCCCGAACCCGCCTCTGGCCCTGCTCAGGCCCTTCTGGGACGCTAGTGCAGTTGAATAGACTGAGGTTTTTGACTTTCTCCGATTTACGGAGCAACCTTCGCCCCCGGCCTGATCTGCTCCGGCGCCACGATCCCTTTGCCTTCCAGCACCGAATAAAAATGATCTGCCACCAGATTCTTGAGAACTTCCGTTGCCCCCGATGGCCAGTGAATTTCGACACTCTCAACCTTCGTGGCTGACCCTAATCCGAAATGCACCCTCAGATCGCTCTGCGATAGATAGCTGCCGCCACTATGGATTTCGTCCGTCTGCGTCATCCCTCCGGCCACAACCTTGATCCGCGCTCCGATCGCCAGCCGATTGCTCTTTACCCCGGCAAGTTCCAGGCTGATCCAGTGCCTTCCCGCAACTCCGTGGTTCTTCAGAATCATCGGACCGCCATCCAGATCGTTAATCGCCACATCCATGTTTCCATCGTTGAAAAGATCGCCCACCGCAACCCCGCGCGACACCCGTCGCTCCATCAGCGCCGGACCCGCCAGTTCGCTCGCGTCGCAGAACGTCCCATCCCCCTGATTCAGATGGAGCAACTTCGGCTGCCGATATCCTCCTCCCGAAGGCAGCGAATCCACCTGGGGATAAACATGGCCACTCACCGCAATCAGGTCAAGCCACCCGTCGTTGTCCAGATCGACGAAGGCATCTCCCCATTTGACCCAAGGCAGCGAAGGCAGCGCCACCCCAGCCTGATAAGAAACATCGTGAAAATCCCAATCCCCATCGTTCCGGTAAAGCGCATCGTCCTCATCCGAAAAATTCGTCACGTAGATCGACGGCCGTCCCGTGTGGTTGTAGTCGCCAATCGCTACCCCCATCGATGCCTGCTCCGAACCGTCTTCACTCACCGCCGTCCCCGACTCCAGACCGATCTCCGTGAACTTTCCTTTGCCGTCGTTGCGATAAAGAAAATTGGGCCCGGAATCATTGGCGATGTAGATATCCGGACGCCCGCTGTTATTGAAATCCGCCCACACCGTGCCCAGCCCGTAGTAGCCATTCGGGTCATCCACCCCGGCGCTCTTCGAAACATTGGTAAAGGTACCATCGCCGTTATTGTGGAAGAGCGCGTCACCCGCGCCCTTCAACCCCCTCGGGCCGCACTGCACGTCGAGCCCCCGGTACCGGCAAGTCGGGCTGCTGCCAAACCGCGGCATGTCGTCCAGATGAAAATCCACGTAATTCGCAACCATCAGATCCACAAAACCGTCGCCATCGTAGTCGCCAAACGCCGCCCCCGTGGACCACCGCCCATCCGCAACTCCCGCCTTAGCCGTGACGTCGGTAAAAGTCCCGTCCCCGTTATTGCGATAAAGAACATTGCCCCCGAAACAAGTCACATAGATATCCGGCCACCCATCGTTGTTATAGTCGCCAACTGCTCCGCCCATGGCGAAGCACGGCGTGCCCACTCCGGCCTTCGCCGTCACATCCGTGAACGTCCCGTCATGATTGTTGTGGTAAAGCGCTCCCGAACTCTTCTCGCCCTTCAGCGCCATCGCCACTGTTGGCGAGTTCGTGAAATAGATATCCAGCCAGCCGTCGCGATCGTAGTCCAGCAGCAGCACACCGCCGCCCATCGACTCCACGATGTACTTCTTCTCCGGGTCGGCAGTGTGCACGAAATTGATTGCGGCTTTCTTGCTGACGTCTTCGAGTTGCGGCACCGGTCGCCCGCTGCACTTGATCTTCTTAACCCCGGGCGGTGGCGGCGAGGGCACGGGATGCCCCCCTTGCGCCCAGGCGATTCCACCAGTCTGCATCCCAAGCAGCACGCACGAAATTGCCCAATTCCACCTTCGCCAGCGTCGGTTCTTCAATCTCGGCCCATCCCCTGCGCCTGGCGCTCGCGTTTGCCCGCCTTGATCTCCTTATAAAGCGCGAGTTCACGATCCGCATCCTCAATCCGCGAATCCATCCGGTAAGCCGCTTGTAACTGGTAATGGATGTAGTCGGCCTGCGGTTTCAGTCGCGCCGCCGCTTCCAGGTGAACAATCCCTGCCTTGACCTTGCCTTGGTCCATTAACATCTTTCCCCACTCATACTGGGCATCCGCATGCTCTGGATGCGCCTTCACAACCTCCTCGAAAAGAGCAGCCGCCTCGTCGCGCCTCGACTCCTGCAAGTAAGCGTACCCGAGATTGTACCTCGCGTCCGCATCGTCCGGAGCCAGCGCCAGTTCAGCCTGAAACTCCGTGGCCGCGTCCGCCGGACGGTCCGCTCTTATATATGCTGCCCCCGCAAAGTAATGCGCCTTCGGTTCCGTTGGAACCATCTCCAGAACCTTGTGATAACTCGCTACCGCGCGCATGTGATTCCCAACTTCCTCCCATAACCGCCCGACTAACATGAGCGTGTCCGCTGACAGCGGCGTCCGCTCCAGCCTGTCCAGCACCGCGCCGGCCGCCTGCAACTCCTGTTGCTTCACCAGCGCATCTGCCCACGCATATCCCAGTCCCGGATCCTTCAACGCGGCATCCCCGAGAGGCTCGATCGTTTGCGCTGCCTCCTTATAGTTATCGGTCATGTAATACGACATACCCAGCATCGCACGCGCCGGGTTATCCTTCGGATTCGACGCCAGCACCTGTCTTAGCGCCTTCACCGCTTCCCCGTACTTCCCGGCCTTCACCGCCGTAACTCCCAGGTTACGAACCAACCCCGGCGATTCCGCATCCCAGTGTTCCGCCTCCTGGTAATGGTTCAACGCCAATTCGTATTGCTGGCGGATTGCCTCCGATGTTGCCAGGTCGTTAAAACTGGCTCCCAGCAGGGCTCTCAGCCGCTTCTCTTCGCCGAGCGCCGCCTCTTTTTCCGCCGCCGTCAGATTCACGCGTGACAAGGCGGCGTCGTCCAACTCGGCTGTGGGATCTTGGCGGCTGAAGTCAGGCGCTGTTCGCTCCTCCGCTGTCTTTAACTCTCCAGTCGCAATATATGCGTCATTGGCCCCGCCCATGCCGCCCGTCTGTGGACTGTTATTCACGCTGTCCGCTTGCACTCGCTCTTCTAACTCGCGTGCTTTCTGGAGAAATGGACGAGCTTCTTCCTTTCTTCCCGTCTGACTCAGAATCCGCCCTAACGCGAGATATGCTTTCCGAATCGTGAAGTTAGATCGCGAGTCGTCCGCACCATTCAACGTGATCGCCTTGCGGAAGTAGGTCTCCGCATTCTTTATATCTCCCCGACTATTGGCGTTCATCCCCAGATAGAGCCACGGTTCTGACCATTCCGGCTGGATCGCCGTCGCATTCTTAAGATACTTGTCTGACTCCGAGAAGTTCTTCAGGGTTGATTCCGTGGCGCCCAGCAGGTAATTACTCAGAAAATCGCGCGGATTCAGTCGTAACTCCGCCAGGAATTGCTCCCGTATCTTCGGCTTTGGCGCCCACTCCTCCTGCAGCAGATACACTACGCCCAGCAGGTAATGCGCGTGCCGCGTCTTGGGATCCAACTCCAGCGCCGTCCTTAACTCCCGCACCGCGTCGTCCAGATAGCCGCCGTCGCGATAAGCTCGGGCCATCAACACATGCATCGCCCCCCGGTTCGCCGCTTCTTCATCCATCTGTTTGAATACCGCGGCCGCCCTTTCCTTCTGGTGCAGTGCCATAAAGCAGATCGCCAGCGAATATGCGCCTTCCAGGTCGTCCCGCAGGGCAATCGAGCGTTGCAGCGAGTCCGCTCCTTTCGCGTATTCCCCCTTCGACATGTAAGTCATGCCTTGAATTCGCCAAGCCCGCGCATCCTCCCCATCCTTCAGAATCGCGCTTCCTGCTTCCGTCAGCGCATCGTCGTACCTTTTCGCGCGTAAATCCGCGATCGCCAGGTCAACCCGCGTCGAGGGATTTTCCTCGAAGTCCAGCGACCTCTTATACAGATCAATAGCCGCCGGATATGCATCTTCCACCAGCCGCAAATGTGCGACCTGTCGCAGGCCAACGGCAATCAGCGCCCGGCTGGCCTGTGCCACCGCAAGCGCATCACCCGCCTGCCGCGCCGCTTGCACTGCCGCCGCTCTTTTTTGAAGTTCTGCCAGCGCCGAAGAAGCTGGAATGGAGGTTGGAGAAGAAGCTGAAGGAGAGGACACATCCGGATTCTGGTTAGCCGGGCGCTTGTGAGGCGTACTCTGCGCCTGAACTCCGCCGGGCGCTTCCGCCACCGCAATTCCGCAAGCTAAGGCAAATCCACTGACCGCGGCCAGAAAGCAATTCCACAGCCCAAACCAGCGCCGCCGCCACCAGAGATGCTGTGAGATGCGATCCACAAGTCGTTGGCCCGTGTCCAAAAAAGTATGCGGCGGGACCCGATTCGTCAAGTCCCGCCGCAACGGTTATGGCCGCGTGAAAAGCCGCACGCTCCCGGCTCTACGCTACCGAAGTTCTCTCCTAGAAGATAAACTTCAGCCCGTACTGCAGTTGTCGATTCCCCGCGCCACCCGCGCGAGTACTCGTTACCTGCCCGAAGGTGGAAGAGTAACTTCCGGTCGTGGAAGTAACCACGTTGTTCGTCGGACTGCAAGCGGTCGTGCCGCACGAGACGCCAGTCACGCCTCCCGTGTTAATGCCACCGCTCTGGAATTGCGGGTGGTTCAGAGCATCGAACCCGTCAAATCGGAACTGAATGCTCAACCGCTCGCCCACCTTCCATGTCTTGTAAAGCGACATGTCCAGGTCCACCTGTCTCGGTCCGTGACAATAGCCTTTCGGCGAGTTGCCAATCGTTCCGAATTGGTAGCCAACCAGGCTGAATGCCGCTGGATTCAAGATCTGAATCCCGTTTTCGCCCGCGTTGCAGGCGACTCCGGTCTGCATGAAGCGGCCCGCATTAATGTTGCCCGCCCCGTTGCCCGTGCCGTACACGTCCGAAATGTTATTCCCGCTACAGCCAGGTATCGGAGTGCCACTCGGGTCAATGCAGTAGTTCTGATCCTGCACCGTTGCATTAAAGAAGTTCGTCAACGAGTTCCCCGACAGCGCCTGGAAGATTGTGCCAAATTCCCATCCCCCCAGAGCCTCTCTCTCGAAAGCATTCGCGTCGTTGAACTTCGGCAGGTAATAAACTCCGTTCAGACTGAAAATGTTCGGCCGGTTAATCGTGGAGTTGCCCCGGTCCGCGTTGATGTTGTAGGCGTCGGTCTGCGAGTGCTGTCCAAATCCGCTGCCCGATGAGTCTCCTTCATCGACGTTCGAGATCGTGTGCGACCAGGTGTAAGCCGCCTGTAGGAGCGACCTATTGCCCAGCCGTGTCGATGCCAGAACCTGCAGCGAGTGGTAGTTCGAGGAACCGGCGTGACCGAACTGATCGATTCCGCCGAAATTCGCCGCCGGCCTGCTCACCGTCGGGCAGCCGAGCAGCGAGGGATTCGCTACCGTCGGCGCTCCGCACACTGGCGTGCCTTGGAAGGCTTCCAGCACCCGTTCTGCCGGAACCAGTGGAATTCCGTTCGCGTCCCGGTCGCTTGTCAGATGCAATCCCCGGTTGCCCACATAGCCAATTTCCAGGGTTGTATCCTTATGCAGCTCGCGCTGCACGCTGAAGTTCCACTGCCAGGAATTGGGGATAAAGGAATCGGGTGTAGTCGAAGCGTTCGGTGAAGTGCTGCCACCCACCGCGGGCACCGCGATATCCAAGGTTCGGGTGGAACTAAAAGCCACGCTGAACGGCGCATTCTGGCCCATCAGGTTCGTGACTCGGCTCACCCGCTCGCGCTGGTAAAACTGCCCGAATCCCGCTCGAATCGCGGTCTTCCCGTCACTCCATGGATCCCAACTGATACCAAAGCGAGGCGCAATGGCGTGGTTATTGTTCGGTACCAGCGCCCTGTCGACGCCCGGAGTTCCCGCGCTGAAGTTCGTGCCATGCAGCGCATTCGCAGCCCCGCACGGGTTCGTCCCAGGAACAATGATCAGACCGTTACAAGCGTCGCTCGCCGGAAGCGCCGGGTTATACGCCGACAGTTCCCACGAGGCGATCATGTTGTGCTGTTCCACCGGTTGCCGCAGGAATGACCACCGGAAGCCATAATCCACCGTCAGATTCCGGCGAATCTTCCAGCTGTCTTGGACGTAAAACTCGAAGTCCTTCCAGATCGCCGTGGGGAACAGGTTGGCGGAGTTCTCGCTGAAGCCGTACTCGCTGCCGACGGTCAGTATATCCATCAGCGAATTGTAGGTATTTCCCGGCGAATTCCCGTTCGCAACACCATTGTTGCCGTTGTTAAAGGAGAAGCTGGGCTCGTCGTGCCCGCCTTCCGAAGGCTCGTGCTTCTTGTTGTAGCCAATGAAAGCTCCAACTTTAAACGTATGTTGACCTCGTACTTTCGCCAGATCGTCGCGGAAGTTGTACAAATCTGAAGTGTTGTTCCACGGAGCAATCAGCCAGATATTGCCGCCGCCGTAAGCTCCAAATCCTCCCCACGCTGCGTCCGGAGGCATGCCCCCCGGCTTCTTCGGTTCGCTGAACGCCGGCGGGATGGCCGCTTCCAGCGCGTTTACGAATGCGGCCGGAGTGTACGTGTTGCCCAGGGCGTCCGGCGTCGTGATGCCCGTCCCGCCCAAGGTCGCGTAGATGCGATTATTGGAATACGAAAGTTGCGCTTCGTTCGTCAACGTGCTGCTCAGCACGCTTACATCCTTAATCATCACACTCTTCGACGGCTGCTTCCAGCTTCCTTCTACCGCCGGGAACGCATCGTCGCCCCAGTATGCCTGATCGTTCGGCGCCGGGTTGACCCAGTTTTCCTGTGTGTAGCGGAACGTGATGTTGTTTCTCCGGGTCAGATTAAAGTCAACCCGGGCATTCTCCTGACGCCAGTTCAACGATGTCGCCAGAGCCGTCAGCCAGTTGTTGCCAGAGTTCGGGGTCGTGTGCCCGGCAAGATTCGGCAACGGCAATTGATCGCTCATCAGAACGCCAGCCGGATCCAGAACACCGCCCGGAACCGTCAAGATAGGCGTCCCAACTTCATTCGCCGCGGTTCTCGACCCAGGCACCGCCGGCAGCGCAGCATTGCACTGGTCGACCGGTACCACCGTGGGGTCGGTGTTCGTCCATGCCGCCCACGCCGCCGTGAAGTCACCGCCCAGTTCAGCCGGTGTGGGCACGCAGGCTTGGCGCACGCTGCCCAGTTTTTCCTTGTTCCATTCTTCGCTATAGAAGAACCAGAGCTTATCTTTCTTCACCGGACCGCCGATCGAAAATCCGTAGTCATTGCGGCGCAGCGGAGGCTTCGGCCCAAAGAAGTTCGCCGCGTTCAGCGCGCTGTTGCGGCCATCATAGAAAGCCGTGCCATGGAACTGGTTCGTTCCGCCCTTGGTGATGATGCTGATGACGCCGCCCGACGCCTGCCCATACTCCGGACCATAGGAGTTGCGCACAAACTTGAATTCCTGGA
Organism: Acidobacteriaceae bacterium; assembly: GCA_003134435.1. Lineage (GTDB taxonomy): Bacteria > Acidobacteriota > Terriglobia > Terriglobales > Acidobacteriaceae > Acidiflorens. The sequence continues at coordinate 26,523 of PLBE01000127.1, forward strand.
TCGCGTCGATCGAGGGATAAATAAGAAGCGTGCGGTTCGACCCCAGATCGTTGTCGTTGACACCGTCCACCAGCCACAGATTGTTGGTGACCGGATTGCCATTCACCGAAATGTCTGAACCAGCGAGCAACCCTTTATCGGAAATGTCGAGACCATCTCTGCCCGCAACCCCCGGCTCCAGCAGCGCCAGTTGCTTAAAGCTGCGCCCGTTCAGCGGCAGCTCGGTCACTTGCTCCCCTTCGATAACCTCGCCCAGCGCGGCGCTGTCCGTCTGCACCTGCAGGGCGTTGGCCTCGACCGTCACTTGCTCGTTCGCGGCCTTGGCCAATTTCATCTGCGCATTGACCTCGTACGTACTCGATACGTGCAACTCCACAGCCTTCGCCACAAACTCGGCAAAGCTGCCCTGCTTCACGTGTACGTCGTAGGTTCCAGGAGGAAGCGCGGTGATTACATACGCGCCCTCGGAGTTCGTCGTCGCGGTGCGCGTATCGTTGTTGGCAACGTTGATTGCGGTTACCTGGGCGCCCGGGATGATCGCCCCCGTCTGGTCGGTCACCACGCCTTGGATCGTGCCAGCGTACTGCCCGTACGCGGCGCCCGCAAACAGCATGAACAACATCAAACTCAAAGCTAGTGTTCGTCTCATCGCAGCTCCTGTCGTTCCTGTTAAGTTGCCGGTTAATTTTCTTGTCAATTCGTTTTCAATTTCGAATCTCTATCAATGTGTGCATCGCCACTCTCGTGGTTCCCGCTTCGCGGCGTCCCGTAGGCCCTACTCCAAAACCACTATGGCTATCCGGCGTGCAGTGTCTTGCACAAGGGGTATCCTTGTCAAGAAGAAAAACGATTATGTTCCAGTAGATAAACGATAATCCTATGAATAATTGTAGGCCCGGTTTCTCACCCCGTGCTATCCTCCCGCCATATGGCGGTCACCATGCAAGACATTGCCCGGGACCTCAATGTCTCGGTAGTCACTGTTTCCAAAGCCCTACGCCATCAAGGCAGTATCAGCGTCGCCACCCGCAACCGGGTTCTGCAGCGCGCCAGGGAATTGAATTACCAGATGAACTGGGTGGCCCGCAGCCTGGTGACCCGTCGGACCTACACCATCGGTTTGCTTCTGCCCGACTTTCAGCACCCTTTCTTTGCCGAGATCGCCAAGGCCGTCGCTGAAACCGTCCGTCCTCGGGGCTACCACGTCATCATTTCTTACTTCGAAGAAGATCCCGAGCTGGAGGCCACCGAAGTCGAATCCCTGGTCGCTCGCCAGGTCGACGGATTGATTGTGGCCTCTGCTCAGACCCCGGAAAGCGGCTTATTCCAGAATATTCGTCAACGCAAAATTCCCTTCGTTCTCATCGACCGCCCCATCGCCGGCTCCCGCGTAAGCTTCGTAGGCACCGACAACGAAGCCCTGGGCAGGCTCGCCACCGAGCACCTCATCGCCCAGGGCTGCCAGCGCATCGCCCACTTACGCGGCCCCGCGGGATTGGGCATTGCCGCCGCCCGCATGGCGGGCTACCGCAAAGCCCTCGCCAAACATAAACTCTCCATGCCAACCGAATATGTCGTGGAAGCCCGCTACGATGACGATATGGGATTTCGCGGAATGCAGCGCTTGCTCGGCAGAAAGCCTCCGCCGGACGGGGTCGTTTGTTACAACGATCCCGTGGCCATCGGCGCCATGAAAGCCATCCTCGCCGCGGGATTGAACGTGCCCCGCGATATCGCCATCATTGGCGCAGGCAACGTCCATTACTCGGACCTCCTGGCCGTGCCCCTCACCACCGTCGATCAGGGCGCAACCCTGATCGGTGATCAGGCCTCCGAAATCCTGCTGCAACAAATCTCGTCGAAACGCACCCTTCGCCCCAAGGCCATTCTGATCAAACCCCGCCTCGTCATCCGCAAATCAACTGCAAGACAGCCGCCAGAAGTCAGCTCCTCGATTATTATCTAGTATCGAATTGCCAAAGCGGATGAGCGCCAACTGCCAACCGCGAAACAGTGAACCTCCCGATCCGGAATATGTGCATGCCATGCAGCCCAATTCAGCGTCGCGTAGCGCATCGGTTGAAGGCGGCCGCATTCTCCGCCATGTTCGTCGTCTCCATGTTGCTTCCCTTAATTGCTCAGGGCCCGCCCGCTGCTTCGCCTGAGCCCCTTGGCGTGCGGATTATCGTGGTCGGTTCCGCCGGCGAAGCGCAGCAGATCCTCGGACTCCTGCGCTACGGCTGGAATTTTGCCGGCTTGGCCCGCGAGAAATCCATCGACTCCACCGCCCCCGATGGCGGCTACATGGGCAAGATCGACCCCGCGTCCCTCCGCGCCGAGTTGCGGGATGCGCTTCGCGGCCTTGCGCCCGGCCAGGTGAGCGAGCCCATCAAAATTCCATCCGGATACGCCATCTTGAAGGTGCTCGCAGCCAATGAGCCCGGCGAAGAAAAAAACAAAGTCCCCAATGAGATCCTTCCCCTTGCCGGTCAGGGAAGCGTCCGCTACACCCCCAACATCGCAGGCGCTCCCGAAGCCGATGCCGCCTTGCAGGCTTATCCCAAGGAACCCGGCTTCGAACAGGATCTGCGCGCCATCTGCCAGGCTCGGAAACAATCCGTCAGCCGAACCGTCGACCGCCTTGGCCGCCTCGTCGATGAAGGCGATCGGGGACAGTCCAGCCGGAATCCCGCCGAACTCCTGCAGATGCGTTATGTCCTCGGCGAGTTGGAGGCCTACCTCGGCAACATGGACCAGATGATCCTGCGCTGGGAAAAGGCTTACCACTCCCTCCCCGCCGAGCATCCCGAAGCGGGCCTTCCATTGGAGGAAGCCCTCGGCATTGCCTACCTCCACAAATCTGAGATGGAGAACGGCGTTTACAAGAATCCCGGCGACCGCTGTATTTTTCCTCCCCGGCCAGACCTTGCCTATGACACCTACAAGAAGCCGGCGAGTTCGGAAGCCGCCATCCGCTATTTCATGAAATACCTCGACAAAAAGCCCGACGACCTCGAAATCAAGTGGCAGCTCAATCTGGCCTACATGACCTTGGGAAAATATCCCGAGGGCGTTCCCGCGAAAGACTTGATTCCGCCTTCGGCCTTCGCCTCCAGGGAAAGCGTGGGACGCTTTACCGATGTCGCCAAGGAAGCTGGAGTCGATCTGTTCTCCATGGCCGGCGGCCTGATCGTGGACGACTTCGACAACGATGGCCTGCTCGACATCATCACTTCTTCCTATGACATGTGCGAGCACGTCCACTTCTTTCACAACAATGGAGACGGCACCTTCACCGATCGCAGCGCCCAAGCCGGACTGCTCGATGAGCTCGGCGGATTGAATCTCATCCAGGCCGATTACAACAACGACGGATGTATGGACTTTCTGGTCATGCGCGGCGGTTGGCAGGCTGCCATGCGCATGTCCTTAATGCGTAACAACTGCAACGGTACCTTCACCGATGTTACCCGCGAAGCCGGATTGAGCCAGCCCGTCTCCTCCCAGACCGCAGTCTGGGCCGACATCGACAACGACGGCTTCGTCGATTTATTCATGGGCAACGAACGCGGTCCGGCGCACTTGTTCCGCAACCGTGGCGATGGCACCTTCGAAGACATCTCCCATTCCGCTGGAATCGACGCCAGCACCTTCACCAAGGCCATCGTATCCGCCGACTACGACAACGATGGCTATCCTGACTTCTACGTTTCCAATCTCAATGGCGACAATCTCCTCTACCACAACAACGGCAACCGCACCTTCACCGAAGTCGCCAAAAAAGCCGGCGTCGAGCGCCCCTGGACCAGCTTTGCCGCCTGGTTCTTCGACTACGACAATGACGGCCTCCCCGATCTTTTCGTGACCAGCTATTACATGTCGGTCGATGAAGTCATGAAAAGCTATCTCGGCCTTCCCTACAACGCCGAAACCCTTAAACTCTACAAGAACCTCGGCAACGGTAATTTTCGCGACGTGACCAGGGAGGTTGGACTCGACCGCGTATTCATGCCCATGGCCGCCAACTTCGGCGACATCGACAACGACGGATTCCTCGACATCTATATGGGTATGGGTAATCCCTCCTACGCGTCCATGACACCCTACGAACTGCTCCGCAACAAAGATGGGAAATCCTTCGTCGATGTCACTGCCTCCGCCGGCGTCGGCGATCTCCACAAAGGCCACGGCATCGCCTTTGCCGACATCGACAACGACGGCGACGAAGACATTCTGACGGTCACCGGTGGCGCCGTGCCCGGAGACGCGCACGCCTTTCGCCTCTATGAAAATCCCGGAAATGGCAACCACTGGATCAGCCTTCACCTCGTCGGTGTAAAGACCAACCGCGCCGCGCTCGGCGCCCGCATCAAAGTAAGCGTGCTGGAAGGCGGAAAAATACAGCGTTCGATCTATCGCACGGTCGGCAGTGGCGGGTCTTTTGGCGCGTCACCCCTGCAGCAACACATCGGCCTCGGCAAGTCCGCCGAGACGGTGAATCTGGAAATCTGGTGGCCCACCAGCAACACGCGCCAGAATTTCACCAACCTGAAAGTCGATCAATTCCTCGAGATTAAAGAGTTTGCCACGGAATATTCCAAACTGGAAAAGCGCGCTTTCCGACTCGGCGGGAACCGGCGCCCGCCCCCTTCTTCAACTCATCCGTAAAACACAACACAACTACAATGACCAGAAATCGTTCCTTCCTCGTCCCCATCCTCACCATCATGCTCTGCATGCTGGCATCAACCTATGCGTGGCCCGCGCAGCGCTACTCCGCGACTGGACTGGTACTTCGCGTGGATCGCCCCGCCCACACCATGGTTGTTTCCTGCGATCCCATCCCCGGCTACATGGACGCCATGGCCATGCCGTTTTCCGTCCGCGACTCTACCGCGCTGGAAAATCTTGCGCCCGGCACCATGATTGAATTCACCCTGGTCGTCGACAGGAAATCCTCCCATGTCGAGAATGTGAAGGTCCGCCCTTTCGAGAGTTTTGCGCAGGAACCCATGCAGGCCAACCGCTTGGCGATGTTGCAGGAACTCCTCGATCCCAGTTTAGCGGCCGCGCAACTCAAACTCGGTCAACCGGTCCCCGATTTCACCCTCATCGATCAAAACCAGCGCACCGTCAGCCTCCATCAATTTGCCGGCAGGATTGTGGCTGTCGACTTCGTCTACACCCGTTGCCGCCTCCCCGACTATTGCTTTCGCTTCTCCAATAATTTCGGGCGGCTGCAGAAACGCTTTGCCGATCGCCTCGGCAGCCATCTCGTGCTCCTGACCATCACCTTCGATCCCGTCCATGACCAGCCCGGAATCCTCGCCGACTACGCTCGCACCTTTAAGGCAAACCCCGAATCTTGGCGATTCCTCACCGGCCCACTCGACGATGTCCGCCGTGTGTGCAGTTGGTTCGGAGTGGAATTCTGGTCCGACGAGTCTCAGTTCACCCACACCCAGCACACTGTAATCATCGACCGTCAGGGCAAGCTGGTCACCAACATCGAAGGAAACCTATACACTGCCGAACAGCTTGGCGACCTGCTGGAAACCATGATGGCAGGCCCCATGTCTCCCGAAAACAACCACTAGCCTAATCCGCGCCCTGCGCGGCGCCCTATTTCCACTTGCCCGTGCCCTCGACAATCGTGATGTACCGGTCCACCGGCAGGTTGCTAAACCGCTCGACCCCTCCCGGTTGCGGCCACCGCACCTCCACCCAATCTACCTTCGTTCTTTGTCCCAGCCCGAGAACCACCCTCGGGTCGTGCGACGACTGGAAACTGCCCCCGCCCACTTTCATTCTGCCTCTCTTCAAGTCCCCGGACTGGTATGTGATCCGCGCCCCCACCGCATCCGCGTTCGACTTCGTTCCAACCAGTTTCAGCCCCAGCCAGTGGTTCTTCGTTCCCACATCATTCCGCAGCAGAACCGGAGCCCCATCGTTCACAGCCACCAGCACGTCCACCGCACCGTCATTGTTGAAATCCCCTAAAGCCAATCCTCGCGCCGATAGCGATTTTGAAAACGCCGGCCCCCCCTGCTCACTCACGTTCTTAAAAACATGGCCGGTATTCTGAAACAGCAGCAGCGGTTCGTGGTATTTCACCAGATCCGAAAAATCTTCCACCAGGTCGTCGGGAAATCCGTTCGCCAAAATCAAATCCAGATTGCCGTCGTTGTCGTAGTCAAAAAACTTTAATCCCCAACCGCTCATCCAGCGCGTAGCCATGCCAATGCCCATCGGCACCGCCACATCGTCAAACGTCAGATCCTTATTATTCTGGTAGAGAGAAAAGATCTCCTCATCAATATTGGCGACAAAGAGATCCATCCATCCGTCCTCGTTGAAATCCGCCGAGTCCACTCCCATCCCCGACCGCGGTCGCCCTTCCGCGCTGTATCCGACATCGGCCTGCAGTCCAATCTCCTCAAATCGACCGTTGCCCCGGTTCACAAAAAGAAAATTGGCCACCGTGTCGTTCGCTACAAAAAGATCCATCAGCCCATCGTTGTTCACATCCGTCGCGACCACGCCCAGGGTCTTTCCAAGCCGGCTGCCGATGCCCGATTCCTTGCTCACGTCGGTGAACGTTCCGTCCCCGTTATTGTGGAAGAGCCAGTTTGCCGTCGCCCCGAAAACCCGCGGAATGCAGTAGTGCCGCTTTCCGTCCCCGGCGATGCCGCACCCACTGGCCTTGTCAAAATCCACAAAATGCCCGACAAACAAATCCAGCCGCCCATCGTTGTCGTAGTCGAACCAGACCGCGCTCGTCGCCCATCCCAGGATCCCAACGCCCGCCTTCTCCGTGACGTCCGTAAATGTCCCGTTCCCATTGTTGTGGTACAGAATGCTTCTGCCATATTGCGTTACGAAGAGATCCGGAAAACCGTCGCCGTCGTAGTCCCCAACCGCCACGCCCATGCCGAATCCTCCGCCACCGACGCCCGCCTTCTCCGTTACATCCGTAAATGTGCCGTCCCGGTTGTTGTGATAAAGCGCATTGCGTAAGGGCTTCGTAGGCGTAAAAAAATCGCACTTGCCGCTGTTCACCAGGTAGATGTCCATCCACCCATCATTGTCGTAATCGAGAAACGCGCACCCCGGCCCTTCCGATTCCGGCAGATATTTATTGGGACTTCTGGCCGCATCGTGGACCCACGTTATTCCGCTCACCGCCGGGGGTACTTCCGCGAAAAACGATTCCGCCCCCGTCAAGCCCGCCGAAAAACGCGGAAGCGCGCCGCACCCCAGTGTCCCGCCCAAAGCCATTAGAAATTTCCGGCGCGAAAATGGAAACCGGTAGATCGGCGGTGAAGGCATCTTGAAATTTTTACCACAACCTCGAGAATCGCAACGAAGTTCGCAAAGAAGCTCGCAACGAGGTTCGCAACCAACGTCGCAGGAAGATCCCAATCCGATCCGCGAATGCCGCCGTCGTCCTCCGCAAACTCCGTGCTACCATTCACCCCAGGGATCGGCCATGATAGGCATGTTTCGAGCGAACAAACCCTCTGGTTTTTCGCTCGCTCTATTTCTGCTTCTTTGTCTGAAACCGATCGCTGTTTGCACACAAACCGGCCCTCCCACCAGCGATCCCACCCCCAACCCGACCTTCCAACAGCTTTCCGCCCAAGCCACATCCGCCCGCGAAGCCGGACGCCCGGATGACGCCATCCGTTTCTATCAGAGCGCCCTCAAACTCCAACCCGATTGGGCCGAGGGCCTCTGGTACCTGGGTACGCTAAATTACGACGCCGACCATTATTCCGAAGCCATTCCCGTCCTGCAAAAACTGATTTCCTTGCTTCCACGGATGGGCCCCGCGCTCGCTTTTCTGGGCTTGTCTGAATTTGAAACCAAAGACTACAAGAACTCTCTGCTTCATCTGCAGCAGGCACATCGTCAGGGATACGACGACGATACCGAACTGGCGAAAGTGGCCACCTACCACCTCGCCGTGCTTTTCAACTGGAGCGGTGAGTTCGACAAAACCGTGGAATTACTAACCCCCATAATCAAGGAGAGCCGCCCGCCCGATGAGATTAAAGTCGCCCTCGGCATGGCGCTCCTCCAAATTCCTCTTCTCCCCAGCGATATCGACCCTGAAAAGGATGCCTTGATCCACGCAGCAGGAGACGCCGCTGTGCTCCTCGACGCTGGAAACTCAGCCGCCGCCCTCGATGCGCTTCGGCAAATGCTGCTGGAATACCCCAAGACTCCCTATCTCCATTACGCCTGCGCTACGGCACTCGCCGCCGCCGGCAAGAACGAAGAAGCTCTTCAGGCCCTCACGGACGAAACAAAAATTTCGCCTCGAAGCGCTCTGCCTTACCTCCGCATCGCTGCGCTCAACCTGCAACACCACCATGCGAAGCAGGCCCTGCCCTCCGCCCGTCAAGCGGTTCTCCTCGCTCCTCGCTCCGCTGCCACTCATGAACTCCTCGCTCAAACACTAAAAAGTTTGGGCCAGATTCCGGAGGCCACGAAAGAAACCGCGCTGGCGAAAAAACTCAAGTCCTCCACCGCTGACGTGGATTCGGCGCAACGCCAGCTCTATGCCCGTACTCGCGCTGGCGAAAAAACCGCAAGCCCAAACGCGGCTGCGGGAGCTTCTGGCCAGCAAACAGACGACACTGCCAATTCCGCTGACACCTTTGAGGCGCTCGCTCAAAAGGCGCAGGCCTCCCAGGCCGCTGGCCAAACCGACCTCACCATTTCCTATTTCCAACGCGCCCTCGCTCTTCATCCGGAGTGGGGCGACGGCTGGCGCAACCTCGGCACCTTGTACTACACGTCCGCGCGTTATGCTGACGCCGTCGCCGCCCTCAAGAATTCCGTCGCCATCGACGCCCAGCAGGGCAACACCTGGGCTTTGCTGGGACTCTCTGAATTTCAGACCAAGGACTACAAGAATTCCCTCATCCACCTCCAACGAGGCCACGACCTTGGGTTTGCCGGTAACGCCGCCGCCGTTCAATTCGCCAAGTATCATCTCGCCGTGCTCTTCAATCGGAACGGAGATTTCGACCGCGCCACCGAATTGCTCACTCCCGAGGTTGGATCCGGTCCCCCGGATGAACAAACTACCTTCGCATTAGGATTGGCCTTGCTTCGCATCCCCTCCCTTCCCGATGAAGTCGATCCTTCCCGGAACTCCTTAATCCGGCTCGCGGGAGAGACCGCCGCCCTGCTTTCCGGAAGCAAGTACGACGAGGCCTTCGTCAAATTTCAGCAACTCCTCCAAATGGCCCCCAACACTCCTTATCTACACTATGTCTACGGCTCCGCCCTCGCTTCCATTTCTCAATTCGACAAAGCCGAAGAGCAACTCGTGGAAGAAACGAAAATTACTCCCGGCAGCGCCTTGCCTTTTCTGCGGCGCAGCACCATCGCTCTGCAGTTAAAGCATCCCGACGACGCCGCCCGCCTGGCCCAACGCGCCGTGCAACTTGACCCGGAATCGGCCGAAGCCCACTATCTCCTGGGACGCTCCTGGTTGGATCTGGGAAAAACTGCGGATTCACTGAAAGAACTGGAGACAGCTCGCGGACTCGCACCCAACAGCCCCGAGGTCCGCTTCAATCTGGCCCGCGCCTACGCCAAAGCTGGCCAACCCGACGCCGCCCAGCAGGAGCGGGACACTTTCGAGCGCCTGAACGCCATGGTCCAAAACCAGCGCAGTCGCACCGGAAGCCAGGCCTACGGAGCTGCCAAGAGTCAAAGCGGCATTCGTGCCGCAGAATCGCCGAGCCAGCCGCAATCTGCCTCCCACCCCTGATCGCTCCCGCCACCACTCCGCCATCAGGGCGACGCGTGCGGCCGAGTCGGTCCCTTATAAATCTCGGCCGTATCGTTCGCATCATTTTCGCTCTGCCGGTCGAGTCTCCCGACCTTAGGTCCGGAGCCGCGATTTTTCCAAACTTCGTAATCGGCTCGGGCGCTTGCCAGTTCCTCCGGAGTAACTTCCAAATCCGCGCGCACAATGTCGGTGTGTGCGTCGTATTTATCGATCGCCGGTTCGTCCGCTTTCCCATGCAAAAAGTGCCGGTAGATATTGTCGTCGATCTTGTCGTTCAACTTCTTCGCGGCGTCCCCAATGGCCTTCCAGTTCGCGTTGCGCTCGTTGGCAATGTGGATCATATCTTTTCCACCCTCAAGCTCCAGCGCAATATCGAGCATGGGCACCCCCGTCGCGGTCAATTCATGCGCAATAAACAGCGAACCGTAACTCATATTCATCGCGTGCCGCTGCCGCATCAACTCGATTCTCTTGGCATGGAATTCGTCCGCCATCGTCTGGTTGACAATCGCGCGCGTCCTGCTATCAACCGCCATGGCCGAGATCTGGCGGACCCGCTTTTCAGCCTTTTGCTGATCGCTGCCCAAGGCTCCGGTCGCCGCGGCCGTCAGCAAAGCTACCAGGCAAATTCTCGACAAACTCTTTCGCTGGTTTCTGATCATGGATACCTCCGGCCGCAAGGCTGCGACAGCCAGCTACATTGCGAAATCGTCTCACATTTGCCCACCGCGCTCAACAAAATCCGATCTTCGCGTGTTATAAGCCGCGGAACCAAGCCGCTCCTAAGAATGAGCCCTGGAATCACCGACTTCATTTGACCGCCGCTGTATGATCGTTGGCACGTTCGTTGCAGAAGCGATAACAGCATTTCATGCTAAGGAGCAACCCTTATGCCCCGCAAAGCACTCATTCCGTTCGCTGCTATATTGATTCTCGTTTCCTCGCCCCTTGCACCGGCCCAGAACCAGGACCAGTCCTCCCCCAACAAGTGGGCCAGCAGCTTGGCCCCCACTCCCCCAATGGGTTGGAACACCTGGAACAAGATGGGTTGCGACATCAGCGAGCAACTGATCCGCCAGATGGCCGACGCCATGGTCTCCACCGGCATGAAAGACGCCGGCTACCAATACATCATCATCGACGACTGCTGGCAGGTGGATCGCGATCGTCAGGGCAATATCGTGGTCGACGCCCGGAAATTCCCTTCCGGTATCAAGGCGCTCGCCGACTACGTTCACGCCAAAGGCCTGAAGTTCGGCATCTATTCCGACGCCGGCACCAAGACCTGCCAGGGCCGTCCGGGCGGGCGGGGATATGAATTTCAAGACGCGCGCCAATACGCCGCGTGGGGCGTGGATTATCTGAAGTATGACTGGTGCAGCACCTCGACCCAGGATGCGCGGTCTTCGTATGAACTCATGCGCGCCGCCCTCGATGCCTCCGGCCGCCCCATTGTCTTCAGCATCTGCGAATGGGGCAACCATTCGCCCTGGCTCTGGGCCAAAGGTGTCGGCAACCTCTGGCGCACTACCGGCGACATCAAAGACCGCTGGGAGGGGAAAGAAGAATGGAAGCCCGGCGATTGCTGCAACTATGGAGTGATGGACATCCTCGATCAGCAGGTTGGGCTGGAGTCTTTCGCCGGGCCGGGGCACTGGAATGATCCTGACATGCTTGAAGTCGGCAACGGTGGAATGACTCTGACCGAATACCGCGCCCACTTCAGTTTGTGGGCCATGCTGGCGGCTCCCCTGATTGCCGGGAACGATTTGCGCGACATGAAGCCGGAGATTCGCCAAATTCTCACGCACAAAGAAGTCATTGCCGTCGACCAGGATCCGGCGGGCATTGAGGCACACCGCGTCCGCAAAAACGGAGACCTCGAAGTGTGGTCGAGACCTCTTCAGGATGGAAGCCGCGCTGTGATTCTGTTGAACCGTGGCGCCAAGGATGCAGAGATCGGAGTGACCTGGCAAGAACTGGGATATCCCGCGCACCTCAGCGCGCACCTTCGCGACCTGTGGCAGCAGAAGGAACTCGGAGAACACAAAGGCGAGTTTTCGGCGACGGTGGCCCCCCACGACGTAGTCATGGTCACGGTCAGGCCCTAGCGATCTGCTGAAAAACTCCTATGCACGGCGATTTTGGGAAGGGCACGACTCCAGTCGTGCCGTAACTCGCCGAAAATGTCTTGCGCTTCAGCGCCTGGGGGCGAGCTTTTCGCGACTTTGACGAGTTTTTCTACAGCCTCCAAAGCGCGCTGGGCATCCGTCGTTAGCAGTTAACCCGCTGCACCAGTTCGCTACCTCACCCCATTCGGATACACCAGGATCTTGCTGGCCTCGCCGGTTTTCAGCCGCGCCATGGCTTGGGAAAAATCTTTCATCGCGATGCGGTCCGTGATCACCGGGTGAAGATCGAGGCGTCCGCTCTTGAGCAAAGCCGTCATCTGGTACCAGGTCTGGTACATGCGACGCCCATTGATGCCTTGAATGGTGATGCCTTTGAAGATGATGTCTTCCGAAAAATTGAGCGGGATCGGTTTCGATGTCAGGCCGAGCAGCGACATTCGTCCGCCCCGCCGGATGATGTCGAAGGCAATCCGAATCGCGTCCGGATGGCCGGCCATCTCGAGGACAACGTCCACGCCCAGACCTCCCGTTTTCTCCGCGACGATAGCGCGCACGTCGTCTTTCGATGGATCGAGCGCATAATCGGCGTTCATTCTGGTTGCAAGCTTGCGCCGGTGCTCGTTGACTTCGATCGCAAATATTGTCGTTGCGCCGACCGCCCGGGCCACCGCGATGGAGAATAACCCAATCGGCCCGCACCCAGTGACGGCCACCGTCTTGGCGGCGATCTCTCCCGCCAGCACCGTATGTACGGCGTTGCCGAGGGGATCGAGAATCGAAGCGTACTCCTGCGGAATACCGGGATCGAGTTTCCAGAT
>PLBE01000127.1:39314-68404 GCA_003134435.1 Acidobacteriaceae bacterium
TGTCCGGGAATCAGCGGCGGATGAATCCGTCCCTGGGCCCATCGGTCCCATTCGTAGATGTGGAGATCGGTCCCGCAGATGGACGCCACCTTCACCTTGACCAGAACGTCGGTCCGGCCGTAGCCCGGAACTTTCACTTCGCGGATCTCCGCCCCCGGCGCGGCTTCCGGCTTGACCACCGCGAGCATCTTGCCGGGTATGCTGCTGGGCATGGAAGCTCCCTTGTGTGTGCGGAATTATAGGAACAAACGGATTATTCTACACTGCGGTTTGCCCCACTTGCCGACCATCCGGATGGTGTTGGCGTTGGATGATTTTGAAAACCTGCTTACTCGGCGTCGAAATCCGCGCCTGCAAGACCAATGCAAATTAACCTGCACGCTTAGCGAAATTTCGTTACCAGTTCGCTGAATGGATCAGAGGCCACATTCCAGGTTCCCTCAAACGGGTTATCCAGATCGGTCAGAACAAAGTGCGCGAAGAACAGCAGCATAGTAGTGATGGCCACCGCGACCACGCCAAGCGCTGCGTTGCGAAACGGATAAAAGAAAAGCAGGAAGAGAATCATCGACGCGGTCAGATTCCCAAAGAGAAAAAGGGTTTGCGGCATCCTTTTCGCGCTGAGGGATAACCTTTCGTCCCGATGTGCGCTTGCCTGGTTCGCGATATCTAGCAGGCGCTCGTACAACATGCGTTCCGTTTCGTCTTCCGGTTTAACGCTGGTCACGCTGGAAATGACTTCATGGAAAAGACGGTCGCTCTTATCCGTTTTTTCATTCCTGGAAAGCGCGCCCCACTCGGTCTCAATCACCGTCCGCGCATAGACTTTTACGGCCCGCACCATGGGCTCGCGGATGGCCTCTTGCAGACGGTTGCTGAAAAGAAGCAAGTCCTTCAGGGATCCCGACTCTTTTCGAATTTCGTTTTCGACGGCGGTGAATTGTCCCCAGATGACGTACGTTGCGAAGGCGTAAACGACACTGTAGAGCGTGCCGATGATTTGCAGAAGGGTAGCCAGACCCTCGGCATCATTGAGGAACAACTTCTGAAATCCGAGCAGCCAAAGTACGGCGTAGACAGCCGCTGTCGCCAATAGCGCTTTGGCACAACGAATGCGGGTGGCTGCGGGAATGACGCCGAAGGCCATGGCAGGAAATCCCCGGTCACTGGCGTCGTAGCGCTTCACGGGACAAATCTACAGCAAAATCGGGGATTCCACACACTGGAATGTCAAAGATCGGACTACGTGTCGAACCCTCCCCGAATATGGGTTTTCGGGCTCGCGGTTTTGAAGTTCTCCGATTTGCCCCGGGCAATGCTGAGCGTCTGCCATTGCTTCGAGCGCAGGTGCTTGGCCAGGAAGACGATCTGTCCAATGTGCTGGGCGTAATGCGCAAGGGCGCGATTGAGCGCCTGCATCACCGTGTGCGGCTCCTGGCGGATAGTTACGGTGCGCTGCACATCTTCGGGGGCCAGCGAGTCGAGCGTGGAGAATACATGCAGCCATGCCTCCTCCCACCAGCCCATCACTTCGTCTCGGGTGGTTTGCACCGACATCTCAAATTCCCGATCGCGAAAACGGTCCGGCTTTTCGCCGTCGCTGCTGAGAAAGTCCGTAAAGCGCGAGCGGGCGTTGCCGGCAATGTGTTTGACCAGCGTCCCTACGGAATTCGATTCCGCATCGAGCGCGACCACGAAATCGCGGTCTTCCAGTTGAGCCATCGCGGCTTCCCCCATGCGTTTGTGGCCCCGGAACTGGCGCTTGATTTCTTCGAGGTAGTGTGTCGCGAGATCGGCCATGGAATCAATGCCCCCTACATCTGAAGGCTCGCGATCACGGGTCTCAGCTCTAACCTGATGCCGCCAATTTTGCGGGCGGCGAAATTGTAGACCCACGCGCTCAGCGCCCCGACAAAAAAGCCTATCAATCCATAGAGGAACGGGGCAAGAACCGCCGGAAGCACGAGCCCGAGCCCCCAAGAGGACGGAGAACTAAGCCCTTGCGAACCATGCAGCAGAGAGGAAAACGCGCTCCACAGGACGAGCGGCGGCACCACGATCAGCGCCAGGCAACCGTAAATTACGCCCGTAATCTTGGCGCAGGACAACACATCGAGAGAGCGAATGGAGTACATGATTCTCCTTTCGTGTGCACGCCACCAATTTACACGATTGCCGCAGGCCCGGTCATTCCGGGCCAACCGGAGCTTGGCGCGGCCTGGCGAAAGCCGGGTCGCAGGCCACCCGGAAGCCGTAGTCCGCGTACTTGAATTCCGGAGGAATGCTGGACCGGGCGGCGCAGCGCGACATCTTGATGTGATGCCGCCAGGAGCCACCGCGCGAGGCCCGCCGCACGCCCGTTTCAGGACCGCGCGGATTGCGCTCCGGCGACACCGCATAATAATCCGGAGCGTACCAATCGCTGCACCACTCATGCACGTTGTCGCACATGTTGTAGAGACCGTATGCGTTCGCTGCGGCCCGGGCAACCGGCTCGGGGCCGCTCCTCCAATAGCCACCGCACCGATCGGCATAGTCGGGCAGTCCTGTCGGAGCCGTGTTGCCCCAGGGATATAGCGCTTCTCCGTCGCGATTGCCGCCACGCGCAGCGCGCTCCCACTCCGCCTCCGTCGGCAAACGGAATTTCAATCCGCTGCTGGCGCTCAGCCACTCGCAATATCGAACTGCCTCGAACCACGACACGGCAACGACGGCCTGCTCGGGATGGCAAAATGCCGGGTCAGCGCAGAAAGGCGGCGGCGCCAGATCCGACGAAAAGGATGACCCTTCGCGAAGAAAGCGCTCATAGTCGCCGTTGGTCACCTGGCGAGCAGCGAGCAGAAATTCGTCAACCCACACCCGATGCACCGGCTTCTCGTTATCCTGCCCCGCGTCAGAGCCCATCAGAAACCATCCCGCGGGAATTCGGACGAGCGTGGACACGGAATTCTGCGCATCCAAGTCGGAGTGCAATTCGGCGGCCGAATTCATAGGGTCAGAGTGCGCGCAGTGCGCGGACAACGTCTTCGATTTCATTCTCCTGAAACAAGCGAATGCCGGCAATGCCAGCCGCGCCAGCATCCAGGCACGACGCGGCATTGCCAATCGTGACACCGCCCAGAGCGATGACCGGCAGTTGCGAACCGCACGCGAGGCGCAACGCGGCAAGACCCGCAGGCGGCATGCCGAAAGCCCCTCTTTTCCCAAACACCGGAGCAAACACCGCAAGGTCTGCACCCTCGGACTCGGCGCCAATCACCTCCTCATTCGTGTGGCAAGAGGCGACCACGAGAAAGCGTGCCGTCGACCGCGAACCGGCCGCAGAGAGTTGCACAACAGATCGCACTTCGCGGGCCGACAGGTCATCGGAGCGTAGATGGACCCCGTCCGCTCCAACCGCCAGCGCAACGTCGGCGCGGGAGTTAAGCAGCAGCTGGGTCGATGCTGAATTCTCCCGGACGCCTGCGAGTGCTTCCCGCGCCAGCATTTCCAGCTCTTTTGCGCTCAGGTCTTTTTCTCGAAGCTGGACGTAATCGACACCGGCACGGGCAGCATCGATGATTTTTCCCGACAGCGCGTGACGGCGGTCCGCTTCGTCGCCCCGAAACTGGCTACGGTCGGTAATGTAATAGAGCAGGCAACGGTCCGACATTCATTCTCAGCCTACACTTCTGAGACTACTGCGATGGCGCCGCCTGCAAGGTCGCGGGCTTGGATCGATGCGTCTCAACGTGCGCCACCGCAACCGGTCGCGTCCGCGGCAGGGTCAGGAAAATGATCAGGACGATCAAGCCCAGGATAGCCACGATGAAGATGCTGCCTTCCGGCCCCGTCGTACCGCCGCTCAAAATCGCCTTGCCGGCGGCGTGCGTGGCCAGCAGATGGTGCTGCGCCATCAGTCCACTGTCAGCCACCCCATAGAGGAACGATTGCGACCAGTCCCACGAAGTGTGGATGCCAATCGCCCACCACAGGGAACCCGTGCGCCAGAGGCTGAGACAGAAAACCATTCCAGCCAGTCCGGCCGAGAGCAGTCCGATCGGAGATTCGCCGGGATTTCTGCCGTGTCCCAGCCCAAACAGAAAAGACAGAATCACCGCCGAAGTCCAGAACCCAAGCGCCTCGCCGTGGCGCGTTTTGAACGCCCATCGGTACAGTCCCGCCAGACCGCGCGTCAGCGTGTACTGGATGTAGCCGCGATTGATGTACTCCTCCAAGAGACCGACCAGCAGGAAGCAGAAAAGCCACGCGGCCCCATAACCAAGCACATCGCCACCAAAAATCAGCCGTCCGTCAAAAACCAGCAATCCCAGTTTCCAGAGGATCAGGACGAGCAGGGAAAGACAGACCACTCCCCACCCCAGCCCCGCGAAAAAGTGCGCAACCTTACGCGTGCCGCCAAAGCCATACACCGAGTTCGGACGACGCTCGATCTTCGACATGATCCACGTCACCAGCACAACCGCCAGAAGCGGAATCGACTCATTGATCATCCCGACCTTGATCGTGATCTCCGAGTTCTTAGGCGCGTTCGGATCGCGAGGGTGGACCTTGTGGGCGACGAAGTTCGCGGTAACAAGAATCGCGGCGAGCAGAGCGATGAAGATGAGCAGGCTCCAACCCGCCCGCAGCCCATCCTGGCCGAGAAAAATCTTGCGCAGCAACGACGGCGGCGCAGGGTCCACGGGCGCAACGGGAATCGGCGAAGCAACGGCATCGGCTGGTTCGAGATGCTCCGGTTCTATGCTCATTGGCCCTCCTCCCGCCGAGAAAATAGTTTCAAATTTTCCGCTTTCCAGCGCATCGCCGCATAAATGCGATTGCGTCCGCTGGGATGATCGAAAAATATGAATTCCTCGATCGGACCGGGATTCATCTTGCGGTATTCCCCAAGATGGATCGCCGCCTGCGCAAATCCATCTGGCTGCCGGCTCGTGTTCAGTCCGTACATGTCGGCTTCGTACTCCTGCGTGCGGATCGACGTATTCATGATAGGCGTGATGGCGAAACCAAAGACCGACACCAGCAGCACCACCAGCGGAACAACCGCCGTGTCGCCCACGCCCCGAATCTGCCATCTCTCGCCCCAGCGTTGCAGCGCCCAGTCCAGCCCCCAGCGCAAATAGACGAAGGCCAGCACGACGACGATCGAGAAAAACATGATGCCCTTGTAGATGTGATTCATCACGTAGTGCCCCATCTCGTGTCCCATGACCGCCTGAATTTCCTCCGGCGAGCCCCGGCGCAAAAGATTGTCATTGAGCGTGATGCGCATGGTATTCGCAAAGCCGCTCACATTGGCGCTCATCCGCGTCGTCTGCCGCGACGCATCCACTTCATATACATCTTTGGCCGGGATCCCGTTCGCCCGCGCCATGCTCAGAATTGGATCGACAATCTTCGGATCGTCCAGCCGTGTGACTTTGTTGAAGATGGGAATTATGTAGACCGGCGAAATCAACACAGTGAAGATCAAGAACACGATCGTCACCACCGCGCCCCAGATCCACCAGGTTCGCGGCAGTCGCCGGACTACGCCGAACAGCAACATTGCCAGCACGCCGCCCAGCACCATTCCAACTCCAAGACCCTTCATCTGATCGCCCACCCAAGGGCCGAAACTCTGCGTCGCAAGTCCGTACTTGCGTTCGCGAAAATACTCTTCGTAAACCGTGAGCGGAAACACCAGGATGCTGGTGAGCGCAAGGTATTCCAGCCAGTACACAAACGTGTGCACCGGTTTGAAGCGAGTCACTCGCTCCGCCAAATCCCTCATGCCAGCCGACCACCGCAGATTCAGCAACAGCAGCGCGACGATCACGCCATAGAGGAAGTCCCAGAGAATCATCCAGTACCCGCCCTCGAAATACGCGTCGGAACGCGCCGTTTTGTCGGCGGGAATCTGAGCGAGGTAAGCATTGGTGGCGGCAAGGGCATCGAACTGCGCCGACGCTTGCGCCTCTGCTGGAACCTGGATCACCGATGGCATCTCATTCGCCCCCGGTGGTTGAGCCAGCCCAGACGTTGCCAGAAAGCCTACGCAGCAGAGAATCAGCCAACCAGGGATTACCGCCAGAAATGTTCGCGAGAGCATCTTAAACTTGTCTCCTGAAGCGCCAATACGTTAGGAGTGTATACGGAGACAACCTGCCCGGGGTTCAATTCTCAGCAGGCGCGGGCGGCTCAATTTAAATTTGCTTAGAAAAGCGGGCTGCCGAAGAACACCGCGATCAGCAGGTTCTTCGGGAAAGGTGCGACTTCACAGCTTGCGGAAAACCTCCAAATCCGCGGTGGTCTCGGGAACAACACGCCCCCCGCGCCCCACTCCTTAAGGCCGCGTCTTGGCGATCTCCGGCACGGCCGCCTCGCCTGTCCGTTTGCTGGGTTGCTGCCCGAGATGGTACCTGGTGAGCCCTTCTTTCAAGTATTCGAAACTTTCTTCCGGCGAATCCGCCATCTTAAACAAGTCGATATCCTCGGGTGAGATCACTCCGGCATCGGCCATGGCTTCGAAGTTGACAATCTTCTTCCAGTAATCGCTGCCATAGACCACGATGATTATTTTCTTGGCCAGCTTCTCCGTTTGGGCGAGGGTGACGATTTCAAAGAACTCATCCAGCGTTCCAAATCCGCCCGGAAACACCACCAGCGCTTTGGCCAGGTAGGCGAACCAGAACTTGCGCATGAAAAAATAATGGAATTCGAAGTTGAGCGATGGCGTGATGTAAGGGTTCGGACTCTGCTCGAACGGCAGGTTGATATTGAGCCCGATCGTCTTCCCTCCCGCTTCATGCGCCCCCAGATTCGCCGCTTCCATAATCCCCGGCCCTCCGCCCGTGGTCACCACAAAGCGATGCCGCTTCGCCGGAATGTGCATCGACCATTCCGTCAGCAGGAACGCCAGCCGGCGCGCGTCTTCGTAATACCGGGCCATATCTACCGCCGCCTCGGCCCGCTTCATATCCTTGGCTTGCTGGTCGGCGGAAACTTCGGCCCCGTTGCCCCGCACTTCAGTCAGTCGGTTGGCCGCGTTGTCGCGGCTGTGGATGCGAGCCGACCCAAAAAAAACAACCGTGTCCTGGATCTGCTCCCGGCGGAAGCGCGACAGCGGCTCGCTGTATTCCGACAGCAGCCGCAGAATCCTCCCGTCAGGACTGCTGAGAAACGGCTCGTTCTGATACGCCAGAGGTGCGGACTTGATTTTTTGATCTGTCATAAGTCGGTCGGTCGTTGCTAGCCATTTCTCGTGCCCCGCGGGCTGTCTCTCACGAACCAGAGACCCAACATCAATGAGCAACGCCCCATGAGCAGCGCTCAAGAATCAATGCTCAAGAAATCAATACTCAAGGTCAATGCCCCACGCCCAGCGTCGTACCTTCACTCCTCTTCCTGATACCGAATCGCCTCCCAAAAACCAATCCACACATTCAGAACGCCCAAGCCCGTCGAGACACCACGCGCGAAACCGCTGCCTACGATGGCGCGCAGTTCCGGGTACGGCAGAAGCAGCGGATTGTCGGACCACTCCGGCCGCCAGGGTAAGATCATCAGCATTACCCCTAGCGTCGCGCATAAGAAAACAAACAATAGCACTCCGATCCGGCGCAGCCATACCCGCGCCACCGAAGGCGCTCGCCGCGAAACCGGGGCCGGCATCGCAACCACTGCACTAGATTGTTCCGCCGAAGACTTGCGTTCTCCGACACTCGTGGATTCGCCCGCAAAAGGTAGTTTGGGATCGGAAATCATGGCTCGCGTCGTTGTGAATAGGGCCGTGAAGGTGGGCATGGAACCGGGTTGCATCCCCACGTAAATGCCAAACCCACTTCGTGCATTCTACGACTTCAGAGCCTGTATGCGCTCGGCCACGTCGCGATAATCGATATTTGTAATGTATACGTCGGTAAAATGGCGCAGGGCCGCGGGCTTGTCGCTCGCAGTTTCGCAAGCCGAACCCAGCTCATAGCTGATCGCCAGTCGTGCCTGGTCGTCCAGTCCCGGAATTTTAAGCGCCTTTTCGTACCACCGGATCGCCGCTTCAGGAACTCCTTTATCCAGAAAGCACTGCGCCAGCCAGGTGTAAGTCTGCACCGGCTGCCCAAACTCCTTGCCCCGTTCGATCGCGCTGCAGACTTTCTGAAATTCGGCAATGGCCTCGTCCAGCAGGCCCATTTCGCGGAAGGCAACACCCAGGTTATAATGCGTTTCCGGATCGTCGTCGCCCGCCACTACCTCTTCTTCCAGTTCCTGCTTCAACTCGCCGAACATCTCCGAAAGATCGACGCTGCTCGCGGGATGCATGGCCTGCGCCCCCGCCCCCAACGGCCGCACCGGAGCCGCGCTATAGCTCATGGTGGGGACGCTAGCGGCGCCGCTGGCCCCGATCCCCGCCGATGCTGCCTCCGCTGACATCACAGCCGGAGCCACGGCAGCCGCCGGAATTCCAGGTTCGCTGTGCCCCCCAGCCTCTGCTTCCACCTCCCGCGTGCTTGCCGCAGCCGGCCCTGTCGCCACTCCCGTAGGCCAGCCCGGCAATGCCCCGTTGCCCAGCTTCGCTTCCGGTAGTTGCGTTGCCGGCGCCTGCGGGAAGGAGTCGCCCAGCGATGCTTCCAGATCCGCCACCAACGAAGTCAACTCACCCGCCGCCGCAGCCTCCGTCACAGCTTGTGCTGCTTCAGGTGCGACTTCCAACCTTCCCTGATCGATCTGGTTATGGACCTCCCCCGGAGCTTCATGCTCGTAGCCCGCCATCAGATCGGGCGAGGCGGCGATCGCAGCCCCGTGCTGGGTTTCCAGATCGACTTCAAATCCCGTCGGCTCGTCGGCGTTGATCTCGGTGATCTCCGCTTCCGGCTCGGCCGGAGGCTGGCCCGCGGCTTGGACGGCAGCCCGTAACGGATCGAGAATCCTGGCATCGCTGGTCAGGGATTCCAGCTTCTCCATCCCCGCGCGAGCCTGATCCACCATGAAGTGCTCCAGATAAAAACGGATCTCTTCCGCCGTCTCGGCGATCTCGGGATTGCTCGACCCATCGGCATGGGCTTCGCCTTCGACCGTGGGCGGTAATTCCCCCGCGAGAGCGGGTTGGTCGACCGAAAGGGAATGCTCCCACTCGGAGGACAGATCGGAGGAGAAATCGGAAGATAGTTCCCCTCCTCCAGAAACGTCGGAGGAAAGCTCCTGTGCCTCTGTTGGGGGCGCATGCACCGCTAATTCCTGGATGCCCAATTCAGTCGGCGCCGCACCGCGAGGGAAAACCGCGGGCGCGACCATCGGCCAAGGCGCAGCCGCTGCTGCCGTAACGGGTCCCGATGCGGGCGACGATAGCACCGGCAATGGCTTGGCGGGTAAAGATGCCGCGGCTTCCGCATTCCGCTCGTAGCGCTCCGCCAATTCTCCATAGCGCATCGCTTCATCCGGATAGCCCGCATCATGGTACACGCTCTCCAGCGTGCGGCAGCACACCGCCGCTTCGGTAAAACGCTGGAAGCGAGTATGCAGCGCCGCCAAACGCTGATTCAGCCGTGCGTCGCGCGGCGCCTGCGGCAGTGCGCCCAGTAGCGGCACCACCGCCTTTTCCGGCAGATTGTAAGAAAGAAACAGATCCGCATCCGTCACCGCGGAGCGCACTGCGATCGCAATATGGTCGGGATACGACTGATCGATCACCGGAGCCGTCGCTTCCAACTCCTCCACGATCACCGCTCCCTCTTCCGCCGTGATCGCCGGCGCAGGCAAGCCTCCAGTCATCCGCCCCACCACCTGCTGGTAATTCTGCAGGTGCAACGGATTCTGCGGCTCCGTCGTCGACAGCATCTTGTACAGGTCGCGAGCCCGCGCCAGGTTCCCGTCCTTCACCGAGGAATGCGCCAGCAACTCCGTAACCTCGTTCACGTGGGTGCTTTCGCCCGCCTTGTTCAGCAACAGCAGCAGCGAGTCCAGCGCGCCCGAATCGTCGCGCACATGGGTGATCATCGAATGCAGGCTGGCCAGCAGTTTCGTCGAATCCGTCGCCAGCAGCCGATCTGCGTGCCGCGTGTAAACCTCGATCGCCTCGTGATATTCACCCAGCCGCGCGCAACCCTCCGCCAGCAGAAACAGCCCTTCCGGATCGTTGTGCACCGTCAGCAGTTTCTCCGCAATCGGCACGCCCTTGGCCAACGCTCCAATTTGCAGGTACGCCTTCAGCAGATCGCGTAACCCCTCCGGATGAGAATCGAGGTCGGGAGCTTTCTCCAGATACCCGATCGCGTCCTTTGGATTGTCACTCTCCAGCGCCGCCCTCCCTCGCAGCAGCAGAACCTGACTGTTGCCGGGATCGAGCGTCAGCATCCGCTTCAGAATGTCTTCCGAGGCCGCCAGTGATCCCCGCGCCCGCAGCGCTTCCGCCGCCGCACTGAAAATCTCCCACGCCTCTTGCTTCTTGCCCAGCTTGACGTAGACTTCGGCCAGCTTAATTCGCATGGGCACGTTTTCCGGGTCCATCTCCAGAACCTTCTGGAATAGCCGCACCGCTTGCTCCAGGTCGCCGTTCTTCATGAAATCTTCGGCCACCTGCAGATACTGCGCCCGGGCGTCGTTGAACAGCCCCTGCTGCGTGTAGAGTTCCGCCAGCTTCAAAGATCCATCCACGCTCGGCTGCAGCTTGGTGATCTTCTTGTACATGGCGATGCCCTTGACCGTGAAACCCTGCGCCGCATACGCGTCGCCCACCGTCTTGAAACACTCGATCGCTTTGGCGCTGTCACCCAGACGAGCGTAGAGATCCCCGATGGTGTTGTTGACGGTCAGATCCTTGGCATCGTTTTTCAGGACCTTGTCATACTCAGCTATGGCATTCTGCAGCTTGCCCTGCTGCACAAACTTTTCCGCGGCGCTGAGAACTTTCTGTTTGTTAAAGCCAAAACCAAACGCCATAGGGGGTGCGGACTCCAGCCTCTTTGCGCCCAACGCTCGCGATTTGCACAGCGCTGAAACGCTTCCAACCTCGCCGGGAGATTCCCAGACGAATACCCCGCAAACCCGCGCAACCAGCATCGCGAAACAGGACCGCGGAGTGAACTAATTGTAAGGCCCCCTACTCGCAGTCCGATGGTTACCAACGATTACCGGGGTTACCAAAAGGGAGTGTACGTCCGGTTTTGTCCCCATTTCCAGATCGGGAACCAATTGTCGACACCCAAATGCCCCACCCATCTCCAAATAGTGTATTCTGCTGCCCCCGCGTTCTTCGTGTCGCAACGCTCTTGGGCGTGGAAATTCATCCTGGAGGAAAAGTTATGACATCGACCGCTCCCCCTGCAAAAACCAGCCTATGGGCCGGGCGCATTCTCAGCGCCCTGGCCGTTCTCTTGTTCGTCGGTACAGGTTTGTTTTCCTTGCTTAAACCCGAGGTTGCCGCGCAGGCGTCGATTCGCTACGGATATCCCGACGGCGCCATGCTGCGCATCGCAATCGTCGAGATCGCCTGTGCCGTTATCTACGCGATCCCGCGCTCTTCCGTGCTGGGTGCGATTCTCTTGACCGGCTATCTGGGCGGCGCGATCTCAACCCACGTGCGCGCCGGGGAGCCATTTGTACTGCCGCTGGTCGTCGGCATCGTGGTCTGGCTCGGGCTTTTCTTGCGCGATGAACGTGTCCGCGCGCTGATCCCCCTGCGCACCTAGGAACCAGCCGGGGAGCACGAGGTCGTTTCTGTCACCATCCATTCGCGAGATTCAGGAAGGAGTCAGCCATGAGCCAGGTACGAGTTCTCGTCGGTACCCGTAAAGGCGCATTCGTCCTCGCCTCGGACGGCAAACGCGAGCACTGGGTTGTCACCGGACCCCATTTTGCCGGCTGGGAAATCTACCACGTCAAAGCATCGCCCGCCGATCCCAATCGCCTCTATGCCTCGCAGTCCAGTTCATGGTTCGGGCAGTTGATCCAGCGCTCCAACGACGGTGGTAACACTTGGGAACCCGTCGGCAACAAGTTCGCCTACGACGGCGCTCCCGGCACCCACCAGTGGTATGACGGCACGCCCCATCCCTGGGAGTTCAAGCGGGTATGGCATCTGGAACCGTCGCTGACCGATCCCGACACCCTCTATGCCGGGGTGGAAGACGCCGCGTTTTTTCGCTCCTCCGACGGTGGCCTCTCCTGGCAGGAACTCTCTGGACTGCGAGGCCACGGCTCCGGTCCCAAGTGGCAACCGGGCGCGGGCGGAATGTGTTTGCATACCATCATTCTCGATCCCAGCAACCCCAACCGTATCTTCATCGCCATCTCCGCAGCCGGCGCTTTTCGCACCGACGACGGCGGCCAAACCTGGAAACCGATCAACCGCGGCCTGCATTCCCAATACATCCCCGACCCGACGGCCGAGGTCGGTCACTGTGTTCATCACGTCGCCATGCACCCCTCCCGTCCCAACGTGCTCTTCATGCAGAAGCACTGGGACGTCATGCGCAGCGATAACGCCGGCGATTCCTGGCACGAGATCAGCGGCAACCTGCCCACCGACTTCGGCTTCGTGATCGACGTCCACGCCCACCAGCCGGAGACGATCTATGTGATCCCGATCAAGAGCGACTCCGAGCATTTCGTTCCCGATGGCAAGCTGCGCGTGTTTCGCAGCCGCACCGGAGGTAACCAGTGGGAGCCCCTGACGAATGGTCTGCCGCAAGCCAACTGCTACGTCAACGTGTTGCGCGATGCCATGGCGGTCGACTCGCTCGATCAGTGCGGCGTGTACTTCGGCACCAGCGGCGGTCAGGTCTACGCTTCGGCCGATGCCGGTGATAGCTGGGCGCCAATCGTGCGCGATCTTCCACCGGTACTTTCAGTAGAGGTGCAGACCCTGGCCTGAGCGGGCTCTCCGGGAATTGAGAAAGGAATCGAACATGCGACGCTTGATCGTTTTCAACAATGTATCCCTGGACGGTTACTTTGCCGACGAGCATGGAGACATGAGCTGGGCGCATCAACCGGATCCGGAGTGGAAATCCTTTGTCGAGCAGAATGCCAGCGGTGGAGGCGAGCTGGTTTTCGGCCGCATTACCTACGAACTGATGGCCAGCTACTGGCCCACACCGCGCGCCATCAAGAATGACCCGCTGGTGGCGGAGGGAATGAACCGCCTTCCGAAAGTTGTTTTTTCAAAAACATTGCAGAAGGCGTCGTGGAACAACACCAGGCTCGTGAAGGAAGACCTGTCGGCGGAGATTCGCAAAATGAAGCAGGACCCTGGCCAAGCTCCGGGCCTGGACATGCTGATTTTTGGCAGCGGCAGCCTGATTGCCCAACTCGCGCACCAGGGGCTGATCGATGAATATCAGATCGTTGTCCATCCGGTCGTTCTCGGCAAAGGACGGACGATGTTCGATGGCCTCACTCGGAAGCTGCCCCTGAAACTGACCCGGACGCGCACTTTCGCCAACGGCAATGTCTTGCTGTGGTACCAACCGGCGGCCTGATTTCTAAGGATGCAACATGATCCGCGTCACCCTTCCCCATCATCTGCGCACCCTGGCCAATGCCGGTGGCGAGCTGCAACTCGAAGTGAAAGGTCAGGTGACGCAGCGCTCGGTACTGGACGCGCTGGAGGCTGCCTATCCCATGTTGCGCGGAACGATTCGCGATCAAAGCACCGGGCAGCGCCGCCCGTTCCTGCGCTTCTTCGCCTGCGAAGAAGATCTATCCCATCAGTCGCCCGACGCCCCCCTCCCCGACGCCGTCGCGTCCGGAGCCGAGCCCTTAATCGTGATCGGAGCCATTGCGGGCGGGTGAAACAAGCCAAAACTACTCCTCTTCACCGCTTCTCGATGGGCACAAACTCCCGCGTGTCATGCCCAATCCACACTTGCCGCGGGCGGGCGATTTTCTGCTCCGGATCGTTTAACAGTTCCTGCCATTGCGTCAGCCAGCCGATCGTGCGCGGGATCGCAAACAGCACCGTGAACATCTCGGGCTTGAACCCCATCGCCTGGTACATGATGCCGGAGTAAAAATCCACGTTCGGATAGAGCTTGCGGTGCACGAAATAATCGTCTTCGAGCGCGATGCGTTCCAACTCCAGAGCAATCTCCAGCCGGGTGTTGCGTCCGGTCACTTCGAAAACCTGGTCGGCCGCCCATTTGATGATCTTCGCCCGCGGATCGTAATTCTTGTATACCCGGTGGCCAAAGCCCATCAGCTTGCCTTTGCCTTCCTTGATCTTCTTGATGTAGGCCGGGACGTTGTCTTTCGAGCCGATTTCATCCAGCATGTGCAACACTTCCTCGTTCGCCCCGCCGTGCAACGGACCCGACAGCGCCGAGGCGGCCGACGCCGCTGCCAGATACGGGTCGGCATGCGAACTGCCGACAGCCCGCATCGCGTTGGTGCTGCAGTTCTGCTCGTGGTCCGCGTGCAGCACAAAAAGAATGTCGATCGCCCGCGCAATCACCGGATTCGCGGCATATTTCGGCTCCACCATCTTCCACAGCATGTTCATGAAATTTTCCGGGTAGGTCAGATCGTTATCCGGATAGATGTAGGGAAAGCCAACGCTGTGCCGATACGACATGGCCGCGATCGAGGGCATCTTGCCGATCAGGCGTTTGATCTGCAGCAGCCGGTTTTCCGGATCGTGAATGTTCTTCGCGTCCGGATACACCGTCGAAAGCGCCGCCACCGTGCTTACCAGCATCGCCATGGGGTGGGCGTTATGGCGAAACCCCTCCATGAACTTCTTCGTGGTTTCGTTCAACATCGTGTGGTGCGTGATCTCGTACACCCACTCCTTCAGTTCATTCGCCTTCGGCAGTTCGCCGAACAGCAGCAGGTAGGCCACCTCTAGGTAAGTGCAATGCTCCGCCAGCACCTCGATCGGATAACCCCGATAGCGCAGGATTCCCCGGTCGCCGTCAATATAGGTGATCGAACTCCGGCACGACGCCGTATTCATGAACGCCGGATCGTAGGTCATCAGGCCGAAGTCCTCAGGCCCGGTCTTGATCTTGCGCAGATCCATCGCGCGGATCGTCCCTTTTTCGACCGGAAGGGTGTAGCTCTGCCCGGTGCGGTTATCGGTGATGGTCAAGGTGTCTTGGGGCATCGAAGTTCTCCTCGGAGCAGTCCTGCAGACCAGCGGCCGGCAAAAAAAAGCTGCCCCCGGCGCGCGGCCAATTTCGCCCGCCAACAGTATCGACTGCCGGTACCGGGCGCTGTGATCCAAAGCACAGAAGAATGTTTACCATACCATTCCCTCAGCGCAGGTAAATGCTACCAGCATCCCGCCAGTTGCGTGTTCACTAGCTCTTTCTGACTATTGGCAACTGCCCCGACCTCCGTGTAGCGTGTGGAAACGTCAGCAACACAGGTATCCTTCTCAGCGATCCCACCAGGAGGCAAATCGAAATCATGACCTGGATTCGCACTATCCCCTTCTCGGAAGCCGATGCCGAACTGCGGCAGGCGATGGAAGGGCAAAAGCCCCTGTATCCCCAGGAGTACGCCGTCCCTGTCCATCCTTCCGAAGGCGGCGGCTCCGACATCGTCGCCTCCCATTCCCTGATTCCCCAAGCCCTCTATCACGCCTTCTCGACTTTTGGCGCCCTCATGTCGCCCGACCTGCCCCTCCAGCGGCGTCATCACGAAATGATCGCCACCATGGTCTCCGTCACCAACCGGTGCGTCTATTGAATCGAGTCCCACGCAGAGTTTCTGCGTCGCGTCACTTTAGATCAGGACCTGGTGGCTGCCCTGGAACGCGATTACACCACCGCCTCCATCACGCCGCAGGAGCGCGTCATGGTCGACTTCGTCGTCAAACTAACCAGGGATGCCACCCAGATTGGAAAAGGCGATCACGAGAAATTGCGCGCCGCCGGCTTCGAAGATCAGGCCATCCTCCAGATCACGCTGATTGCTTCCTGGTTCAACTACATCAACCGCGTGGCGGATGCCTTGGGTGTGGGCCGCGAGCCCTAGGCCTGCTCGATCAGTGCCGCGACGGGCGTCCCCGCCCGACCGCAACCAGTGTCGCGGACTGACACTTACTCGTTCGCCGCCCGCCGCGGCGGCTTCACCGCCAGACAGCGCGCAAATATCGCCGACACCTGCGGAATCTCTCCCTCTTCCAGCCGAATCGCGCTGCCCAGCTTCTTCAGCCCCGCATTCAACGCCGCAGGCTGTCCACCGGTTAGTTCCAAGAGCTGCTGCCACTGGCGCGCCACCGGAATGCGCTCGTCGCTATCCGCGTCTTCGCAAAACTGATCGGCCGCCTCCGGAGGCGTTCCATACTCGTCGGCAACATCTTCATGAAAGTAGCCCCGCAAAAATGTATGCAGCTCAGGAAAATTGGCAGCCGTGATTTCCGGTTTCGAACTCATTCGCGGCACTCCGGATAAGAAGTTAAAACATAGTACTGCCCGGGCCCGGCGTATTTCAGAATCACCAGCGCATGCGAGCATGGACGCGACTCGCTCTCGCCTCGGTTGATCGTGCGCCCCACCGGAGTGGGACTGTCGTAGTCAAGCACCAGATTCGGGTGTCCGCCGGAACGGTTCAGCCAACGCTGAATCCGTTCCTGCGAGGCCGCGATCGCCGCGCCCACCGCGCTCTCCGCCGCCGGCCGGTCCGTGTAAGTCGACGCCCCCGTGATCCGCCGTTCCCGCTGCAGCCGTTCCCGCAGTTCATCATCCGTCTGTCCCACGTGCTTCCGCAGAATGTGTCCGCCGGCAGCCTCGTCCTGACTGAGGTCGCGCGTGGGACCATTGGTAAGGTGCGACTCGATCTGCGCTGCCACCCGGGACTCGACTCGCGCCTCCATTCGTCCGGCCATCGAAGAAGGCGCCGGACTGGTTCCATTACTGGAGTTGGGTGGCTGGCAGGAGAGCAGGGAGAACAGGCCGAGCGTGAAGAGAATGCGAGCGGCAACGGTGCGAGTTGTGGAAAACTGATTCATCGAGCCCCAAGCGGCAGCCAGTGCCGGTCATTTTCGATCTGAGTCGTTTGGAACGAGCCGTTTGTTTAGCGTTATTTCCGTACAGTTTCTTATCTGTAACACTCCCCGCCTGTAAAGTTCTCGGAATTGTGCTACTAAACAGGGTGTGCGGGCAAGTGTACTGGATTCCCTCGACGATTTCGAGCGCTGGAACAAAGACGAACACTTCGCCTACGTCTTTCCCCGCGGCTACCGGCGCGAGCGCTGGAGCTACCCCCGCCTCGCCGCCGTCGCCTATCAGTTCGCCCGCCATCTGCAGGCCCTCCACATCTCCCAGGGCGATGCCGTGCTGTTGTGGAGCCCGAACTGCGCCGAGTGGGTTGCCGCCTTCCTCGGCTGCGCCCTCTGCGGTGTCATCGCCGTTCCCATTGACGACGCCGCCAACCCCGATTTCGCCCGCCGCATCAGCACCCAGGTCCGCACCAGGCTCGTCTTGTGCCCGCGCGAACGAGCTTCTGTATTTGCTCCAGTCGGCACCCCGTCCATTCACCACACTGCAGCCATTCCCACCATCGACCCCGCCGATCTGGCAACTACAGTCGCGGAACATTCCACCAAACGCTATCGCCCCATTTCCATCCAGCCCTCCGATCCCCTCGAAATTGTCTTCACCTCCGGAACCACGGCCGAACCCAAGGGTGTCGTACTGACCCACGCCAACGTTGTCGGCAACCTCTCTCCCATCGAAACCGAAATCAAGAAGTATCTGCGCTACGAACCCCTCGTTCACCCCATCCGCTTCCTCAACCTCTTGCCCCTGAGCCACGTCTTCGGACAGTTCCTCGGAATCTTCCTTCCCCCACTGCTCGGCGGAACTGTGGTTTTTGAAAACACCTTCAACCCCTCCGCCATCATGGCCACCATCCACCGCGAACGAATCTCGGTGCTGGTAGCCGTCCCCCGCATGATCGAATCCCTGCAGCAGAAAATCGAACGCGATCTTGAAAAGAGCGCCGGCGACGCGACTGGTCGCGACCGCTTCAACGCTCGCTTCGCCGCTGCCAAAAACCAGCATTTCCTCCGCCGCTGGTTCACCTTCCGCCACCTGCGCCGCCAGTTCGGATGGAAGTTCTGGGCCATCATCAGCGGTGGCGCCGCCCTCGATCGACTCACCGAAGAATTCTGGCATCGCCTGGGATACGCCGTCATCCAGGGCTACGGCTTGACCGAAACCACCTCCCTCATCAGCCTCAATCATCCTTTCCACACCAGCCGCGGCTCCATCGGGAAAGTCCTCCCCGGCCGCGAAATTAAGCTTGCCGAAGATGGCGAAATTCTGGTGCGCGGCAGCGGCGTTGCCAGCGCCTACTGGAACGGCCGCGAACTGCTGCCCGTGGCCGAGACCGATGGTGAGAACGCCGGTTGGTATCGTACCGGCGATCTCGGCGCACTCGACCAGCAGGGCAATCTCTTCTTCCAGGGCCGCAAAAAAGAAGTGATCGTCACCCCCGCCGGCATGAATGTCTACCCCCAGGACCTTGAAGCCGTCCTCCGGCAGCACCCGGAAGTCCGCGATTGCGTGGTCGTCGGGCTAGCGCGCGGCGGCAATGCCGAGCCCTGCGCCGTCCTGATCTTGCGCCCTCCAGCTTCCGCCGACAATTCCGATCTGAAGCCCGTTTCGAACTCTAGCGAACCCACTGTCCTCGCCGACGATCTCGCCGCCGAAATCGTCGCGCACGCCAATCAAACCCTGGCTGACTATCAGCGTATCCGCCGGTGGTTTCTTTGGCCTGACCCGGATTTCCCGCGCAGCGCCACCCAGAAGCCCCGTCGCAACGCCATCCGCGATGCCATCCAAGCCTGGGGCGCAGCAGACCACACCACCGCCCCAGACGCGCATGCCCCCTCGACTCAGGCATTGGCTGAACTGGTGACCCGCATTACCCGACGCCCGGCCCATAACCTGGCGCCGGACGCTAACCTCGAAAGCGGTTTGGGCCTGACTTCTCTCGAACGAGTCGAACTGCTCAGCGCCCTCGAAGATCGCTACCAGATCGACCTCGGTGAAACCAGCCTTACCGCTGCCTCGACCGTCGGCGATCTCGAGAGATTGCTGCTGCTGCAAGATCGGCAGAAAGCCGCGCCCGCTCCTGGCCTGCCCAACGAAATCCGCACTCCCGCCTTCCACTATCCGCGCTGGACCCTCCGTTGGCCAACGACCTGGGTCCGCCTTGCGTCCCACTACCTCCTGCAGCGTCCGGCGGTCTTTCTGCTCGGCTGGCCTCGTGTAACTGGACTGCAAAACCTGCGTGCAGTCCACGGGCCGCTGCTCGTTATCTCGAATCACATCTCCGATGTCGACTTTGCCCTTATCCAGACCGCTCTGCCCGTCCCCATCCGCCACCAACTCGCCATCGCAACCCGTGGCGAGGCCCTCGAGATGTTGCGCTCACCCGCTCCCGATCCCCGCTGGTTCGGCCAAATCCGTAACCTCTATGTCCGCATGCAGTGGACCCTCGGTGTAGCCCTGCTCAACCTCTTTCCCTTGCCCCGCCAATCCGGATTCCGCAAGAGCTTTGCCTACGCCGGAGACGCCGTCGATCGCGGCTACAGCGTCCTCGTCTTTCCCGAGGGCAAGCACTCCGAAGACGGCCGCCTTCTCCCCTTTCGCTCCGGAATCGGACTCCTCGCCAACAACCTCCACATCCCAATTCTCCCCATGCGAATCGATGGCCTGTTTGAACTCAAGCAGGCTCACAAGAAATTCGCCGCCCCTGGAACGATCCACGTTCACATCGGCAGACCCCTCCAGTTCTCACCCGAAACCGACCCCGAGGAAATCGCCCGCGCCCTGCAACAGGCCGTCGAGAACATCCCGACTCACCCCGCGAATTGACGACAACCTTCGCGCTCCAGCCGTGTTAGAACTACTGCAGAAGGCCTGCTTCCCATGGAAACAAATCTGACTCGATACTTGCTCGCCCTGCTGGTCGCCGTGAGCCCCACCCTGGCTCAGCAACCCCCGCACTCACCCACGGCCCCCAAGTCCCCTGTCCGCGCGTCCAATGTTCCCTCCTCCAAGCCCACTCCCCCTCTAACCCAAGAGCAGCGCGCCCTCCACGCCCTCAACCGTCTCACCTTCGGCCCCCGTCCCGGCGACCTCCAGAAGGTCATGGACACCGACGTCAACGACTGGATCGAGCAGCAATTGCATCCCGAAGAGATCAACGACAGCGTCCTCGACGGTAAACTCGGTCCCCTTCGCACCCTCCGCATCTCAACCCGCGACCTCGTCCAGACCTTCCCGAACAACAACCTCATCAAGCAAGCGGCTGAGGGCAAGATTCCCCTGCCCTCCGATCCCATCAAGCGATCAATTTACGAAGTCCAGATCAGCATTCTCGCCGAGCGCCAGAAGCAGGATCAAGCCGCCCGCGACGGCAAGACCCTCGACCCCGATTCCAGGGAAAAAATCGAAAAGCAGAATCAGGATTCCGCCGCCACCCGAGCCGAAACCATCCTCGCCTTGCCCAAAGACAAGCGCATGGAAGCCATCATCGCCCTGCCTCCCGATGAGCGTCGCCTCTTCGTCACCTACGTCCGCGGACAGCAACGCGACCGTCTGCTCGCCGACTTGCCCTCCGATCAACGCGAGGCCTTCCTGGCGATGAATTCCGCTCCCGTGAATGTCGTCACCAGCGAACTGCAGCAGGCCAAGCTCCTGCGTGCCCTCTACAGCGAACGCCAGTTGCAGGAAGTGATGACCGACTTCTGGTTCAATCACTTCAATGTTTATCTCAACAAGGATTCCGACCAGTATCTGCTCACTGCCTATGAACGCGACGTCATCCGCCCTCACGCCCTCGGCAAGTTCAAAGATTTGCTGGTCGCGACCGCGCAGAGTCCCGCCATGCTTTTCTACCTCGACAACTGGTTGAGCATGGGACCAAAATCGCCCGCCGCCCTCGCAGCGAATAAAGGTAAGCCCGGCCAGGCTGTCTCCGGTCTTAACGAAAATTACGGCCGCGAGATCATGGAACTCCACACCCTAAGCGTCTCTGGCGGCTACACCCAGCACGACGTCACCGAACTCGCCCGCGTGCTCACCGGCTGGACCATCCAACCCCTCGAGCAGGGCGCCGCCTTTCAGTTCGACCCAAAAAAGCACGAGCCCGGAGACAAAATCATCCTCGGCCAGACCATTCCCGACAATGGCGTCAATGAAGGCATGCAGGTTCTCGACCTGCTTGCCCACCATCTCAATACCGCCAGATTCATCGCGAAAAAACTCGCCATGCGCTTCGTCGCCGACGACCCCCCGCCCGCGCTCGTCGATCGCTTGGCCCAGAAGTTTCTTTCCACCGACGGCGACATCCGCGAGGTCCTTCGCACTCTCTTCAAGTCGCCCGAGTTCTGGTCCCCCAAGGCCTACCGCGCCAAGGTCAAAACTCCCTTCGAATTCGTCGTTTCTTCCCTGCGCGCCACCGGCACCGACCTCAATAATCCCGGCCCGCTTCTCGCCACCCTCAACAAAATGGGAATGCCCCTCTACCAGATGGTCCCGCCAACCGGGTACTCCATGACCGCATCCACCTGGATGAGTTCCGACGCCCTGCTTGATCGCGTGAACTATGCCCTCGCGCTGAGTAACGGGCAGGTCGCCGGAACCAATTTCGATGCCGGACGCCTCCTCGCCTTAGGCACCCTCACCAGCCGCGGCTTTCCCCGCCCCAATCCGGCCGATTCCGATTCCGCTCGCGGTCAGGAGACCGCCCTCCTCCTGCTCGAAAACGCCCTTCTGAATGGCGAGGTTTCCGCCCCCACCCAAAAGGCGATTCGTAACCAGCTCGACGACCCCCAGGTCGCGGCGCATGCCCTCGACGATCCCAAACGTACCCTCAACACTATGACCGCCCTGCTCCTCGGCTCGCCCGAGTTTCAACACCGCTAGCCCACCATAACGAAAAAAGCCTCCCGCTTTCACGGGAGGCCTTCCAGGGAGGATCACTACTGCTTACTTCTGCTGCTGTTGATCTTGATTCGCCGGCGTGCTGCCCGTCGAGGCCAGTTGCTCCAGATTGTTCTTCAGCAGACTGACTTCAACCCGCCCGCCCGTGATGCGCTTCGGCTTCGCGTCGCCGGTCGTAGCCGGAGTCGGCGCGTTGCCCATGCCCACGAGGTAAATCCGGTAGATGGGAATGTCATGATTCAGCGCCAGGTAACGGACCACCGACTCGGCCATCTTCTGCGAAGTCGAGATCGCGGCTTGTCCCTTGCCCGACGAGAAGCCTTGCACCTCGACCACATAGCCACGCTGGTTCTTCAGCGGAGTCGCCATCTCATCCAAAGCCGTCTTGGCATTCTGGCTGAGCACGGTTTGTCCCGGCTTGAACAGAATTTCCGTCTGCGTCGTGGGCTGGTATTGATCGATGTTCGTGACCACCTGCTCCACTGTATTCAAACGAGTGTGCGCCTGCTGCGCCGTCTGCTGCGCGGCCTGTGCCTTATTGCCGGCTTCGATCGCGTGCTGATCGGCCTCGCTGGCCTTCGCCGAAGCCAGCTGGATTCCCTGCTGCGCCCGCATATCGGTGTCCTTGATCGCCCGCGTGTTGGAGGCGGTCAATTCATCCAGTTCGTTGATGCGGTCGCGGATCGGCTCGGTCTGGCGCGCCACATACTTCTTGCGCGCAAACGGATTTACGCGGCCCCAAAAGCCTTCGCGCGCCTCCGGTTGCAAGGGGTCTTTGCCCGTCGCGGTGTCCGCCTTGGTGTTGGTCTGCGCCGCCGTCTGAGTTGTCGCCGGCTGGGTTGCGGGAGTCGTAACAGTCTGCTGCGCGAATACTGGCACCGCCAGAATCACGGCCAGCAGCAGAGCGAAGATGGTGCGGTTTTTCATTTTAAACTTCCTCCAAGTGGGGAATGGGAGATTCCACCCTTACGCCTTACGGCGTGTTTGAATTTGCGTCGTCTCAATAACTATCCAATAAACTCGTAAGGCAACCGCCGACGCTCACCGATGCCTCGAATACTTGCGACAAGAACCCGGCTGCAATCGCCAGCCTGCATTTCTATAAACAGTTTGGGTGCCAAATGCCAGTGTAACAAGCGTAGAATGTAAGTGCTTTAGTTTCATACTATTGTACCTTGTCGCCCAGTCGCTCCGGTTCGCGCCTGACGGTAATTTTGGCGGGAACCGGTATAAAAACTGCGTGCCGGACCGCCCTCCAGCTTCCGTCGACGCCTGATAACCTCGAAAACACCGTGCAAACTGAATAAAATAATGAAGAAAGCGAACCGTACAAACATCCACTAAACCATGCGACAACTGAATCTGCAACGATCATTATTGATCCTGTCCCCATTCCTCTTGCTGTTTGTGGTTCACGCCCCTCTTGCTCGCGCCGAGAAAACCCGCTTCGATCTGGCGCAATTGCAAACGCCGCCAGGATTTCATATCTCTGTTTTTGCCGACCAGGTGGATGGCGCCCGCATGATGATCTTCACGCCCGCCGGAGTTTTGCTGGTCAGCCAATCGGGTGAAGGCAAGGTGGTCGCGCTTCCTGATCCGAAACATACCGGCAAAGCGGCGCCGGCCGTGACCGTCCTCACCGGACTGAACGAGCCCCACGGCTTGGCCTTCCACGAAGGCAAGCTGTACGTGGCCGAGAACGACAAAATTCGCAGCTACGACTGGGACGAGGCCAGCCTCCGCGCATCCAATCCCAAAGCCCTCGCCGATCTTCCCACCGGGGGCGGCCACTCCACCCGCACTGTTCTGTTTCACGACGGCAAGATGTACGTCTCCGCCGGATCGAGTTGCAATGTCTGCATCGAAAAGGATGCGCGCCGGGCAACCGTAATGGAATTCAATCCCGATGGCAGCGGCCAGAAGATCTTCGCCAAAGGCTTGCGCAACGCCGTGGGCCTCGCCGTGAATCCGAAAACCGACACCCTCTGGGTGACGGTCAATGGCCGCGACTGGCTGGGCGACGACCTGCCGCCGGAAACTAT
The DNA here is from genome assembly GCA_003134435.1 of Acidobacteriaceae bacterium. Taxonomy (GTDB): domain Bacteria; phylum Acidobacteriota; class Terriglobia; order Terriglobales; family Acidobacteriaceae; genus Acidiflorens. The sequence goes on from PLBE01000127.1 coordinate 63,235, forward strand.
CTACGATCTGGGCAAAGACGGCGGCGATGCCGGTTGGCCCTATTGCTATGGCGACCGCGTGCCCGATTCCAACTTCACCAAGCCCGGAGACAATCGCTGCCAGAGTGTGCTCCAACCCAAAGTCCAGATGCAGGCCCACTCGGCTCCGCTCGGCCTCGCGTTCTATGAAGGCACGGAATTTCCCGCCGAATATCGCAATAACATCTTCGTCGCCTTTCACGGATCGTGGAATCGCAGCATTCCCACTGGCTACAAGATAGTGCGCGTGAAACTCGACGACAAAGGCCAGCCCCAGGGCGGCGCCGAGGATTTCATCACCGGATGGCTCGCCCCAGGCGAAAAGCAAAAAGGCCGCTGGATGGGCCGTCCTGTAGGAATTCTGTTCGGCGATGGCGGGATGTACCTGAGCGACGACGCGGCCGGCGTGATTTACCGCGTGACTTGGACCAAATAGAACGCGTGGCGGATATCGTTGCACCAGGGCGAACCCGAGAGGCTTCCGCCGTGCGGGCGCTCGCTACCCCCCGCAATACTTCTCATACTGCTGGTAAATAAACGGATCGGTCATGCCCGCGATGTAGTCGCAGATAACCCGCGGCAGCGGCTCCTTCCCGGCTTTTTCCTTGTAGTTGCGCGGCAGGTCGTCCGGTTCCTCCATCCAGTGCCCGAAGAGTTCCCCCGTGATGCGCTCGGCATCCTCCTTCTCAGCCGCCAGCGCCGGGCTGTAATAGAGATTTTCGTAGAGAAACTCCTTGAGCCGTCGGCGTTCCGCCTCGACCGCCGGACTGAAGGCCGCGAGTCGCTCGCGGTGGCGCCGCACTTCTTCCAGGGAATGCACGCCCGCAGCTTGCACCCGCTGCCCTGTATTCGCAATTAGGTCCCCCACCAAACCGTCAAAGATGCTCTTCAACGCTTCGTTAAAAACCAGCTTCTCCGCCGCTTGCGGGTATCGGCCTTTCGCGTCGCGATAGTGCCGCGCGAACAGATCTACGCTGCCCGCAATCTGCTCCACCGCCAGCAGGTGCGCTTCATAGCCATCGTCTAAATCGGCGATGCTGTAGGCAATCTCATCCGTCAGGTCGATCAGTTGCGCTTCCAGCGGCGGCCGTTGGTCGAGCAAGTATTCCGCCAGCTCGGGATGGTCGTTCGCATCGTAATCATGGGAGTGCTTGATAATGCCCTCGCGCACTTCAAAGGTCAGATTCAGCCCCCGAAACGCCGCGTAGCGCAGCTCGAAGTCTTCCACAATCCGCAGCGCATGCAAATTGTGATCGAACGACATCCCGTGCAGCCGCATCGCCGCATCCAGCGCTTTTTCTCCGGAGTGCCCAAAAGGCGGGTGCCCAAGGTCGTGCACCAGCGCAAGCGCCTCCACCAGATCCCGGTTCAGTCCAAGTTGCCGGGCAATGGTGCGCGAGATCTGCGCCACCTCGATGGTGTGCGTCAGCCGGTTGCGGAAGTGATCCGAGTAGCGGCGCGTGAAAACCTGCGTCTTCGCTTCAAGACGTCGAAAGGCGCGAGCATGGACGACCCGATCGCGATCGCGCTCAAAGTCGTTGCGGTAAGAATGCGGTGGCTCGGGATGGCGGCGTCCCCGAGACTGCTCCACGCGGACCGCATAGTCGGCCAGCATGGGAAAAGTTTAGCAGTGTTTGCCGCCGTCGGGATTATTCGTCGCCAAGACGCCGAGATCGCCGGGAAACCCTTTTATGGAATCTCCAAACTCCGGAGGACGGGAACGAAAAATAAAGACCTTCTCGGAGCCCTCGGCGTCTCCGCAGTGAAAGTCCCCGCTACTGTTTCGCGCCCTCTTCCTTCGCTAACTTCATTTTCGCGGAATCCAGCTTCTTCTGCACTCGAACCGGATCCGCCGGATCCACTTCCGCCGCGATCGTCCGATTCCACTCGGTCAGCGCGCGCTCCCAGTTCGTGGCGGCCAGTTTCAGCCTTCCCGTTTTCTGGTAGAGATCGCCCAGATGGTCGTGCACCGTGGGATCGGTATTAATCTTCTGCGACGCCTTCAGCAGGTTGTCCTCCGCTAGTTCGAACTTTCCCAGCCGGAAATAAGCCCACCCCAGCGAATCCAGATACGCGCCATTCGAAGGATCAAGATCCACGGCGCGCTTAATGTATCCCAAGGCTTCTTCCAGCTTTATATTCTGGTCGGCCAGCATGTAGCCCAGGTAATTCAGCGCTGAAGCATGATCCGGATCGCTGGCCAGAACTTTCTTGAACTGTTCTTCCGCTTCGGCATAGCGCTTCTCCCGCTCAAAAGTCGAGCCCCGCAAAAACCAGACATATTCCTTGTCGTCCGTCTTTGTCGATAACTGCTCCGCCTTGTCCAGCGCACCTTCCGCATCGCTGAACCGCCGCAGCCGCGTGTACATCTGCGCCAGCGTGATATAAACCTGCCGGTCATCGGAACTGGATGCGCCGTCGCCCTTCAACATCGCGCGCACATCCTTGAGCGCCTTGTCCGCCTCCCCCATGTCCGCCTGTTGCGCCGCCAGCACCATCTTCAAATCGCGGCTCGTGGGCAGCTTCTGCACCGCCTCTTTCGCCACTTCCGTGGCTTTCTGCCATTCCTTGGCTTCCCGCCAGGTGTCGATGATCTGCTGATAACCGCGTTCGATGTTCTCGTCGCCACCCAACCCTACAATCTCCCGGAAGCTCTCGTTGGCCACCGCGTTGTTGCCCTGGTCCCGGTAGATCGTCCCCAGCCGCTCCAGAAACACTGCCCGATTGCTGCGCTCCCCGTTCGAGTACTTGCCATCCGCCTTCTCGGACTTCTTCAGCAGGTCTCGCATGATCGGGATCGCTTCGTCATATCTCCCCTGCGCCTGGTAAATCGCGGCGATGTTGTAGGGGACTTCGACCGAGTCCTGCACCATCGACTCCGCCTTCTTCAGGTCCTCCAGCGCCAGATCGTACTTGCCCTGCTTGCGGTAAATCTCCGCGATGCGTACGTAGGTTTGCGCATCTTCCGGATTCGCGTCCGCAATCACTTTGTATTGTTCCAGCGCCGCGTCGGCTTGGCCATCATTAAGCAGATTTTGCGCCAGCCCCCGAATCGCGTCCAGATTGTCGCGATCCATTTCGATCGCGTGCCGGTAGGCTTCGACCGCATTCTTGTATTGCTTCTGTTGCTCGTACGTGTATCCCAGCGCCGAATAGAGCTTCGCCGAACGCTCCGCGCTCGGAACTCCGCTCAGCACCTGCGTCGCCCGCCCCGTGTCGCCCAGTTCGTTGTACAGATAGGCCAGCGTGGTTACCGCTTCTTCGGAATCCGGCTGCAGCTTTACCGCGATCTTGAATTCGCCTTCCGCCTTCTGTAAATCGTTGTTCAAGCGATACAGCCGCCCCAGCAGCAGATGGTCGTCCATGCTGTCGGGCTGCAGTCGCACAATCTGCTCATACTGCTCGATCGCCAGTTTCAGCACGCTCTCCGAACCGCTCCCCGCCTGCATGTCCCCCAGCGAGCGCAGATAGATTCTCCCCAGCAGCCGTCGCGCTTCCAGGTTGTTCGGATTCCGCTTGATGATGTCCTGCGCTTCCACCACCGCATCGCGAATCCGCCCCGTCTTGGCATATAGCTCCGCCAGCCCCGAGGTCAGGTACGCCGAGGTCGGGTCGGCATCAATGGCGGCGCGGTATTCCTCGATGGCCTTATTCGCCAGTTCGCTGCGGCCATACGTGGCCACCTGTTCCTCGTACATGTGCGCCAAGGCAAAATGGTAGTAGGCGGCTGCTCGGTCCGGCGTCTTGCCCTTGGCTGCGGACTGCGAGACCGCAGCAGCCGTGGCGTCCGCTGCGTGAGCGGGCTGGCTCTGGGCTGGCAAACTTTCACTTCGCAGGAACGAAATGCCTGCAATAAAAACGACCATCCACCACTGCTTTTTCATGAAAAATCCCGCAACCTTTAGTTTCCAGCCCACAACTCCATTGGATGCCGATCTTCGGCGATCCGGATTTCCTTATTCTACCCTCGACCGGCCCGTCAGCGGGGAGAAAGCGCAGCCTCCCGTTGAAGCCGGAAGTACAGCGGCTTTGGACCCTGAATTGTCAAGAAAAGTAGAAATTCCGCAGGCGTCCGTTTGAATTTGCTCTTGGGCACCGCTTCACCGCCTGCCGAGAAACTCGTGAGGTGTCGGACCCCTGTTCCGTCTAGGGAACCTCCGATGAAGTCCCGGCTTCCCCGTGCACTCCTGTTTTATGCTCTCCGCCGATCTTTTAACCTGATTTTATGAAGGTGTCCGCTCCTTACGAACGGTGTGAATCTGTCCCCAGCCTAATGTCTGAAATGCCGCACTCCAGTGAAGATCATCGCCAGCCCCAGCCGGTCCCCCGCTTCGATCACCTCCTGGTCGCGCACCGACCCGCCCGGCTGGATAATGGCCGTCGCCCCAGCTTTGGCGATTTCTTCGACCCCGTCCGGGAATGGAAAGAAGGCGTCGGAGGCCGCCACCGTCCCTTTAAGCGGCAGCTGCGCTTTCATCGCGCCCAGCTTGCACGAATCCACCCGGCTCATCTGCCCCGCCCCCACCCCCACCGTTTGCCCATCGCGGGCGTAGAGAATCGCGTTCGACTTGACGTGCTTGCACACCTTCCACGCAAACAGAAGCGCCCGCTTTTCTTCCGCCGTAGGCAGCCGTTGGCTCACCACTTTCAGATCGCTCTCCGACAGCTTGTGCCGGTCCGCGTCCTGAACCAGCATGCCCCCCGAGACATTCTTCAGCACCCAGCTCTGCTTCCCGGCGGGAACCTCTACCAGCCGCAGATTCTTCTTCGAAGCAAACACAGCCTTCGCGCCTTCCTCAAATCTGGGAGCCGCAATGACTTCCAGAAATAGCTTGGCCATCTCGCTCGCTGCCGCCGCGTCCACCGCCTGGTTCACTCCAATCACTCCCCCGAACGCCGAGACCGGATCGCATTCCAGTGCCCGCAGATAAGCCTCCACCAGCGTCTTGCCCGTCGCCGTTCCGCAGGGATTCGTGTGCTTGATAATGGCGCACACCGGCTCCTCAAATTCCTGCGCCAGCTCCCACGCCGCTTGCAGGTCGACAATGTTGTTATAGGAAAGTTCTTTGCCCTGCACCTGGCGAGCGTTCGCCACTCCCGCACCCGATCCATCCGTATACATCGCCGCCTTCTGGTGCGGATTCTCGCCGTA
>PLBE01000150.1 GCA_003134435.1 Acidobacteriaceae bacterium
GCTCCAGATAACTGTCATGCGTCAGCACACATCCCTTGGGACGACCGCCTGTCCCCGACGAGTACACGATACAAGCCGTGTCTTCCCGCTGCCGCGCCACAAACTGCGGATCGCCCTTCCGCTTGAATTCCTCCCAGCGGTAAGCGCCCCGCAGGTCCGCACCCACCGGCGCCTCCGTCACCAGCACAATCTCCGCCGACAGTTCCCCAAACTTCGGCGACTGCGTGATCGCCCGCCACAAGTAGTATTCGACCACCAGAAACCGCGCCTTCGAATGCGCCAGCAACTGCAGATGCTCGGAAGCGCTCAACTTGTAATCCAGCGGAACCAGAATGCCCCCGCAGAAAAAAATAGCGTACGCCGAAATCAGCCACTTTGACTGATTCGTCATGACGATCGCCGCGCGGTCGCCCGCCTTGAAGTCGGCGTCCTCCAAGGCGCGGCAGAGCGGGCGCGCCATCTCTTTGAAATCGGAATACGTGAGCCGCACTTTCTCGCGATTGCGATCGGCCTCAATCAGGCAGGTTTCGTTCGGCCAACGGTCCAGCGCATCCCTAAGCGCCGCACCCAGGCTGGAATACTGTCGAAGATCAAGCATTGGTCGTTCTTATCTCACTACGGAGGCACGGAGACACTGAGAAGAACAAGAGATTATCAGAAACCAACCTCATTGGAGCGGTGTTGCCGGAAGAACCAGAAGAAATGAAAATGCCTTCCTCCGCGCCTCCGTGCCTCCGCGGTGAAAAAGGTCTCACAGTCGCGATTGAATCCGATTCGCCAGCGTACGAAAATCCGACACGCCCTGCAGTTCATAGTCCGGCAACTCGATGCGGAAGTGGTGCTCTAGCCGCGTCAGTAAATCGAGCGCCTGCAGGCTGTCGATGCCCAGCGTCTTGAAAAAATCATCGTCAGGCTTAAGCTTTTCCCGCGGCACTTTAAAATGCGCAGCCGCAAGATTCAGAACTTCATCGAGCGTGCGGTCGATAGTCGGCGTTGGCATAGGCGTCATGTCCTTCAAATTACAAATTACAAATCGCCAATTACAAATCAAGGTAAGTACGGTTGTGGCCCTTCGTTCTCCACAAACCTACGCAGCCCTTCTTCGACCGCTGGACGCGAATACAGGTCGCAAAAAATATCAATCTCGCGCTTCAACTCTTCATACGGAATCGGCTTCACAAACGCCTTCGCCGCAGCCGCTGTCCGCCGGTCAAATTTTCCAACTTGGCTGGCCGTGGCGCGCGCTACTCGCAGCGCCTCACCTTCAGCCGCAATCTGGCTCACCAGCCCAATCTGCTGCGCCTTCATCACATTGAAACTACGCCCAGTCAGCAGCAAATCCCTCACCACCGAATTGCCCAAATCCCGTTTCAGCCGGGGAATTCCGCCAAATCCAGGAATCAAGCCGAGGCGCAGTTCCGGAAAGCAAAATCGCGCCATGCGGTCCGCAATCATAATGTCGCAAACCAGCGCCAGTTCGAACCCTCCGCCAAAAGTCACCCCATGCACGGCTGCGATCGTAGTCAGCGGCGCCGCATCCAGCGCATTCATCACTGCGTGAATGCGCTCCAGAAAATCCCGCACTCCGCGGCGGGCCGCAACCTTCTCCATTTCTCGCCCGCGCTGAAACAATTCTCGCAAGTCCGCGCCCGCCGAAAAGCCGGCCGGCAAAGTCGAATGGATAAGCAACGCGTGCGCTTCACTCACCAACCCGGGCAGCACCGCCGCGAATCTTTCCAACTCCTCCAGCGTGAGCGAACCGATCTCGTTACACGGGTCGCGGTGCAGCGCAAGTTCAATCGCGCCATTTAGCATCTGCCACGAAAGCGTCTGCCCCTTGAATTCGTTCATGCCGACTTTGCCTTGGGCTCCGCCGCTGCCTGGTTTCCCGAAACCTGATTCTCCGAGCCCTGATTCTTCGGGCGCTCGTACATCCCGTCAATTTCTCCGCGAAACCGATCTGCTATCAAGTCGCGCTTCAGCTTTCCATTCGCCGTCAGCAGCCCATTCTCAATGCTGAACGCTTCTTCCACCTTATGAAACGCGCGCACCTGCCTGTAATGCGGCAACCCCGGATTCACCAGATCCAGTGCCGCCTGGATTTTATCTCCGCTCACCTGGCCCGTCACCAGCGCCGTCAGGTATCCGCGCCCATTGCCCACTACCACCACCTGAATCGCACCCGGCAGTTCGTTCAGGATCTTATCTTCAATCGGCTCCGGCGCGATGTTATGTCCCGACCCAAGAATAATTAGGTTCTTGATGCGGCCCACAATTTTCCAGTTTCCGTTCGCGTCCACTTCGCCCTGATCGCCGGTATGAAACCAGCCATTGCGCAGCACTTTCGCCGTTTCCTCCGGACGATTCCAATATCCTGGAAAAATATTGGGCCCCCGCACCACAATTTCTTCATTCTCCGCGACCTTCATTTCGACGCCAGCAATAGCCGGCCCCGCCCGCCCCGGAATCACCGGCGCATCCGGGTCATCCATGGTACAGATCGCTGTGGTTTCGGTCAGTCCATAAACCTGCAACACGGGAATGCCGAGCATCATGAAAAAAAGCTGCGTCTCCACGCTCAGCGGCGCCGAGCCGCAAATCAACGCCCGCAGCTTACTGCCAATCATCTTTTTCCGGATCGTGGGAAACACCAGCCGATTTGCCAGCCCCAGCCAGATCCGGTCTCCCGCGCGCGCTTTGCCCTCCTGCCGCCGCACCCATGCGCCCTTCGCCGTCGTGTAAACCTTCAGCGGCAATCCCCCCGTCTTCCAAAGTTGCTCGTCGACCGCTTTCCGCATCCGTTCAAGAAGGGCGGGAACATTCAAAAAATAATCCGGCGACGCCTTTCGCATTTCGTTGGCGATTTTCGACAGATCCGTATTCAAGGTCAGCTTGTTGCCGCGCAGGAGGCAGGTCAACATCATGATCCACGAACCCGCAAAACACAGGGGTAAATAATGAAACACGGCATCCTGCACGGCCCGTGTCTTCGCCGGATCAGTCCGCATCAACTGGTCCAATCGGGCCGAGGTGCGACCCAGCATGTACCCCACATTACCCGCGCTCAGCATTACGCCTTTCGGCTCGCCCGACGTGCCCGAGGTATAGATAATCGTCGCCACGTCTTCTTCCGCAACCGTCAGCGCCGGATTCTCCACCGGCTCGCGCCCGGTCGTGAAAACATTGTCGAAGCAAAGATGAGGTGGGGCCTCCGGCCACACTTCGACGATCGCATCGGCCAGCATCTGCTCGCCGCAGGCCATCACTGCAGGCTCGCAATCCTTCATCATCGCAACCAGTTCCGCCGGAGCCTGCCGCGCGTACAGGGGCACAACCGTCAGTCCCTCCGCCATGGCGGCCAGATCCATCGCCACCCACCGCATCGAATTATGCGCCAGCAACGCGCACCGGTCGCCCTTCTTCAGCCGCAACCGCCTCAGATAAGCCCGCGCCACCAGCACCTGCGCAAGCAACTGCCGCGCTGTGAGTGGAACCGCTTCCCCATCGCGCATTTCCTGAAGCACCACGGCATCGCCGCTGCGTTCCAGGCTCGCAAAGATCTGTTCCAAAAAGGTCATGCGTTTGCCATGAGTTCGTTTGCGATCAAGTGAAGATCGGAAGGGCAGAGCTACCCGTACGCCGCTACCAGTTCCGTCAGCCCCGCGCTCATCGGCGGCAGATAATCTTCCCAACTCCATTCTCCGCGACGCGTCGGAAACTCGGGATACCGGCGCTGCACTTCTTCTTCGAAATACACGCCCATGCGCGCCATCAACTTCAAATTCCTCACTACCGAACGCGCGATCCCGTCGGCAATGCGTTCTCCTTCGCGATCCAGAATCTCAATCGCCGCCAAAGTCCGCGCCTCCAAGTCGGGGTCGTCCACATTCATGAGCAACTCCCCATGTCCCCGCTCGTTCATCAGATTCCGGATGCGTTCATCCATGGTGATCCCCGCCGATGCCACCAGCGCCGGCATCGAAGTCACAATTCCGTGATAGCGCGAGGACACCATCATCCGGCAGGCCCGCAGAATACTAACCAACTGGTACATGTTGTAATCGTCGGAAGTCAGCACCGGAACTCCGCCCAGTTTCTCCGAGATCCTGTGGCAAGCCCGCGCATCCATGCGCTCGGTCGCCGCCATAATCACAAAAACGTTCTTCTTCTCGCGGAACGCGCCCACCGCCTTGGCAATCGAGCTCAAATAATGTTCATAGGCGCGATCCGCCTCGGGCCCGGCATTATGAAAATACGGTCCGCGGTAGTGGCTCTCTTTGTATGCCCCCGTCAGGCTGTGCAGCGCCGCCTTCGCCACCGACGCCTTCACCGGCCACTCAAAGGGATTAATCGGACAGACCACCAGCACCGGCGTCTTCCCATCCCAACCCACATGGCGCAGCGCTTTCTGTCCATACTCGGCGCCCAACGGCTCAAAGGTCCACGCCGTGTCGGTGCCCAATTCCGTCGGCACGCCCAACTCGCGCAAAATCCTTCGCGACTCGTCATTGCGCGTAATTACCAGAGAGTTTTTACAATAACGTCCGCACATTCTTGCTACCAGCGGATCCATGTGCCCGGCTTCGGCCCCGTAGCCGATCGAAAGCTTGTTCTCCGCTGCCGCAATGCCCAGCGAACCAATCATCATCGTGGCCAGCGCGTTGGCAAATTTCGACTTGAACATCGAGCCTTCGCACGCCACCACACCGTGGTGCTTGGGCACCTCATGCGCCAAAAAAGGCGGGAAAATGTCCGGCAGACGCACCTGTGACGTGCCTTCAAAATATCCGCGCGAGCGATCGAAATTGAACGTCATCATGCTGAGGTCAACGTTCTCCGGCCCCAGAATGCGCCGGATCTGCCGCAGCATCTCTTCCACCCGCACATCCGATCCCGTATTGCGCGTTCCGTTGTAGCCCGCAAACAGCAGCTTCAATCTCTCGCCCGGCTGCCAAGGCTCCCGCTTGCCCATCATCCACTGAATTTTCTTGCCCTCGATGATGCTCGAGACCCACGCTTCCAGAACGAAGTCCATCATGCGGCAGAACCTCCCGCCTTTGTGCTCTCCGGCCAGCTTTGATATGGATATTCAAAATTGTGCTCGCGGCTGAACCGCAGCAACGGGAAACTGTATTGCGAAAATGGCGCCGGCTTGCGGCCCATCTCCGTCGTGACCCGCGTATTGTCAAATACCGTATTCCACGTGAGGTAGGGCAGAAAAACCTTCATCAGCGCCGCGTTGTGTCCGATCGGTCCCTTGCGACTCGCCAGCGTGTTGACGATGGAACTGAACGGCTTCTCCAGAATCGGTAGAAACACCGGCCCGCGTTTGTTCTGCTCCGCGGCCAACGCCTTCGTCAATTCCTGAAACGTCTGGGAACCGCTGCCCGAAGAAAGGTGGTAAGTATCGTGCTCCGGATTTGCCTTCATGTGCAGCGTTGAAATCGCATCCGCCACGAAATCCACATTCACGATGTCGATCTTGTCCTGCGGACGGAACGGCAGCACCGGCAGGCCCGCCAGGAACACGAACGACCGCACCATATCAAATTGCGTCGTCTGCGGATAGCGGCTGTCCCCCAAAACGATGCTCGGACGGAAAATCGTCAGCGGCACATCCGGCAGCAACTCGCGCACCATATGCTCGCAGAACTTCTTCGTCCGCGCATAGGGATCGTAGTCCGAACGTCCCCACTCAATCGACTGGTCTTCCAGAACCACTTCGTGGCTGCGCTTCCCGGCCACCGCCACCGTGCTCACGTTCGAAAAACGCTGCAGCCCGTGATAGTGATGCGTTTGCCGCGCCAGTTGCACCACTTCCAGTGTTCCCCGCAAATTAACATTCAAACAGCTTTTTTCCGACTTCCGGTTCAGCGAAGCCGCGCAGTGAATTACCGAATCCGTCGTATGCACCAGTCGGTCGTAATCGCCCGCCTCCAGCCCAAATTTCGGCGACGTCAGATCGCCGCGAAAAATCCTTATCTTTGCCTGGAGATATTCGTAGAATTTCGGAAACGAAAGGTGCAACTGCAGCGCCTGCCAGAGCCGCAACTCCGCATCCCGCGGATCGCGGCCGCGCACCAGCAGATTCAAGGTGGCGTCATGCTGCTGCAGCAGATTCGCCGCTACATGCGCGCCAATGTACCCGGTCCCACCGGTCAGGAAAATTGCCACGTTGCTCCGTTTGTGCCGGTATTCATGCCATCCGATTTCTTACGGTCTTCCGTCGTCGCGGCCGCCGGCGGCATCTGCAGCACCCGCGGCACCCGCGCTTCCAGCGGACGCCCTTCAATCAGCGGATACGTCCACCGTCGCAGCGCTGGTATATGAATGTCGATCCAATACTCCCACCAGTCCAGCCCGGCCGTGTCATAGCCAAAAACTTCTTTCTCTTCGGGCGTCAAGGCCTGCGACAGCTTCTCCACATTATCCGCAACAAAGTCATGTTCGTTGTGCAGAATAAAAGGCTCGAACAGACCCACCAACTTCTCCACCCGCTCCAGGTTGCGCTCGGTTTTCGCCAATGGCTTTTTCATCGCGGAGGGCAGCGGCGCCATCACTCGCTGAATCGTCTTGATGATCATTTTCTGCGCCGGCGCCGACATGCGGTTATAACGCTCCTTCGAAACCGGAATCGCGTCCATCCGCAAGCGGAGCCAATACTCCAGACCCTCCTGCGCCCGATAGTGTCGCCGGTGTCCGAGTGACGTCAACTCAATCGATCGCCCCATGTCACACGGATTCGTCACCGACGTCGCCAACTGGTACAGCGGATCATGCCGCCGCTCTACCAATGCCGCGCCAATCAGCGTCATCCCCGCGCACACCGCGTCCACAGGAATAATGTCCAGCCGCTTGCGCTCATTCGATGGCAGTTGCCGGAACGCCGTCCCCAGCAGATATGACAAAGACGCCGACGTATTAATTCCCTCATTCCAGCCGCGAAACGGCTTCGCCACCGAAGTCTCGACGATCGCCGGACGTACAATCGCAATCGGCAGCCCCGCCCCGTGCTTCGCGATCATCGACTCCGCCAGGCTCTTGGTGAACGTGTAAGTATTCGGCCAGCCCAGCTCTTTCGCCCGCCGCGTGCCTTCTTCCGTAAGATAGTTCTTCAGCCACCGGACCTTATTCTTACGGATCTGGTTCTCCAGCGCCTGCCCACTCAGCCCTTTCGCCGCATGCTCTTTCCCCAGCGCCTGCTTCCTCAGTTCCTCTGCGACTTCCGGACCCTCCGCCCGCGCTTCCGCCGACTCGACCAACTCATGAAGCCGGTGCCACTCTCGTTCCGCGTCGAAATCCTTCAAGTGCGACGGCGTGTAATTCAAACGCACCCGCTCGCTCACGCGCCCATCGCGTTGCCCCGCCACATAGCAGGTGGAAAGATGAAGCAACGCCGCCCGCTCCGACCCGCGTATGAACTCGATCAAATGATGCGTCGAATCCACGTTCACCGCTAACGCATCCCGCAGATCGGGATTAAAATCTGTCAGGCCCGAGCTGTTGATGATCAAATCAAGGTCTTTGCCCAGCCGCGCGCCAGTCTCGGCGTCCAGCCCCAAGCCGGGCTGCGAAACATCGCCTTCCACGACTTCAATCTTCTCCGCCAGCAGCGCGCCCAGTTGGTCGCCGTATTTCTCGAACAGCGGATCGAAAACCGGCGAGCCCTCGATCATCTTCTCGAAGCGCGCCTGCGCCAGACTCGACTTCTGCCGCCGGATCAGCAGATAAAGCTTCCCAATCTCGGGTAGATCCATCAACGTATTCGCCAACCATACTTTTCCGATAAAGCCCGTAACCCCGATCAGCAGCACGCGTTTCCCGCCCAGAGCCTTCCGCACCGAAAACTGCGCCGGATAACGCTTCTCGTCGAAATACACAATCGGCCGCACCCGCGGCGTCTCCACTCTTACCGCCGGCACAATCGCAGCCGCCAGCGCTTTTGGACCGCGCAATCCCAGCGCCCTTACCCACCGCGCCGGACTCTGCTGTCCATCCGGCCCCGCTTCGCGAACTCGCGCAAACAATCCCCGCGGACGAATCACCGGACTCAGCAGTCGTCCGGTCGCCACTCCATCGCGGAAATCAAGCCGGTTCGCAATGATCCACCGCACTCCCAGATGCCGTGCCAGTGGCCGCATCACATGCTCTAAGCCCTGGCTCACTAGCACCACGTCCACGCCCGTCGCCTGCAAAGCCTTCAGGTGACGCATTCCTTCCTCTTTAAGCAGCGGCTTCAGCTTGTATTCGAATTCCTCCTCCCCGAGCAGGTCGAGCCGGTCGCGCGTGATCCCCCGCAGCACGGCGTGTACGATCCGAGTCGCCGCCACTCGGTTGGCTGCGTACAAGAATGGACGCAACACCGCCATCAACAGCACCAGGCTGCGCCGAACCGCTCGGGCGATAAATGTCTGGCTGTTCCAGGTAAAAAATGCGATCGGACGTACCGTCGTCAGTTCCAGCAGGCTACCCTCGACCCGCCAGTAAACCGGCGAAGACGGGCGCGGACGATGCGGCGTCGAACCATCGCTTGGAGCAACGGGATTATTCACAGGTTCCACGAATCAACCTCCGGCTCACTCACAGTGCCCTTGGGGCCGTGGCCGGAATCCTCCATTTTAACCCTTCCGCTCGTCTGGCGCGGACACTCCTGTCCGCGCGCTCGCCGCCGAACTAAATGCCCGTTCCGTCCAGCACACATCCCAGTATTTTCCGAATTTCCGCCCACTCTCGCTGAATACTCCCACCACCTTGAATCCGAATCGCCGATGCAGCGCCTCGCTCGCCGCATTCGGCAGTGTATAGCCCGATACAAATCGATGAATATCCTCGCCCCTCAATGATTCAAATAACTCCGCATACAAACCCCGCCCAATGCCTTTTCCCATCGCCTCAGCCGCACAATAAATCGTCGTCTCCACCGTCGTCTCATATGCCGCCTTGGGACGAAACCGCGTCGTCCCCACGTATCCCATCACGACCCCATTCTCTTCCGCAACCAACAGCCGATACCGTCCCGCGACGCCAAACTGTGCAAACCAAGCTTCTCGCCGCTCCACTGTGTATGCCTCAACGTCAAACGTCACTGGAGTATTTAAAACGTAATAGTTATAAATCTCGGTGAGCCGCCTCAGATCACCGCGCTCCGCTGTCCGAATCCGCATCTCGCTCATCCCTCTCCTCAAATCACCGTTCCGCAATTCGCCGGCCCAAGATTGCGGAGGGACAGCCGCCCCGGTTATGCAAGCCCAGTTCAGCTCGGCCTCGCCTCCAACCTACCGCAGGAACCATCCTAGGACCGCGGCCCCTGCCACAACCCAGACCGAGCTCACCCGAAGCCACAGCAGCGCGATCAAGCTCGCGCCGAAGACAGCCAGCGTCGTCCAATCCACCAGCGATGCCTTCCCCAGTTGCCACGCCACCACCGCCATCAAGGCCAACGACCCGGCAACTACTCCATCCAGCCCTGCCGCAGCCGCCGCAGATCTTCGCAACCGCGGAATCAGCGGTCCACTTGCCGCCACCAGTACAAACCCCGGCAGAAAAATTCCCACCGTCGCCACCACCGCGCCGATCCACCCCGCCACCACGTACCCGATGAACGTCGCCGTCGTAAACAGCGGACCCGGCGTAAACTGCCCCACCGCAACCGCGTCAATCAACTGCTTCTCCGTCAGCCAGTGCAGATGCTCCACAAACTCCGTCCGCAGAAACGCCAGCAATACATATCCGCTGCCGAATACCACTGCGCCAACTTTCAGGAACGACAAAAACAATCGCCCCAGTCCCACTGGCAAGTTCGCCGCCACGGCGGTCGCCGCCACCACCCCGGCAAACATTTTCGCAAGCCCCGTCGCGCCCCCAGCCAGCAACCGGTGCCTCATTCCCTGAGCCGCCGGCGATATCAGGCCGGCGAATACCAGTACCAGCACCGGGCTGACTCCCCACAGGTTCAGCCCAACCGCCAGCAGCGCAATCACCGCCAGCAAAGCCGTGCGCAGGCCCGTCCGTCCCAACTTCCCCAGCGCCTGAATCACAATCGCAACCACAGCCGGCTTGATGGCGTAAAGCACGCCTTCCGCCTTCGGCAACGCGCCCCAGCGCACATACACCCAGGCGATCGCCGACACCATCAACGCCGCCGGAATAATGAAGCAAGAACCAGCCACAATCAGTCCGCGCCAGCCCCGTTTCAACTGCCCGACAAAAATCGCTACTTCCGTCGAACTCGGCCCCGGAATCAGATTCGCCGCCGCCAGTCGGTCCAGAAATTCGGCGTGCGTAATCCACCGCCGCCGCTGCACGAATTCTTCTTCCATCATCGCCAGATGCGCCGCCGGCCCGCCAAAGGCAATTGTCCCCAGCCTTAGAAACACCAGGGCAATCTCCCCCAGCGAAGCCCCTCTAATTTGCGAAGACTCATCCATAGCGGTCGCACGCCGGTGTCGCGGGCGCTTCCGCCCGCGAATCCCTTACCAAGTGAGGTCCGCAAGTATAGATTAAGTAAATTTTGATTTGATGGAGAAAAGCTGCCCACGGAGATCCGGCTGTCCCCGCCCGGCCGCTAAACTGCCAGACGGGCGAGGTGCCATATCGCTCAACCTACCCAGTGCTAATCCGAAACCGTCGCCTACTCCCCGAACACTGCGTTATAAAACCCGCCGGCTAGAGCTCCCCCTACAATTGGAGCCACCCAGAACAGCCACAATTGCGATACCGCCCATCCTCCCACAAAAATCGCCGGTCCCGTGCTCCGCGCCGGGTTTACGGAAAGATTGGTCACCGGAATCCCGATCAGGTGAATCAACGTCAGGCATAGTCCGATCGCGATCGGCGCGAAGCCCGCGGGCGCGCGCTTGTCCGTCGATCCCATGATCACCATCAGAAAGAAAAACGTCAGCACCACCTCCGCCACTAGGCAAGCCAGCAGCGAATAGCCGCCCGGCGAATGCGCCCCGTACCCGTTCGAAGCAAAGCCGCCGCTCACGTCGAAGCCTGCCTTCCCGCTCGCAATTACATACAGCACTCCCGCACCCGCGATTCCACCCAGCACCTGCGCCACCACGTAAGGCAGGAATTCCGACGCCGGAAAGCGCTTCCCCACCACCAGTCCCGCCGAAATTGCGGGGTTCAGATGGCATCCCGAGATATGTCCAATGGCGAACGCCATGGTCAAAACCGTCAGTCCAAAAGCCAGCGCCACGCCCGCGAATCCGATACCCAACTGCGGAAAGGCCGCGTCCAGCACCGCCGCTCCGCACCCGCCGAACACCAGCCAGAACGTCCCAAAAAATTCCGCGATTGCCCGTTTCGACAAGCTCATACTGCCTCCTTGTAATGAAAGTGATTGGTGAAAATATTTTGTTGGTGAATCTTTTCTTACCCTGAAAGTGCCAGAGATTGTACCGTAAGCAAACCGGATTGATAAGAGTCTGGACGCGAATTGGAAAATAAGCAGGAGAGCACAGCAAGGCGCTGCCCGGCACGCCTCGAACGGAGAATGAACCAGTGAACATGCTGACGCTATTCGGGCTATTTGCCGTGACCGCGATGCTGGTCACTTACACGCTGGAGAACCGCAGCACCTGGTTCATCCTCGCCTTCGCCCTTGCGTGCGCGCTCGGATCGGTCTATGGCTTCCTGCAAGGAGCCTGGCCCTTTGGAGCGGTCGAAGCGATCTGGTCCATCGTGGCCGTCCGCCGCTGGTTGCAAGCGCGCCCCTGAAGCATGAAAGATGGTGGGAAGAGAGTCCTAAGGAGAGACGGTAAACCTCCTGGTGAAGGGGTTCGGCCCCGTCCAACCCAAACTGAGCCCCGCCCTTAGAGCTTGTTCAGGCCGTCGAGAGCCGCGACCTTATATGCTTCCGCCAAGGTCGGGTAATTAAACACCGTGTCCCTGAAATATTCGATGGTCGCGCCCATCGTCAGCACCGCTTGTCCAATATGCACGATCTCCGCCGCCCGGTCCCCTATAATGTGCACGCCCAGCAATTTCAGCGAATCGGGATCAAACAGAATCTTCAGCAGCCCCTGGTCATCACCCAGCATCTGCCCTTTCGCCAGTTCGGAATACCGCGCCAGCCCGCTCTCATACGGAGTCTTGTTTCGCGTCAGTTCTTCCTCGGTCGCACCCACCATGGAAATTTCCGGAATGGTGTAAATGCCGTAGGGAATCAGATTGGGCAGCATCCGGCTGGGCTTGCCGAACATGTGACAGCCCGCCAAACGCCCCTGCTCCATCGAAGTGCTGGCCAGCGCCGGAAATCCAATCACATCGCCCGCCGCATAAATGTGCGGCACCGAAGTCTGAAAATGTTCGTTCACGGCCATCTTGCCGCGCCCGTCCGCTGCCAGTCCCGCCGCCTCGATTTTCAGCTTGTCGCTATTGGCCTGCCGCCCAATGGTATAAAGCAGCGCCTGCCCGCGAACCTTCTTCCCGCTCTCCAGCGTGGCAAAAACCTTGTCCCGATCTTCGTCGAATCCCACCGAAACTACTTTCTCCCCCACCCGGAAAACCGTCCCCAGTTGCCGCAACTGAAAACACAGGCTTTCGATAATCTCCCGGTCGACAAAATCCAACAGCGTCGGTCGCTGGTCCAGAAGCGTCACCTTCACCCCCAGCGCCGCGAACATCGACGCATATTCCAGTCCGATGATTCCCGCCCCAACGACAATCAATTCCCGCGGTATTTCATCCAGACAATGCACCTGGTCGGAATCGAAGATGCGCTTTCCATCCACAGGAATGCCCTCAATATGCGCCGGCCGCGTGCCGCAGGCTATCAGAATCTTCTCCCCTCGAACCTGTTGCACTCCGTCTTCCGTCACGATCTCGATCGTATGCGGATCGGCGAAGTGCGCATCCCCCTCTAGCGCCGTCACATAATTTCGCCGCAGCTGCGCCTTAATCACGTCCACTTCCCGCGTCATCACCGCCGTCGCCCGCAGCACCAGGTCCGACATCGCGATCCGGTCTTTCACCACATATCCACGCCCGTAAAATGACCGCTGCCGCAGTCCGCTCAGGTACAGCACCGCCTCCCGCATCACCTTGCTCGGAATCGTCCCGGTGTGTACGCACACGCCGCCCATCGTCAGGCGCCGGTCGATGATCGCAACCTTCTTGCGCATCTTCGCCGCGCAGATCGCGCCCTTCTGTCCCGCCGGACCGCTGCCAATCACCACCAGATCGTATTCATGAGCCTGCATAAATGTTTCACACCACTACAGCACGAACCTAGCACTTCATCGATGACTCGGGAAAGGTACCTTTCGTTCCTAATGAAAAATTAAGAATCCCGTAACAAACGGCGCAATTTTATCTCGGATCGAACTCGTGGGCGACGGCGCCCGCGCCACACGTCCGCAAATCGGAAACTCACTTCACGGCAAAGGCCACCGTCGTCCACCCCCGCGGCCCAGTCGTCTGTTCGACCTGCCGCAGCAGGCCCACTTCCAGATCATCGGGATCCGCCACCATCTCGCAAGCCCCAATTTCTTCGTCCGTCGCGTCCTTGAAACAAAGTTCGCAGACTCCCAGCCCACCCTCCGCCCGCACCGGAGGCCCAAACGTCCGGCAAGTCATCGGACGACTCTCGTACAGTTCGCACAACCCCGTTTCCGGATCAAGTACGGGACATACTTCATCATTCCCCAGTTCCGCAAAGCGCTCTTCCGCCTCCGAGCCTTCCTCGAACACCTCCGCAGCCAGTACACCAGTCTTCAAGTTTCCCGGGAATGATGCCGCCAAACGCTGAACTGAACCCCGCGCTCGCAAGCGAATCCGGCGGGCCCGTCCCGCGTCCGTCCTTTCCAGTCCTGCCAACCCACGCTGCAACCGCGCCACGTCCAGTTGATTGATGGCAAATACACCCACGCAGCACTGCGTGCATCCTGGACAGCACGCCAGCCAATCCCCGCTCCGAAGCGCGGCATCCGCCAGAGCGGCATCCACAATCTGAATCAGCCCGGAATCCCCAGCCGGCAATCGCCGCGAAGCCATGCCGAAGGATAGCGCATCGCCCGCGCAGGAATGATTGTCAAAAAGATAAAGATTGCCAAGAGAAAGGAAAGAAGGACGGGCAGATTCGCCCATCCTCCATAGAGTTCAACCAAATCATGAAATGCGGAGACAATCCGGACGAGACTCTAGTGGCTGTCGCCGTCGTGGTCGACGTCGGCGCTCTTGATCGTGACTTTGTCTTCTGGCAGGCCGCTGGTGGACGGAGTCTGGGTTTGAGGTTGAGGCTGGCGAGCCGCCAGTTCGGAAACTTGGCTGCTCGCTTGGGCACCGCTAATTGGACTGATCATGAGGAACTGTATCGGCATTGCACGATGAATCCCTTAGCCCCACCTTCGAGAATCACCACCTCCAACGTCATTCGCCTCAGGTAACGACCGGGCTGCGCCTTGGGTGCGATGTCGCCTCCACTCATCTTTTCAATAACTTACCTCCGAACAATCCCCCATTTCCCCGCTTAACCCCCATTTTCTCCCCTTCATTGCCTTCTTCGTGCGTAACCTTCGCCGATTCAATAGCATCACACTGACCCATACCACGCATCGGAACCCAGGGCTTTGCCGGTAGGTTTCTTCGTGGACCAAGTCTTTTTGCGCAGGCCCCGCGTGCGGAACCGCAGGGACAGTTCTATCTCCCCAGTGGAGGAAAGCGAGAGCAGAATGCACAAGCCGATTAAGTATTTTGAGAAGGCCGTGACCGTTGCCGCTACCGGCGCATGGGCAGTTTTTGAACGCCTCAACCGCATCGCTCCCAATGACGCGCCCGTTCCCAAGTGGTCCGACAAACCGCTGCTCAAATCGTGGGAGAAGTCGAAGCCGCCACTCGGCTGGCCGCGTTCGACNNTCTGTCCCAAGTGCGTGCCTGAAATTCGGCAGCAGATTCTCGACGGCCATCTGCCCGTCGACGTTCTCATGAACGAAAAAGTCGGCGAGATCAAAGCCCAGATCGTCGAACGCGACGGCAAGATCTGGATGGTGAAGGATTGCGCCAAGCACGGACACTTCGAAGACCTGATGTCGATCGATACGGAATTTACCAAGCATCTCGAAGAAGCTTTCCCCGGCCGCGATATCCGCGCTCACAAAGACGAGCATCTGCATCACCACGGTTCCTCCACGGTGAAGTACGGGCGCGGCGCCGTCCTGACCGTCGACCTCACCAACCGCTGCAANNGCTTCATGGACGCCAACCAGGTCGGCTATGTTCACGAACTCACCTGGGAAGAAATCAAGACCGTGCTCGACAACGCCATCACGGTGAAGCCGAAACGCCAGATGTCGGTCCAGTTCTCCGGCGGCGAGCCTACTTTGTCCCCCTATTTCCTCGACGCCGTCCGCTACGCCCGCAAGGTTGGATACAACAGCGTGCAGGCCGCTACCAACGGCATTGAATTCGCCAAGAGTTTTGAATTCTGCCAGCAGGCCGTAGAGGCGGGCATGCGTTACGCCTATCTGCAATTCGACGGCATCGGCAACGCCGCCAACGATCACCGCGCCGTGGGCAATCTTTTCGACGTGAAGTTGAAGGCCATCGATAACCTGCACCGCGCTGGCTGCGAGATCGTTCCCGTCATCACCATCATCAACGGCATCAACAACGAGCAGGTCGGTCGCATCATTCAGTTCGCCCTCGATAATCCCAAGAAGATCGGCTTCCTCAGCTTCCAGCCCGTAAGCTTCACCGGACGCGACGAAGCCATCACCGACGAACGCCGCGAAGCGCAGCGCTACACCCTCGCCCATCTCGCCCACGATGTTAAAAATCAAACCGGATTTGGCGAACCCGCCCGCGACTGGTTCCCGATCAGCTTTATGGGCACCTTCAGCGACTGGGCCGACGTAATGCATGCGGGAGAACCCAACAACGATTGGGGCCAACTTTCCTGCGGTTGCCATCCCAATTGCGGTACCGGCATGGCGATGATGATCGATAAAGAGACCAAGGAGGCCGTGCCGGTTACGGCGTTCCTCAAGGGCGACCAACTGGCCAAGGACATCGCCAAGGTCAACGATGCCGCCCGTTCGAAATTCTGGACTGTGTTCGGAATGGCGCTCTGCCTGATGAAAAACTACGACCCATTCCAGTCGCCTACTCACTTCAAGATGACTGACCTCCTCAAGAAGTTCGACAAGAACTTCAACGCCACCGGCAAGAACTACGGCAAGGTTGGTCCCGATCGCACCATTGACGACGTCATGAAACGGCGGCAGGATCGCTGGAATTTCCTGTTTATCGCGGGCATGTGGTTCCAGGNNACGCAGGAAGGCGAAATCAGCTTCTGCGCCTACAACACTGGCGTGGGATGGCGCAACATCATCGAAAAGATGCACATGACTTCGACCCTTACCAAGTGGTACGAAGAGCATGGGCGCCACGAGATTTTTGCGGGCGGCAAGAAGGTCAACATGGAAGACAAAGAGCACGCCCTCTACCTGCGCGACGAAATCGTCACTCACGAAGTACAACACGATCTCGACAAGCTGGGCATTGCGAAAACGGCGCGCGAGGAAAAGAAACGGGCCCGCGACAGCAAGGCCGAGACCAATAAAGTCAAGAACGATGCAGCTTACGACGCCCGTATGGCCCAGCTCTACCGCGAGGTCGAGCTGAAAGAGAAGCCTGCCACTTCGAATGAAGGCGGGTTCATTCCTCTCGGCGCGATCGCGGGTGCGATTACTCCCGCCAACGGCAACGGGGCTGCAAAAAAGAACGAGGAAGTTG
>PLBE01000166.1 GCA_003134435.1 Acidobacteriaceae bacterium
CGTTTCCGGGCGTGATCTTCAACTTTACGCAGCCGGCGGAAGACGCTGTGGACGAAGCGTTGACGGGACTCAAAAGCGCGCTGGCGGTAAAGGTATACGGGCCCGACCTTAATGTTTTGCAAAACACGGCGCTGGAGATCAAGCGGCGTCTGAGCGGGGTGCCGGGCTTCACTGAGTTGACCGTAGTGCGCGAATTGGGGCAGCCGACTCTGTCGATCAACGTGGATCGCGGCAAGATTGCGCGTTACGGCATCAACGTGGCCGACGTGGAGGCGATTGTACAGGCGGCAGTGGGCGGGCAGGCGGCCACGCAGGTTGTGCAGGGAGAAAAGCTCTTCGACCTGGTGGTGCGGATGAAGCCGGAGTTTCGCGAAAGCCCGCAGGAGATTGGCAACCTGCTGGTGGGAACACCCGCAGGCCAGCAGATTCCGCTGAGTGCACTTGCCGATATTCGCGAATCGAGCGGGGCATCGTTCATTTACCGCGAAGACAATTCGCGTTACATCGGTGTGCAGTACAGTGTGGAAGGCCGTGACCTGGAGAGCGCGGTGAGCGCAGGCCAGAAGGCAATTGCGGATGTTCAGAAGACGCTGCCTTCGGGATACCGTTTGACATGGGGCGGCGAGTACGACGAGTTGGTGGGCGCGGAACACCAGTTGGCAATTATCGGTCCGTTGGCGCTGCTGATTATCTCGATGATTCTTTTCGCGCTCTACGATAACTTCAAGTTTCCGATCATCGTTCTTTTGGGTGTATTGCTAACCGATCCGGTCGGCGCATTGCTGGCGCTGAAGTTGACGCACACTCCATTCAGCGCGTCGTCGGCTCTGGGCATGCTGGCGTTGATTGGCGTTTCGGTGGAGACAGCCGTGATTCTCGTCTCTTACATCAACAAGCTGCGCATCGAACAGAAGATGGGCATCCGGGCAGCCACGCGAGAGGCTTCGCTGCTGCGCCTGCGACCCATTATGATGACGGCGCTTGTGGCGTGCCTGGGACTGCTGCCGGCGGCCCTGTCTACGGGCATCGGTTCCGATACGCAGAAGCCGTTTGCGATAGTGATTGTGGCAGGGTTGGTGTCGCGGTTACTTCTTGGTTTTTTTGTAAACCCGGTGCTCTACCAGCTAGTGGCGCGGGAGGGCGATGTGTTGAAGGTTTAATGCGGGATGCGGAGTCTTCGATGCACCGGGAGTTCAATGACTACTCGTTTCGCTTACGGCCTGGTTCAAGCGCAGAAAAGGTGCAGGTGTCGCTCGTCAATTTGATCGGGGCGACTTTGATTTCCTGCAGGCTGTTTTTGGTTAGCAGCGCGTTGAAGTCGACGATCTGCTTCTGCGTGTCTTTCCAGGCTTCGATGGTGTGGTTGAGGTCGGTACAGTCTTTTTGCCAGGTGGCGACCTGGGTGGGGGTAGGCGCCATGTCGAGGCCTACCTGCATCATGCTGACCATTGTGTTGTAGGCGTTGTTCAGATTCATGAACGACTCGATTGCCTTCGGATCGGGAGCTACGCGGCGAGGGCCGCCTCCGCCGAATCCGGCGGTCATGACGCCGCCAATTTTATTGAGGCCGGCATCCAGCGTTTTGGCCTGTGCGTCCACTTCGGCGGGCAGTGTGCCTTTCCTGAGCGAGTCAAGCTGGGTCTTGACTGCGTCGACTTCATCATGGCCTTCGAAGCTCTGCTCCATGCCTTTGACGGAGAGCAGGGTCAACGCTTTGGTCAATCGATGCGTGTACCCAGCCAGCCGCATAGCGAGGGAACTGAGTTACACGCACGAGGTCTCGATGGAAGAAGCCGTTCACAACCTTGTCAGGAGGTGGAAGTGCCAGCACGAAAAACGGTCTGCATGGTGGTTTCGAGTGTTGAGCTGACCGCGCAGTGGTTTCTATTGGGACATATAGCGGCAATGGCTGATCTCTATGACGTGTATTTGGTAGGGAATTGCCGTGATACAGACTACCTACGGCGGCAGGGGATTCCAGTAGATGTTTTGTATGTTCCCATTGTGCGCGAGATTTCACTTTTGTCGGATCTCAAGGCTCTCTTCATACTTGTAGCTCTTTTCAGGAAGCGCAAATTTGATGTTATCCACTCGTTCACGCCAAAAGCTGGACTGCTGACGATGCTCGCCGCCCTGCTTGCTCGCAATCACGTCAGAGCTCACACGTTTACAGGGCAGGTGTGGGCGGCACGTCGTGGTCCTGGCAGGTTCGTTCTCAAGACTATGGACAGACTCTTGGCGGCTTGCGCAACGCACATACTGGTCGATAGCCATTCTCAAATGGAGTTCCTGCTGAGAGAGAGAGTTATCAGCAAGCGCAAGACCTCGGTTTTGGGCAGCGGATCAATCAGTGGGGTCGACACAGACAGGTTTCAGCCTCGACAGGATGTGCGTGATCGCATGCGGGCTAAGCTTGAAATTCCGATGGGGGCCACGGTGTTTGTCTACATCGGACGGTTGAAGCGAGACAAAGGAATACTTGATTTGGCCACCGCGTTCTCCCAGTTGTCCCAGTCATACGCGAACGCATACTTGATTGTCGTGGGGCCGGATGAGGAGAACCTGAGATTGGAGATCGAGAGCCGTTGTGCAACTTATGCAGAGAGTGTGCGGATAGTGAGCCAGACTTCGACTCTGGAAGACTACATGGCAAGCGCTGATGTCCTGTGCCTGCCGAGCTACCGAGAAGGCTTCGGGAGTGTGATCATTGAAGCGGCTGCGTGTGGAGTTCCAGCCCTCGCATCGAGGATTTATGGAATAACCGATGCGATTCGCGAAGGCGAGACCGGTATTTTTCACAGGGCTGGCGATGTCGGAGATTTGTTGTCTGGAATGCAGTTACTAGCGCGGGACCAGGCAAAACGTATTGAGATGGGAAAGAGTGCCCGGGCACGTGCAGAAGCAGACTTTTGCAGCAAGAATGTGACTGCGGCTCTGCTGGAGTACTACCGGCGTCGATTGTTAGCCTTGTAAACCTGAAGAGACCACCGCTTGCCCGCAACTGTCACTACGAACTGCCAATGGCCGC
>PLBE01000145.1 GCA_003134435.1 Acidobacteriaceae bacterium
CGCATTACGAACTGGCGCGAGGTTATTGGATCAAGGGCGACTTTGCCAACGCGGAAAGTGAATTCAAGCGCGTGATTGCAATCAATCCCAAGGATGAACGGGCGTACTTCTATCTGGGGATGGCGTATCTGGAACAGAAGGAGGCACAACCGGCGCGCGATGATTTTTCGCAACTGCTGAAGGTGAACGCAAAGAGCGCGGATGCGCAATTTGGGCTGGCGGAAGTTTCGACCCTGGAGCGGAAGTATCCCGAGGCGCTGGAGGAATATCAGCGGACGTTGCAACTGGACCCGGACTATGACGGCGTTTACCAGGAAATGGGTCTGGTGCAGGGCAGGCTCGGACTTTATGACGATGCGATCGCGTCTTTCCTGAAGCAGCAGAAAGCTGGAGACAATTCCGACAACGAAAAGGCCCTGGCGCGGGCCTATGAAGCCAAGGGGATGCATCGCGAGGCGGCGCAGGCGGGGGAGCGGGCCAAGCAGTTTCAGGAAAAGCAGCCGTCGCAGTAGCCGAGGGCAGCGCGTTGAGAGCCGTAGCGATTGTAGCGCGCGATTTATAAGAACATCCCGTCTCGGCTCGCGGCCTGCGTTGGTTCCGGCGGATTACTGTTGCTGTTGTTGTTCCTGCTCGGCGCGGGTGGCGACGCGAGCAAATACGGGACGGGATTGGATGACGATGCTGGGCGCGGGTGGTTCGGGCGGCAGGGTGTCGGATGGACTGACGGTGACGGCGACACTGAGGGAGCTCTGGGCCTCGCCTTTATAAACGCCGCGGGTAGGCGGGACGTCGGCGTAGTCGCNNGAGGTTGTTGGTGGGATCGAAGGCGGTCCAACCGAGGCGCGGGACAAGGGCTTCGACCCAGGCGTGGGAAGCGCCTTCGAGGGAGCGGTCTTTGTGGCCGTTTTCCTCGCGATGAAAGAGGTAGCCGCTGACGTAACGGCAGGGGATGCGGAGCGGGCGCACGAGGGCAATCATGATGTGGGCGAAATCCTGGCAGACTCCCTGGCGGGATTGCAGCGCGTCTTCGATGGGGGAATCGACTTTGGTGCTGTTGGGCACGTAGTCGAAGAGGGTGTAGATGCCTTCGTTGAGATGAGAGAGCAGTTCGAGGGGAGCGCCGCGGCGTTCGCACTTCAATTCCTGCGATAGCTTTTCCAGGGCGTTTCCAGAATGGGCGAACTGGCTGGGCAACATCATTTCCCAGTAGTCGTCGCTGGCGGTGAGGGCGTCGAGGTCGGCCCAGTCGCCGGCTTCGGAGGGGCGCGGGGCGGGCGATTCCTGGAGTTGGACGGTGGATTGGGCGGTGACTTTGACTTCCTTGTGGGAGCCGGCAATGTCGAAGTGATGCACGATGTTGCCGGCGAAATCGCGATACTGCGTGATATTGGCGGGAGGATTGACGTTGAGGTTGAAGCTGAGGCAGCGCTGGTAGGCTTCGCTGCGCGGTTGCATGCGTACTTCCATGATGCTCTCGCGCACCGCGGGCTGGTAGCTGAAGGTGGTCGTGTGTCGGATGGAATAGATCAAAGATGCACCTTTTTTTACGTTTTTCTCAATGACTGAGCGCGGTTTCCACCGGGTAGTCGAAATAGATCTGGTGAATCGCGCTATGCGCCTGGCTGCACTGCTGCCGGACGCTATCCACGTAGGCGGTGGCTCCGGAAGCCATGACTTCGTCGATCTGGCTGAAGCTAAGAGTGGCTCGCAGGCGTCCGGCGAGGCGGACCGGAAGATCCTGCCGGCGTTCGGTTAAGTCGGCAATCGCAAGCAGAGAGGCGTGGACCTTGTCGACGCAAAAGCGCACCGAGTGCGGGCACTCCGGGTTCAACAGCAGAAACTCGGCGACCCGGAGGGGGCGCAATTCGGCGGTGTAGCTCTTGCAATAAGCTTCGAACGCGGCGCAATTTTTGAGCAGGCCGACCCACTCCAGATATTCTTCGCTTTCGACCGCCTGCTCCGGCGAATAGGGGAGACGGCTGAAGTAGGCGCCAATCAGGCGGGCTACGGCGTCGGTGCGCTCCACATAGCGCCCCAGTTGAATGTATTGCCAGCCTTCGCCGTGGGACATGGTGGAATCGGTGACGCCGTGAAACAGGTGGGCGCCCTCGCGGACGGAGCGAAAAAAGACATAGGACTGCAGCAGCCAGGTTTCGTTGGAAGTGGTGCTGTTGACCTGTAGATAGAGGCGATTGAGATGCTCCCACATGGAGGAGCTGCACTGCTCGCGCACCTGGCGCAGATTTTCCCGAGCTGCCGCGATGCACGAAATGATGGACGACGAATTTTCCTTGTCGAGGGTTAGAAGGTGAGTGAGGGTGGCGGCGTCGATAGTGCTCTGTTCGGGCGCGGGAGCCTGCAGGGCTTCCAGCAGGCGCCACCAGCGGCCGGAACTGGCTTCGGGAGATTGATCGAGGCGCAACTCGAAGTCGACGTCGATGAGGCGGGCGGTGTGTTCGGCGCGTTCGAGGTAGCGGCTCATCCAGTACAAACTCTCGGCCACGCGAGAGAGCATGGGGTTTTGCAGGCGCAGGCTCATGCGCGGAGCACCCAGGTATCTTTGGAGCCGCCGCCCTGAGAGGAGTTCACGACGAGGGAACCTCGGCGCAGCGCGACTCGGGTCAAGCCTCCAGGGACGAGGGTGACGTTGTCGCCATAGAGGATGTAGGGACGGAGATCGACATGGCGGGCCTGGGCTTCGCCTTCCAGAAAACAGGGGGCGCGGGAAAGACTGAGCGTCGGTTGCGCGATGTAATTTCTGGGATCGGCCTGGATGCGCTGGCGGAACTCTTCCCGCTGCTCGGAAGTGCTGTGCGGACCGATCAACATGCCGTAGCCGCCGGATTCGCCGACGGCTTTGACGACTAGCTGGTCGAGATGTTCGAGAACGTAATTGCGTTGCGAGCGATCGGAGAGCAGGTAGGTTTCAACGTTGTTGAGGATCGGCTCTTCTCCGAGGTAGTAGCGGATGATGGCGGGCACGTAGGCGTAAATGGCCTTGTCGTCGGCGACTCCGGTGCCGACGGCATTGGCCAGGACGATGTTGCCGGCGCGGTAGGCGTTGAAGAGTCCGGGGACGCCGAGGCTGGAATCGCGGCGGAAGCAGAGAGGGTCGAGGAAATCGTCATCGACGCGGCGATAGATGACGTCGACGCGCTTGAGTCCGGCAGTGGTGCGCATGTAGACGACGTTATCGTGGACGAGCAGATCGCGGCCTTCGACGAGCTCGATGCCCATCTGCTGAGCCAGGAAGGTATGTTCGAAGTAGGCCGAATTAAAAACTCCGGGAGTGAGCAGGACGACGGTGGGCTCGTGCCGACTGGTGGAGGAGGCCGGATTGAGGGCGCGGAGGGTAGCCAGCAGGGCTTGGGCGTAATGATCGACGGGACAAACTCCATAGTCGCGGAACAGCGTGGGGAAAACTTTCTTGAGCACCTTGCGGTTGGCCAGCATGTAGGAGACGCCGCTGGGCACGCGGAGATTGTCTTCGAGCACGGCGAAGCTGCCGTCGGGAAGGCGGACGAGATCGGTGCCGCAGATGCTGACGTAGATGCCACGGGGCACGGTGAGATTCCGCATCTCGCGGCGGAAGTGCTTGCAACTGTAGACCAGTTCCCGGGGGACGATGCCGTCGGCGAGAATTCTGCCGTTATGGTAAACGTCCTCGAGAAACAGATTGAGGGCGGCGATGCGTTGCGTGAGTCCGCTTTCGATCTTGCGCCACTCCTGATGGGGAATGATGCGGGGGAGGAGATCGTTTGGGAACACACGTTCCGTGCCTTCATCGTTGCCGTAGACGGTAAAGGTAATTCCCTGATGCAGAAACGAGAGGTCGGCAGCCTGCTGGCTCTTGCGCATTTGCTCGGGCGGCAATTCGAGAAGGGTCTGGAAAAGTGCCTGATAGTGGGGGCGCGGGACTCCGGGAGCCTCGAACATTTCATCGTAGGCGGAGTCAAACTGATAGTTGCGGAAGGGAGGCCGGAACAACGCGCGGGCAGATTCCTGCAGGGGCATGGACGGTCTTAACAAAGCTCGGGATCGAGGACGGCTGTGGGGCACGGATTAAACTCTAGGTGCCGCCCAGCGCCAAGTCCAATCGAATTAGTTTATCGCAAGGATTTGGTTTTCAGGGCTGAGTGTGGCGCGGGCGCTCCGCCCGAAAGAGGCCTGAAACCGGCAGAAAACCAGAAGAAACCCGGGGCGGACAGGGCGTCAGACCTGGCAGGGACCGTCGATTCAGGCGCGTCGCGGGCGCTGTTTGGCCGAAATCGATCGGATGATCAAGTGGCCTGCGCCGGTCTTCGGCAGAGGTGTTTCGGCCTGAGCGACGGCTGCGCGCAAGAGAGCTTCGACGGCTGGTTTTGCTAAACTGGCGGCGCTCTCGAGCCGGATGAAGCGATTCTGATTCCCACTGCCCAGAAGCAGTTTGTCGGGATCGGGCAGGGTGGCTCCGTAATAAAAAGAAAGGCCGACACCTTTGGCATTGGCGGCGAGCGAGACGATGCAGTCCGAGGGCCGTTCGGTGCTGCAATAGCCGATGACGAAAAAATTGTAGTTGTCGTAGACCAGTTCGTTGGCCGTGGGGAAACGTCGGCGGAGCGCGGAACGGACGGAGCGGATCAGGCGCGCCATCGAAGGATCGAACTTCGCGATGAATCCGGCGAGTTGCCGGGTGGGCGATTCGGTCGAGGCGGTTTTTGCCTCTGTCTCTCTGCCTGTCTCTGTTTTTGTCTCTCTGTCTGTCGCTCTCTTTATCTTTTTCTTCATGTTTTTTTCATGAGATCGATCGCTCTGATCTGGCTGATAACGACTCGCAGCCGATGGGGAGGATTCTACCTCTCCCCGAACAACTGGTGCACCACCTCGGTGCGGTAGGCGAAGATTCCCTCCACATCGCTCTTGACCTTCAGGGTATGGGCGATCGAGCCGAGCACGCCGAACGGAAGTAAGTATTGAACTTCATCGGTGATGCGGGTGCCGTTGCCTTCGGCGGCGAAGCGATGTTCGTGATGCCAGAGTTTGTAGGGACCTTTGAGCTGCAAGTCGACGAAGCGGTGGGGCGGTTGCCATTCGATGATTTCGGTGGTCCAGCGAATGGGGAAGACTCTCCAGCGCAGCGAGTATCGGATGAGTGTGCCTTTTTGCACGGGCGCGGGATCGACGCTGAGAATTTTGAAGTTGAGCCAGGCTGGCGTGAGTTTCTGCAGGTTCTCGGCTTTGGAGAAGAAGTCGAAGACTTCGTCAAGCGGCCGCGGAACGAATTGCTGTGCGCGGAAGATGTAAGGAGGCATCTACTTGAGATGCACGGCGGCCTGCGAAGGCTGCGGGCGAGAGGACTTCGCGCCGCGATCTTTATTGTTGGGATTATCAGGTAACGCTGCTCCCGGCATCGCATACTTTGGTTTGATATCGTGGCAACCTGTCTCGCAATAGACTCCGCCAGCGGCGGATTCGGGCGTGGGCATGGGGGAATTCACGGCGATCTCGCGGTCGGCTTCGAGTTGGGCTTCGACGCTGGCAACCAGCTTTTCGTTTTCGGCGGACGTCAGCCACTTTTTCTGAGCGACGAGGCAGTTTTCCAGCCGAGCAATGGGATCGCGCCGCTTCCAATAGTCGAAGAGCGGCTTGGGAACATAGTCGGCGGCATCGTGAATGGCGTGCCCCTTCATACGCATCATCTTCGCTTCGATCAGGGTTGGACCTTGGCCGCGGCGGGCGCGCTCGCAGGCTTCGTGGCAGGCGTCGTAGACCTGGCAGGCGTCGGTGCCATCGACGATTACTCCGGGGATGCCGTAGGCGATGGCGCGCTCGGCGAGATCCTTGACGCGGAACTGCATGTCGGAGGGAGTGGAGTAACCCCAGAGATTATTTTCGACGATGAGGACTAAGCCGAGATTTTGGACGGCGGCGAAATTCAGGCCTTCGTAGGTTACGCCTGTCGATTGGCCGCCATCGCCAATGTAGGTCATGACTGCGATGTGCTTACCCTGGAGACGCGCGCCGAGAGCGACGCCGGCCAGGACGGGGATAAGGTCGCCGAGAGTGGAAATAGGAGCGACTATGTTGCGGTCTTTAATATCGCCGAAGTGCGAGGAGGCGTCGCGGCCGTGGGTGGGCGATCCGGCTTTGGCCATGTATTGCATCATGATGTCGGCGGGCGAGAAGCCGCGGACGAGGAGCGCTCCTTGATTGCGGATCATGGGACCGAGCCACTCATCTTTATGAAGAGCGCAGGCGGAAGCGCAGGAGCAGGCTTCCTGGCCGAGTCCGAAGTAAACTCCGCCGACGACATGGCCCTGCTTGTAGAGATTCTCGAGCGCCGTTTCCATGCGGCGGTTGAGGAGCATCCAACGGTAGATTTCGATGAGTTGGGGGCGGGTGAGGTAGTTCGAATCGCGCAGTGGCGGCGCGGGTTGGGAGAGATCGCCGCTTTCCACTTCGTAGCGAAGCTCGCCGCCTTCGCCGTCTTTTCTTAGTTCTACGATCTGGCGCAGGGTGAAGCTGGGCTTTTCGAGACGGTAATCGCGGATGGCATAGGTGCGGAGATCGCCGTTCCGCTCTGCGCTCTTAGCTGTTGGCTGCTGGCTCTTGCTTTTGAGACGCGAACTCGTTCTTGTCCGCCCTGGCTCCGCGGTGGGAGCGGGTTTTTTGTTCGCCTTCTTCTTGGCCATGATCAGTCCGCGAACATGCTAACACCGGGGGTGGAGCGGGCGCTCGCTTCGGCAAG
The DNA here is from genome assembly GCA_003134435.1 of Acidobacteriaceae bacterium. Taxonomy (GTDB): domain Bacteria; phylum Acidobacteriota; class Terriglobia; order Terriglobales; family Acidobacteriaceae; genus Acidiflorens. Next base: position 6,728 of record PLBE01000145.1, read on the forward strand.
CTCAGGGCAGGCGTTGTCCGCGGAAAGCGGTGGCGAAAACAACGCCGCGCGTCAGGCCAGAAACAAATCGTCCTCGGGACATTCGCCGCTCAGACGACGCGACTCGTCGGGCGCTTTCATCGGCACGCCCACGCTGTTTCCCAGCAGTGCGTCAATCGTATCAACCCAAAGCATCTGGCTCCCAAAGACGCTGCCGAAGTTTCGCGACACCGACTGTGCGACGGCGTCCAGGTCGAACTCCCGCCCCAATTCTTTTTGCATCGAGGTCACCGGCTTCGCCGTAATGCCGCACGGCACAATCAGACTGAAGTAGCTGAGATCAGTGTTCACGTTCAAAGCGAGGCCATGCGAAGTGACCGAACGCGAAATATGCACGCCGAGAGCGGCGATCTTCGCGGCTGGCTCCGCCTCGGTCCACACTCCCGTAAGCCCCGCCACGCGCCGCGTGGGAATTCCGAAATCGCCGCAAGTGCGAATCAAAACTTCCTCCAGACGTCGGACATAATCGACCGCGCCCAGAGTCTTGCGCGTCAGTGGGGCGCGTACGCCCTCACCCGCGAAAGCGTGCCCCCGCAAATCGAAGATCGGATACCCCACCAACTGCCCCGGCCCATGAAAGGTGACGTCGCCGCCGCGATCGCAGTCGAAGACTTCGACGCCGCGATCGGCGAGCGCTTCGGTCGATGCGAGGACATTGGCGGCTTTGGCGTTGCGGCCGAGGGTGATGACAGGGGAGTGTTCCAGCAGCAAGAGCACGTCGCCGATTTCGTTGGCTTTGCGGAGGTCGACGAGTTTCTGCTGCAGACGCAGACCTTCGCTGTAGTTGAGCGTGCCGAGTTGGACGACAGAAATCACGTGGCTGTTGAAATTATAGGCCTGCGGTGGATCCGTGTTGGGTGGGAATGGCCGCGTTACTCCAGAGCGAGCGCCATTTTGAGCGCCCGGTCCAACTCCTCAACCTTGGAGTGAGCGAGGGACCCGACGAAGCGAGTCAGCTGCACTTTGCGGAGACTGACGAGGTTGTCGCACAGGATCCAGCTTTCATGCTTCAAGCCTTCGTCGACTCCGACGGAGACCTGGGTGGAGAATCCGTGTCCGCGAGTGATCGGGGCGCAGACGACGGTGGGGAATCTGGAATCGAGCAGGATTTAGCGGCTTACCACGACGAAGCTCCGGTAACGTGGATTTAGCAATAGCGCGTATGGTCCGTGCCACTGATGCCGGCATAGACTCTGACCCAGATTCACCGGCTGTATTGATTGCGCTTCCTGTCCTCGTGCCGCTCGATGCCCAGTTGGATCAACCGATCGATCAAATCCGGATAAGTGACTCCCGTGGCCGCCCACAGCTTCGGATACATGCTGATGGCGGTGAAGCCGGGCATGGTGTTGATCTCGTTGACGAAAATTTTGCGTGATTTCGGCTCCATCAGAAAATCGACTCGGGCCAGCCCGCTGCAATCGACGGCTTGAAATGCCGCAATCGCCAAACCTTGCACGGTTTTCATTTCGGCTTTGGTGAGCTTGGCCGGGATTACGGCCTCCGAGCCTTCCAGCAGATACTTCGCGTCGTAGTCGTAGAACTCTTTGCAGGGAACGATTTCTCCCGCGATCGACGCTTTGGGATCGTCGTTGCCGAGCACGGCGCACTCGATCTCGCGGGCCTTGTTCTTTTTTCCGCCGACGCCCTCTTCAATCACAATCTTGCGATCGAACTTCGCCGCTTCGACAATCGCTGGACCCAGTTCCCTGGCATCGTGCGCCTTCGAGATTCCTACCGACGACCCGAGGTTCGCCGGCTTCACGAAGACGGGATACTTCAACTTGCTCTCGACCAATTTCCGCGCCTTCCTGGGCTCCCGCTCGAATTCGCTGCGCAAGACGGTGACGTGTTTTACGATCGGCAGCGCCGCCGCGCGGAACAGAGACTTCATGATGTCTTTATCCATGCCCGCGGAAGAGCCGAGAACGCCCGCGCCCACGTAGGCAATGTCGGCCAGCTCAAGCAAGCCTTGAATGGTGCCGTCTTCGCCGAAGGTTCCGTGGAGTACGGGGAAGATGACATCGACGTTAATGGCGCGGTCGGACGCTCGACGGAGCGCGGCGTCGCTTTGGAACGGGGTCAGTCCAGCCTCGCGGCGCGACGGTTCGGGAGGAAAGACGACGGATTCACCCGACGCCAGCACGGCGGCTCCGGGAGTCGCCTCGGGATCGCCCGCCCGAAGATGTGCTGCCTCGGTGGATCGGGCGCCCTCGCTCGCAGCTTTTTCTTCCTTGCCCTGGAGCAAACGCTCGGCGTGTTCCGCAGTGAGCCAGCGGCCATCTTTGGTGATGCCGATGGGGACGACTTGGTATTTCGTTTTATCGATGGCGTTCACCACCGACGCGGCCGACAGCAGCGACACTTCATGCTCGCCGCTGCGACCGCCAAAAAGGACGCCAACCCGGAGCTTTGCCATGCCCCTTCAGTCTGGCTCCGTGCCGGTTTTACGTCAATCGCAGTTTTGGTTCCGCTGTTAGCGGTTTCTGAGCACCATGGAGGTGTCCACGCCGTGGCTGGAAGTGTCGTGACGTTCATCCTCAATCTGGCGTTGCATCAGCTCCCATTCCGAGCGCAGGGTCATTTCCTTGATGGCGAACTTGGACTCGTGGCGAGCGTCATCGACGCGCACGGCCAATTCTTTTTTCTGAAAACGGAAATCGACGATTTCCGCCAGAGGAACCAACTGGTTCGAGGACCTGCCCACGATCACAAACACGACTTTGTCGGTCACCAGAACGTATTCGGGACAGGCCCCTTCGTTCGTCCCGCCTTGCGGCGGCCCGAAAGCGTTGGCAAAACCGCGGTGGTTAAGCGTGCAGTCGCCCATCCGCATACGGACCACGGTTCCATGTTGATATTCCCCGAGCGGTTCAGCCGAGGCAATCGTTAGTCCGCTCAAAACAATCAGCAATAAAGCAGTGGATTTCATAAGTCTCCAAACGGCAATGTCAAATCAGTCATCTTGAATTAACGATCTTCATTCAACGATCATTCGGTTCGTAGTTGTAGCCGTTTCGGCTATGGAACTTAAGGTTGAGGTTGTGAGTTGGCAGAACGCGTAGAGAATGAAATCCGGCCTGATGGCTGGGCACATCGTAGGAGACCACATAAGAGGCGCGCAGATCATCAAGGGCCGCGCTGAGGATCGCGGCGGCGCCGTCGTCCTTTGAGGCGGGGAGCGAGAAGTAGCGCCCGCCCGTAGCCTCGGAAACCCGGCGCAGGAATGCGCTGCCCGAGGTTTGCTGCCTGGCAGGTCCGAGATCGACGGAATAGATCAGGGCTCCGCCGTCCAGCACGGCTTCCAGCGCCTCCGCCGAAGAGTGCAGGCTGATGGTGTCGTTGCCGTCAGAAAACAGAATCAGGACGGGTCGCGCCCCAGCGCGGCGATGATGAGCGATGAAGTCGGCTGCGAACAAGAGCGCGTCGAACAGTGGCGTAGCCCCGCTGCTCTTTACCGCCATCAGCCGGCCGACCGAGTCCGAACAGGCGCTGGAGCAAAGAACGGCTGGGCGCAAACTGGCAGACGCCCCCTTCGACGTTGCTGCCGAGGGGCCTGCAAGCGCGCCTCCGAAAGCGAGGACGGAAATGTTGTCACTGGGGATCGATTGCTCCCGCGCAATCATTTGAAGCACATCGTTCATGGCGGTCTGGTGGCTGGGGGCAACCGATTCGCTCAGGTCGACGAGCGCCACCACGTCCAGGGAAGTTTCTTCCGAATGCGTGAAATTGCGGAAATTGCGGACGACATGTTCATCGTCGACCACGGCGACATCGGACTTGCTGAGAGTAGCGACGGAATGATTGTTATCGTCCGTGGCAAAGAAGGTAATCCGAACTTCAGAAACAGCGCTGTGGTACGTGGGGATTTCAGAGGCAGGGATTGAGTCCTGGGCGGCCACGGTAAAGGTGCAGGTCAGGGCGAGCGCAAGGACGACCAGCGGTATGTGCGGATGGGCGTACATTGGCGTTCACTAGTGCTATCGGCACACGACGGAACACTCCTCAATTACCATGGTTACTCTTGGATGTGACCGGAAGGTTGCTAATGTCGCCGGAATCTCATCGCAAGGACCCCATGCCGGCACGCTTGTGAAATTTTTCCGGTCAGCGCGCGCATGGCAAATGTAAATTCGCTGAGGTTCGCTTGACACGGTGTCGAAACGGGTGTGAAATTGGCGATACTTCGCAAAAGGCCGATGTCGGCCCTTCCCTATGGCCCTCGAACCCAGAAGTTTTTGTCGAGAACGCCTGAGCGGGATGAGGGCAGAATGACCTTTCTGGCTGCTTATGTTTCCGCTGGTGTCTGTATGACAAACAAGCTTCGCATCTCACAGGAGCATTTATGAATTCAAGGAACCGAGGAAAGAACGCCGTGCCCACGTGGACGGTATTGCTGGTTTTGGTAGCCGCAACGGCCATGGCTTCGGCGCAGAAGAAAGAAAGCGCCCCACACCCGTCCGCTCCCAGCCGGCCAGCGGCCAGCGCGCCGCGGCCAGCCGCTCCCGCGCAGCACCCCGGGGGCAACGCCGCGCAGCGTCCTGGAGGGCCGGCGGGCGCAAACAATCGTGGACCGGGTGGGCAGGCTAGCCGCCCCGGAGCTCCAGGCAACAATGCCAACAATCGTGGGCCAGGCGGACAGGCCAGCCATCCCGGAACCCCCGGCGCGAACAATCGCGGTGGCATGAACAACACTAACAACCGCGGTGGTACGAATGCGAATAACAATCGTGGGGGGGCGAACAACAATCGAGGCGGAGTCAACAACGCCAATAATCGCCCCGGCAATGCTGCGGGTAAGGGCGGCCCGGCGGGTGCGAATAATGCCAGCCATCATCAGCCGGCGGGAAGCAAGACGGTTGCTATGAAGAACGGCGGCACTGCGACCTTCCGTAAGAATGGCCAGGTACGCACCATCCAGGCTCACGGCATGACGATCAATCACGGTATGCATGGCAACTCGCATATCGTCAGCACGCACAATGGGCGCACCGTGGTCAGCAATGGACGATATGGCGGATACAGCCAGCGCGCCTACTTTAACCGTGGCGGCCGAGCTTATGTGCAGCGCACTTATTATGTGGGCGGACACTACTACGCTTACGGGTATCGCAGCTACTACTATGGCGGCTATCCCTATTATGGCTATGCGCCCGCGTATTACTACGGCCCCGCTTATTATGGATGGGCCTACAATCCGTGGCCGGCGCCGGTTGCTTATGGATGGGGTTGGGGCGGTTCGCCGTGGTATGGCTACTACGGCGGCTACTTTGCGCCATATCCCGTGTATCCGACGGCGGCATTCTGGCTGGCGGATTATTTGATTGCGGCGAACCTGCAGGCTGCGTATGCGGCGCAACAGGCCGCCGGCGATGGCAATGGCGAATTGATTCAGCCACCGCTCCGGCCGCAGTCCTCGGATGAAGTTGCTTCGTTGTGGTCGAGCGATCCACTGGTGGCCGCGAACCTGCAAGTTGCCTACGGGGCATACATGTTAGGAGCGGGAGCCCCAGCCGCAGCGTCAGGTATGAGTCCGGAGGTAAAGCAGGCAATTTCCGACGAGGTCAAGAACGAGATCGCGGCGGAGAAAGCGGCGGCGGCAAGCGGCAATAATGCTCCGAGCGGGGACCAGGTGCCGGCGGCGCTTGATCCCAAGATTCGGATCTTTGTAGTCCACGCCGAAGAAGACCTCACCACATCGGATGGCACCGAATGCGCGCTGACGGCCGGCGATGTGATCTATCGAACCACGGACAAACCGGACGATGACAAAATGGTCGACGCCACGGTAAAGAGCAGCCGGAAAGATGAGTGCGCGGTGGGCGCCACCGTCGCGGTTCCGGTGGATGATCTGCAGGAGATGCACAATCAACTGCGGATCCAGATGGACGCTGGGTTGAAGGAGTTGGCGGACAAGCAGGGAAAGAATGGGTTGCCGGCCGCTCCCGACACGAAGACTCTGCCCGGGGAAGCGCCCGCGCCTACTCCCGACACTAACGCGGCCAGCGATCTGCAACAGCAGCAAAAAGACGCCGAGCAGGTGGAAGCCGAAGCCAAACAGTCGCAATAAACTCGAGCCCGTGTGGAGACGGGTCTGGACCCCGTCTCCCGCGGTAATCAGCACGAAAACGATCACCAAATCAGACCGAGGCAGCATTTCACAGGAGGAAGGTTGCAATGCGGCACAAATTTGAGATGGCCGTCCTGTTTGTCGCTTTGATGGTTGCCGGGATGATGTCCGAGCCAGGGCTCGCGCAGGTTTCGCTGGAAGACCAACTCAAGGCGCAATACACGCTCGTGAAAATGGGCGCCGATTCCAGTGGGACTGCCGTGGTGGAACAAGGCACGATCCTGGTCATCAAGAGGGGCGGAATTCTGGGGGTGCCCTATTCCGACCAGAGCATTCTCTCGACGAAATATGAAAATGGTGTCGTGCACTCTCCGAATCCCCTGATCTCGAAGGGGATTGGCTCGCTGATGAGCAAAGTTGGGAAGACGCAAACCACGCAATTTTTCCAGACCAACACAAAAGTGTATCCCGCCAAGCTGGCGGTCAATATGGCAAAGGATCAAGTGGTGATGGGTATCGTAGCTTGCGATTCCTGTAACAACACCAGTCCGACGACGTTTTACAAAGCCGACGTAGTTTTCCAGTTTCCCAAAGGAAGCCTCGCGAATACGAGCCCGTCCCAGGTGGAAGACACGATCGCCGGCCTTCTGGCCCTCGATGACAGCGCCGATCAAGGCAATAACAACGGACAAGGCGGAAACGGCAACGGAAACGACCAGGGTAACAACCAGCAAGGCAACAACCAGGGCGGTGGACAGGCGCAACAGCCTCCGCCGGAGCCGCAGCAGATAGAAAAAGGACAGACTCCGGATCAGGTGAAAGCCGCGATCGGAGTGCCCGATAAGATCGTCAATCTGGGCGCCAAGCAGATCTATGTCTACAAAGACATCAAGGTAACTTTTATCAACGGAAAAGTATCGGACGTGCAGTGAGCGGGCTCAACCCAAACGAGACGAGACTGCCGTCCAGCGCGGAGCAGTTTCTTCGTTTGGGACGACAAGTGGTGGTGCACGTTGGCAGGCGCTACAGGATTTTTTTTCCAAACGCCGAGAGCGCCAGCTCGACGGCCAAGTCAGCCGTCTGATTGCGTTCGTCGATGACCGGATTCACTTCCACGATTTCAAAGCTGGTCATGCGTCCGTGGTCGGAGATGATCTCCATGGCGAGGTGGGCTTCGCGATAGGTGGCGCCACCCCAAACGGGAGTGCCGACGCCGGGAGCGTCTTCGGGATCGATCCAATCCATATCGAGCGAGACGTGATAGCCGGCGGTGCCGCGTCCGGCCATGCGGAGGGCTTCTTCCATGACGGCGCGCATGCCGCGTTCATCGATATCGCGCATGGTGAAGACCTCGACTCCGGCTTTGCGGATATTTTCCTTCTCAAAATTGTCGACATCGCGAATTCCGACCAGTACGCAATTTTCGGGCTGGACTTTGGGCGAGAACTCATAAATGTTGCCGAGTTCGGCGGGCCCGAGGCCCATGAGCGCGGCCAGCGGCATGCCGTGGACGTTGCCGCTAGGCGAGGTGTCGGGCGTATTCATGTCGGTGTGGGCGTCAATCCAGAGCAGCCCGATCTTCTGATTCTTGCGCCGAAAATATTTGGCGACGCCCGACACGGTGCCGGCGGCTACAGAATGATCGCCGCCGAGCACGAGCGGAACCTTGCCGTCTTCGAGCGTCTTCAACACGAGTTCAGCGCTGTTGGTGCAGGTCGCGGTGATTTCCCTGAGATACTTGGCATGGGCCGCGCCTTCTTTTTTCTGTTCCGGGATGGCGACCGCAATGTTGCCCGCGTCTTCGACAATGTGCCCGATGGCTTCGAGACGAGCTTCGAGTCCGGCGACGCGGACCGCGGAAGGCCCCATGTCGACGCCGCGCCGGGACTGGCCCAGATCGAGGGGAACGCCAATCACGCGAATCTGACGGGGCGTGATGTTGCTGTAAATCGTGCTTCGTTGAGCCATAGGGAAGTTCTCAGTTCCCGTTCCCAGTTCTCAGTTCTCAGTAACCCCCGGTTCTCAGGTTCTACTGAGAGCTGAGAACCGGGAACCGAGAACTGAATTACGGATACAGCCGATGCAGCATGCGTGGGAAGGGAATGGTCTCGCGCACGTGCTCTAACCCGCAGATCCAGGCTACGGCGCGCTCGATACCCATGCCGAAACCGGAGTGAGGGACGCTGCCGAATTTTCGGAGATCAAGATACCACTTGAAGGCTTCTTCGGGTAGATTGTGTTCGTGAATGCGCTGCAATAGCAAGTCGTGCGAGGCCATGCGCTGCGAACCTCCGATGATTTCGCCATAGCCCTCGGGGGCCAGCACGTCGACGCAGAGGGCGAGTTCGGGACGCTCGGGATCGGGTTCCATATAAAACGCCTTCACGCTCGCCGGGTAGCGATGGACCATGACGGGCCGCTCGTAGAGCGATGAGAGATAGGTTTCATCGGGCGAACCGAGGTCTCCGCCCCACTCGAACTTATTTTCCAGGACGCCCTGGGAGTGGCCTTCCTGCAGCTTCGCGACCGCTTCGTCGTAGGTGATGCGCGGAAAGGGCGCGCCAATTTTCTCGAGCTTCGTGAGGTCGCGGCCGATAACCTGCAGATCGGGGCGGCGGCGCTCGAGGCACCGCTGGACCAGGAAAGTCAGAAGGCCTTCGGCGAGTTCCATGAGGTCGTCGAGCGTGCCGAAGGCGATTTCAGGTTCGACCATCCAGAACTCGGTGAGGTGGCGGCGGGTCTTGGATTTTTCCGCGCGGAAGGTGGGGCCGAACGAATAGACTTTGCCGAGGGCCATGGCGGTGGCCTCGATGTAGAGCTGTCCCGACTGCGTCAGGAAGGCCTGCTCTTCGAAGTAGTCGACGGGAAACAGGGTCGAGGTCCCTTCGCACGCGGCGGGCGTCAGGATGGGGGGATCGGTCAGCGTGAATCCATTGCCGTCAAAAAAATCGCGGGCGGCGCGAATGATTTCGGCGCGCACCCGGAGGATCGATGCCTGGCGCTGCGAGCGCAGCCAGAGATGGCGGTGCTCCATCAGGAAGTCGACGCCGTGTTCTTTGGGCGTAATCGGATAAGGAGTCGCTTCCGGCACGCGCTGCACGACCTGGACATTGGAGACGTCGAGTTCATAGCCGCCGGGAGCGCGCTTATCGGCGCGGACTTTGCCTTCGACAATGACGCTGGATTCCTGCGTGAGTCCCTTGATGGCGTCAAAGACTTCGGGCGGAACGGCGTTCTTCGGCACTACGCCCTGAATAACGCCAGACCCGTCGCGAAACTGGGGAAAAAGCAGCTTGCCGCTTTCGCGGAGATTGTAGAGCCATCCGCGAATGGTGACGGACTGGCCTTCGTGGGCGCCGATGAGTGCGATGGTGCTGATAGGTGCGGACATAGTTTAAGGATTTCTCGCAGGTCAGGGTGAGAGGTCAGATTGCGGAGAGGACCACCAACAACCAACACGACCATTCCAACTTCTGCAATCTGACCTCCGACTCCGACCTCGCTCTTACGAATCTTCCAACTTATGAAAGGTCGCGCTCACCTCTTCGCCGGGGCTCTTCTTCTCTTCGCCGTCGATTTCGAGTAACAACGGTGGCGTTTGCGGGGCCGTGCGCAACAATTCCATGGTCTGCTTCCAGTCGATCGTTCCATTGCCCGGCCAGAGGTGCGAGTCTTTGTCCCGGTTGTTGTCGTGGATGTGAGTCGAACAGATGTGGTTCTTCAGCGTCGCAAAAGCATCGGGAATGCCACCCATCATGTGAGCATGTCCGCAATCGAAGCAGACCCCGATATCGTCGAAATGCATGGTTTGGATGAACTCGACCAGGCGCTCGGGGGTGGAAAGTTCGTTGGGAATGTTTTCCACCAGCAGTTTGACGCCGAGTGGCTTGGCGAAGGCGCGCAAGTGCTCGACGGACGTCATGGCGTTTTCAAATTTTTTTTCGTCGAACGCATCGTTGGGGTTGCCCAGATGCTGCACGAGAAAGCGAAAGGGAATCTGCTCGGCGATTTCAAGGGCGCGCTTGATTTCGTCCATGGCATCGATGCGGCCGGCACGATCGGTCGAGGCGATGTCGACCGGCGGCGAACCGGTGCGCCCCCAGTCGTAGTCGGAATACAGAGGGGCGTGCACCGAGTTCAGGGGAATGCCGGTGGCGCGGAACCAGTCGGCAATTTCACGGACATGCTGCTTGCGGTTGGCGTAGTCGAAGTGCTGGCGGGCGGCGAAGATTTCGATGGACTGGGCTCCCGCCTTGACCAGTTCGTCGAGCAAGCCCGGATGGAGGCGTTCTTTGACATAGACGTACGTCGAGACAGCCTTCTGCATCAGTAACCCACCGCCTTCCCGTTGTTGCGTCCGTCGCTGGCCCCGAGGCGCTCGCCCGTCCTGCTGTCAATCATGATGCACTCACCGTCTCCCCAAAAATGCTCGAGGCTCAGCTTATGTCCTCTCGAACGCAGAACACTCATTGTATCGGGAGAGAGGCGGTCTTCGACGAGAATCTGATCGGGGAGCCACTGATGATGAAACCGGGGGGCATTGACGGCTTCCTGAATATCGAGCGAAAAATCGACAACCCCGATCAGGATGTTGGCGACGGTGGTGATAATCGTAGGTCCGCCGGGCGAGCCCATAACAAGAAAAAGCTCGCTATTCCCCGACCCATCCTTTCGGAGAACGATGGTCGGGGTCATGGCCGAGAGCGGACGTTTGCCCGGGCCGATGGCGTTGGCCGGGCCCTGAATGAGCCCGTAGTTGTTGGGAACGCCTTGTTTGGCGGCGAAGTCGTCCATCTCGTCGTTGAGCAGGAAGCCCAGCCCCGCGGCGGTGACGCGGGAACCGAAGGAATCGTTGAGCGTGGTGGTGACGGCAACGGCGTTGCCCTCGGCATCGACCACCGAGTAATGGGTTGTGTTTTCCGGTTCGCGGATGGCGCTCGGGCGCAAGCGGGCGACCCGCTCGAGTTCACTGAAAATGGGTGGACGTTTAAGATCCTGACTCAAAGTGGCGCGGTTCAGATCGATCGATTCGCGCCAGGCAGCGGCGTATTTCTTGTCGATGAGTTGGGCGACAGGCACCTTGGCGAAGTCGGGGTCGCCCATGAAGTCGGCGCGATCATAGAAAGCGCGGCGGAACGCCTCCGCTTCCAGATGAATGACATCGGCGGAACGATTGCCGAGTTTTGCCAGATCGAAGCCTTCGAGGATGTTCAGGATTTCGACCAGCGCCACGCCGCCGGAAGATGGCGGAGGGGCGCTGATGATCTCAAAGCCGCGATAGGAGCCGCGAATGGGCTCGCGCTCCTTGACTTCATAGGCCGCCAGGTCGGCGGCTGTAACCAGGCCTCCGCCTTGGTGGATGGCAGCCGCCAGTTCGTGAGCCATGGCACCGTGATAGAAGGTGTCGGGATCCTGGGCCAGCCGTTCGAGAGTTCGAGCGAGTTCCGGTTGCTTGAATAAATCGCCCGGCTGGTAGAAGTTCCCTTCGCGCAGGAAGATGTGTTTGGACGCGGGGAACTCGGCTAGATATTCATCTTCCTTCAAGTCCCGGGCATCTTCGTAGGTAAGAGTAAAGCCCTCGCGGGCCAGCTTGATGGCGGGGGCGATTACTTTTTCCAGCGACAGTTTACCGTAGTGTTTTTCGGCGTAGACCAGGCCAGCCACGGTGCCGGGGACGCCGATGGCCCGGTATCCCACCACGCTGGAATTTTTACTGGACTCGGGAATGACGTTGCCGGCGCTGTCGAGATACATATTCTCGGTCGCAGCGGCGGGCGCCTTTTCGCGAAAGTCGATGAAGCGAGTTTTCCCGTTCGCTCTTCGCAGAAGCAGGAATCCGCCACCGCCGAGGTTACCGGCCTGGGGATGGACGACGGCGAGAGCAAAGCCGGTAGCGACAGCGGCATCGACCGCATTTCCTCCCGACCGCAGCATCTCGACGCCTGCCCGCGAGGCCCGCTCGTGAACGCTGGCAACCATGGCGTGCGGGGCATGGACCGGCCGCAGCGGCGCCGCCACCAGAGCGCCTGCCAGGACCACGCTGATGAGGATTGGGAGGCAGAGCCGCGATCGTCCCCAGCAACCGGTTAGCGAACTATGTTGGATGCGCATGGGTTGTCGGAAAGTAAGAGGCTAGCTGAGCGGGTTACAGCGAGTCAAACCGCCTTGACCCACGGTTTGATCGCGGATGATCGCGGATGAAACGTCTGATCGCGTTCAAGGTATAGATCCAGGTCCCGTAGTCATCCTGATGAGATGACCGCAGGACCTGGGCTAGGAGTCCGGGCGGCAGTTACTCGATTCGCTGGTTCCGACCAACGCAGCGCAAGGGTCGACTGCCAGACTGACTTACATTTTGATGGTGGAGTCGTGGCTGGCCACGCACTGCCATTTTCCACCGGCCATTTTGATCCAGGTATCGGTCCAGCGTTCGCGGGTATCGACCGGCTTGCCATTCTCGTCCGTTCCCTTGCCTGCCCAATCGCCCGTGGCGATCGCCGTGCTGCCGTATACCGTTACCTTCACATTGCTGATCTGGCTGGTTTCCCACTTCGCCGCCTTAACATGGGCAAGCGTTTCAGTTTTGTCCGTTACCTTGCCATCGCTCGAGGTGCTGATGAAACTGTCGGCCAGCAGCGGAGCGAGCGCTTCCGGATTGTTGGCCTTGGCGCTGTCCACCCATTTCTGCTCGAGCGCGGCGATCGCCTGCTCGGTTCCCATCTTCTTGTCGGCGGCTGGCGCCGCCCCCAGCAGCGACAACACGGCTATGACTGACCACAGGATTGTTCTTTTCATCGATCTGACGCTCATCGA
>PLBE01000032.1 GCA_003134435.1 Acidobacteriaceae bacterium
GTTGAACCGCACTCGGGCAATGCCGATGCGAGAGTAATTGCCCCGCGCCACCAGCCGCGGGAAGATATACAGGTTGCCGTCCGGCCCGCGAGCTGCAGCGGGATTCAGAACGCCCTCCACTTCGTGAGGATTACCCGGTTCCGGTTCCATCAACATTCCCAAACGGTGCAACTGAAAGTCGCTCATGGATGCTTCCCATCCGAAATCGAGGTCATGCGGCCCGATCACGATCTGGCAAGCAGGCGATGATGGTTCTGACGACCTGCTTCGTGTCGTCGGGACCCTTGACTTGGATGGAATCCACCCCTGCTTCTTTGACGGGATAGTCATTACCGCCTGGGAAGAGTGCATCGCCGATGTAAATCATCTCTTTCAACGAAATGTGCAGGAGGTCTCGCAGCTTTCCGATTCCGTACGCTTTATCGATGCCTGGCTTTGTGATATCGATCGATGTCGAGCCCCCGAGGCGAACGGAAAATTCGGGAATATAGGTGTCAAGAATCGCTTTGATCTCTTTTCGCTTGGCATAATCCGGATCCCACTCGTTTTTTTCCTCCAAGGGTGCCTGCTGACCGAGTGCGGAAAATGTTATCTGGCTGCCCCGGTCTTCGATTGCTTCGCCCCAGATCCTGGCGACTTTGTACCCAGCTTCTGCCAGTGCTTTATGGAGTGAACTGAGTATTTGTTTTCGTTCCTTCTCGTTGAAATCTTCTTCGTAAAGTTTTTTCCAATCGCCTGAGTACTGATAGAACTGAGTTCCACAGGTCGGAAGCAGCGATAGCTGCGTGAGCCTTTCGTCATGGGGAAGTTTGGAAACAACTTGCTTTTCAAATTGGGGCCACCCGCCTCCGGAAATGATGGCTACGTTGACGATTCCGAGAAGCTCGTGCAGCAGTCCCGCCATCTCAGGATCGACAGCCGATTTGCTCTCGGCAAGCGTTCCGTCCAGATCAAACACGATTAGCCGTTTCACCATGCTCCCCGCTTCCGCCTCTGAATTCTGGGTATTTCAATCCGGCAGCGCAATTTCCAATAAGTTCACTGCGCTGCGAGGTCGAAAAGTGCACGCACCGATGATCGCCGGCAACAGAAACACATCGCCTTTTGCGACAGCGTAAGTGGCCCCCCCGTGCTCGACCTGTCCACTACCGCCGAGGCATACCAGCAAGCGCGGCACACCTGCGGCGCCGACGGTGAACGGCGATTGTCCGCGCAGGCGCCATAACCAGAAATGCTCACACTGAAAGAGCTTCTCCCGCTCCACCGGACTCGTTGCCTCCACCACCGGCGTCGTCCGGCCGACCGGACCTTCCGCGAAATCAATGCAGGCCATTGCCTTATCGACTTGGAGTGCCCGTGGCTTTCCCGTCTTCGCATCAATATGGTCCCAGTCATACAGGCGAAACGTCACGTCGCTATTCTGCTGGATCTCGAACACCACAAGGTCGCCGCCCAGAGAGTGCACCGTTCCTGCGCGGAGGAAAACGGCGTCGCCGGGTTTCGGAGTGAACTCTGCGAGTTGGTCCGCCACCGTCCCATTTGTAAGTGCCCGCCGCAGATCGGCTTCCGTTGTCTTTGGCTTGAGGCCCGCATAAATGCGGCTTTGTGTCCCAGCTTCCAGAACGACCCACGCTTCGGTCTTCGCGGTCTCTCCTGCTGGCAGCAGGTTCGTGTTCGCTTTTGTGGGATGCACTTGAACCGAGAGCATTTCATGGACATCGAGGAATTTCAGCAACAATGGGAATCGGCGAAAGCGTCCAGCCAGCTTCCCCAATATTTGCTTCGGAAACTGCCGTAGCAGTTGACCGATGGTCCGCCCCTTGAACGATCCATTGGTAACGCAACTCTGATGATCATCGCGGTCGCTGAGCAGCCAAGCTTCGCCGATGGGGCCGCTGGGCAAGGGTGCGGTGAGCAAGTTGGCCAAATGCCGACCGCCCCACAGCCGATACTGATAGATCGGTTCGAATCGCAGAGGATACAGAAGGGCGTGACTGAGTGCTCCCTCTCTATTGTCGACAGCTTGGTTTACCGTCGTGTCGATCATGACTGATCTAGGAATGTCGGCTCGGGAGGAGACGGATCAGTTCTTTGATTCCGTTGATCGTGCAGTTTGCCGAGCGTATGTTCGATCAATCGAATTAATTTTTCAGCGGCCCCATTGACGGCTAAGTCTATCGTCTCCGCTTCATCGGTGACCGCGATGGGCTGGTGGCCCTCGAGGCGACCTTCCATCATGCAACGTTTGTTATTCCTTCGGCTCTTAGGGCCGCTCTCGTCGGTCAGGTGAACTTCCACGCGCATGATGTGATCGCTCACTCGGCTCAGGGCATTCTCTACTACTCCCCTGATCCGAGCAGCGAGCGCCTCGTGCCCTTCTATCGTATGGTCGGTATTGACTTGGATATGCATGCTGATCTCCTGCTGATTTGTTCGAGGATTTTTCTTGCGCTCATACACTGCCGCTAAGACGCTATGCACAGAGAGCGCTTGAGCGTCTTAAGGCACCAAGCTCAACGTCTCGGTTACGAAGTTCATGGAACTCGGCTGCCAGCTGGCATCTCCTTCTGGCGGCCAGACGGCACCATCGACAAGTCATTGGTTCCGACGTACACGCCGATCGCCACCAACATCGCTATAAGGCCGAACCAGAATCGCCAATCATGATGTGCGCGCTTCCAGTAAGGAATTTGGCCATGGCTATGATGACTCTCGCCGGTCGGATGCAGGTGTTCTGTGTTGCTCATGCGGGTCTCCACAGCAGGGAGCGGCCAAATTGCCATAGGACGCTGCGCTAAAGGCGAAAATCATGGGCAGCCGTTATGCCGGACGCCCATGCCCTACTTAAGCGCCGGTTAGGGAGAAAACAGGTTTCAGTTCCTCGTCGTGCACCCAATAGGGGGGCCGGCCATAGTGACGGTAGAGCTGGTCTTCATATTCACGAGTGAGCGGCACGGACTCGACGAAGACCGGCGCCGTCTGGATCGCATCCCGGTAGAGGCCGACATTCACCTCGGAATTCACCCAACTGACCTTTTGAATCCAAGCGGGTGAAAACAGTACCTTTTTGCCCGGCCACCAATTGCGCGTTGCTACCTCGATGTAACGGATAGCCCAGGTTTCATCGTCCATGNNAGATGCGAGTCCATCGACGCTCTCCGGATCCTTTCCGCCAGCACTTCTTTCGGAGAATCGATCCGCGTGGTCATGGCGGGAGAGGTGCCTTCTCCCCACAGGTAAGATCCGTTCCAATAATTGGGATAGCCGTAATAGCCGAGATATTCGGTCTCGTACTGTCGGGAAACGGGCCGTTGTGTATCGATGCTTGGGCTGTCCTTGACTTGCTTTTTCGTGAGTTCCACATCCAACCGCTTGGCTGGCCAATCCACGTTCGTCACAGAGAATGGTGAGATCAGGACTTCCCGGTCCTCCAGCCAGCTGCCGGTCTTAACCGTGAGATAACGGATGGCCCATGACTCGTCGTCGAAATACAGTTGATCTACCGTTCCAATCTCGCCATCCGTGGCCCGGATCACAAGGCCCTTCAAATGCGTAGTGTTCGCTAACATTGTTTGCCTCCTGGGTAGTTATTTGACTGCATTTTCGGTCCTGCATATCGAGCTGCCACATTTGAGCTGTGCCGGTGCGAAAACTGCAGCCGTCACAGTCACGAAATCGAGTGCAGAGGTTGTCATTAGAAGGTTTGTCTTGCTCTCTTTACTCGAGGATCCCACCTTAACAGCGGCGTTGCCATTCTTCTGAGCAAGAGTGCTCACCTGCGCCCGGCCAACCGGATGTTTCATCCTGGAGGTCAGTGGAGCACAACCAGTGAATGCGGGAATGTGAATGGTCTTAGCCAGACACTGTGCAATAGGGAACAGTTTTCCCGATAGGTGTGCTGTCATGATCCGACTGGGACTTCGATTAATAGTCTGAGAATGACATCAAATTTCCGAGGAGAATCACGAAATGTCTGCAAACAATTCAGTCGTTGCGATCTATCGCCAGCATAGCGACGCCGATCTTGCAATCAAGGAACTGCAGCGCGGCGGAGTCGACCTGCACAAATTGTCGATCGTCGGCAAGGGTTATCACACTGATGAACAGGCGGTCGGCTACTACACGGCTGGCGACCGAATGAAGTATTGGGGCAAAGTGGGTGCGTTCTGGGGGGGATTCTGGGGGATCTTGTTCGGCTCCGCTCTTTTCATGATTCCGGGGCTCGGTCCAATCTTAGCNNGCTGGCCTCTACAGCATAGGCATTCCTAAGGACAGCATCGTGAAGTACGAAACAGCACTCAAGACCGATCAGTTCCTGCTGATCGTTCACGGAACGGCTGCGGAGGTAGCGCAGGCCAGGGACATCATCAAAACTACGAATCCGGTTCAATTCTCGCTGCACTCCGACGAAGCGGCAGTGGTAGCTGCTTAGCTTCCCACCCGGGTTGTATCGGCAAGGCTGCAGTGCGGGCCTTGCCGATTTCTACACCGAGTCGACCGATGCCAAGGAGCGCCAGGAATTCGCAGCACGTTGAACGATAGATAGAAGAATATGGCAAGCAAATCCCAACCCGGTAAATCACGGTCCGTCCAAGTAGTCGCAGCCAACATACTCGACAGAATGAATGAAACCGATGCCATGATCGCTCAGCGTGCCTATGAAATTTATGAGTCCCGCGGANNCCCTTGCGGTCGAGCGCCATGTGACCGACACCGCATTGCGATTAACGGCGCAAGTGCCAGGCTTTGCGGCGAAGGACCTGGAAGTGGCAGTGGGGCATCGACGGGCCGTCATTTGCGGCATCCACTCGGTTTCAAGTCAGTTAGCGGACAACGGTCGTAGGGCCAAAAGGATTATGCGCGTTGTCGAACTTCCTTTTGATGTTGATCCAGCACTCTCCGCGGCAACGCTCCAGAGCGGAGAGTTGCAGGTCGTATTCCCCCGCTCACGCTAAGCAAGTCCTGTGAGACATCGGGTCACAACAACATTTTGACAGGCCATTCTTGAAGGAAAGTGTCGAGAAATCATGACCGACGAGAGCCACCCTAACTCGGAACTTGCGGGATTTGATTCTCTGGCAGAGCTTGCGCTGGACCTGCGCTGGTCGTGGAACCATGCTACCGATGGTGTGTGGATGACGCTCGATCCCACGCTGTGGGAACTCACGCAAAACCCCTGGGTTGTGCTGCAGACGGTCTCGCGCAATC
>PLBE01000057.1:0-213 GCA_003134435.1 Acidobacteriaceae bacterium
GCAATGCGGAAGATCGAGTTTTCTGGGAACACCGAGTGGGCGACGCGGTTGAGCTCCTGCGCCGAGGCCAGGTCACGTCCGAACGGCTTTTCGACAATGACGCGAGCATGCTCGGCCAGGTTCGCGGCTCCGAGTCCTTTAATCACTGTCTCGAAGAGTGAGGGCGGGATCGCGAGGTAGTGTGCCGGGCGCCGAGCGCTACCCAGCTCCTTT
>PLBE01000057.1:308-19404 GCA_003134435.1 Acidobacteriaceae bacterium
GGGAAGATCATCTTGTGGGCGAGATCGCCGGTTACACCGAAGAGGACCAGCGCGTCGGAACGAGAGGCCGTCATCAGGCGCGTCCGTTCTTGGCGACGGTCTCTTGCTCATGGCCTCCGAACTGTACTGAACGGAGTCGTGAATCTTCTCGCATAGACCAATACATCTCGATGATCCTTTCATGCCCCAACCCCCTGTTTCTCCAGGGCGTGCACCTTATCCACTCGGCGGCGATGGCGTAGCGCACCGCTGAAGTGAGCGGTCATAAAGGTCTCGATCAGTTCCCAGGCGAGCGCAGACCCGATCACTTTTCCGCCCAGGCAGAAGACATTCATGTCGTCATCTTCGACGCCCTGATGAGCGGAGAAAACATCATGGATGAGCCCGGCACGCACACCCGCAACTTTGTTTGCCGCGATGGACGCACCCACGCCGCTGCCACATAGCGCCACTCCGCGTTCGACCTCTCCCGCGGCCACGGCCCTGGCCATTGGGATGATGAAATCGGGGTAGTCATCTGCGGGGTTCAATTGGTGTGCGCCGAAGTCCACGACCTCGTACCCCGCGCCGCGGAGCAACTCCGCCAACTGCTCTTTTAATGCGAACCCTCCATGGTCCGCGGCAATTCCCACGCGCATCATGGGTTCTCCTTAACCTGGCGAAGCACGTTATGCGCCTGCTTGCAGACATTTTCCAGGGTCAAACCGAGCGAGGAATCCGCTTGTGACTCCCAAAGTTAGCTGGTCTTGAAATAATGGGCGACCTTGTGGCCTGCTTCTTCCGAGTAGTACACGATTGCGTGGGCGGACTTTTTCGCTGCGTCCTCTGTTTCTTTCCCGGCATCTTCGGTTGCATGCTCGGTTAACCGGTAGGTTTGCTCGGTTCCATCGGCAATTTTGATCGTCATCGTCCGGGCGGCGCGGTCAAACTTGGTAATGGTGCCCTCGCTCGTCTTCAGTCCATGCTCGCCTATCTGATCGATCTCCTCAGCGGTCTCGTCTGCGCCCTGTTTTGTATAGTGCACAACGACCTGGGATCCTTCCTGAAGATCGCGTGCGGCCTCCTCAGCTCCCTTGTGGGTCTCCTTCCCGCCATGCACCACGGTTCGTTCCACGAGATGCATTGTGTGTTCGGTTCCATCAGAGGCCTTTACCATCAAGGTTTTCGCGGTACGATCAACTTTTGTGACAAGGCCTTCGACCGAGGCGGTCTTTTCTGTTGCACTGAGGATGCTTGCAAAACTGAAAAGCGAAATGCCGACAACAGCTACTGTTAAGATGCGACGGGATGTTCTGAAACTCATGATTGGCGCTCCTTCATTTTATGGCTTAAGCCGGAATTTCCGATTAAATCCAATATGGCATTGTCGCCACGATTCCGCGAAAATACAGATCAATAGTCCCCAGCGAATATGACAGCGCTCTAATAGAAAAACTGTTCCCTATTGATCAGGCTCACAGAGAGCCTCCTCGGGCGTGGTATCGTCTTGCGCATGGTCGCGCCGCCGATTGCCGCCGCGAGTCCTTTCAGCCACAGCTCGACGCTATGAATCGCCAGCTGACACCCCTCAGAAATTCGCGTGTAGGCGTTCAAAATGGCACAGACTCCTCTTTTGCCGTTACACGATGAACACGGAGATGCCCCCTTACCGCTCATCGATCTCTCTTTGACGGCGCCGGTAATTTCCCGTACCACAGTGTCAAAGGCGGCTGGGTCAACCGGAACGGTCCCTCCGACCATAGAAAACCCCGGATGCCCGTTGGACCTGCGAAGAAGGCAAGGACCGGGTAACCGTTAAGAAATGACAGCCTGCCGGTTCCTGCGGTTAGTGGAGTGGAGAACGGCGGACATCCGTTGTCGAAGGCTGGAATACGCTCCGACAGATCCCGACTGATTTTACTTCTCGAACACTTTTTCGATCTGCCCGACTTTCTTCTGAACTTTGCCGGTGTTTTTTTCAGCGTTGCCGTCGGCCTGTAAGTTAGGATTATTCGTGACTTTGCCGAACGTCTCTTTGACTTTGCCTTTCACTTCATGAACAGTGCCTTTAATCTCATCCTTCGTACTTGAGTTCATCTGTTTTCTCCTTAGTAGTTGAATAACACGAGTCCTTGGATCCCCATGCCCAGGGGTTCCTTCCCGGATCCGAAAGCGTGTTTGTCCTTACAGTTTCAGCAATCTGTCAAAAAAAGAACGATAACGCTACAGGGCAAGCCGCAGGTCTTCAGTGGACACGTTGTCACCGCGGTCCCACTGCTTTTCCAAACCCGATCGCTCGTTGGCAGAACTCTCCACGAGTCGCTGCATCGCCGCAGCTACCATCTTGTCTGCTTCTTCGACCGTTCAGCGTGGTTCGTCCACGAAACCAGTTTGTACCTTGTTCCACTGCGATCGGAAATCCCCCATCTCCGATTCAAGAAAACAAGAACACAGGCTTTGACACTACAGCTGCTCTGTCCAGGTTTCCGTCTCTTTGACTTTCACAGCTTGGGTCCGTCGGCCTGCTTTTGCACAATGCTGTAGCTCGCCAGGTCTGCCGTCGTAAGCCCCTCGTCTTTTCTTCGGTTCAACCTTTACGCCACCTCTTTTCTTTCCACAATCGTTGGTACCTGCATCAGTTCCTCAATCACCCAGCGGTAATGGATCATCGCCGTTCTAAGCTCTTCGGTGGTTGTTTCGGCTTTCCCAACCCGCAGCGCAATCTCGTGTGCAGACCGGTAGTTCTCCACCACTCGGGGATGGTCCACAGAAACATCAGCGGCGCGTTGATTGAAATCGGATACGGGATAGCCGCGGACTTTCATTAAAGAGGACACCATGTCGTCAGCTTCTGCGACTGCCCCCTTTGGGAAGTCGATAAAGCGGGACTGTACGGACTCCCACTGTTTCGAAAAGCGCTCATACTCCACTGGGTCGAGATCGCGAATATTGAACTTTTCCACCCGCTTTTCGCGATCGGCTAATTTCGCTTCTGCTTTTCGTTCTGACCCTTGCTCCCGCACTGCCCGATCGTACTCGGGGCCAAATTTCTTCCGCAGGACCGCGGTCGAATTCCTGTGTTTTCCCATGTAAAGAACAGCAATTACTGCGGCGGCAACAATCACGACGGTAGCGACCGTCATGAGTACCCTCGGATCCATAAGATTTAGATTCATCGAAATCTCCCTGCACCTAACATTTTCACAAAGATAATTTTGTTCACGTCCCCCTGGCAGACGAGACTTGTGAAAGAACCAGTATCAAACTTTGGGCTTCGGAAAAACTGATCAGAATTGATCGTGTTGTGAATCAACCTTTTGTTCAGGCTGTTTTGGATAATTCTTCGGTCGATGATGAAACGCCACCGTGTCGCGGGACATACCGGTTTAGATCCAGTGCTTTCGCAGCAACCACACTTTGATGATCTGTGTCAGGCCCATGTAGCTGAGCAGCGTGAGCATAAGGATGGGCCAGTACAGCCGCGGCAGGTGCGTGAAGCCTAACGCAGAGGCCAAAGGGGAATACGGCAGCCACACGCCCAGAGCCATGATCGCTACTGTTGTGCCCGTCAGCGCCCAACTCGCACGGCTCTGCAGGAACGGAATTTTATTTGTACGAATGACATGGATGATGAGCGTCTGCGTCATCAACGACTCGACGAACCATCCGGTCTGAAAGAGGGACGCTCGGGATGGATCCCAGCAGTGGAAGAGGTAGAGCATGACGAAAAAGGTCGTATAGTCGAAAATCGAGCTGATAGGGCCGATAAAGAGAATGAACCGCTTGATTTCCCCGATGTTCCACGGGCGCGGACTGGCCACTTGCTGTTCGTCCACGGCGTCAGCTGGAATCGGTACCTGCGAGAAGTCATACAGCAGGTTGTTCGTCAGCACCTGGATTGGGGCCATCGGCAGGAAGGGGAGGAACGCGCTCGCTCCCAGCACGCTGAACATGTTCCCGAAGTTGGAACTCGCTCCCATCCGAATGTACTTAACGATGTTCGCGAAGACCTTGCGGCCTTCAATCACACCTCCTTCGAGCACCATCAGATCCTTCTCCAGCAAGATCAGGTCGGCTGACTCCTTGGCGATGTCCGTCGCGGTGTCGACCGAGATGCCAACATCCGCCGCTCGCAAGGCGGGAGCGTCATTGATGCCATCGCCCATGAATCCGACAACGTGCCCCTTGCTCCGCAGCACGCGAATGACCCGCTCTTTGTCCGCGGGAGAGAGCCGTGCAAAGAGCGTCGCCTTTTCCGCAGGCCCGGCCAGTTCGGCATCGGACATTTTCTGCACGTCGTCGCCCAGGAGCATGGGATCGGCCTGAAGGCCAACGTCCTTGCAGATCTTGCGGCTGATGAGATGGTTATCTCCAGTGAGGATTTTTACGGCTACGCCATGCTTGGCGAGAGCCGCAAGGGCAGGGCCGGCGGTGCTCTTGGGCGGGTCCAGGAATGCGACGTATCCTCTGAGTACGAGTTCGCTCTCGTCTGCCTTCGCGCAGATTTGCTTCCCGGGGAGTTCCTTCGAAGCCACTGCCAGCACGCGAAACCCGTCGTTGCTGAGGCTGTCGTATTCTGCTTTCAGCCCGACCATCCGATCGGTTTCCATCGGCGACAACTTCCCATCGAGTTCAAAATGCGAGCAGCGGTGAAATACGTCCTCCGGAGCGCCCTTAGTCAGCAGGATCGCCTTACCTTCCGGGTCCGCCACCAAGACCGACATCATGCGTCGCGTGAAATCGAATGGGAGCTCATCCAGCTTCGTGTACTTCTCGACCACCGCTTTCCCGTGGAAGTCAGTGCTGTCCAGAATCGCCCGATCGAGCAGGTTCTTGAGGCCGGTCTGGAAGTAGCTGATCAGGTATCCGGCCAGGAGCACGTCCTCGGTTTCGCGCCCAGCGACGTTGCAATGCCGCATGAGGACGACGCGGTCCTCGGTGAGGGTCCCCGTCTTGTCGGTGCACAACACGTCCATGGCTCCGAAGTTCTGGATGGAGTTCAGCCGCTTGACGATTACCTTCTTGCAGCTCATGGCGAGGGCCCCATTCGAGAGACAAACGGAGACGATCATCGGCAGCATCTCGGGAGTGAGCCCTACAGCCACAGCCAGTGCGAAGAAGAAGGCTCCCTTCCAATCGTGTTTGGTGAAACCGTTGATGAAAAAAACCAGAGGCACCATCACGGCCATGAATTGCATCATGAGCCACGTGAAGCGGTTCAGACCTTGGTCGAAGCTGGTCAGCGCTCGTTCCCCGGTGATCGAGCTGGCCATACTGCCCAGGTAGGTTTGTACGCCCGTCGTCACCACGACTGCTGTTGCCGTCCCGCTCTCAACGCTCGTCCCCATGAAGCATGTGTTCTTGAGTTCGGTGGGCGAGATCCCTTTTTCAGTTTCGGGGTCGTGGAACTTCTCGACCGGAAGCGACTCACCTGTGAGACTGCCTTGGCTAACGAAGACGTCTTTCGAGGACAGCAGCCGGACGTCGCCGGGAATCATATCGCCGGCTGCCAGTCTGACGATGTCACCCGGCACCAAGTCCCGGAGTGGTATCTCTCTCGCCGTGCCATCCCGAACGACGGTCGCGGTCACATGGATCATGGCCTTCAGTTTTTCTGCTGCAGAGTCCGCTCGCGCTTCCTGCCAGAAGCGGAGTCCCACGCTCAGCGCTACCATACCCAACATCACAGAGCCGGCGCGCGCGTCGCCCGTAAGAAACGAAATTGCCGACAGAGTCGAAAGCAGGATTACCAGAGGGTTGCGGATGATTTTCAGAACGCGGACGATCCAGCCTTGCTTCCGTTCTTGCGCGATCTCATTCGGACCAGTACTGCGCGCGCGTTCTTCGGCATCAGATTGGGCCAGGCCATTCAGAGAAGTTCGCAGGTCCCGCAACAACTGTTGGCTGTCTTTCCGGGCGGCATCGAGGACTGCTGGCGAAACCCGAATATTCTGGTTCTTCGTCTTGGTTAGGATCGGGCGCTCGTTCGGGCTGGCAGACGGCGGCGCAAGCTTACAATCTGGGACTCCAGCGGCGGCCAAGGCTCCTGTCGCATTATCCGCATTCGGTGTTGTCATCGTTCCCTGAATCGGGCTTATGGGAAAGCTTTCAAGCCATGGAATTAACCGACAGATTTTTCGTTATTGCTGGATCTGACTGCGACTTTCTTGATGAACCATTCCTGAGCGTTCATGCTGTGGGCATTGTCGCGATTGGAAGGCCGATCATAGGTTCCGTCGGGTTTCATATGGCGGGCTTTGACCATATCGGCAAGGTAGGTGGCGAGCACCCCATCACGGAGAAATCGCACCAACTTGGGGTCGCGCACCGGAAAGTCCACTTCCACTCTGCGATTAAGGTTGCGCGGCATCAGGTCGGCGCTACCCAGGTAAATCTCCTCTTGTCCAGCATTGCGAAAATAGAAAATGCGGCTGTGCTCAAGGAATCGTCCCACGATACTTGTGACCCGGATGTTTTCGCTGACACCAGCTATCCCGGGACGCAAGCAGCAGATCCCGCGCACCAGAAGATCCACCTGGACGCCGGCTTTTGAGGCCTCGTAAAAGAGTTGAATCATGGGCTTATCTACCAGGGCGTTCATCTTGAAGATAAGGTGGCCACGCTCGCCGTTGCGCTGATGCTCGATCTCGCGGCGGATGAGCCGCTCGAAGTTTTGCCTCATGTCCACAGGGGCTACCAGCAACTTGCGATAGTCGACCTTAGCGGAATAACCCGTTAAGTAATTAAACAAATCGGTACAGTCCGCGCCGATCGCTTCATCACAGGTGAACATTCCAATATCGGTATAGAGCTGAGCGGTAACACTGTTGTAGTTGCCGGTTGAAAGATGCACATAGCGGCGGATGGCATCGCCCTCGCGCCGCACTACCAAAGCGGTTTTACAATGCACTTTCAAACCCGGCAGACCGTAGACAACATGCACTCCGTCGCGCTCCAGAGCGCGGGCCCACTCAATATTGCTCTCTTCGTCAAAACGAGCCTTAAGTTCCACCAACGCGGCAACCTGCTTCCCCTCGCCGATGGCATCCAGGAGTGCCTCCACTACCCGAGAGTTACGGCCCACGCGGTAAAGTGTAATTTTGATGGCCAAAACCGCCGGGTCGCGGGCTGCTTGCTGCAGAAACGTCACCACCGGTTGAAAGGAATCGAACGGGAGGTGCAGAAGAATGTCTTGGCGCCGGATGGCGGCAAACATGTCTTCGCCTTCTTCCTCAGGCCGCAGTGCAGCCGGAACCGCCGGGAGGAAAGGCTTATCCTTCAACTCAGGCCGATCGATAGCCGAAAGATGTTTCAGGCGCGACAAGGCAATCGGCCGCCCCACCTGGTAAACATCGTCGGGATCGACTTCGAGGTTCTTCTGCAGGATTTCGAGAACTGCCGCTGGCATGTCGTCATTCACTTCCAGCCGGATCACATCCGCAAAACGCCGCTGCCAGACGCCCTCTTCAACGGACTCCATAAGATCGCCCGCCTCAAGTTCCTGGATCGCGCTGTCCGCGTCCCGAGTTACGTGAAAAGGATGGGCCTCAAGGATTTCCATTCCCGGAAACAGGCTTTGCAAATTGGCCACGATGACCTGCTCCAGCCACACCAGGTACTTTGACGCAGGTGCTTTCTTTTTCGTCGTCCCGCCTTCCTTGGCCGGAGTTACCGGTACGAGTTGCGGGAGGATATCCGGCACCTTGACCCGGGCGAAATGTTCAACGTCCTGCTGGTCGCGGATCAGAACAGCCAGATTCAGGCTGAGGTTTGAGATGTGCGGAAAAGGTCTGCCGGGATCGAATGCCAATGGAGTTAACGTAGGAAAGACAGTTTCGGAAAAATACTTGTTAACGTTCGTCTTTTGTACCGATGTCAGCTGAGAATAATCCACCACGCACAAGCCAGCCTTCCTTAGGGCCGGGGAGATTTGCCGGCTTAAACACTCGTGTGCGGCTTTGAACAGATCCGAAGTCTTTTCACGGATCGCGCTCAACTGTTGTTTGGGCGTCATACCATCGGGATCGCACTCGAGTACATTGCTCTCCACTTGCCGTTTAAGACCGGCTACCCGCACCATGAAAAACTCGTCTAGGTTTGAGCCCAGAATGGAGAGAAATTTCACTCGCTCAAGCAAGGGATTTTGCTCGTCTTGGGCCTCCTCCAGCACTCGCTTCTGGAAGGCGAGCAGGCTGAGTTCCCGGTTAATGTAGAGTTTTGAATCGTCCAGAGAAGAAGCGTCGCGCGAACCTGTCCGCTGAATTTCTTCTTGCCGTGGTTTGCCGGCGGGTCGCGAAACCCGGTGCTTCGTCTTGGTCGCGGGAGTGTGCTCGGCGGACATCGGATTCGTTACGAGTATACCGATTAACCGGACTGCCACCGATGTCGAGCGCAAACATCGAAGGCTATTGTTAAAGGGGGATTAATTCTCTTTCCTCAGTACGCAACTGTCTACTATTGCTCAGACCGACGGAATTGAGGATGAGAGAGTGATGCGTTGGATCTCTTAATCCAAGGAACTGGACCGGCTAGGTCGCGACCCACTCCCAAATGACAGAGGCTATTTATGAACCTTAATCTTCTCTCCGTTCCGTTCATCGCTACGATTATCCTAACGGGCTGCAACTCCGGGACACCGACGACCGCAGCCGCCCGCAATAACACTCAGCTTACCGCCGCCGGCAGTTCGTTCGTTGATCCCGTCATGACTCGCTGGGCCCAAGCCTATGGACAGGACCATCAGGGTTTGCAGATCAATTATCAATCGATTGGCAGCGGCGGAGGCATTGAGCAGCTCAAGAGCGGGACGGTGGACTTTGCCGCGTCCGACGCCGCACTCGATGACGAAAAGCTGAAGGAGATGCCTGCTCTGGTGCAGATCCCAGAGACCGCTGGACCGGTATGCATTACTTATAACTTGGAACAGCTCAAAGAGCCGCTGAAGCTGAGCGCGAAGACGCTCGCGGGTATCTATCTCGGCACGATCAAGAATTGGAACGATGCGGCAATCAAGAAGGACAATCCCGAAGTCAATCTTCCCGACCGAGGCATCGTTGTGGTGCATCGTACCGACGGCAGCGGCACCACGAACATCTTCACGACTTATCTTGCTGCCCTCAGCCCCAAATGGAAAAGCCAGGTCGGTCAAGGCCTCTCCGTAAGCTGGCCAATCGGACTTGGAGGCAAAGGGAGCGAGGGCGTAACGGGCGTGGTGAAGCAGACTCTCGGAGCAATCGGGTATGTGGAGCTGACTTTTGCCGAGGAGAACCATCTTCCAGTCGCGCAGGTCCAGAACTTGGCGGGCAAATACGTGAGCCCGACGGCTGCGGGAACGAGCGCTGCTATCGATGCGTTTTCCGGCGAGCTATCGAAAGACGTGCGCACGCCAATCGTCAATGCTCCGGCGTCGGCGCCGGATGCTTATCCCATCAGTGGCCTCACTTTCCTGCTTGTGCCAAAACAAGCAAAGGATGCCAACAAGGCAGCGGAGGTCAAGGGCTTCGTCCAGTACATCATCACGGGCGGGCAGGACCCTGCGGAGCAGTTGCATTATGCAAAGCTACCGGCGTCTCTGCAGCAGATCGATGAACAGCTCTTGCAGCAGGTACAGGGTGGATCATTGGGGAGCACTTCAGGATTCGGCGGGCTATCAGGTTCTTAGGGCCGGAGGCCTGAACGTGAGTATCTCTGGCACGTGTGTTTCATGGCGTGCTAAGGAACTTCGGCAGATTTTCTGCTGCGCGGCCCATCGAGCGGGCAAGGCTTAGTTTGGCGACGTTGTGGGAGAACACGCTGTTGATATAGTCAAGCTCAGCGCCCGCCAGCGCTTCCTGCGACTGAACCAGTTCTACACTGTCGGCCACGCCTGCCTCCACACGCTGCCGCGTGAGATCGAGAGTCTCCTTGGCGACCCGCGCATTCCTCTGCGCCACTTCCACCTCGCTGGTTGCCGCCTCTAAGTCGAGATAGACTTTTCGAATGTCTCCCTCTACTTGCAGTTTGAGATCTTCGAGTTCGGCNNGGAAGCGCAGTGTCCCAGTGACCGAGAACGTACCGTGAGACTGGGACGGATTGGTTCCGATCACTCCATAGTCGGCGTTCACCGCAAGAGAGGGCAGCCGTTCAGAACGTGCGCCAGATCGCGCGAGCTCGGCGGCCCGGACTTGAGCCGCCGCTGCCTTTAGATCCGGACGTTGCTCGAAGGCCTGTCTGAACGCCTCTTCCAGAGTAATCGGCGGCGCAGCCGAAAAAGGGACGTCGTCGGAAAGGTCGTACTGGTCATTGGGCGGCAAACCGGTCATCCGTGCCAGGTTGATCTTCTGCTTCGCAAGATCGTTCTGCAATGAAGTTACTCGCTGCTGTTGGGTAAGCGCTTGCACTTGGCTGCGATCGACATCGACCTGTGCCACCACTCCTACAGCTCGTTGCTGTGATGCTTGTTTATAAAGAGCGTTTGCTGTGTCGAGTTGAGCAAGAGCTGATTGCACTCTAGCCTTGTCGGCAATAACCAAAAGATAAGCTCCCCCAACGGCTAATACCACGAGATCGCGAGAATCCTGAGCCGAAAGTTGGTTTGCACGGAGGCTTTCATCGGCCGATTTGTAGTTTTTCCACGCGGTGAGATCCACTACGGTTTGCGTGAGACGCGCCCGCAAGTCGATGTAGTTATAGGGCCCCAAAACCGTCGGCAAATTGAATCCTGGAATCTTCTTCAGGCCCTCGGCTGCCAGGCTGGTCTGCTGGACGGTTTCGGCCAAGTCGCCGGTGAGGTTGGGGAGTAGTACGCTGCGTGCCACGCGCGTTTGCCCGTGTGCCTGACGTACGGCCTGAACGAATCCGACTGCTCCCAGATTGTACTCAAGGCCGCGGCGGATGGCGTCTCGCAAAGACAGCTTGCCGGCAAACGGCATGTTGGAAATGCCAGATGTACTTCCCGAGTAAGCCCCTTGAACTTGAACCGTGGGATTGAGTGTGTTGACTGTGTTCGATACCCCCGGCGTGGTTGACTGCGTGGCCGTCACCGAGCCGCTCTGTGCGGCTCGGCCCGACAGCGGCAACTGCGTTGCTTGCGCGCCTTGGGATTGCGAGGGCGCTGCCTGTGCGGATGAGTTTGCGACTGCAAAGCAAATGAAGATGCTCAGCAGGATCAATGTGGCAATCATCTTCAGGCGGCTCGGCAGCGTGTTCAGTTTCGTCTTCGTCATAGACAATTGACCGTGCCTTTCCTTGGGGACAATATGCCGACCTAGCGATTCCGCTTCGGGCGACAATCGAACAGAGTCTGCTCAACCGCAGTTCCCGCGGGCGCCCCACCGACAAGTGATTTCAGCCCTTGCGTAAATTCGGTCGCTCCATTGCGGGCGGCGGGATGACGCACGGGTGTGTAAGCGATGCCCATCTTGTCGAGTAATCGTTCGGCCGTTTTGCCGATGGCAACAACTGTCGCTGAAGGAAACTCTTTAACGAGCATCTGCAAGGCAGGCTTGCCAAACTCATCAACCTCGGCAGGAAGTGGTGTTCGATTCGACTGCTCGTTTCCCGGTTCATGAGGATGGATTGGAAGTGCGTTCCACAAAATCGTGCGCTTTTCAATGCCCAAGTTATACAGTGCCTTCCAGACTATCGTGGCAGATCGTTCCTTATACGGATGTTTCTTGGTGGTGAGCCTGTGACTCATGGGAGGCATTCGAGGAATCGCCCCACTCATCAGAAGACATTCACTAGTAAACGCGATCCCGCTGTGTTTGCACCCGCGATGACTCGGTGCTTCTCCGCAAAGAATAAACCCCGGATCGCATTTGAGATGAGCTGCCAGCCTGGCCAGCTTTGCATCCGGATCATTGCAGGGCTCGCAGTCGGCGCAATGGTCGCGCCATGGGTTGAACAACGTCGGCGAACTGGGCGGAAGTTTATCGGTCAGAAGTTTTGCCAGTTTGTTATTGGACATAGTTTCGCTTTCTTTTCTAACTGAGTTGCTTGCGAAAACGCCGGACGCTGAGCGAAACCAAGACGATAGTAAAAATCGACAACGCCAGGAAATTGGGCCACAGCGCGACGATCCCACTTCCTTTTAGCATCCCGCCACGCACGATGGTCGCGAAATGGTGAATGGGATTAAGGATCGTAAAGGGCTGCATCCATCGCGGCATCGCTTCGACAGGATTCAGAGCTCCCGACAGAGAGGACAACGGCGGATTGATGAAAAAGGCAGTTAGCTGCGCCTGCTGGGCCGACTTACTGAAAGTTGCAATCACGGTACCCAGACTGATCCCGGACAAGATGCACAGCATGCCGCCAAACAAGACGTAAGGCAAACTGCCATGAAACGGGATGTGGAACGCGATTTTGAGCGTCGCAACGCACATCAGCATCATGATGCAGAGCAAGGTAAACAGCGGCACGATCTTGGCGATGATGATTTCGGACGTGCTTGCTGGAGACATGAGCAGTTGCTCCATCGTCCCAGTTTCGCGCTCTCTCACCATGGCCGCGGATGCAACCAACGAACTGTTCATAATCAGCAGGAGCCCGAAAACACCGGTCGCAATGAACCAGGAATCAATCAGGCCTGGGTTGTAGATGAAAGCCGGCATGAGTTGCACTTGCCCCCGGCGGCTTATCTGGGACGCAGCAATCTGCTTCAGGCTGGGATGAATGCCCATGCTCTGCAGCCCGGCAGTGTAAGTTTGAATGATGCCCTCCGCATAGGCTTGGCTGATGGTGGCAGTATTCGCGTTGGTGGCGTTTAGCAGGAACTGGACCGTGGTTGAATGTCCGCGGTGCAAATCCCGTGCATAGTCGTAGGGGATGACCACTCCCGCGTCTACCTTGGCCTGACTGATTGAATCCCCGAGTTCGTCTACCGAAAAGTAGTAGCCTCCAAGGCGGAAGCTTTCGCTCTCGGTCAGGGTCGCGATTAACTCCCGGCTCTCCGGAGTCTTGCTCTCATCGACGACACCGAGGCGAACGTTCGACACCGCCGCGCTCAACGCGAAGCCAAACAGCGTCAGTTGCAAAATGGGAGGAAGAATCAAAGAAATCATGAGACGGCGGTCGCGCCGTATCTGGTTGAACTCTTTACCCACAAGTGCGCGGAAACGCTGATTGAGGACGTTTTGAAAGGGATTCGTCATTCGCTTACGCTTTGAGTTGCATTCGGCGCATGCTGAACCATCCAACCCCGTAGAAAACCGAGCCGATGATGCCGATGAGCGTGACTTTCCACCAGTCGGCGAGCCAGCCGCCACCTTGGAGTAGCGCATCCCGCACGACTTCGATGTAGTACCGGCCCCACATGAAATTCGAGATCCAACGCAATCCCACAGGGATGTTTTCGATAGGAAAAATCAGGCCGGAAAGCAGAAACACCAGGAGAAAGCCGCCGAGGGCCACCACCTGCATCGCGGCGACCTGGCTCGGAATCGTCGCTCCTACCATGGTTCCAAAGGCCGCCACGCAGAACGTATAGAGAATCGTGGCGACGATGAAAGGGGTTGGATCGCCCGCCAGCCCCAAACCAAAATACGTAAACAGGAGGACAAGCATAACTACACACTCGGCGAGCGCGACTACCATAAAGGCAAGAATCTTTCCCAGCAGGAATTCGTGGGCGGAGATGCTGGACACATAAACTTGAAGGATTGTCTTCA
Source organism: Acidobacteriaceae bacterium (assembly GCA_003134435.1). GTDB lineage: Bacteria > Acidobacteriota > Terriglobia > Terriglobales > Acidobacteriaceae > Acidiflorens. The sequence continues at coordinate 13,937 of PLBE01000057.1, forward strand.
GCTCACCCTCTTTTGCCATGGCGAGAGCTGCCAGTAACGGGGGGAACATCGAAAGTCCCAGCACGAAAATCCCTGGACCGTAAAACTTCTTGGCGGAGAGTCCGGGGTTGTACCAGAGGCGGATGGCGGTTTGGACCAGCGCGAGTCCTTGGTTGCCAGCGATACGTTGATTGTAGGCACGTGTAATTTCGTTCGCGTAACCTGCCGTAAGCTTCGCGGTATTCGCGTCAGAGGCGTCCACTAGCAATTGAACGGGGGAGTTCGCTCCTAGCGCCATGTCCCTTCCAAAATGCACGGGTATGATCAAGACTGCCCTGGCCGTGTTTGAACTGAGAGCCTCCTCGGGGTTTCGATCAATCGGCCAGGCGACGACATGGAGAGTAATGGAGGCGCGAATCGCGTCTACAAAATCGCGCGAAGCGGGTGNNCAAAGTCCTGCACGATGACGGGAAGATTGTTTACGGTCAACGAAAGAGACACACTCATCAGGAGCAACAAAACCAGTGGAAGGACGAGGGCAAGAGTCAGCGTCCGCCAATCACGACAGATCTGAGTCAGCTCTTTACGGGCTTGCGCAACTACACGTCGCATCGCATGCGCTCCTTACGGTTCACTCTTCCGCTGAAACCTTTCCCTGCTGGCGCGCTTTTTCGATCACGCTGATGAATACGTCTTCGAGGGAGAAGGGCTCTTCGCGTGCGCTGATTACTTTGATTCCATTGCTTTCAAGCTTCTCGGTCGTGGTTCGTTTGCCTGCCTCAACATCCTCGTCCGTGACCACATGGAGCCGATTGCCGAACAGGGAAACTCGCCAACGCTCGGTGTCGCTCTTGAGCACGTCGGCGGCGTGCTGCGGCTGGTCGACGATGAATTCAAGTAAATGGCCAGTTGGCGCGCTCTTGATGCCGCTCGGAGTTCCTTGCGCCACAAGTTCTCCGCCGGCCATGAATCCCAAGCGGTTACATTGTTCCGACTCTTCGAGGTAATGCGTCGTCACAAGAATCGCCGTACCAGCATCCGCCAGGCGGTTGATCATCACCCAGAAAGCGCGCCGAGCGAGAGGATCGACTCCAGAGGTGGGCTCATCGAGGAAGAGCACGCTCGGTTCGTGCATGATGGCGGCGCCGAAGGCGACACGCTGCTTCCAGCCTCCAGGCAGACTGCCAGTGATCTGGTCTTCCTTCCCTTCGAGTCCCGAGAACGACAGCACCCAGCGGATTTTCTCATCGCGCTCGCTCTCGGGCACGCCGTAGACGCCTGCGAAAAAACTGAGATTTTCACGGATGGTCATATCGTTGTAGAGGGAGAACTTCTGCGACATGTATCCAATCTGCTGGCGAATGCTTTCCGAGCGGAGGTTGCCTTGTTCGCCGGCAAGCCGCATGCTTCCGCTGGTGGCCTGAAGCAGTCCACACAACATCCTGATCGTAGTTGTCTTGCCAGCGCCATTTGCACCCAGAAGGCCGTAGATTTCTCCATACGGAATCTCAAGGGTTACATTTCTTACCGCAGTGAACGCTCCGAATTGTTTTGTCAGATTGTCCGCTCCGACCGCAATTTGTCCGCGCAGGTTCGAGTGATCGTGGTGACCGGGAAACGGTGACTCCTTCGAGTCTTCGCCCAGAGCGCGCAGGCCGGCAACGAACACGTTCTCGAGAGTCGGCTCATCGACGCGAACGTCGCTGACGTGCAGGTCGGCTTTGCTACAGAGTTCTTCAACGATTTGGCGCGCCTTGTCTGGATCATGGGCAAGGACGTCAAGACGATCACCAAAACGCTCCACGTCCATGATGTCTTGCTTCGGACCAGATACCTCGGACAACACGCGTTCGGCTCCGCTCAAATTGTCGACGCGGACTTCCAGTCGCTTGGCGCCCAGACTCTCTCGTAATTCGGCCGGAGTGCCGATTTGCTGGATCTCCCCTTTGTGAATGAGCGCGATCCTATGGCACCTTTCAGCCTCATCCATGTACGGCGTCGAAATCAGGATGGATAGGCCTTCGGCAGCCAGATGCGCCAGGGCATCCCAAAACTCGCGCCGCGATACTGGGTCCACGCCGGTCGTCGGTTCATCGAGCACGAGCACGCGAGGTTGGGGCACCAAGGCGCAAGCCAGCGATAGCTTCTGCTTCATTCCGCCGCTTAACTGGCCCGCCAGTCGGCTGGAGAATCGATCCATGTCGAACATCTGCAGATACTGGCGGCCCCGCTTCACGATGTCGTCGGATGCGACGCGGCGCAAATCGCCGACGTAGCGGATATTTTCGATAACCGTAAGATCGGGGTACAAGCTGAATGCCTGAGTCAGATAGCCTGTCTGGGAGCGTGCTTCGCGCGCTGGTTGACCGAAAACTTCGGCTGATCCCGAGCTTGCTTCCATGACCCCGGCTAGAATCTGGAACGTCGAGGTTTTTCCCGCACCATCGGGGCCGATCAAGCCGAAGATCTCGCCTTTGCCCACCTCAAAACTGATTCCGCGAACGGCTTCTAGTTTGCCGTAGCGTTTCCAAAGCTCGCTAATTCGAATGGCGATTGTTTCCGAACCATCGGGGCCAGGTTTGGAAGTTAGCGGAGTGGAAGTCGCTGCCGTCATTTGCGCTTTTCTTCGGGCCACTGATCGCCCGTAACCAGCACCTCGCCGTCAGCCGGCATACCCGGTTTGGCATATCCCAGGGCTCCCTTCAGCTGTAGCTTTAGACCGACGACCTGTTTTACACGGTCATCACGGAAATAAGTGTTCTCGGGAGTGAATGTAGCTTGCGGGTCGATGCGCGAAACGTATGCGTCGACCGGTTGCTTGGGATTCGAATCTAGATATACATGCGCAGCCTGGCCGACCTTGACCTTGCCGATCTGTCCCTCGGGAACAAAACCTCGCAGGTACACCTTGCTGAGATCCAGCAGAGTGATGACGGGGGTTCCGGCGGTAATCACTTCTCCCGGCTCCGCCACGCGGGTTACGACCGTCCCGTCAAAAGGCGCCTTCACGGTCAGGTCCTGACGATTTTCCCGCGCCTCAGTGAGCTGCGCCTGGGCCTGACCAATGCTTGCCAGCGCGTCGGCAATCGCTGCCTGCTGCTGCGCGAGTTGCATGTTCACTCCGGCTACGCGGCGGTTGGCGCCGGCCACTGCAGCCGCCTGTTGGTCTGCCGTTGACACCGCCTGTTTTCCTTGACGCTCGGATACGGCTCCCGATCGCGCCAGTCGGGTGTATGCGTCCTTGTCGAAGTTGGCAATGTCTCGGGCGGCTTCCTGCTGAGCAACGTTCGCCTCTTCCTGACGCAACTGTTCATCGAGGACGGCAATCTGGTCTCGGGCGGACCTGGCCTTGGCTTGCGCTTGCTGAAGTTGGGCTTGCGCTTGCTCCACGCGCGCCCTCAATTGCTCGTCGTCGAGCACGGCGATGATGTCTCCAGTGGATACACGGTCTCCCTCGCGCACTCGGATTTCGAGAATACGGCCGCTCGTCTTGGGGGACACAGCCGAGTCGTCGCCTTCGATTCGACCACTGAGCGGCACAATGTTTGCTGGTAGCGGAGGAACGTAGAAGAACACTCTCCAAACGCCCAATCCGACGGCCGCGAGAATCAGAATGACAACCAACAGAACAATGATTCGACGCGCCACCGAGCGGGGTGGTTTCGCATCGACAGGCGCGGGTTTTGGTTTTGCTTGACTTGGCTGCGCTACACCAGGGGCAGATTGCGAGTTTGGTTGCGCTGGTTTCGCCGCCGCAGGAGCAGGTTGCGCTTTTGTTTGGGCTGGCTGCGCTGCTACAGGAACAGATTGAGGGTTTGGTAGGAGTGGCTGCGCATTGGAACCGATACTCCCTAAGGCCGTAATCGCTGCATCATAGGTTTGGATTTCCTTCTGTGCTCGTTCCCGCTCGTGCTTCAATTTCTCGACTATTTCAGACACGTTTCCCACTGCAGGCGCAGTTTGCGGATGGGATTCTGGTTGCGGTTGGTCCTGCTTTGGAAGTTCTTGAGGCCCGTCGATCACCAGTTGCTCCGTCATTTCTCACCTCGCCTGCTCGACACAGCAGCTTGTCGAAGATACGTCAGCGAAAAGTCCCCAATATGCTTAGCGATCCGGTCCACCTGCTCTTGTTTCATCTCTAACTCTGGCCAAAGTCGCATTAGCACAGGACCCGCCAGAATGTAGACGAGAATCTGTCCCATGATGCTGTTTACACACAGCCGGGTCTTCTCATTCTTGGGAGGCAAGTCGATGATCCTTCCGACCAATTCGAGTAGTCGCTCGTAAATCGGCCGGGTTACTTCGTTGACGATTCGCGACAGCGCCGGCGTGGGCTGCACAAGTTCGTGCACCATGATTCGAAAGTGCCAGTCCGGCAAATTTGGCTGCGCCACGCTTTGTAGTCGAGCTCTGATGACCGCCCGCAAGATGTCCTCCGGAGGCGCATTCTGATCAAGCGCGTCGATTGCATTCACCCGAGCCGCCCGCACCGATTGCCGCAATACTTCGATATACAGGCCTAATTTGCCGCCAAAGTGATAGTTGACCGCTGCGATATTGGCGCCCGAGCGCTTGACGATTTCCCGCACCGTCGTCGCGTGATAGCCGTGCTCGGCGAAGACGTGACCGGCGGCTTCAAGCAGCCTCTCGCGCGTTGAAGCAGCGGCTCTGGGCTCGGACACCCGACCTATGGGCCTTCGAATTCGTTTCGATGGCGCCACTGAAACACCAGTCTGAAACATACGTTTGAATCTTGCAGAAGCTATCTTGTCAAATTCGTGATTACGAAAGATGTTCACTGTTGCTCATAGGCGCAAAAAACCTGGGGCACCGATGAAGCCTGCCGATTAGCCGATCAGCAGATCCAAAGGCTTGGAAGGTAACGACTAGCATTCGCATCCTTCCAAAACCGTGGGGATCGGGTCTGGGCTTGTGGGATGCTGGGTTTTCTGTGACGCCTGCCAACGATCTTGCGCGGATGACAGGCAAGCCGGAAGTTACCTTAAAGCGGATTCTCAACCACGCGGGCCAGAAGTCCTCTTCGAGGAAGTTGGACCCGTGGCATGCAGAATTCGGAAACATTGTCCCTAGCGTGTTCACGCCCGTGCTCGCCAAACATTCGAAATCGTTCTCGCTCATCGACTGCATCTCGGTGGGTGTCGATCGAATGCAACGGAACTTCGAGCCCATGCGAAAGCAGGTGGAAACCTGGCAGAGAAGTGAATTGACTGACGTCACGGCCAAGGTGGTCATCTACGAGGCATTCGTCGAGGGGAGACTGGAAGCCCCAAAGCACCTCGCCCGCAGCGTGCATGACCTCTACTTCGAGCCTAAGTACGAGGAATTCCGGCCGCGAACCATCTGGAGTCTCTCCAACGCGTTCACGTCGGCATTCAAGGAACTGGATCCCATTCCACAATTCCGGGCGACGGCCAAGCTGGGCGAATTCCTGGAAGCCCGCTTCTCGCAATCGTTCTAGCCCGCGAGGG
>PLBE01000163.1:0-19493 GCA_003134435.1 Acidobacteriaceae bacterium
GCAACATGGAAGGCAAGGAAGTCCGCTTTGGAATTGCCGACTCCGCGTTGTTCGCCACCGTCACTACCGACGCGAGTTGTGGCGCCAACATCGCCCAACATGATTCATTTACCCCGCTGGGCGGCCTGGTGCCGCTGGTCAACATCATGCTCAGCGAAACCGTTTTTGGAGGAGTGGGCGCGGGCCTCTACGGCATCCTGATCTACGTTGTGCTGGCCGTGTTTATCGCCGGGCTCATGGTTGGGCGAACGCCGGAGTATCTGGGCAAGAAGATTGAAGCTTATGACGTGAAGATGGCGATGCTGGTCACGCTGGTTTTTCCGCTGATCATTCTCGCGCTGACCGGCATTTCATCAGTGGAGGGTTTTGGCACCTCGAGCATCAGCAATGCGGGGCCGCACGGCCTCACTCAAATCCTCTACGCCTTTACATCGATGGCGGGGAACAACGGCTCCGCGTTCGGAGGCTTGAACGGCAACACACTTTGGTATAACACGGCGGGCGCTACCACCATGCTGGTGGGGCGGTTCTTCATGATCATCCCCATGCTGGCGATCGCGGGCAACCTGGCGAAAAAGAAAACAGTGCCCGCTTCGGCGGGTACATTCCCGGTGACGACGCCGCTGTTTACGGTTCTGCTGGTATCGGTGATTGTGATCGTGGGAGCGCTCACATTTTTCCCGGCACTCAGTCTGGGACCGGTACTTGAACACCTGCAGATGATGGCGGGGAAAACGTTCTAAGGCAGTCATTTTCGAGGCGAGCATCCGAGGCAAGGTAGAAACATGGCGGAAAAAAAGAGCAAGAGTTTGTGGGACACCAAAATCATCCGGCGGGCGCTGGTCGACGCGCTGGTCAAACTCGATCCTCGGACCATGATGAAGAATCCAGTCATGTTCGTGGTCGAAGTAGGCAGCGTAGTGACGACCATTTTGTTGTTTCGAGGGAGTGAGAGCTTCGGATTCAATCTGCAGATCACGCTCTGGCTCTGGTTTACCGTGCTGTTCGCAAATTTCGCGGAAGCCATGGCGGAAGGACGCGGCAAAGCGCAAGCCGACACGCTGCGCAAAGCCCGGTCTGAGACAGAGGCCAAACGCCTGCTGCCAAACGGCTCGACCGAAACGGTGGCCAGCGCGAAGTTGCGTTCGGGTGATGTGGTGATGGTGACGGCGGGCGAACTCGTTCCGGGCGACGGAGAGGTGATCGAAGGCGTCGCTTCGGTGGACGAATCCGCCATCACCGGAGAATCCGCGCCCGTGATCCGCGAGGCTGGAGGCGACCGGTCGGCGGTCACCGGCGGTACGCGAGTGCTTTCCGATGTGATCAAGGTTCGTATTACGTCGAACCCCGGCGAGACCTTCCTCGACAGAATGATTGCGTTGGTGGAGGGCGCGGAGCGGCAAAAGACTCCGAACGAGATCGCGCTCAACATTCTGCTGGCGGGGTTAACCATCATTTTTCTGCTGGCGGTGGTTACACTGCAGCCTTTCGCAATTTACTCGGGATCGCCCCAGACGGTTTTTGTGCTGGTCTCTCTGCTGGTCTGCCTGATACCGACCACGATTGGCGGCCTGCTTTCCGCGATTGGCATTGCGGGTATGGACCGGTTGGTGCAACACAACGTGCTGGCCATGTCTGGACGCGCCGTGGAAGCGGCCGGGGACGTCAATACACTTTTGCTTGATAAAACGGGAACGATCACGCTCGGCAACCGGCAGGCAGCGGAGTTCATCTCCGCACCGGGGATTACCGATGCCGAGATGGCTGATGCCGCGCAACTATCATCGCTGGCCGACGAGACGCCGGAAGGCCGGTCGATTGTGGTGCTGGCGAAAGAGAAGTACAGCTTGCGCGGACGCGAACTGGCTTCGCACGAAGCGGTGTTTGTCCCGTTCACGGCGCAAACCCGCATGTCGGGGGTGAACCTGGATGGCCGCGAGATTCGCAAAGGCGCGGTCGACGCCATCACCAAGTACCTGCATCAGTTTGGCACCTCGCTGCCCCGCGAAGTGCAGGCGAGCGTGGAACAGATCGCGCGCTCGGGAGGAACGCCGCTGGTGGTGGCGGAGAATCAGCGGGCGCTGGGCGTGATCTACCTGAAAGACATTGTCAAAGGGGGGATGCGCGAGCGCTTCAACCAACTGCGCGCCATGGGGATCAAGACGGTCATGATCACTGGCGACAATCCACTGACGGCGGCGGCGATTGCGCGCGAGGCGGGCGTGGACGACTTTCTAGCGGAGGCAACTCCGAAAGAGAAAATGGATCTGATTCGCCGCGAGCAGGCCGAGGGCAAACTGGTCGCGATGACCGGCGACGGGACTAATGACGCGCCCGCGCTGGCCCAGGCCGATGTCGGCGTGGCCATGAATACCGGCACACAGGCAGCGAAAGAAGCCGGCAACATGGTGGATCTGGATTCGAATCCCACCAAGCTCATCGAGGTTGTGGCCATCGGCAAACAGTTGCTGATGACCCGGGGAGCGCTTACAACATTCTCCATCGCAAATGATGTGGCGAAATATTTCGCCATTATTCCCGCCATGTTCGCCGGGACGTTTCCTGTGTTGAATGCGCTGAACGTCATGCGGCTTCAGACGCCACAGTCGGCCGTTCTTTCGGCCGTTATTTTCAACGCGCTGATTATCGTCGCCCTGATTCCTCTGGCGCTGAGAGGAGTGGCGTACCGCGCCATGAGCGCCGAATCCCTGTTGCGGCGGAATCTTCTGGTCTATGGATTTGGCGGCTTGGTGGTTCCGTTCATCGGCATCAAGCTCATTGACATGTTGATCACGGGCATCAAGCTGGTTTAGGGAATATCCGGTAGCGAAAGAGATTGAATCGAGAAAAGCAATGAAGAAAAATCTGATCACGGCGGTACTCATGACCATCGCGACCACGATCCTGCTGGGGGTGATTTATCCCCTGGTGGTAACCGGAATCGCGCAACTTGTCTTCCCCAAGCAGGCGAATGGTGAGCTGATTCAAGGCAAAGACGGCGTGATACTTGGTTCGCGGCTGATCGGGCAACCATTTTCGGGCCCCGGCTATTTTCATTCCCGTCCCTCCGTCGCGGGCGCCGCGGGCTACGATGCCAGCGCCTCGAGCGGCTCAAATCTCGGTCCGACCAACGCGCAGCTCATCAATCGAGTCAACGGAGACGTTGCGAAACTGCAAGCGGAGAATCCCGGTACTCCCGTACCGGTCGATCTGGTGACCACGTCGGCGTCAGGACTGGATCCGAATATTACGCCGGCGTCGGCGGAGTTCCAGATTCGACGCGTGGCTTCAGAGCGGAAGGTTGCGGAATCTGAAATCGCAAGCCTGGTGGCTGAGCACTCCGAGGGCCGGCAATGGGGATTCATGGGCGAGCCGCGGGTGAATGTACTCGAACTGAATCTTGCGCTCGATGGGCGGTACGGTCGGGCGCGCCAGTGATGGCTGGAGACCGACTTAGCGGGTGCCCCCCTTCCAAACAGACCGCCTGGATTCCGCATTAGCGGACGGGGTGAATCACTCGCAGCGCGCTGGCGGCCACTGAGATCTCGGCGGGCGTCTCACAGACAAACTCTCCGTCCGCATAAATTTCCAGCGCAGGCTCGGTGCGCAGTTGAAATCTATCGCCTCGGGAGCACTCGACTTCGGGCAAGCTGAGATGACGCCCAAGATAGACGGTAGGAAACATGCTGAGCAGACGAATTGGGCTCAGCTTTTGGATGCGGCAGACGTCGAGTTTGCCATCGGTAAAATCCGCGTTCGGGGCAATGCGCATGCCGTCGCCAAAAAACTGAGTGTTGGCGAATGAGACGAGCAAGGTGGGCTTGGGGTCGGGCGCAGGGTTACTCAGGACGCCGCTTCCGGCGCTACGCGCTAAGTGCAGCGTGAATGCAGGCAACTTCAACAGCAGGGGCACCAGCGCCAGGGCATAGCCGCCGTGTCCGCGGAGCCATCGGGGCATCTGGTTGGCGCCACGAGCCGCGGCAGAGTCCAAGCCGCAGCCGGCGACGCAACAGAAATAGTGAACGCGCTCGGGCGCGGCAGATGGAACGATCATTCCCAGATCAATCGCTCGGGCTGGAATCTTCCCCGACTCGAAATCGCGCCAGACGCGGAGAGAATCTCGCATCGAGTGGAGACCCAGGGCGCGGGCAAAATCATTTCCACTGCCCGCCGGGACGATCAGCACTGGAAGTTGCAGACGGACCAGCGCGGGCAGGTGCCGGTGAATGGTGCCGTCTCCACCAAAAATCAGAATGGCGTCGGCATCGTTGGATGAAGCGGGCAGCCCCTGGAGCCAGTCCGTCTTAGAACCTTGAAAAGGTCTCAATGCCGCCGGTGAAGTTCCCAACCCGAGGATGACGGCGGCGCGCATGAGGTCAGAGCAATGGCCGATTTCACGAAAAGTGCTTGTTACAACACGAACATCCCGATTATTTCGGCAGGCATTTCTCCATGAAGTCGACCAGATCTCTTCTCATCTTGTCATGTTCCGCGCGATCGATGTAGACCATGTGGCCCGAGTTGTAAGTGGCGTAGGAAATATTCTGGCGGTACCTGGTGTCGAGATTCAGGTGATCCATGGTCCAGTTGGCGGCGGCGAACGGTGTGGCCAGGTCGTAGTAGCCCTCCATGACCAGGACTTTCATGTACGGGTTCTTGATCATGGCTGAGCGCAGTCCGCCCGCGGTGCTGGGGAAGCCTTCCGCGGCGTTGCCCCACTCCCACTTCTCGAAGCCGGGTTGGTCATAGGCGAAGACCGCGTAGGGCATATCGGATTTGTAGTTCAGCTCGGTGCGCAGATAGTTATTGAACGCCGAAGTGTAGGGCGGAAGAATGGCGCCGCTGGTCGGATCGTAAAAACGATCGTCGTCGGGATCGGGGCTGGTGAATCGTCCGTCAAGGCGGCCGCTGCGCAGCTTCTGATCGAGCAGCAGTTCATGCGTGAAGGTGGGAACGTTGATGCGCAGGTTGTGGGCCTCGATCACCTCCGGACGCAGCCCGATGTAGCGTGACAGTTGCTCGACAATCTTGCGGCGCTCTTCCGGAGTCAGCGCGTCGCCTTTGCCGAGGGCGAGCGCGTAGTCGTTATTCGACCAGCGGACGACCTCTTCGCGCGTCTTGGCCACGTCCTGGGTGAGATCGGCGGACAGCTTGTGATGGTAGCCGGCGATCATGTTGAATGTGGGTACGAGCAGAAAATACGGCAGGTCGTTCGACTTGTTCCATTCGAGCGTCTGGAAATCCACGGCCATCGAGAGCAAGGTCACGCCGTTGAAGGAGATGCCATGATCGGCCAGATACCCTGCAATGCCGGCGGCGCGCGTGGTGCCGTAGCTTTCTCCCAGCAGAAAGAGGGGCGAACTCCAGCGTTCGTAACGCGAGATGTAGAGGCGAATAAATTCTCCAAAGGCCTGTACATCGCCCTTCACGCCGAGAAATTTCCTGGTCAGCTCGGCGGTGGCGGCGCGCGAGTAGCCGGTGGCCATGGCATCGACCATGACGATGTCACTGCGATCGAGAAGGGTGTCGGGATTCTCTTCCAGACGATATGGCGCGGCCGGCATAAAACCGTTCGCTTGCAAAACCACGCGCCTGGGTCCCAACGCGCCCATGTGCAGCCACACCGACGCCGAGCCGGGACCGCCGTTGAACGCGAACGTCAGCGGACGCTTGGCGGCATCCTGTCCATCGAGGGTGTAGGCAACGAAGAACATTTCGGCTTCAGTCTTGCCATCATCGCGCTTGAGCGGAAGACGGCCGGCCGTAGCCGTGTAGCTGAGAATCTTGCCATTCAGCGTGGCTTGGTGGTGAGTGACGATGGGCGGAACCTCGGCGACATCGTAGCGCTCTTCTTTATCTTTATCTTTGTCGCTGGCGGATTCGTTGGAGTCGGTTCTGGACGGCTCCGTGGATTTAGCGTTTTCCGCGGTCTTCTCCGGGGTTGCGTTTGCTGGCGCGGTCTGCTTCTTATCTTTCCTGGAAGCAGCCTGTTTCGCGTTCCCGGACGCCGCGTCCTGGGATTGATCCTGTTGTGCGGCGGCTAAGGAAATTGCGAGTGCTGCGAGCGAAAGAACTTTCAGAAGCCTCATGCGGGTCTCCGGGAAAAAGAAATTGGAGAAGCATTATAGCGCCTTGACGCATCGTGCCTGAAAAGCCGGAGGCAACTCCAGACGTGCTAGAATTTGTTGCACTTGGAATGCTTCCTCATGCTCGGGGGCGCATCGGATTTCTCCAACCGGGCACAATGGACTGAACCGTGGCCCAGAACCCCAACCCTCAAAGCGGCTCCGTCACCTACGCCGATGCCGGCGTCAACATCGATCGGGGCAATCGCACCAAGCAGCGCATCAAGTATCTGGCGCACAAGACTTTTACCAAAGGAGTGCTGAGCGAGATTGGCGGATTCGGCGGCCTCTTTGCAGTCGACAAAAAGTACGTGGATCCGGTGCTGGTTTCGAGCGTGGATGGAGTAGGCACGAAATTAAAAGTAGCCTTCGCAATGCAGGTGCACCACACGGTCGGCGCCGACCTGGTGAATCACTGCGTAAACGACATCGCGGTGCAGGGCGCGACGCCATTGTTTTTTATGGACTACCTGGCAACCGGCAGGGTGGATCCGGAAGTGGTGGAGAAAATTGTGGGCGGCCTCGCCGATGCCTGCAAACACAACGGCTGCGCCCTGATCGGGGGCGAGACCGCGGAGATGCCCGGGTTCTATCCGGAAGGCGAGTACGATCTTGCCGGGTTCATTCTCGGAGTCGTCGAACGCGACCACATCATCAGCGGTAAAGACGTGCAGGTGGGGGATTGCGTGCTCGGCCTGCCCTCCAACGGGCTGCACACCAATGGATATTCGCTGGCCCGGAAGCTGCTGTTCGAAAACGCGGGCTATTCGCTCGATACTTTTGTCAGCGAAATCAAGAACAAGGTCGGCAACGAACTGCTGCGGACGCATCGCAGCTACTGGTCGATTGTCCGGAAGCTGATTGCGGGCGAGTGCGTCGCCGCCCTGGCGCATATCACCGGGGGCGGCATCACGGAAAACCTGCCCCGGGTGCTGCCCAAAGGCACATCGGCGGTCATCGAACTGGGCACCTGGCCGGTTCTACCCATCTTTGAACATCTGCAGAAACTGGGAAATGTGGCGGAGGAAGAGATGCTCCGCACTTTCAACATGGGCATTGGAATGCTGATTGTGGTTCCCGCCAAGAAATTCAAGAAAGCGCAGACCCTGCTGGAGCGGGCCGGGGAAAAATTTTACAGCGTGGGTCGTATCGTCAAGGGTGATCGCAAAGTCGTGTTCAGCTAGGGCCGGGCTTTCGATGAAGAACCTCGGCATTTTACTTTCCGGACGCGGTTCAAATTTTGTCGCCATCGCCGACAGCATCGCGGCTGGAAGGATTCCCGATGCGCGCATTGCGGTCGTGATTTCGAACCGCGCCGATGCTCCCGGCCTGGAAGTTGCCCGCGCTCGCGGCATCCAGGCAGTGGCGATTCCGTCAAAGGGCAGGCCGCGCGAAGAGCATGACCGCGCAATAGCGGCCGCTCTGTTGGATCATCAAGTCGATCTCGTGTGCCTCGCCGGTTACATGCGGCTGCTCTCGGCGTGGTTCGTGCAGCAATTTCCAGCGAGGATTCTCAATATCCATCCGTCGCTGCTGCCGTCGTTTCCGGGCCTCGAGGCGCAGCAGCAGGCCTTTGCCTATGGCGTGAAAGTAACCGGCTGCACGGTGCATCTGGTGGATGAGGAACTGGATCACGGCGCGATTATCGTGCAGAAGACTGTCCCAGTGCTCGACTCCGACGATGAGCACACGCTGGGCGCGCGAATTCTTGAGCAGGAACACATCGCCTACACCGAAGCGATCAAGATGGTGCTGGAAGGCAACTTTGAAATTGCGGGCAGAAGGGTGGTGCGAGGTCAAAGGTCAGAGGTCAGATTGCAGAAGTGAAAGTCGGAAATTCACGGCACTCTGGTTTCCACCTCCTTAATCTGACCTGTTAAGCTCTGCCCTACATAATGAGTTCGTTGGTTCGGCGAGCGATGGGGTGCTGCATTACCTCGAGCTCGTTCTTCACCAGGTTCAGTCCGTAGACGCATTGCTCGAATCTCTGGGAAAGTTGCTTGAACAGTGGAGCCACCTTCGCGTATTCGAAGTGCTCAAACTTCGAAACGATGTAATAGCTTTCTTTTCCCGCTTTCACCCAATCCACGAGGCCCTCGACCCGCTGGCGGCGCAACCGATGATGATTGATGCTCTCGGGGAACATGCCGGCGTAGAACAAAGTGTAGTCGCCAATGTGTTTGCGCACCTGACGCTCGCGGTCGAAGGACGGCGCCGGGCCGTAAATCGGATCCGATTCGATCAGCATCTCGCCGACATCGTTCAAGGGCTTCCCGGCGGCGTTGCGGATCTTTAGCAGCTGTTCGGCATCGCAAAACTCCGACAGCAGTTGGGCGACGTAGTTCACGATTTGTGGATCGCGAATGCCAATCTCTTCGGCGTAGTGACGGCCGACCAATTCGACGAACAGTTGCTGCAGCGGATGCGTCTCCGGAATTTCCATGGCCCCACTCCTCCCAAAACGAGGCTTACAGTTCCTTATCGGAACATAACCTCGTGCGCATTAGATACCGTGAATCGACATCGAATGCAAGTACCCATTCGAGCCATGTCGTAGTTAGAAGCCCGCGCTGGGCGCGGGGTTTACCTATACTTATTGGCAGCCAAAGGGTGCGAGTGCTAATTTGCATCGCCCATTGAAAAACGTGATGTACTGAATCTGTTTCGACGATCTTGTCAGGCGATTGATTGACCGATCTACGTGATTTACTGACTCTGCACATTAGTTCAGTGCAGGAACGGAGGCGAAGTGGAGCGAACTAACATTGCCAGTGGAACACGTTGGGAACCGGTAGTCGGTTACTCCCGTGCAGTGCGCGTAGGCGCGCACGTATATGTTGCGGGCACAACAGCGACCGGAGCCGACGGCAAGATTGTTGGCGTGAGCGACGCTTATGCGCAGGCAGTTCAAGCGCTAAAGAATATTGAAAGCGCGCTGGCGCGGGCGGGAGCTTCAATGCAGGATGTCGTCCGCACCCGCGTGTTTCTTACGAACATCGCGGATTGGGAGAAAGTCGGCAAGGCGCACGGAGAATTTTTCCACGCCATTCGACCTGCTACTTCCATGCTGGCCATCGCCGCCCTGGTTTCTCCGGAAATGCTGGTGGAAATCGAGGCGGAGGCGATTGTGCCCGATAGGAAATAGAATTTTTCGCGGGGGTCCCGCGCTACATAACCGGCTACACAGCCGCGCTACACAATCGTGAGCCGGTTCTCGAAGAACTCTTCCACGCGCCCGAGAATCTCCGCGCCACTGCGGGCATCGTAGATGGCTTTTCTGAGGGTCGAGCCTCCGGGGACGCCGTGGGTGAACCACGAGGCGAACTGCTTCATCTTGCCTTCCGCGCCGGGCATTCCTTCCTGCAGCAGCATCTGGAAGTAAGTGCGGATCATCTGGTAGCGGTCGGCTTCGCTGGGCTCGTCGTACATTTTTGTGGCACTGGTCGGCTGCGCTGGGCGGACGAGGGCGTCCGCCGGTACTGTCGGTCCACTGACGTACTGCTCGATCTGGCGAAAGATCCAGGGATTGGCCGGGGCCATTCTGCCAATCATTACGGCGTCGCAGCCGGTTTGGGCGACGATGGCGCAGGCGTCTTCCGGCGAGCGGATGTCGCCGTTTCCGATGACTGGAATCTTGACGGCCTGCTTGACGGAGGCGATCCATTCCCAGCGCGCGTTGCCGCTGTAGCCTTGCTCGCGGGTGCGAGCGTGCAGAGCAACCGCGCACAGGCCGCAGCTCTCGGCGATGTGAGCCAGTTCCACGCAGACGATTTCGTTGTCGTTCCATCCGGCGCGGAATTTCACGGTGAAGGGGATTTTCACGGCGGCGCGCACCGCTTCAAAAATCCGGCGGATCAGTGGCAGATCGCGCAGCAGGCCGGAGCCGCCGTTGCACTTCACGACTTTCTTCGCCGGGCATCCAAGATTCAGATCGACGAGGTCGAAGCCCAGGTCTTCGACCAGGCGCGCGGCGTCGGCCAGTACGGCAGGATTGCTGCCGAAGAGCTGGGCGGAGATGGGGTGCTCGTCCTCATAAAAATGAAGGTACCGTCCGCGGACGCGCTGGTCGCGCATCACTCCGTCGGCCGAGGTGAACTCGGTCATGATCAGCCCGCATCCACCGAGGTTTTTGATGAAGCGGCGGAAAACGGTGTCGGTCACGCCGGACATGGGTGCGAGGACGGTTGCGGGCGCGATGCGGACGCTGCCAATCTTGAATGACGCAGGGAATACGCGTCCCGCTGCGGTCCCGAGCGATGGAGCGACGGGCGTCTCGCCCGTACCAGCAGCTGCATCCGAGTTGTCCCAGAACTTCCGCACAATCCGATTCTACGTTCTTTCCCTGACCAGGCCATAACTAGTCCGGCAATGCTGGGACTAGCGCAGACCGCTGCGAGCGACCGTCACTCCGTTTCGTCCAGCCGTTGCATCCAGGCATTCAAAAGTAAAGCCTCCCGCGAAGGAGGCTTTCTAATCGTGCGCATTAGCGGTGAGGGCCTTACTGCTTGGCAGGCGCGGGCTGCTTGGCGGCGGCTTCGGCTTTTCCGGCGTCGCTCTTGGCGTATTTGCGGCGGAAACGCTCGATGCGGCCGGCGGTGTCCATGAGCTTCTGCTTGCCGGTGAAGAAGGGATGGCAGGCGGAGCAGATTTCCACGCCGATGTCGCCTTTGTGGGCCGAGCGGGTGACGAAGGCGTTTCCGCAGGCGCAATGGACGCGGATCTCGCTGTAGTGGGGATGGATAGCTGCTTTCATATCAGTTTCTAGACCTCGATTCCAGACATTTGATTCTACCGGAGTTAGGAAGGATTCAGCAAGCATCTGACGGGGCTTTCGGGCCGGACGGGCGCAGAAAAAGCTTGACAACTTTCGACGAATAGATCAAAAATGACTGTGTCATGAATGACCTATTAATTTTAGCGATGCTTTCGGAGGGGCCGCGGCATGGCTATCAACTCAAACGCCAGGCCGGATTCATCTTCGGGCATGGCGACATCCACAACAACCTGGTGTATCCGCTGCTGCGGAAATTCACCGTTGATGGGTGGGTCACGAAGAAAGCGGTGCCGGGCGAACGCGGGCAAACGCGCCAGCAATACGCCATCACGCCACTGGGGAAGACGATACTGCTACAGCGCCTGAGTGAATATAGTGAGGCGGACGCGCGCTCGTTCGAGGGGTTCATTGTGCGGGTGGGGCTGTTCGAGTTGCTCGATCGAAAGGTGCGCGCGGCGATTCTCGGGGAACGGGCAAGCTACCTGCGGCAGCAACAGGAAAAACTGGGAGGCTTGCCTCAGAAGGTCGAAGTCGGGAAGTTTGGCGGGGAAGTGGTCCGGCATTTGCAGAAACGCATTGCATTCGAATTGAGCTGGATCGACGCGCTGGCTCGAATCCACTAAAGGCGGATTTTTACGGGAGGATTTCACAGGAGGACAACGATGACGAACTTGACCTTATGGCAAGTTGAAATGTGGCCGTGGTATGCGTTCCTGGTCTACTGGGGCGTGACCGCACTGCGGGTGAAGCGGACCAAGGCGACGGAACCGCCGGCGGCACGCATCTTCACCATGATCCTGGTTGGCTTCGCGTTTGCGCTGCTTTTTTCCCATTGGTTTCGGGGAGGTTTCCTGGGTGAGCGCTGGCTGATAGAGAGTGCGGTCGTCGCAAGGATGGGAGTGCTGCTGACATTTCTCGGCACCGGCATCGCCATCTGGGCCCGCACGGTGCTTGGTGGCAATTGGAGCGCGGAGGTCAGCCTTAAAGTCGACCACCAACTGATGCGTTCGGGACCTTATGCTTATGTCCGGCATCCGATCTATACGGGTTTGTTGCTGGCCATCACCGGAACGGCGCTGGTGATTGGCGAGTGGCGAGGGTTGCTTGCGATTCTAGCGGCGACGATTGCGATCGGCTTGAAGGCGAAGCGAGAAGAGGCGCTGATGATTCATGTATTCGGCAATCCCTACCTGGAGCACCGCCGGGACACGGGATTCCTGCTGCCCAGACTGTAAAGACCATGCACAAGGAAAACGGCAGGGCCGACCCCTGCCGTCTCGTATCACGGAATTCTGGGGCCCTACTTCCCTTTGTTAACCACTTTCTTGAGTTCGTTTCCGGGAGTGAATTTGGCGACTCTGCGAGCAGCGATCTTGATGGTGGCACCCGTCTGCGGGTTTCGGCCATTGCGGGCCTTGCGCTGCGAGACGGAAAACGTGCCAAATCCGATCAAGGCTACCCGGTCCCCTTTTCGAAGGGCAGCGGTAACGCTGTCCACGGTGGTGTCGATCGCGGTCGTCGCCTGCGCCTTGGAAATACTGCAGGCTTCGGCAATCCGGTCAACCAGATCAGCTTTGTTCATGCTCTCTCCTGACACTAGGTGTAACGGTTCCCGCGCATCAGCCGGGGAGGAAAGCTCAAGGCGCGAGCACCGGCGAAGGCAATTCTCTTCGATGGCGCAGGATTGTCAATGGGAAACACGTGCCTGTTGCCGGGTTTGACACCTCAGGCAATCGAATCTGTCTGGAAATTTAACAACTTTTCACCAGCGAAAGTGCAAGCGCGGGCTGGCTTCGAGTTTGTCGGACGAGACTTCAACCCTCCCGGTACATCGCCGTTCTCCACAGTCACGAGCGGGTCTCCACAGTTTGTGCACAGCGAGGAAGCGGATTCGAGTTGCGCGGCGGGCGGCTTCGGGTGCAGAGTCTAAGTACAAGGACATCGTTTCAAACATTTCAAACTAAGTTATGAGAACAGCGACCGAAGTCTGCCCGGTGTGCTCGGGGTCAGGATGGAAGCCGGTTCCGGGAGCGCGGGACGGCGGCGTCACCCGCTGCGATTGCCTGTTGCGCGCGCGTGGTAGCGCACTGATAGCGGCGGCGCGCATCCCGAAGCGGTATGAACATTGCGAGCTTTCGAACTTTGAGGTTGAGGGACCGCACTTGCACCTTGCCAATGCCCGCTTGACGGCGGGCCGCTTCGTGGAAGAGTACCCGGTGGACAAGACCGGCCTGTTGTTGATCGGCAATACAGGATTGGGCAAGACGCACCTTGCAGTGGGCATCGCGAAGGCGCTGATCCGCGAGAAGGGGATCGAGTGCGTCTTCTATGACTATGCCGACCTGTTGAAGCAGATTCAGGATTCCTATAACCCCACGGTACAAGCCACAGAGCTGGGCTTGCTACGGCCCGTGTTTGAAACGGAAGTATTGGTGTTGGACGATTTAGGTTCCGTGAGGCCCACGGAGTGGCGGTGGGATACGGTTCGCTTGATCCTGAACACGCGTTACAACGACAATCGGACCACGATCATCACCACGAACTACCAGGACATAACGCCGGCAGCCTTAGCCGAGAAACGACACAAAAAAACGCAGAAGTCTGCCGACGCTAACACTGAATCGGAGTCCGCCGCCTGGGCCAAGTACACTCTCGGCGAACGAATCACTGAGACCATGCGGTCTCGGCTTCATGAAATGTGCCGCACGGTGGAGATGGAAGGCGCCGACTACCGCGAGAAACTCAGGAAGACGAGCTTCGGGTGAGAACCCAGACGCGGAGTTTTTAAGGACTATCAACAGACTGTCATCCCGAGCGCTGTCCCGAGCGGACGCGAGGGCAAGTTGAGGGACCTTGTGTTTTCCCCTTCATGACAATTTCAGTGTGATCGTGAGCACTGCATTGGTCGGGACCGAGCTCGGGATGACACGGCGTGGAATCGGCCTGCATCAGCGCGGCCGGTCGCTCTACAATCGGAAGCGTGCTGACCGAACGCATCGACTTCCAGCCGGAACGTGACCGCGAGATTTTCTCCGCCGTAGCTGACGCTCCCGCTGTGTTTCTTTTGCGTGGCGAGGACGCGACTTCCGAACCTTACATCAGCAAGAGTGCTAACCTCAGGCGGCGACTGCAGCGGTTGCTCTCCGCTCCCGAGGAAAGGACGAAGCGGCTCAACCTGCGCGATCGCGTCCGCTGGATCGAATACACCCTGACCGGCTCGGATTTCGAATCGGGGTTCATGCTGTATCAGGTCCTGCGAGCAGCATTTCCTAAGACCTATTCGAATCGCCTGCGGCTGCGTTTCGCTCCGCTGGTTAAGCTGCATCTGGAGAACGAGTTTCCCCGCGCTTCGATCACGGCGCGTCTGGGACGTCTTTCGGCAAAGAATGTCTACTACGGACCGTTTGCTTCGCGGCTGGCGGCGGAAAAGTTTATGAACGATGCGCTCGACTTTTTCAAGATGCGGCGCTGTGTGGAAGATCTCCATCCCGATCCGGCATTTCCGGGCTGTGTGTATTCCGAGATGAAGATGTGTTTGGCGCCGTGTTTTCGCGGTTGCACCGATGACCAGTACCGGGCTGAGGTGGCGCGCGTCGAAACGTTTCTGGATTCGCGCGGCGAATCGCTGAAGCGGCAGATGGCGGCGGAACGCGACCAGGCTTCCGCCAAAACGGAATTCGAGGCGGCCGCGGCCATCCATGCGCGGCTCGACAAACTCACTTCCGTGCTGCAGCAGTTGCCGGAGTTTGTCCGCCGCATCGACCAGGCGCGGGCCGTGATGGTCCAGAAGTCGCGGCAGCCCGAGAGCGTCACTTTGTTTCGGGTCGACGGAGGCGCGCTCGCGGGGCCGGTGGATTTTCCCATCTCCGGCGCGGAACCTACCAAGTCGCAGTCACAATCGTTGTCGCAAACGTCGCCGCACACGTTGTCGCACACGTTGTCGCAAACGATGTCGCACACTCTGTCGCACACCTTGTCTCACACCATGGAGGCCCGCATTCAGGCCGCGCTGGCGGCGTTTCCGGCAGCCAAGCCCAGTAGCGCGCTCGAGCGCATGGAGCATCTGGCCATCCTGAAACGCTGGTGTTATCGCGGGACCCGATCAGGCGAAATCTTCTTTGCCGATGCCCGGGGCGAGCTACCGATGCGGCGATTGGTGCGTGGCATCGGACGCATTTACAAAGGCGAAGCGCCGGAGGGCAGCGAGACGATTCACCGCCAGATCACCGAAAATCGCACGAGTGGATTGCAGTAATGCACCACGGAGTCCCCGAGTAACGCAGACCAAAGTACTGCCTTCCGGGTGACTCCACGCCTTCGTGGTGATCTTGATTCTGAAATGCCCACTTGGCGCTCTGGGCGTCTCGGCGGTGAAAAGCTCTCATGCCGGGACCGCAACCGGCGCACGCGATGGCTTCTTGCGGAACACGACTCTGATCTCTTCTCGCCAGTGTTCGTCAATTCCCAGCACTTCCCACTCGATTTCGGGCGACAGATAACGCAGGATAATGTCGGTGGTCGGATGCACGCGCAGAGCGGGCGCGACCAGCAGCAAGAGAGGTTTCTGCGGGGAGATCTGGTAATCCGGGAAATAGCCGAATTGGGCAAATTCTCCGCGGCTCTGGTGCCAGGCGACGCGCGACCAGTAATCCACGCCTTGCAGAGGGAGGTGGATATCCTCGTCGGCTTTGAGTTCGATGACAGCCAGGCGCGATTCGCGCGTTACGGCCAGAATGTCGATCATGGCTCGATCCGCCGCAGCGAAAGCGGGCACCTGCGCGTATACCGGTTCCGGCCGCAGTCGGCCGTCGAGCGCGGTCAGGTTGGCGCAGACCAGCGATTCCAGCCAGCGTTCGGGATGCATGCGCCAGAGCGCGTGATTCTTCGGGCCATTCTTGTGGCGCACGGCTGCCGCCAGTTGAACGAGATCGGAGAACTGAGTCTCATTTGCCGAGTCGAGCACCCGCTCTTCCGGCCCCACTCCGAAAGCGATTTCCTCGCTGCTTTGAAAATTTCGCGGGTCATGCGCAATCCGCGCCTGGGCGAATTCGAGGCCGTGCCGCCGGAATGAGATTGCGGCGGGCGAGAGCGCCACGACTTCGGATTGCGGCAGAATGCCGCGAATGCGCTCGATCGATGCGGCAAAGCGCTCGCGCGCCAGACCCTCCTCGAGGGCATGCACCAGACGCGTTGCCAGGTTGCCGCAATCGCGGGTATCCACGGGAACGAGCGCATCTTCCGGTTGATCGAACTCGTACAAATACCATTTCGCCGCCGTGGGATGGAGATGGGCCATGCGCTGCCGAGTCAGCGCGACAGTGCCCCTCGGCACAACCAGGGCCAGCCCTTCGACCACGTGGCGCTCGGACTGGGTGAGGCGGCAGGCCTCGAGCCACAGGATGCCAACGGTAAGCGCGCCATCGATGGTCGATTGCGTTTCCTGGTCGTTTACGCCGACGATCGCCAGCGATCGCTGCCCCTGGCGTAACCAGCCGCGCAGGTAGGCCGGGCCGAACGAGTGTTCGAGGTCGATGCTGCCGGTGAGGCGGACCACCGTCCATCCGGCAAGATTCCTTTCGACGACCCGGCGCAAGCGAGGCGCATAGGCGGCCCGCGAGGCACGGCGATCCGCCGGCGAACGTTGATCGCGATCGCGGCAGAAGTCGAGCCGCGTCGGCCGGTTTTGGCCCATACGCTGCACCTGCAACCGGAGGGTTGTGGCCTTCACTTCGATATCCAAGACTCGCCGCACGAAATTCCGCTCGCTCGACCACAGATGCAGCAGGCATTTGTTGTATTCGCCGGAAATCGAATATTTTGCGTTGGCCAGATCGAACGCAATGGCCCCGTCTTCCACCACTAATGCGGCGCGGGCGCCACGGAGAAAGTCGGAAAGCATTTGGGCGAGCGAGTCTGGGGTCATGGAGTCGATTGTTTACCGCCGCGAGAAAGGTACGCTGCCTAGGCCTTGCATTGTCGTCGGCGGGCGGCCTAACGTCAGTGATGGTACTCACCGGATATTTGTGACGAAGAAGAAGAAAGTTGAAGGCCATAGCCTTCGTTTCGCGACAGGGCAGACTACACGTCCAAGTGATCGGGCCGACTTTGGGTTGTTTTCCGTCCATCTCTGTCCCACTCAAGCCAAAGGCGGGCTCGAGTGGGACACCCGCCTCGGTTGTCTGTGCGGGAAGTGCAGGGAGAAGTAAGGGACAAGGATGGGCACCGGGCCACGAGGTCTGCGCGTGGGATAATGCATCAGGCGTGCGAGTCGTTTGCGAAAGCGCGGGCATCCAAATATGGTGACTACCAATCAGACTTCCGACAACGGGCATTTCTTCTTCGAGCACTACGGGCTTACTAATCACGATCTTGAAAGTTATCTCGCCGCGGCGCTTTCGGCGGGGGGCGACTATGCGGATCTTTATTTTGAATATTTGACTTCGACGTCGCTGATGGTCGACGAGTCGCTGGTGAAGTCCGCCTCGCAGGGAATTTCGGCGGGGTGCGGAGTGCGCGTCGTGTCCGGCGAGCGCACGGGGTATGCCTATACCGACGATCTTTCTCCACAGCGGATTCTTCATGCGGCGCGCACGGCGGCGCTGATTGCGAGTGCTCCGGCTAAGTCGACGGTGGCAGGGTTCCAGCAGAAGCCGGCTCGCAGCTTATATCCGGTGGCGCTGCCTTCGGTGGATGCGGACATCACCGCCAAGGTCGAACTGCTGATGCGCGCCGATAAGACGGCTCGCGGCTACGATCCCCGAATCAAGGAAGTACGGGCCAGTTACGCCGACGAACTGCGGAACATTCTCGTGGTCGGTTCCGACGGCACCTTTGCGGAAGATTCGCAGCCGCTGGCGCGCATGAATGTTTCCTGCATTGCGAAGACCGACATTGGTTCGGGGCGTGGAACTTCGGGCGGTGGCGGCCGGGTGGCGCTCGACTTCTTTTTTGGAGACAAGACTCCGGAGTTTTTTGCCAAAGAGGCGGCGCGGCAGGCAATTCTGCAGCTCGATGCCCGCGAAGCTCCGGCGGGAGACATGGAAGTCGTGCTCGGACCGGGATGGCCCGGTGTTCTGCTGCACGAGGCCGTGGGCCATGGGCTCGAGGCCGATTTCAATCGCAAGAAGACGTCGGCATTTGCCGGGTTGATCGGCAAACGAGTGGCCAGCGAAAAGTGCACCGTGGTAGACAACGGCACCATGCCGTGGCGCCGCGGGTCTTTAAACGTAGATGACGAGGGCCAGCCGACGCAGGAAACCGTGCTCATCGAGAACGGAATCCTGAAGGGATATCTCAGCGACAAACTTTCCTCGAAGCTGATGGGCTTGGCCGATACGGGCAACGGACGCCGCGAGAGCTACGAGCACATTCCCATGCCGCGGATGACCAACACCTACATGCTGGCGGGGCAGGACGATCCCGGAGACATCATCCGTTCGGTGAAGAGCGGCGTTTATGCAGTGAACTTCGGCGGGGGACAGGTCGACATCACGAACGGAAAATTTGTCTTCTCCGCGTCGGAAGCGTACCTGATCGAAAACGGACAGATCACCGCCCCGATCAAAGGCGCTACTTTGATCGGCAACGGGCCCGATGTGCTGACGCGGGTTTCGATGGTCGGCAACGATTTGAAACTTGATGAAGGCGTGGGCACCTGCGGCAAAGATGGGCAGGCGGTTCCGGTCGGCGTCGGCATCCCGACAATTAAGATCGATCGCCTGACCGTCGGCGGCACTGCGAAGCGGGAGAGCGGCGGATTTATGCAGTAAGGATGAAGTCAGAACTAAGAAAGTCGGATTGACGAAGTGCCCTGAGAGTTAGAATGCGCCCATGGGATTCGGCATGGGCGTTTTCTTTGCAGTCATGATCGCCATGGCGTATGTGCTAGCACCCGTCAGCCTGATTTGGGGATGGATTCGATGGATAAGTCGGCGACAAAAGCTCGGACGCCCATTCTTCCTCTCACTTATCGGATTCATTCTTACTACGTTGTCCGGGCTGCTGGCGATCTCGACAATGGCCTATGCCTTGGCGACTCATGGCTTTCGATTTTATGATCCGAATCTGCTCAGAATCTATAGATGGGGATTTCTCTTGTCGATCGGAGGAATCGTGCTGGGCCTTACCGGAGTTTCGGTGCCGAACGCATTACGCTGGCACGCTCCTCTAGCTGGACTGGGGATGCTGGCGTTCTGGATGATTGCGGCTGCTACTGAATAAGAATTTTAGCGAAACCCCTGTCACATCTGGAGTCACAGCAGTCTCGCTGCTACTCCCTGTCCCTTCAGCATCTCCACCGCCTTCCGGTCGAACGAAACAAACGTCTCCCCGCCGAGCCATCTGCCTTCGTAGGCAATCGCGCCATCGGCGAAATCACCGCCCGCATCGAGCATCGCCAACCCCGCCTCAACTGCCAGCCGGTTCGTTTCCACGTTCCCGGCTTTGAGCAGCTCGCGTATAGCGGCGGCAATCACCGATGGTCTGTAGCCATAGGCTCGTCGCAAAACCCAGGCAAATTCGCACAGACACAACACTCCCACGGCGAGTATTTCCGCTTTAAGCAAGGTTTTGGCGGCTATCGCTGCCTGTTTCGG
>PLBE01000163.1:19572-38505 GCA_003134435.1 Acidobacteriaceae bacterium
AGGTGCTCCATCACTTTCTTGCGGAATGTGACCTGGCCCCTGGTGGTCACGGTCAAAGTCGACATGGCGGACCTCCTCAATGCTTCTATTATAATGCAGAAATGCATTATTCGCAACTAATCGCCAAAATGCATGAATCCAAGGGTATATTCCTGCACTCAAATGGGCTGCGCGTCTGTACCGCGCCGTGATGCCTCGTGGTAGATTCAAAGCTAAGCAATGACAACAACAATAGAAACCAGCACAAGACAGTCTGCAACCGATCTCAAGTCTCTTGCCACCGACGTAGTCGGCCGCGCAATGCAAGGCGGTGCTTCTGCCGCCGAATGTGTCGTCCGCGAAGGCGACGAATTTTCGACAGTGGTGCGTCTGGGCCAAGTCGAAACGCTTAAGGAGTCTGGCTCCCGCGCCATCGGCGTGCGCGTTTTCTTCGGACAGCGCGCGGCCAGCACGTACTCCAGCGATTTTTCCGCCGCTGGCATCGAACGCATGTTGAAATCGGCGCTCGAACTGGCCAAGATCACTTCCGAAGATCCTCATGCCGGAATTCCCGAAGCCGGCAAACTCGGATCGCTTCCCGGCGACCTCCATCTTTATCACGAGGACGTGTACTCGCTCCCCGGCCCCGAGCGCATCGCCTATGCGCGCCGCGCCGAAAAGGCCGCTCTCGATGCCGATCCCCGGATCAAGAACTCCGAGGGCGGCACGTTCGACGCCGCTACCGGCGGAAAAGTGCTGGCCA
Organism: Acidobacteriaceae bacterium; assembly: GCA_003134435.1. Lineage (GTDB taxonomy): Bacteria > Acidobacteriota > Terriglobia > Terriglobales > Acidobacteriaceae > Acidiflorens. The sequence goes on from PLBE01000163.1 coordinate 20,315, forward strand.
ATTCTCACGGCTTTGTCGGCGAATACCGCCGGTCGTACTGTTCGGTCTCGGCCGTGCCCATCGCGCAGGATGAGAACGGCGGCATGCAGCGCGATTACTGGTATTCGGTGGCGCGCAGCCTGGCCAAGCTCGATCCCGCCGAGCAGGTTGGTAAAGAGGCCGCCCGGCGCACGCTGCGACGGCTGGGAGCGCGCAAGGTCAAGACCGCGCATGTCCCGGTGGTGCTCGATCCCATGGTCGCAAACTCCATGCTGGAACATATTTTCGAGGGCGTGAACGGCGATTCGATCTATCGTGGAGCGTCATTCCTGGCGGGCAAACTGGGGGAGAAAATTGCCGGGGCGAACGTCACCGTCATCGATGATGGCACTATGTCCGGCGGCTTTGGCACCACTCCCTTTGATGGCGAAGGCATCCCGACCCGCCGCACGGTGGTCATTGAGAACGGAATTCTCAAATCGTATTTACTGAATACCTACACCGCCAAGAAACTGGGCCTCGAAACCACGGCCAACGCATCTCGCGGACTCGCCGGAACCCCGGGCATCGGACCGGGAAATTATTTTCTGGCAGCGGGCGCGAAGACGCCCAGCCAGATTATCGCGGAAATCAAAGACGGCCTGTATGTCACCGAGTTTCTTGGTCACGGAGCGAACCTGGTGAACGGCGATTACTCCCGCGGAGCCTCGGGCATGTGGATTGTCAACGGCGAACTGGCGTATCCTGTCGAGGAGATCACGGTAGCGGGAAATCTCAAAGACATGTTCTGCAATATTTCGGAGATCGGCAGCGACCTCGAATTCCGCGGCAGCGTTGCCTCGCCGACCATCCGCATCGACGGGCTTACCGTCGGCGGAGAATGATCCGGCGAGTGAACCTGGACTCGGTATCGCAGAAGCGTTCGCGCGCCAGCCGACCTTGACCGTCAGAATTGCCGTTTTCGAGAAGTTCGCGGGCGAGAGCGTCCGCGCCACACGAATCTTGGAATTTACCTGTTTTTAACATTCGGCCTGTCATTCGCCATTAACATTCCTCACATGCCTGACCAGCCGTTGCAAATCGACGAACTGCCCGGATCGCGGGACGGAATCCGCATCATGCGCCTGACCGGCCCACTCACGCTGGCCAATCTTTTCGGCTTCCAGGCCAAGTTGCGCGCGGATCAATCGCAGGCGCTCATTCTGGACTTCACCGAGGTGCCGCTGGCGGATTCCGCGGGCATCGGAGCGCTGGTCGGCGCCCATGTCACGCGACAAAAAGATGGACGGACTCTGGGGTTGGTAGGCGTAAATCAACGCATCCACAACGCTCTGGAAGTTACCCGGGTGCAGAACTTCTTTCATTTTTTCGCAACCGTGGCCGAAGCCGAGCAAGCGTCATAAACATAAGAAGTGGAGAGCCGGGTGCCCGGCCAAGCCAAAAGGAAAAGCGGCCGTTGCCGGCCGCCTTCTTTTCGAATTTTGGGTGTGGCCTAGACGCCCTTCACGTTCTCCGCCTGCCAGCCCTTGGGGCCTTTCACTACGTCGAACTGAACTTGTTGACCTTCCTGCAGGCTGCGAAACCCGTTTGCCTGGATGGCGGAGAAGTGCACGAAAACGTCCTCGCCATTCTGGCGGCTGATAAAACCGTAGCCCTTGGCATCGTTAAACCACTTGACTGTTCCTGTTTCCATGATGGTGCCGTGTTCCTTTTGTTGAAGTATGCGCTCAAACTCGCAGGATGGTGCAGGCAGATCACGCTGTAGAGCGGGGTTACTCCTGAGCAGCCGCAGAGCTCAAACGCAAATAAATTGTACATATTCGAAGTTAAATGGCTAGAATTTTCTCTACTTACCGGAGTAATCCGTTGGGCTACGCACGTCAAGCCTGCAGGCTGCTTGGCAGGAATAGATTGCCTGGTTAGCTCCCGGAAATGCCCGACCAGGGCTCTATGGGTTCCCGTATCACGCTGAGGAATGAGGACTATATTTGTTTGGCAACCTCCGTGCTTTCTATTCCAGGTGGAGGAACGTCAAGATGGCTATCCATGTTGAAAACCTCGGCGACCTGGCGGTTATTACTTGCAAAGGGAGAATCGTCGGCAGCGCGGCTGTGTTCAAGCTGCGTGACGTCGTGCTGTCGCAACTCCATTCAGGCAGAACCAATGTCCGAACCATCGCTCTCGACCTATCGGAAGTAACGACCATGGGCGGCGGAGGCCTGGGAATGCTGGTCTACTTGCGCCACTGGGCAGGCGCGCAGGGCATTGCATTTAAGCTTTTTAGTCCGTCGACGCCGGTGGTGGAAGGGTTGGTGAGTAACCGTTCGATCCAGAACTTCGAGATTGCGAGTTTCCACGAGATGATGGATATCCTCGCTCACTCCGATCGCCGGCATGAACTGGCGGCCTGATTCCGCGTGGACGCAAGCAAGAGGTGAGTCGCCGATTTCCCGCGTGTCCCTCTGTGCCTCCCGTGGTAAACGGCTTTGACTTCCCCGTCGAACGGCCGCACTTTACACCAGATCGACGCGAATCATGACGGTCGCCATTTTCAAGGCACTACACCGGCGTTCCCCGAGCCGGTTGCAACTTCACGGAGCATAATTCATCATCAGGTTATGCAGGTTCGACTGGGGAAGTGGGGAGTAATTTGCGCCGCGTTTTTTTTCTGCATTGGCGGGTGCGTTTTGATCCAGGCCCAAGCCGGTCTGATTGAGGACATTCGTCATCACCTGGAAGAAAATTCCATTCCTGCCGCCGAGGCGGAACTTCGCGCCTATAAGGCTCAGCACGGGATCACGCCGGAGTATCTCGAAGCGCTGTCATGGATGGCGCGCGGCGCGTCCAAAGCAAAGCAATGGGACCAGGCCGTCGCCTATGCCAGTGAGACGCGCACTCTCACCGAGCGGCAACTGGTGGGAAAAAAGCTCAAGCTGGATGCCGAACCGCATCTGCCGATCGCCCTGGGCGCGGCTTATGAAGTTCTCGCGCAGAGTATGGCCGAAAAAGGACAGCGCGCGGAAGCAGTCAGCCTGCTTCGTTCGGCCGTAGTGCGCTATGGAAAAACTTCGATTCGGGCGCGGTTGCAGAAAAACATCAACTTGCTCGCCCTGGTTGGTCAGCCCGCGCCGGCATTGCAAGAAGCCGATTATCTCGGACCCAAGCCGCCCACTCTCGCGTCGCTCAAAGGTTCGCCGGTTCTGCTGTTCTTCTGGGCGCACTGGTGCGGCGACTGCAAGGCCGAAGCGCCCGTGATTGCCCGCTTGCGGCAGAAGTTCGCTTCCCAGGGACTCGTCGTCATCGGTCCGACACAACTCTACGGCTACGCGGCCCAGGGAGCCGATGCTACGCCCGGCCAGGAGCGCGCCTATATCGAATCGGTCCGCGCCCAATATTACGGCGCACTGCAGGATATGCCGGTGCCGGTGAGCAAACAGAACTTCAATGCTTACGGGGCGAGCACTACGCCTACTCTGGTCGTTCTGAATCGCGCTGGACAAGTCGCGATGTATCATCCGGGAGCTCTGTCGTATGACGAGTTGAAGGCGGCGCTGGAGAAAGTTGCGCGGTAGTATTGGCCGTCTTGGCCTGAGGTTACATCCCAGGCGTCACTGGCGCTACTCGCGGGGTGACATTCGCGGAATTTCGATTTCTATCTAGCAGCCCGGAGTGGTTGAATTAAGGGTCGCCGCAATGGGCTTCAGACACAAGCGGATGTCCGGCCATTGGGAATTTCCGAGCACGACGACGGCGAGTTTTCTTGCGGAGAGATTCTGCTGATACCAACCCTGTTTTCTGGAGCCTGCAGCCGGCGCCATGCAAGTCATGGCTGCGACACTCTCGCGCCACCTCGGAGGAAACTGGAGCCTGAAGGCTCGTTTCGCGGGCTTGGGGAGTAATGGATCGGCTTGATTGGGCGATGGATTGCCTACCGGGGGGCGGCCTGGTCCCGCCGCCGAGCCTGAATCTCGATATAGACGTTGATCAGCGACACCGCCGCCGGCGTTACGCCAGGAATCCGGGAAGCCTGGCCCAGTGTCTGGGGTACGACTTTCCCGAGTTTCTCCTGCATTTCGCGCGATAGCCCGCTGACGGCGCCGTAATCGAACCATTCCGGAATGCGCCGCTGCTCGGCTTTCTTCAGGCGGTCGATGGCCCGCTGCTGCTGGTCGAGGTAGCCAGCGTACTTGATCTCGGTCTCGACGGACTTGAGCTCGTTGCGGATTTCAGAGGAGAGCTTTACCGCCGAAGACGCCGAGGAATCTCGTCCGAAAAACTCCGGTAAAAGATTCCTTAGAACCGGCGCCAGTTGTTCAATCGTGATCTCGGGCCGCTTCAGCAGTTGCCCCAGGCTCTGCCCCACCGCGGAAGCGAGATCGTGCGCACCGATTCCGCTGTTAGCGAGAGCGGTCGAGCCAGGCTCGACTGGGACGGGCGAGGGAGCTTGACGCAACGCGAGCAACAGCGCCTGCTTGATTTGTTCCGCCATTGCCCCGGTTACCTTGGTCCTCTCCAGCAACTGCTTCACTTCCTCCAGTCGCTGCTGTTTCGCCTCAAACTCCGCCCACGCTTCATCCGAGATCAGTCCCACCCGCCGCCCATGCGGAGTCAGGCGCCGGTCGGCGTTATCGATGCGCAGGTGCAAGCGGAATTCAGCCCGCGAAGTGAACATCCGATACGGTTCGTTGGTGCCTTTCGAAATCAGATCGTCAATCAGGATCGCGGTGTACGCCTCGGTGCGGTCCAGCACCAGCGGAGCTTCGTTCTTCACTTTCAGCGCCGCGTTGATTCCCGCCATGATTCCCTGGCACGCCGCTTCTTCATACCCAGACGTACCGTTGATCTGCCCGGCGAGAAACAACCCGGCGACCTTCTTGGTTTCGAGTGTCCGCTTCAGTTCTGTGGGATCGATCGAGTCATACTCAATGGCATAGCCCGGGCGCATCATCTCGGCGTTTTCGAGCCCCGGAATCGACTTCAGAATCGCCAGTTGCACCTCGATCGGCAGCGAAGTGCTCATCCCGTTGACATAGATCTCGTGCGTGTTCAGGCCCTCGGGTTCGAGAAAAAGCTGGTGCGTGAGTTTGTCGGGGAACTTGACAATCTTGTCTTCAATCGAAGGACAGTACCGGGGCCCCGTCGACTGAATCTGCCCGCTGTACATCGGTGAGCGATGCACGTTGTCGCGGATGATGCGATGCGTTTCCTCGGTGGTGAAGGCGATGTAGCACGGCACCTGCGAGTCGTGATGCGCCACCCGCCGAGTGCGAAAGCTGAACGGAGTCGGATCCAGATCGCCCGGCTGCCGTTCGAAGCGTGTCCAATCGATGGTGCGCCCGTCCAGCCGCGGAGGCGTACCGGTCTTGAGCCGGCATCCGCGCAACCCCATCCGCTTGAGCGCCTCGCCCAGCAGAACCGCCGCCGGTTCGCCCGAGCGTCCCGCCGGATACTGCTGCTCCCCACAGTGAATCAGCCCGTTGAGAAAGGTCCCGGTGGTAATGATGACCGCATCGGCCGATACATGGCGCCCATCGCGCAGCAGGATGCCGCGGATACAGTTCTCAGTTCCCTGTTCCCGGTGCTCAGTGCCTTGTGAAAGCGACTCGACGATCACATCCGACACTTCCGCCTGCTTGATGGTTAGATTTGGCTGCGACTCGAGCACCTCTCGCATCTTCAGCCGGTAGGCCTGCTTGTCGCACTGCGCCCGCGGCGACCAGACCGCGGGTCCACGTGAGGTATTGAGCAGACGAAACTGGATTCCCACTGCGTCGGTGATTTCGCCCATGATGCCGCCGAGGGCATCCACCTCGCGCACCAGATGCCCCTTGGCGATGCCGCCAATCGCCGGATTGCACGACATCTGCGCAATCAAGTCGGCATTCAACGTATAGAGCGCGGTCTTCAGGCCCATGCGAGCCGCAGCCATGGCGGCTTCGCACCCGGCGTGGCCCGCGCCAACCACGGCCACTTCGAAATGTTCTTCAAAATTCTGCATTTGCCCTTATGATTGAAGCCACAGCAAGGCGGGAAATGGTGCTTGATTCATTGTAACAACGTTCTTGAGGGACGCTAAAAGCCATCGCGTTCGGCCCATTAGTTCTCCCGTACTCTGACCATGATCCATACGTCGAAACCACTCATGATCCTGGACGGAGGTCTGGGCACCGAACTGGAACGTCGCGGCTGCGACGTTACAAATTCGCTTTGGTCGGCGCGTGTCCTGGTGGAGAACCCGGAACTCGTAGAGGCGGTTCACTTCGACTACCTCTGCGCGGGCGCGGGCTGCATTACGACAGCGAGCTATCAGGTATCACGCAGTGGATTTCGCAGGTTCGGCCTCACTCGTAACGACACGATTCGCGCCCTCCAGTCGTCGGTCGCGATCGCCAAACAAGCTCGCGACCGTTTTCTGGCGGAAACAACCGCAGCCACCGACGCGAACTCTCCGATCCGCCATCGCCCTCTGGTCGCCGCCTCGATTGGCCCCTACGGCGCGACCCTGGGAGATGGTTCGGAATATCACGGCAACTACCATTGCAGTTACGACACGTTGCTGGCGTTCCACCGGGAGCGCATCGAGATACTCGCGGCTGCCGGCCCTGACTTGCTGGCCTGCGAGACGATTCCATCCATGGCTGAGGCCGAGGCGATGCTTCGTGTGGTTCAGGATCTCGGAGGCGAAGTCCCCGCCTGGTTTTCCTTCAGTTGCCGCGACGACGCCCATAACTGTCACGGCGAACTCTTGCGCGACTGCGCGAGTCTCTTCCTGGGCGAGTCTGGCGTGGCGGCCATCGGCCTGAATTGCACCCCTCCTCATCTGGTCACGGCCCTCGTGACCGCGCTGGCGCAAGAACTTGGCGCGCAAGCCACGCTGCCGATTATTGCCTACCCGAACTCCGGGCAAACCTGGGACGCCGCCCACCGCTGCTGGCTGGGCGCGAATTCGCTCCCCGATATCGGGACGCTGGCCCGAGAGTGGCGCAACGCCGGAGCTTCCTGGATCGGCGGTTGCTGTGGCACGCAGCCCCGAGACATCGCACATCTCCGGGCTGCTCTATGCGCCAGTCCAACCTCACCTGCCTGAGCGGCCATACGGCTGCATTGTTCGCTTGGATCGAGACTTCATCGATACGATGGCGGCAGCGGATTGAGGTTCTGGAATTGCCGCTGGTGCCAGTAAGGATAGGCCGCTGGCGGCGCGCTGGCTTCGTCCAGCCGGGCAACCTGTGCGCTCGTCAAGGTAAAGCTAGCCGTGGCCAAATTGTCGCGCAACTGCTGCTCGGTGCGTGCGCCGATGATCACGCTGGCGACTGTCGGCTTGCGCAGCAGCCAGTTCAGCGCCACCTGCGGGACGTTTTTGCCCGTCTCCGCCGCGACCGCATCCAGAGCATCAACCACTTTGTAGAGATACTCGTCCGCTACCACCGGACCGCCTTCCGCTGCCTTATGCAATCGGCTGACCGCCGGCAGAGGCTGGCCGCGGCGAATCTTGCCGGTCAGACGGCCCCATCCGAGCGGACTCCATAGCAGCGCGCCCAAGCCTTCCGCATAGGCCTGCGGCATGAGTTCCCATTCGTAATCGCGTCCGATCAGCGAGTAGTAAACCTGGTGCGCCACGTAACGCGCCCACCCATACCGTTCGCTGATATCGAGCGACTTCTGCAGATGCCATCCAGAGAAATTTGACGCCGCGATATAGCGTACTTTGCCCGCGCGCACAAACCCGTCGAGCGTGTACAACGTCTCTTCCATCGGAGTCAGAGCATCAAAGCCGTGCATGTGATAGACATCGATATACTCCGTTTTCAGCCGCTTCAGGCTGCCTTCGATTTGCCGCGTCAGATGAGCGCGCGAAGAACCGGCGTGGTTGGGCCCGTCCCCGAATGGGAACGTCGCCTTGGTCGAGATCAGAAGGCTCTCGCGCGGCAGATGTCGGATAGCCTGCCCCAGAATCTCTTCGGAAAGTCCTTCGGAGTAAACGTCGGCGGTATCGAAGAAATTTACGCCCGCCCCCATGCAGATGTCGATGAGCCGCTTTGCTCCCGCTACATCGGTCTCGCCCCATGCGCGAAAGAACTCATTTCCGCCGCCGAAGGTCGCGGTGCCAAAGCAGAGCACCGGAACCTTTAAACCGCTTCCGCCAAGTTGTCGAAATTCCATACAGAATTTGACGGGCCGCGGCAGCGAGTGGTCGCAAGCTTTTGTTGTGGCGACCGTAGTTCTGTGTCCGGCCGTCGCGTTCTCAGGTAGAAGACACGTTGCAACACCCGAATGGTATTTAGCGCCTTACTTTGCCCTTAGTGAGACACTGAGGAATGCTGCTCGCCCTTGTGAACTGTCAGTCCCAACGGTATAGTTATCTGTTATTGGGGTAAATCATGGAAACGAAAGCTATGGACACGAAGGTATTTTTGTCTCTACTGGACGAACGGATTCGGCAATATGACTTGCTGTGCCATCCGTTTTATAAGGCCTGGTCGGCGGGCGAACTCACTCCCGACGATTTGCGCGAATATGCCGAGGATTACTACCCGCACGTGGACGCCTTCCCGGGCTATCTGGCGCAGCTTGGCGTGCGACTGGAAGAAGGCGAACTGCGCCGCGCGGTGCTCGCCAACATGACCGACGAGAAAGGCGGAGAAGATTCCTTTGGCGAGCCGGAACGATCCCACTCGGAATTATGGCTTGATTTTGTCGAGGGCGTGGGTGGACACCGCACTCCGAAACGGCGGCCCACGGGAGCGGTTCGCAAGCTCATCGCCTCCCTCCATCAGATATCGAGCGAAGGCACTCCCGAACAGGCGCTGGCGGCTTTTTATGCCTACGAATCGCAGGTGCCGCGCGTGGCTCAGGAGAAAGATCGCGTGCTGCGAGAACACTACGGCGCCGACGAAAAGACTCGTCGCTATTTTAGTTTGCACGCCACCGCCGACGTACACCACGCTAATGTCTGGCGCACGCAACTGGAGAAACGCGTTAAGGCCAATCCGGAGACTGCCGAAAAGGCGCTGGCGGCCGCCGAGGCCACGGCTAAAGCTCTATGGGCCGTGCTCGATGGCTTCGAGGCGCGCCGACTGGAACGGTTCGCGGCATAGACTTCCGGCTGTTGAAGTGTTGGAGACCAGGCTTGCCGCTGACTGGGGCAGCCACACCGTCAAACGTGGCAAGCCGTGTGTCCGGGAGAATGGTGGTCTTCTTAACGATCCCCCAAAGTAAAGACTTCAGATTAGCGATCTTAAATTAACGATCCCTCAAGACAAGAATGGTTCGACACATTGCTATCGGTGTGCGCGGCGAGGCGGCGGAAACTGTCGAATTCAAACACACTCTATCCGCCCATCATCCGGAATTACCGCCGGTATATTCGACTCCAGACATGATCCGGCTGATGGAAACGGCCTGCTTCCATGCCCTGCAATCATTTTGCGATGAGGGTGAAATTACGGTGGGCATTGCCATTAACGTCGAACACCGCGCTGCCACCGGCATTGGAATGCAGGTCTACGCCGAGGCGCAACTGGAATCGTTCGACGGGCGCTTCTATACGATGCGGGTTCGCGCTCACGACGGCACCCAGGAGATCGGACGCGGTACGGTGGGGCGCGCCGTGGTGCACGTGCCGAGCTTCCTCCAGCGCATGCGTGAGAGAGCTCGCGGCGGATAGCTCCGCATGGAAAAATAGAAGAATTGACGAGGAGCGCGCTATGGAATCCCAGAGCAACCAGGCGATTCAGTTCCGGCAACTCCATCGCGGTCCGGCGGTTCTCATCCTGCCGAATGTCTGGGATGTAGTCAGCGCTCGCATCTTCGAAGATGCCGGTTTCCCCGCGCTTGCCACCACCTCCGCCGGCATCGCTTTTTCGCTTGGGCATCCCGACGGCCAGCGCATTCCACGCGAGGAAATGATGGCTCGCATCGGACGGATCGCCCGCGCGGCGCAGGTCCCAGTGACGGCTGACGTGGAATCCGGATATGGTTCCAGCCCGGAAGACACCGCCAAGACGACGCGGGAACTGATTCAGATGGGAGTCGTCGGTATGAACCTGGAGGACGCAAGTGGCCGTCCCGACCAGCCTCTTGCCGACTTGCAGTTGGCGGTCGAAAAGATCAGGGCCGCGCGCGAGGCGGCCATGCAGATGAAAGCGCAAATCGTGGTCAATGCGCGCACCGATGTTTACCTGCTGGAGGGGGGCAATCCCGATGCCGATTACTCCGAAGCCTTGCGCCGCCTGGTCGCCTTTCGCGATGCCGGCGCCGATTGCGTCTTCGCTCCCGGACTCACCGACGCCGACACCATCGGGCGGTTGGTGAAAGCGGTGGCGTGTCCGCTGAACATTCTGGCGGGCGTGGGAGCGCCCTCAATTCCAGAACTCGCGAAGCTGGGCGTCGCTCGCGTGAGCCTGGGATCGGGCCCCATACGAGCGACGCTTGGACTGCTGCGGCGTCTGGCCGGTGAACTCAGAACGTCCGGAACCTATGTCGCGATGGAGGGAGCTGTCGATTATGCCGAAGTGAACCGACTGATAGGTGGCGCTGAGTAAGTCCTTTCCAGAGGTCTGGGGAAAGGGCACGGCTTCCACGCCCGTCCGGAACGCATCAATTAAAGATGGCGCTTCAGGCCCCGAAAGTAGGAAACTACAGATCCCTATGCTGCTGGTCATCGATGTCGGAAATACCAACACCGTGCTCGGCGTCTTTGAACGGGTCGCGCCTCGTCCCGGCGACGACGCGACCGCCGAAGTCTCCCGGTACGAGCGTTTGGTCGCCAACTGGCGGGTTGGTTCGCATCTCAACCGCACCGTCGACGAATACGGAGTCATCTTCCGCAACCTCTTTTCCATGGACAATCTCGAAGTGACCGCCGTCCATGGCATCGTCATTTCATCCGTGGTGCCTCCGCTCGACCCAGTGTTGCGCCAGGTTTGTGAACGCTATTTCAGCACCAAGCCACTCTTCATCGAGCCCGGCGTTAAGACCGGGATGCCAGTTCTCTACGACAATCCCGCCGAAGTCGGCGCGGATCGGATTGTCAACGCCGTGGCGGCCTTTGAAAAACACGCCGGCCCCTGCGTGATTGTCGATTTCGGCACGGCCACCACCTTCGACTGCGTTTCGAAGAAGGGCGAATACATGGGCGGCGTGATTTGTCCCGGCATTGGAATTTCCGCCGACGCGCTCTTCCAACGCACCGCCCGCCTGCCGCGCGTCGAGATTCGCAAGCCCGCCCGCGTAATTGGATCGAACACGGTGGGCAGTCTGCAGTCCGGCCTTTACTACGGCTATCTCGGACTGGTGGACGGCATCCTGGAGCGCCTGGTCGATGAACTCGGACCCGAGACCCACGTGATTGCCACTGGCGGCTTGGGGCCGCTTATCGGCACAGCGTCCCGTTTTATAAAGGATGTCGACGAATTCCTTACCCTCGAAGGTCTTCGCATCATCTGGGATCGGAATCAGTCTTACCGCCGCGAAGCCGCGCCCAAAGCGCCCAAAGCTCCGCCGCACACACCGCATAAGCCCGCGGAACCCGCCGTCAAACCGTGGCCTTCGCCGAAGTCTCCTAAATCGCACTGAACCGGCTTGGGGTGCGCTACAATCGCGGCCAGCCCAACAGCAGTGAACTGGCCGTGGATCATTCCAACTACTTTCATTACTTCACCGAAATCGAAGAGCACTATCTGCGACGCCGCGGCACACTGCTCCTGCTCTCCACGCTCGATTGGGCCTTGATTGAGACCTGGAAAGACACGGGTGTTCCGCTCGAAGCGGTGCTTCGGGGCATCGATGACGCCTTCGACAAGCATGACCAGCGCCCCTCCAAATCAAGAAAAGTAAACAGCCTCACCTACTGTTCCCAAGCCGTCCTGGCGGCCGCCGAAGATATGAAAGAAGCCGCCGCCGGCGCCAGCACCGAGGAAAAAACTGAACGCGAACCCGGATTCGACGCGTCCCAGATCGCGGCCTTCCTGCGGGCCAACGCCGAGAAACTCGAACTGGCACAACTGCCGGAGCGCGCTGGATTTAAGCCGGGTGCGCTGGCCCGTGAAGAAGCAGCTTCGCTGCGTGAGATGGCCGAGACCATCGAACAGAGCGGCAAACTCCCCCGCCTCGAAGACCTGGAGCGGCGCCTGACCGTGGTCGAAGAGAAGTTGTTTGCCGTGTTGATGGCGGCTACTCCCGACGATGATCTGGTGAAAGTTCGCGCCGAGGCTGACCGTGATATCGCTCCCTATCGCCGCAACATGACCGCTGCCCAAGTGGAACAACTCCACAAACAGTACGTGCATAAACGGCTGCTGGAGCGCTGCGGCGTTCCGAGACTGAGCTTGTTCTACATGCATTAGATCGGCGGTAAATCATAAGAATATCTTTACCCGGCGTCATCCTGAGCGCAGCGAAGGATCCCTGCATTTGCCCCGCCCAATCGCACACCTTCGCCTCCGCCCCCTCCGTTGTGCGTCCAAAACCATACAGCTAAAATCAATTTGAGTGCTTCTAACGGGATATCAATGCATCGCTTGATCGTCATTTTGCTGCTGTCGGCGCTGGGCGTTGCCCAAACCGCCCCAACCTCCTCCTCTCCAACGTCTGCGACAACGCCCGCCGTCAGCCTCAACGACTCCGACAACGCCCGCAAAGCCCGCGCCGTCCTCGATCAAACCGTGAAGTCCCTGGGAGGCCAACCTTACCTCGATTACGCCAACCGCGAAGAGACCGGACGCTACTATCCTCTTTATCACGGTCGCACCAACAGTACCGGCATCCCCTACAACTACTACGTCGAGTACCCCGACAAAGACCGTTTCGAGGTGATCCACACCAAAGACATTTTTCTCATCGAAGGCCAGGTCGGCAACGTCAAGGTCAAGAATAAGTTCGACATTGTCCTCATTCACAATGGCGACAAAGGCTACGAAACTACCTACAAGGGAACTGCCGCCCAGGAACCCGAAGATCTCCAGAACTATCTGCGTCGCCGCCAGCATTCGCTGGAATGGGTGTTCCGCAGGTGGACCCGCGACCCCAGCGTTGCGCTTTTCTACGAGGGCCAATCCGTTGTCGACGGCAAGGAATGCGAAGGGGTATCCCTGCTCAACAACCAGAACGACTCGGTCAGCGTTTTCGTGGACATGAATACGCACTATCCCGTCAAGATCAGTTATTCATGGCGCGACCCCAAAGACAAACAGAGAAACGTCGAAGATGAGGTCTACGACAATTACAAACTGGTGCAGGGCATCTGGACTCCCCACTCCATTACTCGCTACTACAATGGAGAAACCTCGCAACAACGCTTCATCAGCGTCGCTAATTACAATCAGAATCTGCCCGATTCGATGTTCGAAGCGGCGGTGAGCTACGATCCCAAAGTACCGCTGAAGAAACACTAAGAATCATCCTTGGGCCACTGAATCGGAGCACTTGCCGGGGAGAAAAAGACGCCTGCAGCCTCGGAGTCGCTCCCTGAGATCTATCATCGCCTGAATGAGTTAGGATTCCTGCCAGCTCCTGCAGTCACGAAGTGTGGCTGTTTTGCCACATACAGAAACCAGCGCCCGCCTGTAAGCTGATCTATGGCAAGAGACTTAGGCCATCCCCCGTTGACACACGAGCAAACAATCCGAGCCGCTGTGACCTGCTCAGGCGTCGGTCTCCACAGCGGTGCTCCCGTCGGCCTCCGTATTCTCCCGGCTCCCGCTGGCACCGGAATCGTCTTTCAGCGTTCCGACCTCGAAGGCTTCCCCATCGAAGCCAGGGGACGCAACGTGGCCCGCGTCAGTTACGCCACCAGTCTCATGAAGAAGGGGGTGCTGATCTCCACCACCGAGCACTTGCTCTCTGCCTTCATCGGCGTCGGCATCGACAACGCTATCGTCGAACTGGACAACCTCGAACTGCCCATCCTCGATGGCAGCGCCCGGCCTTTCGTCGAGATGATGCAACGGGCCGGCATTCGCCGACAGCGCAAGCCTCGCACCTATCTTCGTATCGTGCGCGAGATAGAACTGCGCGAGGGCGACAAATTTATCGCTGTCTATCCCTCCGATGTTTATTCCGTTTCCTATTCCATCAACTTTCCCCACCCCCTGATCGGCAAACAAAGTTTCTGCGTCCGCCTGACCAACGGCAATTATTTGAAAGAGATTGCTCCCGCCCGCACTTTCGGATTTTTGCATGAGGCCGACGCCATGCGTCAGCAGGGACTGATCCGCGGAGCTTCGATGGAGAATGCCATCGTGCTCAATCGCGACCAGGTGCTGAACCCGCCCTTGCGTTTTGCAGACGAGTTCGTGCGCCACAAGGTCCTCGATCTGATCGGCGATCTGGCGTTGATTGGAAAGCAGATTCTCGGTTCCGTGGTGGCCGACCGCGCCGGACACGCCATGCATACCGCGCTCGTATCCCGCATCTTGCGCGACCGGTCGTATTGGGAAGAAACTGTGCTGGACGATGCCGCCGCCGCCCCAGAACTGGCATCCGCGATGAGCCTCACTGTTTAGCGGGACGTGCAGGACTTCTGAAATCCTGAAATCTGGCTAGTCCGCGGGCTGGGGTACGTTCCACTCGTAGGGCGACCCGCGTTCCGTCAGCAGTCGCTGCAGTTCGGCCTCCGCTTCCGCGCGCACCCGGCCGGCAAAGGCGGTCGCGCTCTCCCGGTGCTCGGCGCCGAGCGCCGACAAACGCACATGCAAGTAGGGCTGATCCTCTTCCAGCCGGCGCAGCAAACGCTCAGTTCGGGCGATCTTCTCTTCCAGTGTGATCATGATTAGACGCGGCCACCCGCCTCTATACACTGCCACAGCATGGCCCATATGCAAGTTGCAACCTGGATGCCGGGTAGGCACGCGTCGCCGGGAGAGAACGAAAAAGAATCTAGAGCAAAAAAGAGGAAAAAATTAAATTAGAGAAAGATGAGAGAGAAATAGATGAGAGAGTAGAAGCCGAACACTCAGCGAATCTCAGCATAGCCCTGTAGTCGCTCCGGCATATCTTCCTGCAAGCGATCCGTCAGCCACTTATCAAGCTGATACTGCGAACTCTGCGGGACCTCGAAGAATCGGATGCCCGCATGCCCCGTCCCATCCGTCCAGGCAACTTCGCCTTTGAGTTCGAGCGAAATGTTAGCCCCAGGCAGCATAAACCGAAACTGCCCTTGCGCCTCTTTTGGCAATTTGCGCAGGAGGCGGATCGCCATGCCTCCCTCGCTCACGTTCGTCGCCGTGGCCGTAAGTTCCTGGCTGTTCGGAAGGCTGATTCGCAGCGGTATGTCGACTGGATGCCGGAAGTATCGCCGCCGTTCCCGCACCATGAAATTCAGCGCCGCATTAAAACACCGCGTCGCGTGTAAAGGCGTCAGCGGTTTCTGCAGCACAAAGTTCGCACCCAACTGGAACGCCTGCTGCGTCGTCGTCTTCCCATTCACCACCGCAAAAGCCACCGACTTCGCATTGCTTTGTGTCTGGCGGATGCCTCGCAGCAGTTCGATCCCGTTCTTGAGGTCGTCGCAGTCGATGATCACCGCGTCGAACTTCCGCTTCGACAGCAAGTCGCTGCCCGGCTGCGGCTCTGGACAGACTTGTACCCGCACCGAAATCTTTTCCAGCGCGGGACGAAGCACGCCCAGCAAAGCGGCGTCCCGGCTGATTAGAAGTGAGTCCAGATTCATGGCTCCTCGATGCTAGCGGCAGCCGCGAGTGCAAGAAAGTAACCTAGGTACCGGAGAAAAGAGTGTCGGCCGTCACTGAAGAAATTCCGGGCGCTGGTCACCGTTTTTTTCAACTCCGGTAACGTGCCCCACACGCGCCTCCGGCCAGCAAATCCAAGAACTCTCATCTTTCTCTCAGTTTTCTCTGGATTTCTCGCCCCCCTCACGGTGAAACTGTCCTGTGAGCGAAATCGCTTACTTGTCGCTCGGCTCCAACCTCGGCGATCGCGCCGCGAATCTGCGCGCGGCGATCGTTCAATTGGACGTGGCTGGCCGGCTCCTCGCTGCCTCCTCTCTCTACGAGACTCAACCTGTCGACGTCCCCGATCAGCCCTGGTTCCTTAACTGCATCGCCGCCATCGACACCGATCAGCCCCCCCGGGCTTTGCTCCAACTCGCCCTGCAGGTCGAAGCCGCCATGGGGCGCCTCCGCATGAAAGACAAAGGCGCTCGCACCATCGACATCGATATTGTGCTTTTTGGAAATCGCGTGCTCGATCAGCCCGGCTTGAAGATCCCCCACCCCGCCATGCATCAGCGCCGCTTCGTTCTGGAACCCCTCGTCGAAATCGCCCCCGACGTTCAACATCCCGTGCTCGGTAAGACCGCGAAAGAACTCCTCGCCTCCTTGCCCCGAGGCCCCGCCGTCCGCCGCCTCTGAATTTTTCCGTCGTGAATGTGGCGGGCACACTCTTTGTCCGCGAAAAGCCCGCGCCCTGATACTGCTGCCCGATCAGGCGAGCACTTGCTCAGCGATGCCCTAAGGAATCACAATCCGGCTGCCCGCGTCTTCCGCCCCCGCGAGGGCCGAGCTCTTCTCCGGAAACTGTGCCAGCAGAAAGTCGACGAACGCCCGCGACTTTGGCCTGCCGGAGGTGCGCGCAAATCCCATCCGCAACAGAAATACCAGCGCCTTCAACACGTCGGAATCCCGCAGCCGGGTGTGGCCCATATGCTTCTGCTCCGCATCGCGGAATTCCCTGACCATCATTTCGACTTCGCGCGCAATGCTCTGGTGCGCCAGGTTGGCGGTCTGCGGTTCATAGATCAGGCTCGAGTTCACCAGCGTCTCATAACTCTTCGCGACCGACCCCAGCGCCGCCATCAGATCCCGATCCCTCAGCGAACGATCGGCGCGGGCACTCTTGGCCAACGCAAAGCTCAGTCCTACTATCAGCTCCTCGCGCTCGTAAAGAAACTGGTCCGCAATCTCAACCTCCGGAAACGATGAGTCGCGATCGAGTTCTGCCGCCTGCCCGGCGTGCGCGTGCTCCGTCGCGTGCTCCCGCGCCTGCTGCAGATAAGGACAGTCGCTCGGGCAATCCAGCGTCACCTCCCGCTGCTCCCCGCAACACTGGGGACAAATTCTCCCGTGCACCGCCGGACAGAACCGCTTTTCTTTGCGTTCTTCACAGATCGCGCAAGCCAAAGGCAAATCCTCGGAGCTTGATTATTTCACGGATGCAACTCAATTCTCCCGTTCCCCCATTGCCAAAGCCCGCCCGGCCGTCCGAGGGTCAAGAATTGCACACTTCCTGTTGCAAATTCTAAAACTTGATCGTTGCTATAAGCGATTTCTATTTGTCTCGGTCGGCCCGAAGCGTTACCCTATGTGGTCCCCGGTCATTCAGTCCAATTCCTGGGTAGGTCTCAAATACAAGGAGAGCCATGTCAACTGAACTGCGGAATTTTCTATCGATCCCCTACGACGAACTGGAAGAAATGAATCTCAAGGCGAAGAAGCAGCGCCTCGACCGCGTGGCCCCTCATAAAATTCAGGATGAGCGCCTCCAGTACCTGGCCGACGAGTCCCGCATCAAGGCCGTCACGGTCATGTTCAGCGACCTCGAGGGCCGTCTGCACATGCTCGACTACGATAAGAAATTTCTGGTGAAAAGCTACGACAACCTCACCTTTGACGGCTCTTCCATTCGCGGCTTCACCGCCCAGCGCGAAAGCGATCTACGTCTCGGCATCGACTGGTCCGCTTTCTACTGGGGACCCGCCGATGTTTTTGGGCCCGGGAAGGTAATGGTCTTCGGCGAAGTCATCGACAAAGGCGGCGAGCCCTACTCCGCCGACATGCGCGGCGTGCTCAAAAACTTCGCTGCCGGCCTCCACAAAAAACACGATTACACCCTCAACGCCGCCAACGAGATTGAAGGCTTCCTCTTCAACGGCCCCGATGCCGAGCGCACCTACCACGAAACGGGCAAGTTCGAATACGTGAACACCGGCGGCTACTATCACTCTCTGCCCGGCGATCCCCTCCGCACGTTTATCGACACCACGGCCGAAGTGCAGCGCGCCATGGGCTTCCAGAACGAGAAGGATCACCCCGAAGTCGCGCCTTCCCAGTTCGAAATCAATTACAACTATGCCGAGGTCGTCGCTGCCGCGGACCACATCCAGCTCTACAAACTCGTCTGCCGCCAGGTCGCCCGCAACATGGGACTCACCGCTTCCTTCCTGCCCAAGCCCGTAGTCGGCGTCAACGGCAGCG
>PLBE01000237.1 GCA_003134435.1 Acidobacteriaceae bacterium
GAACGCTCGCATTTCGGATCAATGTATCGCATCGCAGCATAGTGGCTCGTTCAGAATATAGACTATAAGTGTCGCATGATCCAGAGCTATTCGATGTGGATCACAAATGCTTTTGGAGAATCAGCCGTTGAGCAGCAAGAACTCCATTCAGGCAGACGCGCTTGGCGCCATCGCCCCCTTGAATAAGGGACTGGGTTCGTTCGATCTTGCGCTCGGCGCAACAGACATCGCACAACTCGACTGGAACCTTCTTCGCGAAGATTTAAGCCTGCCGTCCGCTGTTTTATACGAAGAAAAGCTGCTCCATAATCTTAATTGGATGCGGCAATTCATCTCGGCCTATGGCGTCAAGCTTGCACCCCATGGCAAGACCACAATGGCGCCCCGGCTCTTTGAAATGCAATTGCAGGCAGGGGCATGGGGCATTACGCTCGCAACTGCGCATCAGACCCAGGTCGCCTATGCTCACGGCGTGCGGCGCATCCTCATGGCGAACCAGCTAGTCGGCAAACAGAACATGGCCACCATCGCCCGCTTGCTACGCGATCCCGACTTTGAATTCTACTGCCTCGTCGATTCGGCGGAGCAGATCGAGCAGTTAGGAACTCTCTATTCGAGCCTTGACCTGCGGTTGAATGTGTTGGTTGAACTGGGAGTTATCGGGGGACGTACCGGCGTTCGCGACGGCCAGCAGTTGCAATCCGTGCTCGCGGCTTTATCTCGCTGGAAGCGGTCCATCATTCTTTGCGGCATCGAAATCTACGAAGGCGTTCTCCACGACGTGACTTCCATCCGCACCTTTTTGCAACATGCGGTGAACGTAACGCGCAAGTTAGTCACCGAAGATCGCTTCCAGCGCACGCCAATCTTACTTTCCGGAGCGGGCTCCTCATGGTATGACGTTGTTGCGGAAGTGTTCACCGCAGCCACATTCGGGGATGCAGTTGAGATCGTGCTCCGCCCCGGTTGCTACCTAACTCACGACGTTGGCGCATATCGCGAAGCGCAGGCCAGAATTCGCGAAAACAATCCAATTGCAAACCAGATGAACTCGGGGCTCTTGCCAGCCCTCCAAGTCTGGGCTTATGTGCAGTCGATTCCAGAGCCGGGGAAAGCTATCGTCTGAATGGGTAAGCGCGATGCAGCGTTCGACTCCGGCTTGCCCGTCCCCGCTTTGCATTTCAGACCTGGGAATGCGGCTCCGCAAGTAGTTCGCGCGCAGTGGGAAGTTACAAAGATGATGGATCAGCATGCCTACTTGCAAATCAACGCCGGGGACGATCTACGCGTAGGAGATATGATCGCATTCGATATCTGCCACCCTTGCCTCACGTTCGATAAATGGCGCACATTGCCAATTTTGAACGCCGAATATCAAGTCATCGACATCATTCAGACTTTCTTTTGATTCTGCATTCGTTTAACTCAGTAATCGAACCACGCAATTAGTAAATCAGGTATTTCGCGCGCAATGCCTCGAATCGTTCCTGGCCATCGCGCCATTGTTCTGCTACGCGGCGAGGGTCCTGGCCGGCGGTGATCGCATCCACACTCATCTTGTTCACCATGAGCGAATCCAACCCTGCAGTTTTGTAATCATTCGGATACAACGACAGAAATGCAGCCACCACTTCGACTCCCAACTCGGGCGCGTCCAGCAAATTCCTATCCGTAATTACAATTTGAACTCCGCCGCATCTCTGCTGTGAATACTTGGAACTCTCAGGTGTGAATTCAACCGGAATAAAGCGCGTCCCGGCAATCTCGCGGGCATTCAGATATCGAGCCAGTTCTTTTGAATTCACCCAGGGCGCACCGAGTAACTCAAAGGGCGTGTCGGTACCTCGTCCGACAGAGATGTTAGTAGTTTCAATCATGCCGATGCCGGGATAAAGAGCGGCTTCAGTCAAGCTGCGCATATTCGGCGATGGGTTCACCCATAGGTTGCCAGTGGAATCAAACCAGTCACCTCGAATCCAGCCTTGCATTGGAACTACCGTGAGCCTCGCTTTGATTTCACGCTCTGCGTTGAACATCTTTGCCAATTCGCCGATGGTCATGCCGTGCCGCACCGGAACCTGCCAATAACTCACAAACGATTCCCTGCCCGGATCGGCAACAGGCCCCTGCACAAATGCGCCGTTAATAGGATTGGGCCGGTCAAGCACCACAATCTCCTTGCCATATTTCGCTGCCGCCTCAAGAAAGTAGCCAAGCGTAGTTTCGTAGGTATAAAACCGTGTGCCGATGTCCTGAATGTCAAAGACAATTACGTCCACACTGGATAAGGCAGTGCTCGAAGGACGTCTTTTTTCATCAATATCTCCATATACGCTGTAAATCGGAACGCCGGTGGCTTCATCCCTGGAGTTATCGATTGCCGCCGTATCAAGCTTGCCGGCAATCCCGTGCTCGGGGCTGAAAATCGCAGTCAGCCGTAAGCCATTCGCATGCGCCAGCACATCCGCAGTGCGATCGCCATGCGCATCGATGCCTGTTTGATTCGTCACCAGGCCCACCCTTATAGGATGGCTCGTATCCGCATGGAGTTCGCGAAAGCCGTTGGCCTCAAGCACGTCAATGCCTGTCTTTACGTCGCCATTCCGCGCGTTAATGCGGCGCGACGCCGGCATCAACTCGTTGTAACCAGTTATGCGCGCCATGCGTAACTTGTCTTCCTCAGTGGCCGACAGCGCGAGTGCATGCACGACCGCCGTTGCCACCTTGCATCGAAGTGAAACCGTAGTTTTGCCACCGCGAGGATGAACGGCATTCGTCAGGAGAATGATGTAACTGTCGGTAACTGGATCTATCCATAAAGATGTGCCCGTAAAGCCGGTGTGGCCGAAAGACCCAACGGGCAACAGTTCGCCGCGATTGACGGAGTATGGCGAATCGATATCCCATCCCAACCCGCGCAACACGGTGCCATTGGCTGGCTGCTGAGGCGACGTCATCTTATCGATCGCCGATTGGCTCAGGACCTTGAAGCCGCTGAGATAATCTTCAGCAAACAACGCCAGGTCGTCGGCCGTCGAGAACAATCCCGCATGACCCGCAACACCGCCCATGCGCCGCGCGGTAGGATCGTGCACGGTTCCGCGCAACATGCGACCTTGTTCGTCGTATTGCGTCGGAGCGATGCGTGCGTCCCATTCCTTCGGCGGCAAGAACCGTGTGTCCTTCATTCCCAGCGGCCCGAAGATCTTAGCGCTGACGTACTCATTGAGTGGCTGTCCTGTAATCTTTTCGACTAGAAAGCCGAGAGTTTCAAAGTTGATATCGCAATAGACGAACTGCGAGCCCGGCGGATTCATCGGCTTTTCACGCATTGCCATTTGGTAAGCCGTTTCGCGCCCCGACCATGTTGTCTTGAGATCGAGGTCAGGCGCGAGACCGGAGTAATGCGTCATAAGGTCGCGAATGGTGATGTCCTTCTTCCCATTCTGTGCAAAATCGGGCAGATAAGTTGCCACTGAATCGCCGAGCCGGATGCGGCCATCTTCAATCAACTTCATCACCGAGGTGGCCGTAGCAATGCATTTGGTGAGCGAAGCCAGGTCGAAGATTGTATCGACGGTCATTGGTTCACGCGCGGGTTCAAGTGCCCGTGAGCCGAAGGCCTTGCGATGAATAACCTTGCCATTGTGCCCAACCAGCAGAACCGCGCCTGGAATGTTCCCCTCCGCAACAGCCTTCTCGACAATCGCGTCTACGGTCTTGAACCCTGCGTTGTTATCTGGCGCAGGCCCCTGCGCGAATCCAAACATAGGAAGAAAACACGCCACCAAAACCACGAACAACAACACTGCACGAAGATTTCCATTTGTAACTAACAGGGCCGCACATCCACGCATGAAAGATCGCCTCAACATGTCTTTATCCACCTTGCACCGATTCAAAAGTCGCCTGCAAAATAACCTTCCGAGGCATCAGCCAACTTGCGCCGTAGCCCACCAGAAAGGTTATTGTGCTACCCATGACAACGTACCAAGTAAAAGCAATGCCGGAAAACAACCATAGATAAAGGTTGAATACAAATCCGATGACCATCCCCAGCATAGCCCCACGCTCGGACGCCCGTTTCGTCAGCACTCCGAGAAGGAAGACTCCGAGCAGCGATCCGTA
>PLBE01000010.1 GCA_003134435.1 Acidobacteriaceae bacterium
AGAACCAACAGCAGCAGGCGCAGCAGCAACAGCAGAATCAACAACAAAAAGTTCAGCAGCAACGACAGCAACAGCAGAACCAACAGCAACAGGCGCAACGACAGCAACGGGAACAGCAGGACCAACAGCAACAGGCACGACTCTCGCAACAACGCCAGCAGCAACTCATTTCACAGCAGCAGCAGCGCAGCGTCCAGTACCGTCAACATCTAGATCAGCAGCAACAGCAACTGGAGACCGCACAGCGGCAGACGGCGTTGCTACAGCAACAAAACCGTGCGTCGCAATACCGTTATCAGCAAGACTACTTAGAGCGGATACGCCAGCAGGAGGTACGCATACGTAGCGACCGCGACCACGATTACGATCATGATCCGTATTTCTACTCGGCTCCGATCTATCGGTACCATCGCGGTGACAGATACTACGAGACGAATCAATACGGAGCAGACTCGCTACGTCAGGCCGTGAACTACGGTTACGAGCAAGGCTTCCGCGCTGGAGAAGCGGACCGGCAGGATCGCTGGCAGTCCAACTACCAGGGCTCGTTCGCCTATCAGGACGCGAACTATGGCTACACGGGCTATTACGTCGACCAGGACGAGTACAACTACTATTTTCGGCAGGGCTTTCGTCACGGCTACGAAGACGGATTCAACAGCCGCTATCAATACGGGCAATATTCGAACGGCTCGTATATCGTGCTTGAGGTCACCCTCGGGCAGATCCTCGGCTTCCAGTCGCTTCGCTGAAGACGGAGGTTCCAACCCGCGCCTTGCCTATTGATTCACAACAGGTCCGTGGAGCAGGGCGCGTGCATTTGAGTGGCGTTCAGCGACGCTGTAATTGAACGATCAAACTTCGCGGGCAGATTACGAACGTGTGAACTGTGAGCCTAGGAAGAGCCGGTGCCACGCGGGGAGAATCGAACCCCCAGTATCGGGTACCGGCGGATTCTGAGAATACAGGAGAGTCCCGACCCGCTAGGTCTGTGTGCCTGATTGCAGTCGCGCATGTGACGTTTGGCCAGCAAGCATCGGGAGGAAGTCATGAAGATCCTATTTGCCACGGATGATTCCAAGTTCTCAGAGGCTGCTGCGAAGAGCCTCGCCCAGCAATTCCGACCTCAGGATACCGAAGTCCAGGTTCTACACGTCGTCGAACCAATTACGATCTCAGCACCTCCGCAGATGTCTCCAGGGTACTATCCGGAACTGGAGGATCGACTCCCGCAAGCACACGAGGTCGCAGAGCGGTCTGCCAAAACGACAATTAACGGAAGAGAGAGAAGATCGTCCCGAACCACGCACCCAAAACCACAAGAATCAGCCCCGGGATGATCTGCAAGGCAAAGCGTCTGCCGCCGCTGCTGATGGCAACAACCATCTTGGTGACCGTATTGGTGCTGAGCCCGGCAAGGATTGGAAACAGGCTCTCCTGCGCACTCAGTTTGCCCGACGCCACCAAGGACGCCACCGCCACAGCGGGGGAATGCGTATCGGCGAAGCCGGCAGCCGCAGCCGCAGCAACAACTCCGGTCCTGCCGAACTTTGCGGCGAGTGCGGCCGAAACCAACTGCACAACGGCTATCGTGGCCGCAAATATCAATGTCGTCTTCAGACTAAAAACCCTTCCGACCTGTATTGAATCGGGCACTCCTTGTCGGATATTCCTGAACGTGAATAATGCGCCGTAAATGATCGCCGCAAGCCCGGCTGCAATAAGGGAGATCTTCAGCACAGAAAATGCAGGCCAGCTGGTTACTGCCAACACTACGGCGAGCTGAACAATAGTGGCCACAGTGGAAAGGACGGCTCCCGCGGCTGCCGGTCGCGAAAGCAGCGGATCCTTTCGTGCCCGTGCCCCCATCGACGCAATCGTGGCCACACTCGACACAAAGCCAGAAGCCAACCCCGCTAAGGGAAGCCCGAACCGAGGCCCGAGAAGGCGCACAGCGATATGGCCGCCGGCGCTGATCGACATGATCAAAATCACGATCTTCCAGATCGTCCGGGGATTAATGGCGTTGAACGGACCAACGTACCGATCAGGAACCAACGGAAGTACCACCAGCGCGGCAGCAGCGAAGATAAGAGCATCGGTGAGTTCCTCATCGCTGAGCACATCACGTATGAAATGGTGAATACGGGTTCGAGCCATGAGCGCGATCGCTACCGTCACCGCCAGTGCCGAAGCGGTCACCGGCTCTTTCAGGGCAAATCCTCCGAACAGTACGGTCAGCAACAGAGCGGTCTCGGTCGTCAGACCAGGATCCTTCTCTTCGGTGCGCATGTATCCGATCGCACACAAGCCAGCCACTCCGAGAAAGGCTATCGCGAGCAGTGGCACACCCCCCAATGCGAAGCTCACTCCGCCTGACAGAGAAGCAATCATGAAGGTCCGTATACCGGCCGGGGAGCGCGCCGGGCCCTCCCCTTTTCGTCGCTCCCGCTCCGCACCGATGAGCAGGCCGATTCCGAGAGCGGCGGCAAACCGGTAGGCAAAGTCATAGATGCCTGGCATGGATGGAATGTTCATCGCTGAACATTTTCGGCTAGGCAGGCCAGCCAAGCCAGACATTTCTTCCTCGAACACGAGAATAGAACCTGGCGTACCGCCGCAGATTCCGCCACAGCGGTGATCTACCGCCGCAGTGAGCAATTTTGAACAGACGCGACCCCGAGAAGGTTTCTAGATTTCAGACTGGAGTAGATCCCGGCCACTAGAGTTTCTCGACCGGAACGTCAGTAGCCATGGCCAGGCACAAAACAACATCCCAACGGTTGGCTCGCCCATAACTGGGCACGCCCTCAGCATTTGCAGAGTGAATCATTTTCGTAGTTCATCCAATTCCTAAGCGAACAAAAAGGAGACATTATGGCAACCATCGCAGAAATCGATCTGGCGCGCGAAACAAGAGTTTTGGCGGCAGACACTCTTACGGGCGATAAGGTCGTGAATCTTCAAAAAGAAGATCTCGGAAAAATTGAGCATTTGATGATCGATCTGGATACGGGCCGTATCGCTTACGCCGTTCTCTCTTTCGGAGGCTTCCTGGGCATGGGTGATAAGTTATTTGCCATTCCCTGGAGTGCTCTCACCGTCGACAAGGTTGAAAAGAGATTCATCCTGAACGTCGACAAGGAATTGCTCAAACGCGCACCCGGCTTCGACAAGGATCACTGGCCGAATATGGCTGATCGCGTCTGGGGCACCCAAGTCTTCAAGTATTACGGGGCCAAGCCCTATTGGGATTAGCGAAGGGCGGTAGCAGGGCGATGGCCAGTCGCAACGAGGTAGTCCAGCGACAGGCCATCGCCGATTTGATGCTTGCACCACTAACCGGGGTGAGAGATCGAACCCAGTCCGGAGCTGAAAGGAGATTTCCATGTTAATGATCCTGCTGATTATTATCCTGCTGCTCGCGTTCGGCGGCGGTGGTGGCTATTACGGATATCAGAGGTGGGGGACAGGCGGAGGCGTCGGAATCTTTGGGCTGGTCCTGATCATTCTGGTGCTTTTCTACGTGTTCGGCGGAATGCGTATGCCCCATTGAAATTCGCATGGGTTTGGTGGATCGAATACCCCAACGCGCCGACGAGGCGTTAGGCGATCAAGAACGAATGCGACAACTGGAACACCTAAAGGGACGACCACAGCTCATCGAGGACGCGCCGGATCACTTTAAGCTCGAAAAATGAAGCAAGAACAACGAAACAGGTTGAGCCTCGCTCTTACAGAAGTGCGCGTTGTGTGCTGCAATTGTCGCCGGAGCCATTTATGAAAATCATGCTATTTGCAGGCCTGATTTTGGTTGTGCTCGGTATCGCATCCCTGCTCGTGCCGATTCCCCATACCGAAAAGCATGGAATTAAAGCCGGAGATGTGAACATCGGCGTGGAGACTACCCAGAGTGAGCGTGTGTCACCAATCATCAGCGTTGACCTGATCGCAGGCGGGATTGCGCTGACGGTTGGCGGGGCGCGCATGCGATCGTCTACAAAGTGAGGAGCCGACAGGAACCTAAAGGGTCTGCTTGAGAGTGACACTGACGGATGCGCAATTTGGCAGCACTTCTTTGCCTTGCCTTAGCGATTATCCGCTGTTACGGTTTGGCCGTTGAGTATGCTCGCCGCCTCCGCGAGTGTCAGGTCATTAGGCACTCGGTGAAAATCACTGTGGCTTTCGACCTGCTGCACATCGACCGACTTGAAAAGGAGAACTTTCCCTTTCATGTCCACAAGCAGGGCAGTCATTTCCCATTGACCTGGTGCGACTTCTGTCTGCCTGACTTCAAAGCGGCCCCCCTTGTCTAAGTGCCCTAGCAGTCCACCTCCGAATTTCACATCTTCCACGAGATGCCCCTTAATCGCGGCCAGTCTTCCTTGTTTAGTATCGACGGTCATCTCACCTTGCATATGCTGGAAAACGCGGGCTTCCATAGAAGGCGGTTGGAAAGTCGGACTTGGTCTGAAGGTTAGCTGTACGAGATCTCCCTCACGGCTTGCGTAGTCGAATAAGAAAACATCAGCCAGAATCTTGAACAGTCGCTCTCCTTGTTCTGCTTTCTTGCTGCTCGCCTGCTGCAATTTCCGTTGCTCAGCTGGGTTGCTCACCAGCTTCTGAATGCGCTGGTCTTCTTTCAGTTGCTGTCTAGCGTTAAGCGGGCGGCCTTCAATCGACAGCAGCCGGCTGAGAGATCCAACTTTTGTTTCAACAATTACCTGAGCCTGTTTCCTCCCGGATTCTTCTTTTTCGAGTTGGTACATCCAGTGACCGAGCTCTTCATTTTGGAATTTCAGTTCGTTGGTCACTACCTTCCGTGCCAGCTCGTTCGCCGACAATCCCGGGCGCCCAGAATCCGATTGAGAGAGTGTGGTCGACCCGAGCAGAATGATGGTCACTATGAGGATTGCAGGGCTCTGTATCAGCCTCAAAGCCAATGGTGGCATCAATGCGCAGCACATTTTGAGCCGGCGATGCATGTGGCCATTTCCTTCAGTGAGACGGACACTGCGAACGGCTTGTAGATCGGCGTCGCTATCGCTGCCCTTTCGTTCCTCACAGTTCGATTATCGGACCACGTGCAGCCAGAAAGCTGATCAAAATCGCCCACTCCCTCGGTAGATCGGATAGGACTGCTTGCTTACCTCCTCCATGTGCTACGAAGAGCTTGTGAGACGCGCGAATGTCTTCGCAACAAATGGAGTTGCGGTCTGAGGACTTCACACTGGCAAATCGGCGCCGGCCGTTCGTATCTCAAAGACAGGCTATAAGATTACAGATCTTCGTTTGTACCTTCCGTCCGAGTTCGGTGGTTTCCAAGCTGCAGGAAGCAGAAACGCTCGGCCTTGCTTGGAAAGCAGAGTCAGAATCGTCGACAGTCCGATGATTGTCCCGAACGGAACGATAAAAAGATTGGCCAGAGACAGAAGCAGTGCGAGCTTCCCGGACCAAGCTGACAGCTTGAGAAGGCCTACACCCGCAAGCATGCCGCCCCCCGAAAACCCGAGGAGCACGTAAATGACCCATCCCCCAAAATGCCCGATTACGGGAACATATTCCTCAACTCCGATCGCCTCGATTCCCCATTTTCCGCCGTACACTCCCAGAATGAACAAGAATATGGAAGAGTTTAGGCCACCCACTACAATGTACGCACCGCCGAGAATTCGCAGCCAAAGCTTCATCACTTTGGAACCAACACGATTGAGTTTCGCCAACTCTGACGACTTCTACGTGTTCTTTCCGATTCCCTATGTTTGATTTAACCACAGGGCCGTGAGTTCACCTGTACTGAAGTGCACAACTGCTCGGATCAAGGCGTTAGTCCAGAAGGCCACGGTTATACGATAGATTGCAGCTAGCCGCCGAAATGGGATTCATGCAATACAGCGGGCCCTTTCAGGGGGTATTCGCCTTCGTGCTCCGGGAGCAATCGATCGAATTCCCTGGCAGTCTACGGTGATGTCAGCCTCCTTTCAAGAGTGTCCAAGTTTGACCAGTCGCGCGCCGTGCGCAAGTCGTAACATCCCGCCTGTGAGGCAAGTTCTCAACTCTGGAGGCCAATGATGAATCTCAAGATCGTGACTGGGCTTATTGCGTTGTTTATGTTTGCGGGCGCGGCCGGACTGGCCACGGCGCAGGACACCACAAAAACCACCCACAAGAAAACACGGACGCTCACCGGCTGTCTTCAGAAAGGCGAAAATGCCAATGAATACAATTTCACCGCCAAAGACGGCGGTACCTGGGAGATCAAGAGCGACAGCGTCAAACTAGACGAACATGTCGGGCATACGGTCAAGATTACCGGCGTAGTGGCAAATGCCACAGCCCACGGGATGAAGGAAGACGCGAAAGAGGAGATGAAAGAGTACGGCATGGATAAACACACCGCCGAGCGCGGTCATATGACGGTTACCCATTTGACCATGGTCAGTGACACCTGTCAGAAATAACCCTGGATCGTGCGTGAAGTCGAAGCACCAAATGGTGTTCAAGGGTGCGGGGACATTTGTTTTCGCCGCCCGGTGATGGCCACGTGGAAACCGACTGTGTCCGCTGATCGGGGTTGTTCTTTCCGTCGATAACAAATTGCCCCGTTTTAGCTCGGCAAGACTGCGCATCGGCGAAAACCAGCACTGATACGGCGCCTGTCCTTTAACTGTCCAATAAGGAATCTCTGTCGTTCCTTACAAGCCTTTTAGGTTGCCACCCGCGTCTTGTAAGTTGTTGTAATTACTAATCGTTTTGGGCTCATAACCCAAAGGTCGATGGTTCAAATCTTCCCATCGTATATTACCTGTGCAGGAGTGAAGACTTGGCGTGCAACCCTAACCACGAAGAAGGTCGAAAACTCAAAACGCTTCACTGGTGTCGCAACGGGATTGGACCGCTATACTTCACTCCTGCATCTGATAAGGTTTGGCTAGAAGGGAAAGAAGTGTTCTAGCATTTTCTAGCAGACAAGCAGCGGAACAGCGGAATGAATGTCAGAATGTTTCTAGTAGGCGGACAACTAGGCTCAAGTTACAGAAAACACTGCAACTTGTTGGTAACGCAGTCCCGGTTTCGGCGCGGAAATAAAATCGCCCTCCCGGCACCACACTTTGTCTTCAGCCTCGCTGGTTTTTGCATAGGTGCCCCCGCTCGTTGCGAGCTTACAACACGCGGCTGACTGACACAGATTTCTCGGAGCACAAATTGTCGGTCAGCCAAGCCCACCCACTTTCGAACTCACTTGACTCACCTGTCGTCTGTCGCCATTGGTTGATCTCTAATTTCGAACAGAGTTAGCGTAGCGCCGTGCTAACGATTCGTGCGATGACGGGCGGAGAGGGTTATGCGAAGCGCCACCTTCAACAGAGCGACTACTACGAGCAGAATCGGACCGTCGAAGGTCAGTGGCACGGACGGGGAGCTGAGCTGCTTGGACTGAGAGGAGCGGTTGCCTCCGAAGACTTCGAGGCAGTGCGTCAGGGTCTCGACCCGCAAACGGGAGAATTCCTCCGGCAACGTCACGGGGCAGATCGCATTGCCAGCAATGGTGAGGAGCAAAGTAAGGCACGTTCTCTTTATGACATGACATTTTCCGCGCCGAAGTCCGTCTCCGTCATGGCCATTGTTGGAGGTGATGACAGACTGGTCGCTGCACACGCAACCGCCGTGCGCGAGGCCATGGAGGAAGCAGAAAAATACTCGGCCACTAGGGTTCGTCTCGCCGGCCTAAACGAAAATCGAGCCACCGGAAACTGGATCGTAGCTTCCTACACTCACGACACGAGTCGTCAGCTAGATCCTCAGCTCCACACTCATGCCGTCGCTGCAAATCTGACCTACGATGGCACTGAAGGGCGTTGGAAGGCGCTGCAGGCTTCCGGTCTGTACGAGCGTCGCAGCTACCTGACCGAGGTCTATCGCAATGCCCTGGCTCGCGAAGTACGCGCCCTTGGCTACGAGATTGAAAATTGTCACGATGTTCGTGGTCGTGACAAGGGATTCGAGATCGCAGGATTCTCGCAGGGCCTCCTCGACAAGTTCAGCCAACGCAGTGCCCAGCGGGATGCGGCCATTCAGGAATTCACCAATTCACGTGGCCGTGCGCCAACGGACAACGAGGTCGCGGTACTGGTCCGGGAAACGCGGGCCGACAAGCTTCAGGAGATATCGACTGAACGAGTCCGCGACCTTCAGCAAGATCGGCTGACGCCGCATCAAAGGCAAATGCTTCGTGAGGTTTTGAACGAAGTTCAGACAAACACCTACTCACCTCAAATCAATCGCGGCATGCACGAGACGTCGCTCGCATACTCCCAGGAGCACATTTTCGAGCGTCTTTCAGTTGTCAGAGAACATGAGGTTCTGACCGAGGCGCTTCGTCACGGGCGCGGTAACGTCGAACTCAGCGACCTTCAGGGCTCACTCTCCCTTGAACGTGCGAAAGGGATTCTCATCTCTTCCGGGGATGAAATTGCGACACACGCGACCCTCCAACGCGAGCGCGACATGATCGGGGTAGTTAACCGAGGGACAGACCGCTACGACCGCCTCGGCAAAGGCTGTGACTTTGAGCCTTCGGACAAGCTGCGTCCCGAACAAAGGCACGCTGTCGAGGCAGTGCTCGGCTCTCGTGATCTGGCGATCAACGTTCGGGGGGCTGCCGGTACTGGCAAGACTGCTACGCTCCGTGAAATTGACCGTGGTCTCAGAGAAGCCGGACACGAGGTTCTGGCGGTGGCTCCTACCCGGAGTGCCGTGGACGAACTGGAAAAGGTCGGCTTCCGAGATGCGATGACCGTCTCTCGACTTCTGGAGAGTCAGGAGCCACAGGGGACGCTGCGCAGCAGGGTCTTGATTGTTGATGAAGCAGGTATGGTTTCTGGCCGGCAGATGCAAAGCTCGCTTCACCTCGGCGAAGATCAGGGAGCCAGAATTGTATTTTCCGGTGACACTCGGCAAATTCCCAGCGTCGAGGCCTCGGATGCGTTGCGTATTTTGGAGCGGGAGTCTGACCTGAAGAGTGTTTCTCTTACTGAAGTACAGCGGCAGACGAACTCTCTCTATCGTGAAGCCGTAAAGACGATGAGGCATTCACCCGAGGAAGGGTTCGCACAATTGGAAAAGCTCGGCGCCATTCGCGAGGTATCCATCTTCGACCGAGGCCAAATTGTGGCGGAGCTGCATCGTGAGTGCCGAGCGGAAAGACGGGATACGCTGGTAGTTGCGGGCAGTCATGCTGAGATTTCCCAACTCACCGACGCGATTCGCCAGGATCGGAAAGAACACGGCGAACTGGGAGTCGGCCATTCTTTTGATCGGTACGTATCGCTCCAGTGGACAGCAGCCCAGAAACAGGAGCCGTCGAACTACCAAGAAGGTCTGATTCTGCAGTTCCACAGGGACACGAACCTAGCAAAACGACATGGGTCGCTGGAAGTGGTGCACGTTGGACCGGATTCTCTGGTTGCTCGAAAAGAAACCGGAGACGAGGTGAACATCTCGCCAAAGCAAACGCGGGCATTCTCCGTTTATGAACGCCAACCCATTGAGGTTGCCCCTGGCGACAGCCTCATGCTCACGGCAAACCGTCGTGGGTCGGAATTCAGGGCGACTAACGGAGAGCTGGTAAGAGTGAAGTCCCTTGATGGCGGGGTCATTCATCTCGAAGACGGAAGAACACTTCCTGCGAACTATCACGAATTCACGCATGGTTATGCGGTCACCGCCCACAGAAGCCAGGGCAAGACGGTCGACACTGTCATCATCTCGGCAGACGCTATGAAGAAAGAATTGTTCTACGTGGCTGCCAGCCGGGGTCGGACAGAGATCGCTGTCGTCACCAGCGACCGCGATCAGCTTCGTGAGTCAGTCGGTGTATCGACGATGCGGCAATCCGCCATCGAGCTGGCTCGAAAACAGCTATCCGCACACATCGTGGAAAAGGGGCACGGCGTTGACCTAGTGACTGGGGTGAATCGGCAAGCTGGGCAGCAGATCGGGGAGCAGCAATCTTCCGTTCCAACTCACACAGCGGAACCCGAAAGGACTCCCCATGTCGGCGTCGACCGTGAGCTCGGTGGCCCCGGTCTCGGTCTTGGACTTTGAGGTCTCGCGTAGCGCCCCACTTGCA
Organism: Acidobacteriaceae bacterium; assembly: GCA_003134435.1. Taxonomy (GTDB): domain Bacteria; phylum Acidobacteriota; class Terriglobia; order Terriglobales; family Acidobacteriaceae; genus Acidiflorens. The sequence goes on from PLBE01000010.1 coordinate 10,133, forward strand.
CATTCCCCACATGGCGGAGAAACGAGCCGGGGGTAAGGCTTGTGTCAAGGCCGCGTTCTGTGCGCCGCGAAGCGGTCGTGAGCCTTGACGCAAGCCGCACCCCGGCTATGCTGTTCGATGTGGGGATCGGTTCTAGCTTTGCGGCAGCTGTGTTCGAAATATTTTCGATATGTTTTCCCTCCCGCAGGTTCCTTTGATATATAGAGCGGAAAATCTCGCGTGGATCGCCGGAACCGCCCTGGCGGAGAAATCCGCCGGTTGGGTACCGTCACTGCTATGTTCCCGTGGATTCCCCAAACGTACCTAAAAGCACTTCTAGGCGCTTTAGGCACTTTATGCAGTTGTTGAGGGGTTTTCACGAAGTCAAAAAGAACAAAAAGATTCTTCGCAACGAAGCAACAAATACGTCGTGTACGGTTTCTATACGAATAATGTTCTCGTCCGTCCATGACGCGAAAACTAACGCCAGCCGAGTAGTGAAGGAGTTCGAAGTCGATCGAATGGAGCCGATCACCAACATTGGCTCTCGTACGAGTCTTTGATTCCAGCCACGTCTCGACTCTCTACTGCGGGGTCATATGAGCGAGATGCATGAAGCGACAGCAGTCAGCCAGCCTATCCCTCACTTCGAGAGATTCCTCGATTCACGCGAAGCAGCAGCGCTGCTTCAAATTCATCCGAAGACGCTTCAGCGTCTCGCTCGCAAAGGCGAGATACGCGCGATGCGAATCGGAAAATTGTGGCGATTCCGCACGTCAGATCTCGACGCGTGGGTCGACTTGCGGTTAAAGTTAGGCAGCTATCCGTACCGTCCCTAANNGACGCTGTCTGATCGTTGGTTCGGTCGAACAGTACCCGAACGAGGCGTCGGCGCAAAAGGCTGTCGCCGCACTTCGGGCAGACATCAACGCTGAGAATCCGCGCACCAGCCTGACCCCGATCAGTGTTCAAACGCTCATCGAACACTACCGGGAAAAGGAGCTGGGGGCGAATTGCAGCAAAACACGGAAGACGCAGGTCACCTATGAGGGCTATTTCAACAAGTGGATTCTACCTCGTTGGGGAAGCTATCGCGTCACTGAGGTCAAGGCAGTCGCTGTCGAGCAGTGGCTTCGGTCGCTCAAGTATGCGAATGGAAGCAAAGCCAAAGCTCGAA
>PLBE01000214.1 GCA_003134435.1 Acidobacteriaceae bacterium
TTCACGCTGAGCCAAGACAGTTCTGGTTGCAAGTACGATTCTGCTTTTTGCAACGCTCGTATTTGCTCATGGAAACGAGCAGCACGTCATGGGTACAGTCATCAAGATCGATACAGGGTCGATCACGGTGAAGACCCCAAGCGGCGAAACCACAACTGTAATGATTGCCACATCTACAAAGTTTGTTAAGGGGACGTCTTCGGTGACGCAGCAGGACCTAAAAGTCGGAGATCGTGTCGTTATCCGCGCGAAGCCGATGGGCGACATGCTGCATGCGACGGAAGTGAAAATCGGAGAGCAAACGCAAGAAATGGTTCACCAGCACTAAGACTGACATCATGTTCAGGCGACTGGTTGCGAATTCGTTGATCGCTGTGCTCTGTGGCGTGACGCTTGCGCCCCTAACGACGGCGTGGGAGTCCGCCTCGGTGCCGCTGTGCTGTCGTCGAAACGGCAAGCACCACTGCATGTCACATATGTCCGGCGCGCAAAGCTCTAACGAATCAGAGCCAGCCGTTCGTGCCGTCTCGGGATGCCCCTATCGGTCTAGTCTGTTAGTGACCACTGGTGTTGTGCAAACGCTCACACCAAGGTCCGTTGCTTTTCATCTTCCAATCAACACCTTTCTCCACATTGCCAACTATTTCATTTGGTACTCGTACCGAAGCGGCCTTCAGCCCGGCCGCAGTCCGCCATTGCTTCTTCCCACTCTCTAACAGCACACCTCGACATACGTGGAGCGTCCTGCGCGCAGTGAGCTAACTGCCGACGTTCCTTTGCGTTGAATTCCTGAACGTTAAGATTTCGCAGAAAAGGGGCGGGATATGTCTCAACTGGGGATACGTTTGGCAGTACTAGTATTTGCGGGGCTCATGGTTGCAGGTCAATCGGCGGCAGCACAACCACAACGAACTCCGGGTGTAACAGTAAGCGGGAATGTCGAGGACTCAACCGGCGGAGCACTCGTTGGCGCTCATATCACGTTACGCGACTCTGCGGGCCGCGTTCGAGCTTCCACAGCTTCGGACGCCGATGGGCATTTCTCAGTCTCTGGGATTGTGCCTGGAAATTATGTGCTGGAAGCAGAGAGCAAGAATTTCGAGATCACGCGAAAAGATGTCGTCGTATCTGCCACTTCGGCGACCCCACCAATTCGTATCGCCATGCGCGTGGCTTCGGTCCGTGAATCAGTGAATGTCTCTGCGGCTGGCGGCTACGTTGCTACTGAGGCTCAGGCAGGTACAAAAGTTGAGTTGCCGCTTATGGAAACTCCCGTCGCGGTACAGGTGATTCCGCAGCAGGTTCTGGCAGACCAGCAAACCGTGAGCCTCGTGAATGCTTTGGTGAACGTGAGCGGCGTGTCGTCCACAAACGACGACTATGGAACCGGGGACAGCTTCTCGATTCGAGGATTCGATGCTCTCTCAGTGCTCTATCAGGATGGAATTAAGTTGGATGAATACAGCGCCGGCGGCTTTCCGCAGGATATGGCAAATGTCGATCAGATCGAGGTGGTGAAGGGGCCAGCATCGGTCCTGTACGGCCAGGCAGAGCCGGGCGGACTGGTGAATGTTGTTACCAAGAAGCCTCATCCAGAGCGCTTCACCGACATTGAGCAGCAGGTCGGCAATCACCAGTTCTTCCGCACAACTGCCGATTTGAACCAGCCGCTCGTAGAGGACAAGCTGCTTTTTCGTTTTGTCTTCGACGGTACCGACGCCAATTCCTTCCGCGAGTTTGTTTACGTCCACTCGTTCAATGTCTACCCGTCGTTCAGTTGGCGGCCGAACAACTTCGTGAATTTCACGCTGCAAGGCGCCTATGAGATGGGTTCCGATGTGCTCGACAACGGGATTCCATTCATCACCGATGGAACTGCCACCAAGGCGGCCACGCACACTTGGATCGCTCCGGTTAAGCGCAGCAGCAATTTCGCCGATCCTGGCCTCAATGTCACACCAATCGCACAGTTCAGTCTGAAGCCAACTCTCACCTTGCAACTCGCCAAGGACTGGCCTCTGCGACTGCAGTACCGGATCGAGAAGATCGGCGGCGCGACGCCGGTGGATGAAGTCTATGCCGGCGACGCAGATTTAAGCGGCGACCTGCCACGCATCGCTTTTACGGAAGATTATTTTCATCACCGCACCAACCAGGCCGTGGCCGACTTGCCGGGAAAGTTTTCGTTAAAGGGCATCAAAAACACTTTTCTGATTGGCTTTGACTACTACTCGGAGTCCGGGGCCTACGACTACAACACAGCATTCCCGCAGTCGATCAATATCTTCAACCCCATCTACAACCAGCCGTACGCCCCGCCCGATCCCGCCGGGAAGGGTTACAACACCCAGGGCTGGAACGAATACGGAGCTTACATCCAGGACGTAGCGGAGCTACCGGGTCACATTGTCGTGTTGGGTGGAGTGCGCCTGAACTGGGCAGAAGAGTTTGAGAATTATTCTGGCTCCTACGTCGCTAGCACGAGCGTGCATGACCGACCCGTGACACCTAGGGCCGGAGTTCTATGGAGAGCACACGAGCACTTGAGTCTCTACACTTCGTACACATCCAACTACGGTGCGTCGGCTCTGGGTCAACTCAACCCAAACGGTCAATTCCTGCCTCCTCAGTCCGCCGCGCAGGTCGAGCTCGGAGCAAAGACAGAGTGGCTGAACCGCCGTCTGACCGCTTCTACGGCGGTCTATCGCATCATCAAGCACAACGTACCCGCCGCCGATCCGCAGAATCCGGCAGCCAGCATCGCCATCGGCACGGTGCGCAGTCAGGGCGTGGAATTCGATCTATCCGGTCAGGTGTCACGTGATGTGCGCGTGATCGGTGGGTACAGCTATATTGACGCCGTTGTAACCAGCGACCCGGAAGATCCCACACTGGGGATACCCAGTTTAGCCGGACTGAAGTTAGGCAGTGTGCCGCACAATGTCGGCAGCTTATGGGGAGTCTGGGAACCGACGCTACATTCCTTGCGCGGATTCAAACTCGGCGTCGGCATGCAGACACGATCGAGCGAAGTGGCGTGGGAGTATAACGCCGATCCAAACACAGGATTCGCCTATTATCTGGGCGACCGCATTCCAAATTTCTTCGTCTTCAACCTGATGACGGGCTTTGATCGGACAATTGGTAAAGCCCACATCAGCGCGCAGATCAACGTCAACAATCTGTTGAACCGACGCTACTTCTCCAACGTCAGCCCGTTTCAAGCGCTGCCGGGGGCGCCGTTTACGCTTCTGCCCCGGCTGCAAATTAAGTTCTGACCGACACGCACAAGGAGTGTTCGCCAATGATTCATCGTTACTTCGTTTGGCTGCACCGCTGGACTGGCCTGCTGATGGCCGCGTTTCTCATTCTTGTGGGCTTGACGGGTACTCTGCTGGCTTTTCGAGCCAAGATCGATCGACTCCTGAATCCGCAATTCCATGCCGACGCCAAGCCCGGCCAAAAGGCACTGGATCTCGCGACCCTGGCGGAACGCGCCGAAGCCTATATGCCCCACGCCTTTCCTGGATATTTTTCCATTGAATCCGATCAGACGGTCATCGCGATGCGTCCGCGCAACGATTCTACCGGCAAGCCCTATCCGCTCGATGCGGAGCACATCTTCCTTAATCCCTACACGGGAGAAGAACTCGGCCGCTGCTGTGACAGCAACGCGAGCTGGCGGTTGCAATTCATGCCTTTTATTTACCAACTGCACACCGCGATCGCAATGGGCAACACCGGGGCACTCATTCTAGGCATCGTCGCTCTGGTCTGGACGCTCGACTGCTTTGTGGGTTTCTACCTCACCCTCCCTCGCGGCAAAGGAGGATTCTGGAGTCGTTGGAAATATGCCTGGAACGTCAAGTGGAGCGCCAATGCTTTCCGCGTCAATTTTGATCTGCACCGGGCCGGGGGTTTGTGGTTCTGGGCGCTGCTGTTCGTCTTTGCATGGTCCAGCGTCATGCTATCTTTGCGGCCTGTCTATGAACGCGTCACAAAGACCGTGTTCGATTATCAGACCGACGAAGAACAATTCGCGTCGGCTACGCTTCCGCAGCCCCTCGATCACCCCAAGCTGAACTGGCGCGAGGCTGAGGCCGCCGGGGAGCGCCTGACGGCAGAACTGGCGGCACACCATGGCTTCTCTATCACCCGCCCTTATGGCATGGCCTATATCCCCGAATTTGGCGTGTACACCTACGACGTTCGCGCCAGCAACGACATTCGCGGCCATGGCTGGGATACCGGCGTCTGGATCGACGGCAACACCGGCGCCATGCGCCAGGTTTTTCTACCCTCGGGCCAACACGCCGGCAACACCGTTAGCACCTGGCTTTGGGGCCTGCATTACGGTGACATCCGCGACTTCCTGCCTTACCGCATTCTGGTGGCATTTTTCGGTCTTGTGCTTACCATGCTTTCCGTCACTGGTATCTACATCTGGTGGAAGAAGCGCAGGACACAACAACTATCCGTATCGCGCCGTCGCTTAGTTGAAGCCGAAGGATCGAAAGTGGCTTGACTATCAGAGCGAACATTCCGAGTTGTCATAGGAGTGGTCGCAAACATACGCATAAGAAAGGACAATCATGAATCGACGTAACGTTTTGAAAACCATTGCGATCAGCGCGGGGGCATTTTGTGCTGAATCGTTACCGGTCCGACTTGCTTCAGCGCAGCAAACTCCACCTTCAGCGAGCACATCAGGGTATTTCAAACTGCCACCACTTCCATATGCCATGGACGCTTTGGAGCCCTTCATCGATGCACGAACTATGGAACTTCATCACGATAAACATCACTTAGCGTATGTCGACAAGCTGAATGCAGCCGTGAAGGATCACCCTGAACTGCAAAAGGGGAGCGTGGAAGATCTCTTGGCGAATCTAAACGCCGTACCCGAGAACATCCGAACCGCCGTCAAGAATCAGGGCGGAGGCCACGCCAATCACAGTTTCTGGTGGCCTCGGCTCGGCAAGTCTTCGACCAAGGAGCCCAAGGGCCGACTCGCAGCCGACATCAGCAAGCGGTTCGGCAGTTTTGCGGCGTTCCAGGATCAGTTCACGGTCGCTGCCACTGGCCTGTTCGGAAGTGGATGGATTTGGTTGAACCAGGCGAAGGACGGGCAACTGTTGATTGAATCCACGCCGAATCAAGACAGCCCAATGTTGACAGGCCGCGTTCCGGTGATGGGAATCGATCTATGGGAGCACGCCTACTACCTGAAGTATCAGAACCGGAGAGCCGAGTACGTAACTGCGTTCTATAACGTCGTGAACTGGGGCTATGTCAGCGAACAGTATCGGGCAGTGAACGCGAGTTCGACGTAGGCAACGCAGCGGACAAATCCGATAGTTTCAGTCATCTGCCGAGAGGAGCGATCCTTAGTGCCAAACTCCGAAACTTGCGACTATTGCCACAAACGGCTGCCCGCCAACACGGGACGCCTGTGCGACGAATGCGAGGCCTCACTATTTTGCCATTTATCGCTTGAGAAACACATGATCGTGGTGGTATCGCAGGAAGTCGGCATCTGGAGCAAAACGGCGCGGGGCCGAAATGGCGACACCATTAAACCTCCACAGAAAATCTTCTGATGCCTTGTCTGCTCCAACTCCTCTCGCCTTCGGCGAAACTTCAACGCGCAAATCGGTCGTAATCGTAAGCAGCCCACAATCAAACGCTCGGTCATGAATGGCGTTCAAGCACAGTCCATTCCGCGGATTCGTTCGATTTCTCACGTCAACCGTCCATGGCACAATATGACTCGCATTTAGTAGTTGCCCGAGCGAGAGGCCCGTGATGCAGCATCGGACTCCGTATGAGGCTAACA